>JACKBJ010000009.1 GCA_020634625.1 Caldilineae bacterium | reverse complement strand
GCTCACGACCTCCAAGGTGTCGAGCAGCACCTCGCTCAGCTGGAAGTACTCGTCGACGCGGCCGGTGACCCGCAGCGTCTGGCCCACCGTCACCGCACGGTCGCGGTTGCCGTCGTAGACCCAGATCCCGTCGCTGGTGGCCGGATCGCCGTCGCAGTCCGGCGCCTGCATGAAGAAGCCGTCGAGCGGCGCCGAGACGAAGTCGGCCGTCACCACGCCCTCGACCACCACGCGCTGACCCTTGAGCGGCGACTCCGCGCCGGAGCCCTGGATGGCGCAGATGGTGGTCTCGAGCTCCGATTGCGCCGCGATCGGCGACGCCCCCGAGCGTGTGGCCGCCAGGAGGGCGACGGCGAGGCAGATGCGGCGGGGCAGGTCGCGGACGGGCATGCACGTTCCTCCCGGCGGAGACGGCCGATCTGGCGGATCGGCGGCAGTATAGCATAGGCGCCGCGGCCCATTTCGGGCCCGGCGCCTGGCATCGCCTCCCGGAGGGAGCCGGCCGAGTCGGACGGCAACGCAGAGAGGCCCGGCCACCAAGGGCCGGGCCTCCGCCGCCGGACGCGTGCGTCGCGGCTAGCGTCGATTCTGCAGGATGGTCGGGAAGTTGATCTGGATCTTGCGCCAGCAGGTGGACATGTCCATCTTGTCCGATGCGTTGAGCGGATCGAGCACCACGAAGGTGGTGTTGAAGCAACCCTCGTAGTTGCGGCGGTTGGCCCGGTTGGGCGTCAAGCACAGGCGTTGCGTGCCCTCGCCCGATACGGTCACGTCGGCCGGGTTGACGCCTTCCATCCACCAGGTCAGCGAGCTGTCCGGATGGTCGGGATCGGTGGCCTTGCCCTTGAGCTCGTAGCAGATCTGGGCGTTGATGCCGGCCGTCTTGGGCCGCATCAGGTTGCGCAGGATCCGCGGCGGGAGGTTGGCGCATTCGGCCGCCGTCCGCCAGGTGAGCGTGATCGTGGCCCGCGCGGCCAGGCCGCCGGTATCGACCACCCGCAGGTCCACGCGGCGCTCGCCGCTGGTCTCGGGCTCGGGGATGAAGGTGAAGCCCTGCTTGTTGGGAGCGCGCTCGGTGATGACGCCCGGGATCGGGCAGTTGTCGCAGAACCACTCCAGCGGGTCCGGCCCGTCCTCGTCGTCACCGCCCACGCCGACCAGATCCAGCGAGATCGTGCTGCCCTGGCAGTCGATGTACTCCTTGCTCAAGCGGTCGTCGATGATGAACGGCGGCTGGTTGGGCCGGCTGTCCCAGATGATCTTGAGCGGCTGCTCGGTGGTGCAGCCGTCCCGGTCGGAGACCTTGAGCGTCACCAGCGCCGCGTAGCGCTCGATGACGTTGCCGGTCAGCTCGAAGGTGGCCGTGCTGCCCTGGACGCGTGCCGTCACCGCGCCTTGATTCTGAGGGGCGACCTCGACGTCCCAGACCAGGTTCTGCACCTGATCCTCGACGTCGGTGACATGGCCGGCCAGGTCGACGACGATCGGATTGCCCCAACGCACCGAAGGCGGATCGTTGACCCGGGGTTCGATGCGCGGGCAGTCGTTGACCGAGTTGACGATCACGGTCAGGTCGAGCGGCAGCGCCGTCGCGCCGTCGGAGACCTGCATCTTCACCAGGGTCTGGCCGAACCAGTTCTCGGCCGGCTTGATCGTCAAGCTGACCGGGGCGGTGAAGCGCACGCCCGCGTTGCGGTCGCCCGCCTCGAGCATCGTGAACGCGAGCTGCTCGCCGGCGCACTCCACGTCGGTGACCATGCCCGAGAGGTCGATCTCGACCATCTCGTCTTCGTCGAGGATGATGGTGGTCTGGCTGCGATCGATGACCGGATCGGTGTTGTAGTTGATCGTGTTCTGCTTGAGGCTGCCCAGCGGGGCGCAGCCGTCCTTGCCATCGGCCAGCCAACCCGCCCACCACTGGGGCATCGTCTTGGGCCGGTGGCCATCGATGACGTCCCAAGCCTCGGCGAAGGTGGCATTGATGCCGTCCGTGCCGTCCACGGTCGTGTCACCCTCGTAGAGATCCCAGAAGGCGCCAGCGACCCGCCCGGGCACGGCATCGCCGTCGTCCCAGCCCGGGCTGCCCTGCGTCGCAGCGTCGAGGTTGATGCCCAGCGTCGACGCGGAGTCGAAGTTCGGATCGTTGAAGACCCCGAGCGCGACGAAGGTCGCCAGGCCCTGGATGAAGGCGCAGGCCTGGCTTCCGGAGCGCTGCATCTCGGAGCCGGGCCCGGACAGACAGGGCAGCCACTCCGCCGGCAGGTTGCCGAGCAGGTTGTGCACCAGCGCGTAGACCGCCTGCTGCACCACCACGTCGCCATAGCCCGCGCTGTCGCTGCGCAGGATGATCTCACGCGCGGTCGGATCGTAGCGCGGGCCCTGGTTGCTGGTCGCCGACCAGAGCGCCGTGATCTGGCCCGGATCCTCGCCCGTATGCTCCTTCATGAACAGCCAGGCGCCGGAGAGGTCGATGTAGGTCCAGAGCGCGTCGACGTCCTTGGTGTTCTCCTCGACGTAGAGCGGCTGCATCGGCACCACCCCATCGGGCACGTTGCGCAGCTGGCCCGTGGTCGGGTTGATGTCGTAGCTGTTCCAGGTGTAACCCCGCCGCGACCCCATCTCGAGCAGCTTGACGTCGCCAGAGTCGGATCGCAGGCGCAGGAAGACGTCCTGCGTGCCCTCCAGCTGTCCGGTCGGACCATCCGGGTCCTTGTTCTCGATCGGCGGGCTGCGGAAGAAGCCGCGCGCATCGGTGGTCGTGCTGGCCAGGAGCTGGCTGGCGACGGGGAAGCCGCCGTCCAGGTCGTAGATGTCGACCTTGAGGCCGGCGGCGCTGAAGTTCGTGCCGCTGCTGCGGGGGATGTAGAGGATGCGGCCCTCGACGACGATGTGCCCGGGCGGAACCGTCGTCTGAGCCGGCACCTCGGCCGGTGAAGCCAGATGCGCGGCTGCCACGCCGACCAGGGCGATGATGCCAAGGGCCAGCCATGAACTTCCGTGCCGTCGCCAGATCTGCATGCGGGTCCTCCTAGGGAGTCGAGCGTTGGGCGTTGACGTTGGGTGAGTCGGCGTGGTCGGGCTCGTCGGTGCCGGTCGACCGAAGCCCGGGCCGGCGGCGTCGATCGGCAGGTCGACTGGCTTGCCCGATCGACCTCGACCCGCACCCGACCGGGGGAGTCGAGCGGGCACGGTCTCGGGGCGCACCGAATCAGTTGACGGAGCGACACGCTGGGTTAAGACGTTGGTCCCCGGCCCGCGTTACGGCGGCTTGCCCGACGCCCGACCGGCGTTCGACCAACGACGGACGCGACAGGCCGGCGATGGTATAATCTCGGGCGCCGCCTTGCCCGCTCGCCCGAAGCCCGCTCGCCCCCGTCAGGGGCCTCGAACGGGAGCCCGAGATCGAAGGACAGCATGCGAATCCTCATCACCGGTGGTGGCGGTCAGCTCGGACGAGCGCTCGCGCGACTGGGCTCCCAGCACGAGGTCTTGCTGCCAGCGCGCTCCGAGCTGGACATCGCCCGGCCATCCGCGCGCGACCTCGTGGCGGCGGCCCGGCCCGATCTGGTGATCAACGCCGCGGCCTGTACCGACGTCGACGGCTGCGAGCGCGATCCCGACCTGGCGTACCGGGTCAACGCCCTCGGAGCGCGCTATGTGGCGCTCGGGGCGGAGCGCGCCGGCGCGGCCCTGGTGCAGGTATCGACCGACTTCGTCTTCAACGGGCGCAAGGGTGCGCCCTACCAGGAGTTCGACGCCACGGAGCCGCTCAGCGTCTACGGCGCTTCGAAGCTGGCGGGTGAGGTAGCCGTCCGCGAAGCCTGCGCTCGCAGCTACGTGGCACGTACCGCCTGGCTCTACGGTCTGGGCGGGCGCAGCTTCGTCACCAACATGCTGGACCTGGCAGAGCGTCGGCCCCGCCTGGAGGTGGTCGAGCACGAGGTGGGCAGTCCCACTTTCTGCGACGACCTGGCGGCGGCGATCCTGAAGCTGGCCGCTTCCGAGGTCCCTGGCACCTATCACCTGGTCAACGAAGGCGGGTGCTCGCGGCTCGAGTTTGCTCGGGCCATCCTCGACGAGGCCGGCCGTCCGGACTATCCGATCGATTCGGTCGATCACTTCCCAAGGGCGGCCGAGACGCCCGGCTACGCCCCCTTGCGCAACTTCGCGGCGGCCGAGCTGGGGGTGCAGCTCCCCGACTGGCGCGACGCCCTGCGACGCTTCCTCGATGCCCACCTCGGCCGGAACGGATGACGCCCGAACCCGACGCGAGGGCGCGCGGCTGGCGCGAGAAGGTCGACACGGCGCTGTTCGGCTTCAATCCGGGCTATCTTCGGCACAGCATTCGGCTGCGCCTGCCCGGGCCGGCGCGGGCCGAAGGCGCGGCGGCCTCGGCCTATCTGGCCGCGGCCAGCGCCGGAGTCGCGCTCAGCGCCGAGACCCATCGAGACCACCTCGCGGCCTGGCGCGCTGCCTATGCGGCCTTCGGCATGCGCGACGCCACCCCGCCGCCCGAAGCCCTGTTGGCCTGGGCGATTCGGCCGGGGGGGCTGCCCTCCCAAGGGGCCCTGCGCGACCTGGTCCACGGATTCATGCTGGCGCAGGGGGTGCCGCTGGCGGCCTACGCGCTGACGGCGATCGAGGGCGATCTCTGGCTCCGTCCGAGCCGCGGCTCGGAGCGCTTCACCGGCCTGGGCGACCGGCGACCCAGCGCGCCGAGCCTCGGCGAGATCATCCTGTCCGACACGGCCGAGCTCGTCCTGGCGCGACACTGGCACGGCGCCCAGGCGGTCGAGACCGTCGCCGGTCCCGAGGCATCCGAGGTCCTGGTGCACCTCGATCTGCTGCCGCCGGCCGCCGACGCGGCCGATGGCTTGCTGCAGGCCTTCCTGGACCTGGCCGAAAGGCTGCTGGGCGCGTCCGGCGAGCACCAGCTGCTGCATCGCGCGAAGCCCGAGATCGCCTGGCCGACCCGACCCGGGGCCTGAGCGCATGCTGGAGGACGGCGCGCCCCGCGCGACGGTGGTCATCCCGACCTGGAACGGCGCCCGTTTCCTGCCGCCATGCCTGGCGGCCCTGGATGCGCAAAGCCTCGGCGGCCTGGATTCGGGCGTCTTCGAGACGATCATCGTCGACAACGGCTCGACCGACGACACGTCCGAGCTCCTGGCCGGCTATCCCGGGTTGCGGGTGATGCCGCTGCCCTGCAACCTGGGCTTCGCCGCCGGCGTCAACGTCGGCATCCGCGCCGCCAGGTCGGACACGATCGTGCTGCTGAACAACGACACCGAGGTCGCGCCTGGCTGGCTCGAGGCCTTGCTCAAGGCCCTCGACGCGTCACCCGAGGCCGGGATGGCGACCAGCAAGGTGCGGCTCTTCGACCGCCGCGATCACCTGCACACCACGGGCGATACGCTCGACCTGGCCGGCATGGCCGGCAACCGTGGCGTCTGGGAGCTCGATCGGGGTCAATACGACCAGGCGACCGAGGTCTTCGGCGCCAACGCGGCCGCGGCCGCCTACCGGCGCGCCCTGTTCGAGGCGATCGGCCCCTTCGAGGAGGCCTTCGGCAGCTACATGGAAGACGTGGATCTGGCCTGGCGCGCCCGACTGGCGGGTTGGGGCTGCGTCTTCGTCCCCGACGCGCTGGTCTACCATCAGGTCAGTGCCACCGGCGGCGGCCCGATGGCCAGCTACCTGGTCGCACGCAACCGGATCTGGCTGCTGGCGCGCAACTATCCGAGCCGCCTGCTGCTCAAGCACGCCCCCCGCGTGCTCGGAGCCCAGCTGGGCATCGCCTGGCGGGCCCTGCGGGCCTGGCGCGGAGCGGCTGCCCGCGCCACCCTGCGCGGCCAGCTGGCGGGCATGCTCGGCTGGCCGCGCATGCTCTCCGCCCGGCGGCGGATCCAGGCTTCCCGACGCATCGCCCTGACGGAGCTCGAGCGACTGATGCGACCGCGCTAGGACGCTGTCGAGCGACCACCCGGTGGCCCCGCGGGCTGCCCGGTCGGAATTCGCGCCCACAACGAGACGGACCGAGCCAGCTGGCTCGGTCCGTGCATCGCATCGATCGGCGGGGCCTGGTCGACTCCGACCTGCCCGCTCGGCGGCAGCTAGTCGACGCGCACGGCGCGCAGGCGCAGGCCGCCGAAGACCAGCAGGCCGGCGATGGCAAGCAGCATCAGCATGTCCGAGACGGGACCGCCGGTGGTCGGCAGCTCGGCCGGTGTCGAGCTCTCGGCGCTCGCCGACGTGTCGGTGCCGCTTGCGTCTGCCGAAGCATCGCTGGCGGCCGCTTCGTCCGTGGCGGCCTCGTCGCCCGCCGTGTCGTCCTCGGCCACCGTGTCCACTTCCTCGACCTGGCGCAGCGTCACCGAGAAGAGCGGATCGCTCGGCTGCTTGGCCTTGGCATCGGCTTCCGCCGTGATGTAGACGCGGGCGATCATGTAGTCGACCGACGCGCTCTCGAGCATCAGGTCGGCGTCGAGCGTGCCGACGTTGTGGCGGATGCCATCCATGTCGACCGCCCAGACCACCCAGCTCGTCGCACCGTCGAAGCTCGCCAGGTCCATGCTGTCGGCGGTGCCGGACATGTCGACCTTGATCGAGTAGTTGCCCTCACCGTTGGAGCGGGTGATGTCCACCGCGCCGCGGCCGGGTGAGCCGGTCATGGCGTCGGTCGGGCGGAGGCTGAGCCCCAGGATGTCCTGGGCCTGGGCCGGAAGGGCATGTCCGGCGAAGAGCAACCCCAGCATGGCGAAAGCGGCGAGCATCCGACGAATCATGGCGAAATCCTCCTGCGAAAGCGATCGGTTGCAGCCCGCCGCGCCCGCGCTGCACGACGTGGGGGCAGGTCAAGAGCCTCTTAACTTCGAGTTTACCACACTTCGGAGGCGCTTGTACAGTCGGTCGCGCCGGTCACGTTGACTCGCTCGCGGGGCTGACCTAAGATGGCCGCATGCCCGACCCCCGCGAGGGCCGTCAACTCGGCCTGTTCGACGCGCTCCCGAGCGTTCCCGGCGCTACGAGCGACCCCTCCGATGCGGGACGCCTGGACCTGCCGCAGCTGGGGCCCGGCTCTAGCCTGGCCGGCGCCCTGACCGGCTTCGACGCCCATCTGCTGCGTCTGGCGAAGACCGAGAACACCCGGCGCGCCTTCGCCAGCGATCTGAGGTTGCTGGCGGAGCATCTGGGCGCGTCGACCGAGCTGGGCCGGATCCGCACCGAGGACCTCAACCGCTTCCTGAGCTGGCTGCTCGAGGGCCGGGGACGCCCCTGCAGCCCCAAGAGCCTGGCTCGCCGCATCACCACGCTCAAGGTCTTCTTCGCCTGGCTGGCCGAGTCGGGTGCCCTGCCAACCGACCCGGCGGCAGGGCTGGTGCAGCGATCGGTCAGAGCGCCGTTGCCGCGCATTCTGACCGACGTCGAGGTTCAGGGCTTGCTGGCCAGCGCCGAACGGCTGCGCCTGGGCGAGGCGGGCCGCCCCCCGGACCCCAGGCCGGCGCTGCTGGTCCGTTTGTTGCTCGATACCGGCCTCAAGAAGGGGGAGCTCAGCCGCTTGCGCGTGGACGACCTGGCGCTCGATGCCCGGCCGCCCAGCCTCCTGGTGCGTTACGACGCGCCCCGCTTCTCGGCCAAGGAGCGTCGCCTGACCTTCGGACCGGCCGTGGAACCCCTGCTGGTCGAGTACCTGGCCCGCTATCTGCCCGGCGAGCGCCTCTTCGGATGCACGGCGCGCAACCTGGAGTACGTGCTGAGCGAGCTGCTGCGCCTGGCCGGCCTGCCGGTGGATGACATCGGCTTCGAGGCCCTGCGCTGGACCGCTGCCCTGCGCGTCTGGCGCGCCGCCGTCGAGCCCGAGGCGCTGCGCGAGATGCTGGGCTTGTCGCCGATCAGCTGGGTGGACACCCGACGCCGCCTCGAGCTGCTGGCCGACACGGCCGGCCTGGCGTCGGTGGGCCGCTACTTCGACACGCCCTGAACCGACGCGATGCCGGTCGGTTCGGCTTCCGATCACGATCGATGCGCTCGGGGCTCACGACCCGGCGCCGCGTTCTGATATCACGAGCCGGCACCGCCTGCCCTTTCTCGCCGACCGGTCGCCGACCGGTCGCCCGGCCGGGCGCCGCGATCCTCGCCGGTCGACCTGGCGAAGGGCCGGAGTCAATCGGAGGGTCATGAAGCGCGCGGGATTGCGCGGCCTCAGAAGCCGGGGGCGCCGAGGCGCCTCGGCTGTGCCCGCCGCAGGCGATCCAGCCAACCCAACGGCGTGTGCCTTGGCCTGAGCTTGCGAGCCCAGCCCAACCGGCCAGGCGGAAACTCGTGCCGGTCGCCGAAGTCGGGATGCGACTGGACGAGCAGATCCCAGACCTGGCGCATCTGGAAGCTGTCCAGCTCCCGGGGATCGCGGGCCCCGAACTCCGGCCGCTCCGCCACCTGACGCAGGCGAAAGTCGAGGTCGTCGACCGCCAGCCAGCCGCCGGGTCGCAAGAGCCTCGCGACGAGCAGGAAGGCCAGCGCGTCCTGATTCCACTCGTGGGCACCGTCGAGGAGACAGAAGTCGAAGCCGCGCTCGCGCGCTGCATCGCCATGCCGGGTGCCGAGGGCGTCGCCGAGCCACCAGTTGTACCCGAGCGGCTCGGCCACGATCTCGACCCGCGCCGGGTCGATGCCGCAGTGGGCCATCAGGCGGCCGACGTTGACCGGTCCGCTCTGATCGAGGTCGATCGTTACCAGCCTGCCACCGCCGATGCAGTCCAGGGCGCTGGCGATCACGCAGGCCGTCGTGCCGAATCCGGTTCCCAGCTCGAGGCAGTCATGGAGCCCGTAGGCGACCACCTGGTCGAAGATGTGCCGTAGCGCGACGGGCGGCATCAGGAACAGCTCCCCCGGCCAGCCGGCGGGCGGCTCGTAAGCGATCAGCCGATCGAGGAGCGCATCGAATCGACGCTCGACGCTCGACGCTCGACGCTCGACGCTCGACGCATGTGGGTGGCCTTCGGATCGGAGCCGGTCTAGATGACGTTGCGCGCGATGACGTAGCGCAGGATCTCGCTGGTGCCCTCGCCGATCTCGGTCAGGCGGTTGTCGCGGTAGTAGCGCTCGACCGGCAGCTCGCGCGAGTAGCCCATGCCGCCGTGGATCTGAATCGCCTCGAAGCAGGACTTCTCGGCGGCTTCGCTGGCGAAGAGCTTGGCCATCGCCGCCTCGGTGGTGAAGCGTTGGCCGGCGTCCTTCATCGCGGCCGCCTTGTAGATCATCAGCCGCGCCGCGTCGAGGCCGGTGGCCATGTCGGCCAGCTTGAACTGGATGGCCTGGAAGTGGGCGATGGTCTTGCCGAAGGCCTCGCGCTCGTGGCTGTACTTCACCGAAGCCTCCAGCGCTGCGCGGCCCAGGCCGAGGGCCATGGCCGCGATCGAGATGCGACCGCCGTCGAGGATGACCAGCATCTGCCGCAGGCCCTTGCCCACCTCGCCCAGCAGGTTCTCCTCGGGCAGCTCGCAATCCGAGAGGAAGAGCTGGCTGGTCACCGAGCCCTTGAGGCCCATCTTCTTCTCGTTGGCACCCGGCGTGAAGCCGGGCATGTCCTTCTCGACGATGAAGCAGGAGACGCCGCGGTCCTGGCCGTCGATGACCGTCCGAGCGGTGCAGATGACCGTGTCGGCCAGAGCGCCGTTGGTGATCCACATCTTCTGGCCGTTGAGCACCCAGCGATCACCGTGCTTCTCCGCGACCGTCTTGGTGTTGCCGGCGTCCGAGCCGGTATGCGGCTCGGTCAGCCCGAAGGCGCCGAGACCCCCGTTGCAGAGGCGCGGCAGGTACTTCTGCTTCTGCGCCTCGCTGCCGAAGAGGTAGAAGGGGCTGGCGCCGAGGCTGACGTGGGCGGCATAGATCAAGCCGGTCGAGCCGCAGGCCGCCGCGATCTCCTCGACCGCCAGCGCGTAGCTGACCGTATCGCCGCCCGCGCCCCCGTAGCGCTCGGGGATCGGCAGGCCCATGAAGCCGAGCTCGACCAGGCGCTCCACGTTCTCGCTCGGGAAGCGCCCCGCCTCGTCGATGGCCGACGCGCGCGGGGCGAACTCGCCCTGGGCCACCTCGCGGATCACGTCGCGGATCTGGCGCTGCTCCTCGCTCAACTCGAAGTTCACGGTTCGCTCCCGCTTGGATGGCCGGCCGGTGCGGCACGGAGGGTGGCATTCGATTCGGGCCCCGAGTCGGGGCCGGCGGCGGCCTCGAGAGCGGCTTCGCCCCGAGAGCCGCGGTTCAGCGCATGAGCCACAGCAAGACGCTCAGGATCCCGACGCCAACGCCGACGAATCCGCCGAGAACGAGCACGAGCAGTCCCGACAGCCGGGCGATGTCGCGCCAGCTCATGGCGTCATCGGTCACGAGCCGGGCGCCGCACAGACCACAACGCGGCCGCGAGGGCTGCATCGCGCCGCACTTCGGACAGTGAAGGATGCTGGGTGTCATGATCGGAACGCGGCAGAGTATGACAGCCCTTGGCAGCCGCGGCAAGGCTCTGGCCGATCCAGGAGCGGAGCGGTTGGAGCCGCTCCCACCGATGGCAGGTCGGGGCCTGGCGGTGAGGCAAGACGAAGGGCGGGCCTTGGGGCCCGCCCTTCGAGTCGATGCGTTCTCCGGCGCCTTGCCTAGGGCTGCGGCGCGGGCGGCGGCGGCGGAGGCGGCGGCAGGGTCGGCTGCGCGCCGCCGCCACCCCCACCGCCGAAGCTGGGCTGGCCCGGGCAACGCGGCGCCGGCGCGCAGTTGCAGGGCATCGGACCCGGCAACGGGAAGCCGATGTTGCCGGCCGACTCGTCACCCGGCACCTGGTTGCCCATCGCGGTGCCCGAACGCTCGACCTTGACCGCCGCCAGACCGACGACGTTGCGGACGAAGTTGCCGCCGCCATCGAAGACGTCGTGCTCCCAGAAGGTGGCCGAGATGATCGACGAGCCCTTGAAGCCCGGGTTGATGAAGCCCCAGGTGTTCAGGTCGATGTACTCGACCTGGCGGCTGTGGAGCTTCTCGCAGACGTAGTCGAGCAGGCCGTTCTGGTCGTAGATGAAGATCGCGAAGTCGGTGAAGCCGGGCACCGGCACGATGTTGGCGATCGAGACCTCGCTGGTCACGCCCGTGCCGGCCGAGTCCTTGTGGAAGCTGGGGATGCCGATGCGCCCGATACCCGAGCAGAGCCCGCCACAGTAGCTGCCGACCTGCCAGTCGTAGGCCATCTGCTCCGGGAAGAGGTCGTAGGCGATGGCCTCCTGCGGTTCGGTGCGCATGACGTCGGTGTACTTGACCAGCTCCGCCACGGCCGAGATGTTCGGCGCCGCCACCGGGCTGGAGCCCGGTGCGAACCAGTCCTGGCTCTCGACCCGGACGCTGCCGACCCAGTTGCCCGGCAGACCGGCGATGACCGGCAGGTAGAACTGCTGGGCGCCCTGGGCGCAGACCCAGTCGACCACCGTGGTGATCACGTCGCCCGAGCGGTCCAGGAAGTAGACCTTGACCTTGGCCGCGCTGGTGCGCGACATGTTCTGGACGATCACCGCCGAGTCCCAGCCCTGGTACTCGCTGTAGATCAGCGGCCCGTAGGCCACGGCCGAGCCGGTGGTGTAGAAGGCCTGGCCGTTCCAGCTGTAGTTCAGCTCGCTGGGCATGCCGGTGTAGGTCATCAGCACGTCGTTGCCGGTGTGGTCGACCGCCACGCCCAAGGGCTGGGTCGAGCGAATCCAGGCGTTGCCCACCCAACCCTGCGGTAGGCAGCTCGACACGTCGAACTGATAGGTCTCGCCCGGCGCCAGGGTCAGCACGTCGCAGATCCGCGGTCGCAGGCAGTCGTCGTGGCCCTTGAACCAGAGCTCGAGCGAGGTGCACTCCAGGCCGCCGTTCTGGATGTAGAGGATGCTGTTGTATCCGCCCGAGCCGGCGTACAGCGACGGCGCGTAGAACGCGAAGCCGCCAAAGACCGGGTCGTAGGCGCCCAGGAACTCGCCGGCGACGCCGGTGTAGCTCGAGGTGACCGTCACGTCCGGTCGGACGTCGCCGGGGCAGGTGCGCAGGACCTCGACCGCCATCGGCTGGCAGGGCAGGTAGCCGAAGTCGAAGGGCCCCCACGCGCCGTGCTCGGTGTAGGCCTTCCAGAAGCGACGATACTCGCCACAGTCCCCGACCACCGTCTGGAACAGCGCTTCGCAGAGCGCGTCGGCGAAGATGTCCTGGCCGAAGCCGATCTGCTCGATGCCGGCCGAGACGATGGCGCCGCTCTTGGCGCCGGCGGGCATCTGGCTGCCCAGGAAGTTCCAGGCGCTGCCCGGCGTGAGCAGGCCCGAGCACTCGATCTTGAGCGGACCGGTGCACTGCGGCGGGCAGAAGCCCGGTGCGCCCCAGACCAGCATCAGGGCCTTGGCCGGCCGATCGCCGATGTTCTGCGCCTCGACCCAGGTGCTGCAGACGGGATCGTTGCCCAGGAAGTTCAGGATCGGCAGCAACGACTGACACCCGAAAGGCGGACGGTCCGGGCTCTTGGGATACTCGCCTCCCGGCGGGCCGGGCGGAGGCGGCGGCGTCAGGCCACCCGGCGGCGGCGCCGGCGGCGTGAAGGTCGCCCAGGGCGACAGCGTCGGCGTCGGCCACTGACCCGGCGGGCCGGGCGGAGGCGGCGGCACGCCGGGCTGGCCCGGATAGGGCGTCGGCTGCTGGCAGTAGCTGCAGATCGTGTAGCGGAAGGCCACCTGCGCGTACTGCGCCGGCGCGGGCAGGCACTGGACCGTCTGGGTCTGTGGCGTGCCCGGGAAGAGCATGTAGTTGGACGGCACGTTGCTGACCCAGGTCCGATAGGAGCCCGGCTCGATGCCCGCATAGGTCGTGCAGCCGCCGGTCGTCGGGTCGACGTAGCGCGACATGGGCGGCGCGGCCGGCGCGCCGTAGGGCGTCAGCAGCTGCGCGTGCACCACCACCTGGAAGGGGAAGGGGCGCGGGTTCTGTCCGTTGGGGTCGACGTCCAGCACGCAGACGCCCAGACCCGCGGTTCCGGGCACCTGAGTCGGCGGGCCCGAGGGCGTCGGGAAGGACGAGGTCGGGAAGGGGGTCACCGTCGGGCTGGCCCAGGGCGGCGTGACCGGCACCAGGTCCGGCGTCGGGGTGCGGGTGACCACGATCGGGGTCCAGGTCGGCGCGGGCGTCGCCGTCGCGGCGCCGCTGCCCGGCGTCGCGCTGGCTGGGATCGGCGTTGCGCTCGGCGGGCTGGATGGCGGCGTCGCCGTCGACGGTTGGGTGGCGGTGGGCGTCTCGTCGCCGACCAGGGGCGTGGCGCTGGGCGGTACCGAGGTCGCGGTCGGCGGGATGCTCGTGGCCGGCGGGTTGGTCGCCGTGGCCGAGACGGGGCTGGCCGTGGGCGCCGGCTCGGTCGCCGTCGGCGGAACGCTGGTCTCGGTGGGCGGCACGGAGGTGGCCGTCGGAAGCGGCGTGCTGCTTGGCGGCACCGGCGTCGCGCTCGGCACGCGGGTGTCGGTGGCGATGACCGGCGGCGCGGTCGGGTTCGGCTCCGTGTCGCTCAGGCAGGTGATGCCCGGGCCGCTGTCGCAGGCCGGCCGCGCATCGAGGTCGGCGGCCTCCGGATCGGTGAACCAGCCGGCGCAGAGCTCCTTGCTTCCACCCAGCACGGCCGTGTTGACCCAGACGTCGATCACCGGACCGCAGGGCGCCTGGCCGAAGCGAAAGCCGATGTCGCGCAGGTCGCCGGCATTGGCCTGCTGATTGGGCCCGGAGTTGGTCGCCCAGGCACGGCGCCACTGAGGCGACCGGGCGCCGTTGCTGAGGTACTGCGGCGGCGAGCTGGTGGCCCAGTCGTCGCTGAAGCGACCGTTGCCGTTCATGTCGTGCAACAGGGTGAGGTCGCCCATGCCGTCTCCGGCCACGACCATGCTGCCCGGCGTCGCGCCGGCCACCAGGGCCGCGTCTTCCAGCAGCAGCAGGAAGTTGTGGTTGCCGGAGCTGATGCGCCACTTGTAGCGGGCATCGGTCCAGGTCGGGCCGTTGGCGCCGGCGACCTTGTCCCAGCCGGGCTGGCCGGCCAGGCAGAGCCGGAGGTGCAGGTAGCCGTTGTCGATGGCCCAGGCCGAGCCGACGCCGTCGCGCCCGGGCTCGGTCGCGCATTCGCCGATGGCATCCACCGGCAGATCCGTCCAGGCGGCGGGTCCGCCACTCTGTCCGGTCGCGGGCGCGGCGGGCCGGTTGGCCGCGAGACCGGCCACCAGGCCGGCCAGCACCAGCGGGGCGAGCATCCATGATCGGCGGAACACGGTCGACATGTGGGGCTCCTGATTCAAGCGCAAGCATCAATGGGCGGGCCCGATCAGGCCCGATCACGGTGTTCGCGGCCCAGGTCCCTCGGGCGCGTGCACCGGCTCCTCGGTATTCAGTCGGGCCTGATAACGGGCCCATGCCGGGAGCGTTAGGGCCAGTTTGCCCGGTCGGATGCCACGCAAAACGGCCCGGGCGCCAGGCCCGGGCCGTCGAGGTGCTTCGGTCGGCGCACCGGAAGGCCGGTGCGCCAGGGTTCAGTCGCAGGTCTCGCCGACGTGCATCGCGACCTCGTACAGGTCGAACACGTTGATCACGCCGTCCTCGACCAGGTCGACGTCGGGGTTCCAGGCGGCATCCTCGCTGCTCAACATGAAGTGATCCGACACGAAGTCCAGATCGGCCTCGGTCACCCGGCGGTCCTCGTCGAAGTCGGGCAGGTCGCAGGGCGGAACGGTGTTGCCGCCGCCCGCGGGCGGCGTGACGGTGGGCACGCTGCCATCCGGCACCGCGAACACCTGGGTCCAGTGCGGGCCGCTCGGGTTGTAGGCCACGCCGATGTCGATGTAGCGATCGCTGAGAATGTTGGCGCGGTGGCCCGAGCTGTTCATCCAGGCGTCCATCACCGCGGCGGGCGTGCGCTGGCCCCAGGCGATGTTCTCGCCGACCATGCCGCCCTTGTAGCCGCTCTGCTTGACGCGATCGGAGGGACCGCCGTCGCCGCAGGCCGTGTGCGAGAAGCAGCCGGTCGAGACCATGTGCTCGTTGTGCAGCCAGGCCGCGACCTGCAGCTGGTAGTTCACGTAGAGCGGGTTCTTCCCGCGCGACGTGCGCTCCTGGTTGACCAGGTCGACCACGGCCTGCTCTTCGGGCAGGATCGTCTCGCCTGGACCCGAGGCCAGGCTGACGGCGGTCGGGATGGCCAGGATGACCAGCGCGGCCAGCGCTGCGATGAGCGGCGCGCGGCCACCGTCGCGGGGCTTCGTCGAGATCATGGTTCGCCTCCGTTTGCGCTCGGACGAGATTCGCTCAACTCCGCGCGCCGCCTGCAAGCCCGTCCCGGCGCGCGGTCGTCAGGGTCGAAACCGACGGCATACCTCGGGTCGTGACCCGCAGGCATGACAGCGAACAGTATAACACAAACCGAGGTCCGAATGCGCGCCGCGGCGCGTAAGCTCGCCGGGCGCGTCCCGGCCGATCGGTGGCGCTAGGCTCGATCGTCGGCGCGGGCCGACGCCGCGTCCGAGGCCAGCGGGCGCCGGCCGTAGCTCCAGCCAAGGGCGACCACGATCAGCGCCAGGCCGAGCAGCCCAAGCCAGACGACCCGCGGACCGGGCTCCAGGATCCCCAGGCGGTGACCGAGGTCCGAGAACGCGGCGCGAAGGGTCCTGCCCAAGCCTGGACCGCCGCTCTGGGCGCTGGCGATGAGGCCCTCGGCCTGGGCCTCGAAGGCCGCCAAGCTCTCCGGATCCGGCGCGGACTGAACGAGCACCTCGGCACGCGAGGCAGGCAGCTCGACCGTCGTGCCGTCCGTCAGACGCAGCTCGGAAGGACCGATCGTGATGGCGATCGGCCCTTCCGAAACCGCGAGCGGAGCCAGGGTGATCATGACCAGGGGGCCGCCATCCTGGGGCCGTCCGGCGCGCTCGCCGTCGGACTCGGAGCCGGGCGCGCCATCGGGCGCCTCGCTGCGAGCGTAGCCGATCCGCAGCAGACCGGGCTCGCTGCCCGATTCGAGCGTCAGGCTCGCGCCGGGCGCGGCGATCAGCGCGCCGGCCTCGAGGGCGGTGACGGCCAGCCGCTCGGCGTCGTAGCCCAGCTCGAGCGTGAAGCCCTCGAAGGCCGGCGCATCGTCGATCTGGATGCCGAGGACCTGTGTCCCGCCCCCGTCGAGGATGAGCGGGTTGGGCGAGACCGAGAGCATGGCCCCAGCCTCCTGAGCCTGCGACGGCGCGGCGCACAGCAACGCCGGAAGGCCGATCAAGCCGGCCAGAAGGAGGCGGGGGTGAATCCGAATCGGCGGCCGCAGGGGCAAGTGCATCGCAGGTCGGTTCCCAGGAGAGTCGGAGGATGGCGTTCGAGCGAATCGAGCCAAGGCCGGCCAGCGCTCGGACCGGCGGCAGTCTAGCATCGGCCCGCGAGCGGCGCAATCGCCTCGCCATGCGCGCGCCACCGATCACCGCCAGCGGACCCGCGCGTCCCGGGCTGCTACAATCGCCGCCATGGGCTCTGAACGGCGGATCGGCTTGACCGGGGATGTGGGCAGCGGAAAGAGCAGCGTGCGGCGATGGCTCGAGGCTCGAGGCGCCGGCAGCCTCGACTTGGATCGGGTGGCGCGTGCGCTGCTGGAACAGGCGCCGCAGCGCGAGCGCGTGCGGCAGGCGTTCGGCGATGGCGTGCTCGACGCCGATGGCCACATCGACCGGGCTGCGCTGGCCAGGCGCGTGTTCGCCGAGCCGCGGCTGCTGCAGCTGCTCGAGGCGATTGTCCACCCGATGGTCGAGCGGGAGGTGGAGGCCTGGCTGGCGGCGCAGGCTTCGCAGCTGGCGGTGATCGAGGGCATCAAGCTGGTCGAGACCGGGATGCACCCGCGCTTCACGGCCCTCTGGCTCGTGACCTGCGCGCCGGACGAGCGCCGTCGCCGGCTGCTGGAGCGGGGCTGGGACGAGGCCGAGGTTGCGCGTCGCATGGCGGCGGCCACGGCCTTCGCCCCGCGGCTGGCCGCCGCGACCGCCGTGATCGACAATAGCGGTGCCTGGTCGGCCACCGAGCGCCAGCTCGAACGCGCGCTGGCACGCTTCCTGCAGCGGCCGCCGTCGCTTCCCGAAGCCGAGTGGACGGCTCGCAGGCCCGATTCGGCGCCGACCATGTTATCCTAGGGACCCATCGGAGACCCATGACAGGAGCGCGTGACGTGTCCGGCTCGTCGAAGAACCCGTTCGAAGGCCATCCCGACCTCGCGACCTGGCTGGGCTTGTCCGTCGGTTTCCTGGTGCTGCTCGCCTGGTCGGCGCGGGGCCTGGGCCTTGGCGTTCAAGCCTGGCTGGTCCTGGCGCTGGCAGCCACGTCGGTCGCCGGGCTCTGCACGCGCATCATCGCCTGGGAGGCCGATCCCGAAGCCCACGAGGCGGATGCGCCGCCCCACGCTCGAGGAGATGCACCATGACGCGCAAGGATCCCAGCGAGAAGCTGCCCCTGCCCGGCCCCTGGCAGCCGCCGGTGCGCCGGGCGATGGAGCATCTGGCCGGGTGCCTATCGGTCGCGCCGCCTGCCGTGACGGTGACGCGCGTACACGAGGCGGCCTGGACCGGGGACCGGGAAGGCCGGGGCCTCGAGATCTGGCTGATGGCGGGAGGACGGACCTACCGCTACCGAGCCGGACTCTCGCCCGAGGATCCACGCGTGGAGCCGGCCGGGGAATGACCGGACTCGGCGCCCTGGAGCGCCTCGGACGCGTGCCGCAGGGCATCGTGCGCTTCGACCTGGGGCGCGATCTGCGTGCGGTGATCGCGCTGCTCGAGCTCGGCTTTCACGACGACCTCGAGGCACGCGATCGCCGGTGGCTGGCCGAGCTCTCCACGCTGAGCCGGGCCGGACCCGCTCTGGGTTGGCTGATGCGGCTGGCGCCCTCGCCCTCCAGCGGCTTCGACGGCTTCGTCTGCTATCAGGATGGCCGGCTGATCGGCAACGTGAGCCTGATGCGCTCCAGCCGCGAGGTCTGGATCATCGCCAACGTGGTGACCCATCCCCAATACCGGCGTCGGGGCATCGCCTTCGCGCTCCTGGAACAGGCGCTCGACAGCCTCGAGCGGCGCGGGGCACGCCAGGTCCAGCTGCAGGTGCGTGCCGACAACCTGGCGGCGCACGAGCTCTACGCCGGTTTCGGGTTCTGGCCCATGAACTCGGCCACGACCCTGCGGCTCGCGCAGGTTCGTAGAAGCACCCGCGTAGCGGGGCCCGGGTCGGACTGGGCGCTTCGTTCGGTGAGCGGGCGCGCGAGCTGGCAGATGGCACGCCGGTTGCTGGCCCGCAGCGGCGCGCTGGATCGTGGTGGGCCGACCAGCCTGGCGGTGCAGGCCTTGGAGCACCACTGGCTCTGGGACGGTCTCGAGGACTGGATGCAGGGACGCAGTCGCCAGACCTGGGCCGCGCTGGTCGAGGGCGAGTACCGTGGCCTGGTCTCGGTGCTCGGCTTGCAGCGGCAGGGTCCGCACCGGCTGGACCTGGTCATCGATCCGCGGTGGATGGGTCGGGTCGAGCGGACCCTGATCGACGTGGCGCTGCAGGGCCTCGCGCCGCTCGAGCCCTTCGAGGTCGAGTGCGAGATCGACGCTCGGCACACGACGATCCTGGAGGCCTTGGCGGTCGCGGGCTTCAGGACGGTCCGCACGCTCGATCGCCTGGCCTGTGATCTCGATGCCGCGACCTGATGTGAGGCCGTTGCCCGCCGCCGCGAGTGCGGATCGCGCTCAGTCGGCGGCGCCGGCCATGACCAGCTCGAGCGCACGCGCCCCGCGGATCTGACCCTCGGCGACCAGCTGCTCCGCGATGCGCGCCGCGCTCTCGGCCGATGCGCCGGCGGCAAGCGCAAGCTGCCGAGCGTGCAAGGCCATGTGCCCGTCCTGGATTCCCTCGCAGACCAGCGCCCGCAACGCCGAGAGGTTCTGCGCCAGGCCGACGCTCGCCACGATCTCGGCCAGCTCGCCGGCCGAGCCGACCCCCAGGATCTTGAGGCCCAAGCCGGCCAGGGGCAGGCTGCGCGTGCCGCCGCCGACGATGCCGATGGCCATCGGCAGCTCGAGCGAGCCCAAGAGGTCGCCGGTCTCGGCGTCGACCTTCCACTCGGTCAGCGATCGGTAGGACCCGCTTCGAGCGGCGAAGGCATGTGCCCCCGCCTCGACCCCGCGCCAGTCGTTGCCGGTCGCAATGATCACCGGGTCGATGCCGTTGAGGATGCCCTTGTTGTGGGTGGCCGCGCGGTAAGGATCGACCTCGGCCAGGGCATTGGCGGCGACGATTCGCCGCGCGACCTCGGCCCCGTCGATGCCGTCACGCGCCAGCGCTTGAGCCGGAACGCGACACGCGGCTCGCACCAGACGTCGATCGGCCAGATTCGAGAGGATGCGCATCAGCACCGTGCCGCCGCTGGCCGACTCGACGATGCCGGCGATGGCCTCGCAGGCGGTGTTGACCGCATTGGCGCCCATGGCGTCGCGGGTGTCGTAGTACAGGTGCAGCACCAGCATCGGCCCCGCCGAGGTCTCGGGGAACCGACGCAACTCCATGCCAAGCGCGCCGCCACCCAGTGCGGGCAGCGAACGGCTCTGGGCGTGCGCGGTCGCCAAGATCGCCTCGCGTTGCGCTTCGATGCGGGCGCAGGCGGCGTCCAGGTCGTCGCCGGGGAGGTCGATCACCTGGACCTGTCCGATCATGACCGGCGCATCCGCCTTGGCTTCGAAGCCGCCGCCCCGTCGGGCCATCAGCGCGCCATGGCTGGCAGCGGCCACCACCGACGGCTCCTCGACCGCCATCGGGACCAGGACCTCCCGGCCGTTGACCAGGAAGTTCGTTGCCACGCCGACCGGCAGGGCATAGGTGCCGACGACGTTCTCGATCAGCGCGTCGGCGCGGCTGCTGTCGAGGCCTCGTTCCCAGAGATCGAGCTCTTCGACGCTCAGGTCGGCCCAACGGGCCACCGCGGCACGGCGCCGCGCCAGCGGCAGGCGGTAGAACCCGGGCAGACGGCTGCTGCGGTCCTGAATCGCGCGTTCCAATGATTCGTTCGACATGCTGGGCTCGACTCCCTTCGCGCGCCGCGTCGCGCAAACGCTTACGATTGACGATCCCGATCGACAGGGCGACCGGAGCTGACCGGCATGATAGGCCGGCGGCCCTGTCAAAACCTATCACGCCCACTGCCAGGGCCTATCAAAGCCCTGGCGGTGCACGAAAAACGCCTCCCGGATCGGTCGGGAGGCGTTCGATCGGCCCGGCGGCCAGCGGGGTCGATCAGGGCATCAGATCGAGCATGATCGGGAACTCGCGGCCCTGACGCCGGAAGTTGGTGGTGCGAATGCCGTAGAGGTTGAAGCGGCCCGAGCGGTTGTCGGCGTAGACGGTGAGCGAGTTGGCCGTGTCCGGCCAGGCCTGATCGGCCACCGGTACCAGGATGCCGATGCTGCCACCGCGGGTTCGATTGTTGTCGTAGACCTGAACGCCGACGATATCCTCGCCGGTTGCCGGATCGTAGGTGTTCCAGACCAGGCCGCCCGAGCCGTAGCGCGGGGCGTAGTCGTCGGCGAAGCCGTCGCCAGCGAGGCGGTAGGCCGTGCCGCTCGGCTTGCCGTTGCGGAGTCGCAGGGTCCAGATGTCCTTCTGACCGTCCCGGTCGTCGACCCAGGCCACGCTCGCGCCGTTGGTCGTGGGGTCGCTGGCGTTGAAGTTCGGATCGCGGAACACCAGCTCGGGACGACCGAGCGGGATGTTGTTGTCGCGCAGGCGGATCGCCCAGATCTCGTCCAGGTCCCGGGTGTTGTCGTCGTAGACCACCAGATAGTCGCGGCGCTGGTCGCCGCCGTTCTGAAGGTCGATCAGATCGACGTCCGGCCGTTGCTGATCGCCTTCGCCACCCACGATCTCGCGCGGCTTGCCGATGGCGTAGCCGGCGGCGCTGACCCGGACCGAGAAGATGTTCCAGCCTTCCTCCTCGCCCGTGTACTCGTCGAAGACGAGCAGGTACTCCTCGGTCGCCGGATTGTACAGCAGCGCCGGGTTGGACCGCGGGCCGGGCGTCTGGGACCGGTTGCCGACTTCGGAGCGGATGACCTGAATGCCGCCCTTGGTGGGACCGCCCACGGGCAGGCCGTTATTGGCCAGCCGCTTGCCGTAGATGTCCGGGCCCTTACCGCGATCCTCGACCCAGACGATCAGGAAGTTCTGCTGTTCCGGATGGCTGTTGTAGGCCACCGTCGGTGTCCGCTGCTCGGGCGGCGGTGCCTGGGCCTCCAGCGCCGACGCGCCGGCTCCGAAGGCGAGCAGGAGACCGGCGAGCAGGCTCCGCAGGAAGGTTCGGCCGCGGGCCGCGGAGCGTCGACGGGTCGAGCGATGGGCTCGCGTCGTGTTCGTGTCCATGGCATGCTCCTTGACGACGGGGATGCGAAACCGCTCCAAGCCATCACTGTAGCCGAAACAGGCGGCGGCCGACAAGTGCTTTCCACCGCTTCGGTGGTCAGGACTCGAGGGAGAGCCAGCCCCGGGGGAGCGCTGCCAGGCGGTCGATGCCATCGCTCAGAGCTCGAGCCAAGGCTGGAATCGAACCGATCGCCCCTGCGTCTGGTATAATCGTTCGTGGTCCGTTCCCGGCCGGCTATCCTGGTAAGGTCCGGTCGCGATGAGCTCTCCGAAAGCATCGAGGGCAGCAGGCGGACAATTCGAGCACGGGGTCGTGATGTCCAGATCAGCTTCGCGAGCCCGTCGCGAGCCTAAGGAGCGTATGCGATGAACCGACTGAACCCGATCGAGAACCCGATCGCTCGACGCCTCGTCTTGGGCCTCGGGCTTGCCTTCGCCCTGGGCGTTCTGGCTGCCATGCCGCGGCCGGCGCTGGCCCAGCGCGCCAAGATCGTGCCCGCTGGCACCGCCTGGTGCGGCGTCACGGACGCCGGCGGCTCGGTCCACTTCGAGCTCTCCAGCGATCTGCGCTTCGTGGAGTGGATCGAGATCAACCAGCCGCCGCCGAAGGACGTCACGATCTCGACCCAGGAAGGCCAGTACGGCGGCACCACGCGCGCCCAGATCGCCGACGACATGTTCATCTTCCGCAAGGATCGCCAGGAGACGGAGTGTCGCACACAGCGGCCCGGCCCGAACCCGCCGCCCTCTGGACGCTGCAACACCGCTCCCTGCCGGCCCTCGCGCTGCACGACGCCCGGCTGTCGGGGCGGTGGCGAGGTCTGCGAGACCAAGGACGTCAACGAGATGATGATCCGCGGCAGCTTCAAGAGCCCGGAGAGCCTCAGCGGCGTCTTCAGCGCGATCGTCCAGGACGGCACGGACACCCGCGGCCGCGCTCCGGTGCGCATCGATCGCCGGATCGGCAGCTTCATCGCCTGGCCGCAGGGCGCGGCGCCCTGCCCCTAGTAGAGGTTCCCGGCGGCGCGGCGAGCGCGCCGCCGCCGATCGGGACCGTTCGATCCCGAGACTCACGGCCGGCCCCGCAGTCTGGGGCCGGCCGTCGTTCGTTTCGGACCCGGGCCGGCGCGCCGCTGGGATCAGCCGGCCGGGCTCGGGTCCAGTGCGTTCGACTCGGGCAGGCTCGACAGGGCGCAGGCGATGCCGGCGCGCATGACCTGGCCGGGCAGGTCCACGCCCAGGTTGTGCTCCACGCGACGGGCCGTGTCGATCAGCGCGGCCAGGTCGATCCCGGTCTCGATGCCCATCTCCTGCAGCATGTGCACCATGTCCTCGGTGCAGACGTTGCCCGTGGCGCCGGGGGCGTAGGGACATCCGCCCAGGCCGCCGATCGACGCGTCGAAGACCGTGACGCCGGCCTGCAGGGCGGCGACCAGGTTGGCGGCGCCTGAGCCCCGTGTGTTGTGCAGATGGACCGCGGGCTCGGCGCTGCCGATGCGATCGCGCAGGTCGCAGAAGAGGTGGAACACCTGCCGCGGGTTGGCCATCCCGGTCGTGTCGCCCAGACAGATCTCGTGGCAGCCCAGCTCCGCCCCCGCCTCCGCGATGGCCAGAACGGCCTCCGGATCGACGAAGCCCTCGTAGGGGCAGCCGAAGGCCGTCGAGATGGTCAGGCGCATCGGCACCCCGGCCGCCGACGCCAGGGCGATCGACTCGGCGAGCGAGGCCATCGACTCGGCGATCGGCTGTCGCAGGTTGGTCTGGTTGAAGCGCTCGGAGGCCGAGACGACGAAGTTGAGACCGTCCATCCCGCAGGCCAGGGCGCGCCGCGTGCCGTGGGCATTGGGCACCAGGCCGATGAGTCGGGCGTGCCCGCGTTCGACGCTGTCCATGATCGCCTCGGCGTCGCGCATCTGCGGCACCGCTCGGGGATGCACGAAGGACACGGCTTCGATCCGGTCGAAGCCGAGGCGCGCCAGGCGGTTGATCAGGGCGATCTTGACGTTGGTGGGCACGAAGCGATCGAGGTTCTGGAGCCCGTCGCGAGGTCCGACCTCGACCACCCGCACCCGGCTGGGCAGGCAGGCGTCCCAGGCTTGCTCGAGCCGCGCGCGCGGGCTCGCGCCGGACGCGGTCCCAGGCTCGCCCGGCGCATGGCTGGCCATCAGGTCCCGTCCTCGGTGGCCAGCGAGATCAACGGGACTCCGGGCGCGACCGACTCGCCGACCTGGCAGTCGATCGTCTCGACCCGCCCGTCACGCGGTGCGACGATGGGCAGGACCATCTTCATCGACTCGAGGAGGATCAGCTTCTCGCCGTTGACGACCGCCTGGCCGGGCTCGACCAGGATCTCGACCACCACGGCGGGAATGGCCACCGACAGGCTGGTGTCGACCGGCGCGCCCGGGCCGTTGCCGCCGACCCGGAGCAGGCGTCGGTAGGCGAAGGTGTGGCCGTTCAGCCAGAGCTGGCGCGCCTCGGGCCCGGCGCCGTGGCCGAGCGCGTGCAGCCGCGCATGCCCGAGCTCCAGCTCGAAGCCGCCGTCGCCGTCGGTGCCCGGCATCAGCCGGGCCTCGACCGTCCGGCCATCGTCGAAGCTGATCCGCAGCCGGTCGCCCCGGCGCAGCACCCGCAGCTCACGGGTCTCTCCGGCAAGCTCCAAGGTGAGCTTCATCGCAGGTTCCTCCAGGCTTCGGTCGAGGCCCAGGGATCGGCTTCCCAGTGCCGGCCGTCCTCGCCCGCTTCGGCGGAATCGCGGCCGGCGCGCAGCGACTCGAAGGCGGCCATGGCCAGCCAGAGCTCGTCGCTCGGCTCCGGGGCAGGTCGCCAGTCGGCCATGTGCCGCTCGAGGAAGCGCGTGGTGGTCGCGCCGGCCGCGAAGGCTTCGGTTTCGAGAATCGCCTGCAGGTAGGGGATGTTGGTGGTCAGGCCCAGCGCCACGGTGCCCGCCAGCGCCTGTCGCATGCGGCGGAGGGCCGCCGGACGATCCCAGCCCTGGGTGATGACCTTGGCGATCATGGCGTCGAAGTGGCTGGAGATCTCGCTGCCGGAGGCCACCCCGTCGTCGCATCGGACACCCGGACCCGCCGGCCGCCGATAGCGCGCCAGCCGTCCGATCGACGGTAGGAAGCCAGCGGCAGGGTCCTCGGCATAGACCCGGCACTCGATCGCATGCCCGCGCTGGACCAGGTCGGTCTGCTCGACCGGGAGCGGCCGGCCTTCGGCGACCAGGATCTGCCAGGCCACCAGGTCGGCGCCCGTGACCATCTCGGTGACCGGGTGCTCCACCTGGAGGCGCGTGTTCATCTCCAGCAGATAGAAGTTGCCGTCGAGGTCGACCAGAAACTCGACCGTGCCGGCGCTCTGATAGCCCACCTGCTGCGCCAGCGCCACCGCCGCCTCGGTCATCGCCCGGCGCTGGTCCGCATCGATGTTCGGCGAGGGCGACTCTTCGATGATCTTCTGATGCCGGCGCTGGATCGAGCACTCGCGTTCGAAGAGGTGGATCACCTTGCCGTGGCGGTCGCCGAGCACCTGCACCTCGACGTGGCGCGAGTCGGGAAAGTAGCGTTCGACGAGCAGGTGATCGTCCCCGAAGGCCGAGGCCGCTTCGGCGCGTGCGGCCTGCGCGGCGTCCTCGAAGTCCGCCGCACGTTCCACGACCCGCATGCCCCGGCCGCCGCCACCGGCGGAGGCCTTGATCAGCACCGGGAACCCGATGCCCTCGGCCGCGGCGCGCAGCTCGGCCGGCGACTTGCCGGCTCCGTCGATGCCCGGGATCACCGGCACGCCCGCCGCGGCGGCCGCCGCACGGGCGCCGACCTTGCTGCCCAGGGCGCGCATGGCGTCTGGTGTCGGGCCGACGAAGGTGATGCCGGCGCTGGCGCAAGCTTCGGCGAAGTCGGCGTTCTCGCTGAGGAAGCCGTAGCCGGGATGGATCGCGTCGGCGTTCACCGCCCGCGCGGCGGCGAGAATCTTGTCGGGCCGCAGATAGGTCTCGGCCGCCGTGACGCCGCCCAGCGGCACCGAGAGGTCGGCCGATCGGCTCCAGGCGCTGCCGGCGTCGACCTCGCCGTAGACCGCGGCGCTGGTGATGCCGAGCGAATGACAGGCGCGGAAGACGCGGCGCGCGATCTCGCCGCGGTTGGCCACCAGCAAGGTGCGGATGGGCTTGATCGGGCTCATGCGCTGCCCTCCGATGCGGCCCAGCTCGGGGGTCGGCGTTCGAGGAATGCGGCCATGCCCTCCTGGCCTTCGCGCGAGGCGCGCCGGTCGGCGATCAACCGAGCCGTGAACGCGCGGCTGGCCGGCGAATCGCCTTCGCTCGCCACGTAGGGGATCAGGCGCTTGATGGCCGACTGCGCCCCCGGCGCCGCCGCCAGCAGCGCCGACAGCCGCTCGGCGATGGCCGCGTCGAGCTCCGACTCGGGCACCACGCGGTTGATCAGGCCGATTGCCAGGGCGCGTCGGGCGTCGAAGCGTTCGCCGGTCAGAAACAGCTCCCGCGCCGCTCCCGAACCGATCTTGGGCAAGACGAAGGGCGAGATCACGGCCGGGACGATGCCCAGGCGCGCTTCGCTGAAGGCGAAGACGGCCCCCTCGGCCGCGACGGCGATGTCGCAGGCCGCCACCAGGCCGCTGCCGCCGCCCATGGCCGCGCCCTGCACCCGCGCCAGGACCGGCAGCGGGCAGTCGCGAATCGCCCGGAACAGCGCGGCCAGCCGCATGGCGTCGGCCAGGTTGTCCTCGAGCGCGTAGCCGGCCATCGACCGCATCCACTCCAGGTCGGCGCCGGCCGAGAAGACCCGTCCTTCGCCGGAGAGCAGCACCACGCGTGGCCCTTCGCCGCTTGGATCGTCCTCGGTCGCCGCCGCCGTCAGGTCGGTGAAGGCCTGCGTCAGCTCGGCGATCATGGCCGGGTTGAAGGCGTTGCGCGACTCGGGCCGCGCCATGGTCACGCGGACCAGCGGGCCTTCGCGCAGGAGGGTGAGGGTCGGTTGGGACATCGGCGTCACATCCTGAAGATGCCGTAGCCCTGGTCGGGCTGCGGCTTGGGGGCCGGACCGTTCAACGTGGCCGAGAGCGCCAGGCCGAGGACCATGCGGCTGTCGGCCGGATCGATGATGCCGTCGTCCCAGAGGCGGGCGGTGGCGTAGTAGGGGCTGCTCTCCAGGCCGTACTTGTCCAGGATCGGCTGCTTGAAAGCCGCCTCCTGCTCGACCGGCAGGGGCTGCTTGCCGTCCTGGTTCACCGTCCACAGCACCGTCGCCGCCTGCTCGCCGCCCATGACGCTGATGCGGCTGCTGGGCCAGGTGAACAGGAAGCGCGGATCGTAGCCGCGACCGACCATGGCGTAGTTGCCGGCGCCGTGCGAGGCGCCGATGAAGAGCGTGATCCGCGGCACCTGGACCGTCGACACCGCCGTGACCATCTTGGCTCCGTCGCGCGCGATGCCGCCGTTCTCGTAGTCCTTGCCGATCATGAATCCGGCGATGTCCTGCAGGAACACCAGGGGAATGCCGCGCTGGCCGCAGAGCTGAACGAAGTGCGCCGCCTTGCGCGCCGAGTCGGCGAAGAGCAGGCCGTTGTTGGCCACGATGCCCACCGGGATGCCCCAGACGTGCGCGAAACCGCAGACGATGGTCGGCGCGTACCGCGCCTTGAAGGCATCGAAGCGCGAGCCGTCGACGATGCGGGCGATGATCTCGTGCACGTCGAAACGCATGTGCGCGTCGGCGGGCAGGATTCCGTAGAGCTCGGTCGGGTCGTAGGCAGGTGCCTCCGGCGCCTGCAGCCTCAGCCAGGGCTGCTTGCGTCGTCCCAGGTTGGCCACCGCCTGGCGCAACATCTCCAAGGCCTGCGGCTCGTCTTCGGCGAAGTGATCCGCCACGCCCGAGAGCCGGGTATGCACGTCCGCGCCGCCCAGCTCCTCGGCGCTGACCTCGGCGCCGGTCGCCGCCTTGACCAGGGGCGGGCCGCCCAGGAAGATGGTGCCGTTGCCCTGCACGATGATGGTCTCGTCGCTCATGGCCGGGACGTAGGCGCCGCCAGCGGTGCAGCTGCCCAGCACGGCGGCGATCTGCGGGATGCCCTTGGCGCTCATCCGGGCCTGGTTGTAGAAGATTCGCCCGAAGTGATCCCGATCGGGGAAGACGTCGTCCTGCAGCGGCAGGAAGGCGCCGCCCGAGTCGACCAGGTAGAGGCAGGGCAGGTGGTTGTCCTCGGCGATGGTCTGGGCGCGCAGGTGCTTCTTGACCGTGAGCGGGTAGTAGGTGCCGCCCTTGACGGTCGGATCGTTGGCCACGATCACGCATTCCTGGCCCTGGACCCGACCGATGCCGGTCACGATGCCGGCCCCGGGCGAATCGCCGTCGTAGAGCCCGTAGGCGGCCAGCGGAGAGAGCTCGAGGAAGGGCGTGTCGGGATCGACGATGGCTTCGATCCGATCCCGGACGAGCAGCTTGCCGCGTTCGGCGTTGAGCGCGAGCGCACGCGGGCTGCGCGCCTCGGCGACCTCGCGCTGACGTTGTTGCAGGGTGTCGACCAGCGCGCGTTGGTGTTCGGCGTTGGCCTTGAACTCGGGGCTGCCGGGCTTGATGTGGCTTTGAATCAGCGGCATGTGGCCTGACCTGGTCGTGTTGGGGCGGCGGCGCGCGGGGGATGGGGGCCAAGGGGCATCGGGAGCGAGTCGCCGACACGGCTCCGGATTCTATGCCGGGCGGTGGGCCCTGGCAACCGGCCGAGCGAAGGGCGGGGACCGCTCGCCGCGCCGCGGTCGCATCCAAGGCCGATTCGGCGTGTTGATACCCACGACATCGCGTGTCGCGCTCGCGTTCGCCAAGCGCGCCGTCGCGCTCGCCGGCCTCGATACCTGGCGCCGCTTCCACCCATGAGGAGAATCGCCCCGTGAATTCCACATACGTCAACGACCTGCTCCAGAGCCTGGGCCAATCCGCGCTCACCGTGTTGCTGGCGGTCGGCGCCCTGATCGTGGGCTGGATCGTCGCGATGGTGGCTTCGGCCATCGTGCGCAACATCCTGCGGCGCACCGGACTCGACGATCGGCTCAACTCGATCGTGTCCGGCGAGGACGATGGGGCGCCGATCCAGATCGCCGACTGGGTATCCAAGATCGTCTTCTGGCTGGTGATGCTGCTGGTGCTGGCCGGGCTGTTCGACCGCTTCGGCGCCGCATCGGCCGCCGCGCCGCTGCAAGGGCTGGTCGCCACGGCGCTCGGCTACATCCCGGGCCTGGTCGCGGCCGGCGCGCTCCTGATCGCGGCCTGGCTCATCGCCAGCATCGTGCGCTGGGCGGTCCTCCGGGCAGCCGATGCCACCAACATCGACGAGCGGCTCAGCAGCCAGGCCGATCTGGGCGAGCAGCCCCTCTCGGTGTCGAGCTCGCTGGCCACGGTCGCCTTCTGGCTCGCCTTCCTGATCTTCTTGCCCGGCATCCTGAACCAGCTCGATCTGCCCGGGCTGCAGGGGACGGTCGCCGGCCTGGTCGATCCGGTGGTCGCCCTCATCCCGAACCTGCTGGCGGCGGCGATCCTGCTGGTGGTCGGCTGGTTCGCTGCCCGAATCGTGCGCCAGGTCGTCACCAACGTCCTGGTGGCGGCCGGGGCCGACCAGCTGGGCGAGCGGGTGGGCATGAGCGCCCGACGAACGCTGTCGGGTCTCGCGGGCACCATCGCTTATGCCTTCGTGCTGATCCCCTTCGCCGTGGAGGCCTTGAGCAAGGCCGGCTTCAACAGCGGCCCGGCCGCAACGATGCTGGAAGACTTCATGGGGGCCATCCCCAACCTGATCGGCGCGGCGATGCTGCTGGCGGTGGCCTACTTCGTCGCCCGCTTCCTGGCCGACCTGGCGTCGAGCATTCTGGCCAACGTCGGGCTCAACCGCCTGCCCGCCAAGCTGGGGCTGGCCGAGACGCCCGCCGACGGCGCCCGCTCGCCCTCGGAGATGGTCGGCTACGTGATCCTGGTCGCCGTGATGCTCTTCGCCACCTCCGCCGCGGCCGATCTGCTGGGCTTCGCCAGCCTTCAGGGCGCCATCGAGGCCATCATCGGCCTGGGCGGCGACGTGCTGCTCGGCATCGCGATCCTCGTGCTCGGGATCTACGTCGCGAACATCGCGCGCAGCGTGGTGCTCAGCTCGGCCGGCGCCGATTCGGTGCTGGCGGCCAACATCGCGCGCTGGACGATCCTGTTCATTGCCGGCGCCATGGCGCTGGGTCAGGTCGAGCAAGGCGGTGAGATCATCCAGACCGCTTTCCAGGCCCTGGTGTATGCCTTCGCGGCAGCCGCCGCCCTGGCGTTCGGCCTGGGCGGCCGCGATGTGGCGGCCGGCCACCTCGGCAAGTGGTTCCGCGACGACGCCTGATCCGGGCTGCTCGGCGGGGCTGCGCTCCCGGCGGGCGGCCCGATCCCGGGTCGCCCGTCAGGGTGCGATCGCGGCCGAGTCGCGCGCGAGGTCCTCGAGGAAGCGCTCGATCTCGGCCGCGACCCGGCCCGGGTCCTCGAAGCACAGCAGATGCCCCAGGCCATCGAGATCGACGAAGCGGGCCTGGGGCTGCAGGCGCTGCCACTTGTGCCAGCTGGCGGTCGAGATCGTATCGCTGTCCGCGCCGCGCAGGGCCAGCGTCGGGGGCAGCAGGCGAGGCAGGACCCGCCAGACGTCGGTGGGCGGCGTGGCGTAGATCCGGGCTTCCCAGTCGCGCGGACAGGCCAGCGTGAGCTCCGCGGCCGCAGCGCCGTCGGGAACCAGGCCATGCTCGACATAATCCCAAAGGACCGCATCCGGAATGCGCGCGAAGACCGGTTTGGGTCGCAGGTGCGCGAAGGCCGCCTCGCGGCTGGGCCAGCGGTCGCGACGCTGCCGGGCGCCTCGGACCAGCGGGATGCGCTCGACGGCATGGTGCAGCCCGAGATCGAAGATGCGGAGCGCCATCGGCGGCAGGAGCACCGGTTCGATCAGGATCAGGGCCCGGAATCGCTCGGGCTGAAGCGTTGCGGCGTACATCGTCGCGACGCCGCCCAGGCTGTGGCCGATCCCGATGACCGATGCCGCGCCGATCCGATCGAGGCCGGCCAGCAGGTCGTCTCCCAGCTGCCGCCAGTGCTCGAAGGCCTGCCAGTCGGCACCCGGCCAGAAGGGCCGGGCCGGCAGACCGAGCACCCGATGATGGATCAGCAGCGGCGCGACCATGGCCCGGTAGGTGCCGGGCGGATAGCCGTTGGCATGCGCCAGGTGGATCAGGCTGCCCCGACCGCCGAAGTCGTGGGCCGGCAGGGGGCGCGGGGCGTCGCCCGATTCAGCGGCGCCCGGCTGGCCGACGGAAGACCGCTGGGCCTCGGCGTCGCGCGCGGCCCGATCGTCGCTCACGCGCCCGGCTCGCGTGCGGCCTCGGGCTCCAGGGACTCCGAGTCGGATCGCTCGGGCTCCATGGCGGCCAGCTGGTCGGCCAGGGCATCGATGGCGACGCGCTGCTTTCGATACAGGTCGGACTCGCTGAGCGCCAGGCGCTGGGCGATGTCGCGCACCTTGAGGCCGCGCACGAACTTCAGCTCCAGGATGTTGTAGACCAGCCACTGGCTGCCGGTCATGCTGCGCTCGCCTTCGGGTCGCAGGCGCTCGAGCGCGTGGTCGAGCACCTCGCGCATCGCCTTGGCGCTGTTGTGGTCGTAGCGCGAGAGCGCGTCGCGCACCACCTCCAAGCCGAGCAAGGGGCTTTCGGTCAGCTTCGGCCCACCCCAATAGTGCGACAGCGCGTCCTTGACCCAGCTGGCGAACTCCGGATCGTCGGTCAGGCGCTCGCCGATGCTGCCCAGCGACTCGCCGCTGTTGGGACGCTCCAGCGCGCCACGCAGGCGTTGGATCCCGACCAGCTCCGGCTCGAGGGCCCGCAGCGCATCGAGCACACGCTGCTGGATGATTCGGTCCTGCAATGCCTTCTCGGCGCTGCCGATCAACGCGCGGAAGTCGGCCTCGTCGACCGGGTCCAGCGCGCGGCCCGGGTCTTCGATGGCCAGCAGGCCGAGGGCGCCGCCACCGTCCGGTGGGCGCAAGGGGTGTACCCAGAAGCCCTCCAACACGGCGAAGGTCGTGTCGCCGGTGATCGCCTGCAACTGCTCGGCCTCGAGCGCCGCGAGCAGCGCCGCCGTGCGCTCGCCGTCGCCGGTGAAGATGTCGCTGCGGGGGCGACCGCCCTCGAAGATCACCACGCAGCCGGTGGTCACCCGCAGCCGATCGCACATGGCGGCCAGGATGTTCTCGAGCAGCTGCGAGAGGTCCTCGCCGGTGACCAGTCGCTCGTCGAGGCGCCGCAGCCAGATGGCGTCGCGCCCCACGTCGCCATAGATCAGCTGGTCGATCAGCGGCTTCAGCGCGCGGACGACGAGCTGGTAGCTGACGATGCCAAAGACCGTCATCAGCATGAACAACAGGTCTCTGGGCAGGCCCAGGCTGGTCTCGAGGCGTTTGGGGATCAGCTGGATGGTGGCCAGCACGAAGCCCCCGAGCACCGGAGCCTGGATCAAGTACTTGATCAGCTCGCGCTTGACGGCGCGATCGGGGATCAGCGCGCCCTGGTAGGCCACGCTGTAGGCCACCACGAGCATCATGGCGGCGGTGGCCAGGTTGGCCAGGCTGACGCTGAGGCCGAAGAGGAGCGCGTGCTCGGTCAGGCCGCCGCCGCCGAGCATCAGCCAGGGAAAGGTCGCGACGGGCACGACGATGCTGACCAGCAGGTAGGACATGCGGCGGTGCGAGCGGCTGGTCAGCGTGCGGCCGCGGGCGCGCCAGAGGCTGGCGACACCCCAGGCGTTGAGCCCGAGATAGGACAGGGCAAAGCCCATGAAGTGCGGTCCGGCCATCAGGTGCAGCGCGCCCGGGCGCCCGTTCGGCGGGCCGACCATGCCGTCGCCGACGAGCGCGTCGACCAGCACGCCCGTGGCCAGCAGATAGGCCAGCCCGATCGCCAGGCGCCTGCGCCGCGATCGGTCGCCCGTGCTGGCCAGGAGCAGGTCGCCGAAGTGCAGGAAGGCGGGCGCGACGAACGCGATGCCGAGCCACTGAAAGCGCAGCCAGAACAGGGTGGCCGGAGAGTCGGCGGGCATGCGCGTGGTCGAAAGGAAGACGTCGCCGGTGAAGACCAACGCGACCAGTGCCAGGAGCAGGACGAAGCTGCGCGCCACCGCGCTGCGAAAGTTGTAGACGAAGAGGTAGGCGGCCAGGCTGAACGCGATCAGCACGGTCAGGCTCGACAGAACGATGTTCAGTCGGGTCAGGGCCGGTTCGAGATAGGGCAGGATCATGACGCAATGGTAGGGTCACGGCACCTGGGCGGCCAGCCGCCTCAGCCGGACAACCAGCTCGCGACCAGATAGACCAGCGGCGCGGCGAAGATGAGGCTGTCGACGCGGTCGAGCAGGCCGCCGTGGCCGGGGATCAGATGGCCGGAGTCCTTGACGCCAGCCTGACGCTTGAGCACCGAGACGCTGAGGTCGCCGGCCGGACCGAGCAGGGCCACGCCCAGCCCGAGCAGGCCGAGCGCCAGGACCGGTTGCTCGGCCAAGGGGGCCAGCCGCGCCGAGATCGCCGCCAGGCTCGGCGACCCGAACCCCAGCGCGATGCTGGCCAGGCTGCCGGCGATGGCCCCCTCGATCGTCTTCTTGGGGCTGATCGAAGGGAAGAAGCCGCGGCGGCCAAGCCATCGACCCGCCAGATAGGCCGCGCTGTCGTTGATCCAGACCAGACCGAGCAGCAACAGCAGCCAGGCCAGGCCAGCCTCGGAGCCACCCACCTGCCGCAAGCCGGCCAGGAATCCGAGCAGGCTGCCCAGGTAGATCGGATAGACCAGCGTCGACATCCAATCGGCGGTCGAGCGGGCATCCGGCCGGCGCTGGATCTGGCTGGTGAACGCGACGACGATCGCCGCGGCGATGGCCAGGCCAAACAGCTGCGGTCGAGGCCCGGCGGTCAGAAGCACCAGCGCCGGTGCCAGCAGCCAGCCGACGAAGCGCACCGGCCGGCGCCCCGCCGCGGCCTCGATGTCGTAGGCCTCCTGAACGCCGAGCAAGGCGATGAGCGCCACCAGGCCCTGCCAATGCACCCCGCCGCGCAGGGCGGCCGAGAGGAAGATGGCGACGAACACCACGCTGCTCAAGATTCGCGTGCGCATGTCCAGGTGGCCGTTGGCGAGTCGAGCGCTGGCGCCGGTCAACGGTAGCTTCGATCGCCGAGCGTCGTGCCGGCCGACTGTGGATCGGCGCTGGCGGCGCTGGGCTCGTTTCCGTCCTCGAGCGCCGGTCGGGCGCCGAAGCGCCGCTCGCGCCCGGCATAGCTCTCGATCGCGTCGATCAGGCTCTCGCGCCCGAAGTCGGGCCAGAGCACCTCGGTCGGGTAGATCTCGGCATAGGCCACCTGCCAGAGCAGGTAGTTGCTCAGGCGAAGCTCCCCGCTGGTGCGGATCACCATGTCCGGGTCGGGCATGCCCGCGGTCTCGAGATGCGCTTCGATGGTGGCTTCGTCGATCGCCTCGGCCGGGATGCCCTCGGCGACGATGCGTCGAACCGCCCGGACGATCTCGGCGCGTGCGCCGTAGTTGAAGGCGACCGACAGGGTGAGCCGTCGGTTGCCGGCCGTTCGCTCGACCGCGCCCTGGATGGCCTGCTGCAGGTGCCGGGGCACCTGATCGAGCCAGCCGATGTGTCGGATGCGCACGCCGGCGCCGTCGAGCTCGTCGAGCTGCCGCTCGATCACCTCCTCGAGCAGGAACATCAGGCCGCGCACTTCGTGCGCCGGGCGCTTCCAGTTCTCGGTCGAGAACGCGTAGATGGTGAGGTAGGGCACCTCGAACTCGATGCAGGCCTCGATCACGCGGCGCAGCGCTTGCGTGCCGGCCCGATGGCCGGCCAGCCGTGGCAGGCCGCGCGCCTTGGCCCAGCGGCCGTTGCCGTCCATGATGACGGCGATATGGCGCGGGCGCCGAGCGACCTCGACGTCGAGCTTGCGCTCGGAGGAGTCGGCCATGACGCCGGCTCAGACCTCTCGGATCTCGGCGATCTTGCGCTCCAGGTGCGCGTCGATCTCCTTGATGTTCGCGTTGGTGTCTTCCTGGACCTCGTCCTTGAGCCCGTAGAGCTCGTCCTCGGGCAGGTCCAAGGCGTCCAGGTGGTGCAGGGTGTCGCGCCGGACGTTGCGCACCGCCACCCGCGCCTCCTCGGCCCGTCGCGAGGCCTGCTTGACCAGGTCTTCGCGCCGTTCCTCGGTCAGCGCCGGAATCTGCAATCGGATGACCTGGCCGTCGTTGCCCGGGGTGAGGCCCAGGTCGCTGGTCATGATGGCCTTCTCGATCGTGCCCAGCGACCGCTGATCCCAGGGGCGGATCGTGATCAAGCGGGGCTCGGGCGCCGTGATGGTCGCCATCTGGTTCAGCGGCGTGGGCGTGCCGTAATACTCGACCGTCAACCGGTCGACGAGGTTGGTGGACGCCCGGCCCGTCCGGAAGCCGGCCAGATCGTGATCCAACGACTCGACGGCGCCATGCATGCGTTCCCGCGCGTCCTCGAGCAGGGATTTCGGGGTCTGTTCGGTCATCGCGTTCGTCTCCTCCGTGCTTGGCCCCAGCGAAGCGGGCCGAATGGCTAGGGGCGGACGGGCTCTGACGCCCTCCCGTCGACCAGGGTGCCGACCGACTCGCCGCGACAGACCGCCGAGATGCCGTCGGGCTGCCAGAGATCGAGGACGATGATCGGCAGGTCGTTCTCCTGGCACAAGGTGAGCGCGGTGAGGTCCATGACCCGCAAGCCGCGGGTCAAGGCCTCACCGTAGCTGATGTGATCGAAACGCCGGGCGTCGGGCACCAGCACCGGATCGGCCTCGTAGACACCGTCGACTTTGGTCGCCTTGATCAACACGTCGGCCCCGAGCTCCATCGCGCGCAGCGCGGCGGCGGTGTCGGTCGTGAAGAACGGATTACCCGTACCGGCACCCAGGATCACCACGTAGCCCTTCTCGAGCTGATACATCGCGCGGCGCCGGATATAGGGTTCGGCCAGCGCCGTCATCTCGACCGCCGTATGCACCCGCACCGCCAAGCCCAGGCTCTCGACCGCGTCCTGCAGGGCCAGCGCGTTCATCACGGTGGCGAGCATTCCCATCTGGTCGGCCGTCGCCCGGTCCATCCCGCTGGCGCCGGCGCCGCGCCAGATGTTGCCTCCGCCGATGACCACGCCGACCTGCACGCCGAGCGCGACGACCTCCTGGATCTTCTCGGCCAGGACGTTGGCTGCCTTCGGATCGATGCCATAGCCGCTTGGGCCGGCCAGTGCCTCGCCCGAGAGCTTCAGCAGGACCCGGCGGTAGCGCAGCCCTTCGACCGGCAAGGCTGACGTGCCCAGGTTACACCCGCTCCGAGATGTCGTAGCGCGTGAAGCGTCGCAGAACGATGTTCTCGCCCAGATCGGCGATGGCGTGCTTGATCATGTCGCCCACCGTCAGGTCGTTGTCGCGGATATAGGCCTGACGCAACAGGACCTTCTCGTCCATCCACTTCTGAACCTTGCCGTCGATGATGCGCTCGAGGATCTCGGGCGGCTTGTTCTGGTCGGCCATCTCGGCGCGATAGACCTCGCGCTCGCTCTCGAGCAAGCGCTCCGGGATGTCCTCGTCCCGAACGTACTCCGGAGCCGCCGCCGCGACGTGCATGGCCAGACCGTGACAGAGGTCCTTGAAGGCGTCGGTGCGCGCCACGAAGTCCGTCTCGCAGTTGACCTCGATCAGGACGCCGATCCGACCCGGATCGCCGTGAACGTAAGCCAGCACGCGACCCTCGCTGGCCTCGCGGCTGGCCTTCTTGGCCGCCTTGGCCAGACCCTTCTCGCGCAGGCTGGTGATGGCGGCCTCGATGTCGCCGCCGGAGGCCACGAGCGCATTCTTGGCATCCAGGATGCCGGCGCCCGTCCGCTCCCGCAGCTCGCGAATCTGTGCAGTGCTGATCGACATGGTCTTCCCTTGTGGTGTCTGGTCGTTGACCTTCGGTTGGTGGGGTGCCGAGCCGGCGGCATCGGGCGGAGGCGAAGCGGGCTCGCCCCGCCTCCCGCCGACATCATTCGTCGTCGTCGTCGCCCGTGTCGTCCTCGTCCGGGTCGAAGACCCGCTGGCTGGTGTCGACGTCCTGGCCCTGCTCGCCGGCCATGATCGAGTCGGCAAACGTGCTCTCCCGCATCGTCAGGCCTTCGTCGACCGCCGTGGCGATCTTGTCGATCATGAGCTTGAGGGCCCGGATCGCGTCGTCATTCGAGGGGATGACGTATTGGATCGGGTCCGGGTCGCAGTTGGTGTCGACGATCGCCACGATCGGGATGCCCAGGCTGTTGGCTTCCTTGACCGCGATCGACTCGCGCATGGTGTCGACGATGAAGATCATGTCCGGGAGCGTCGACAGGCCCTTGATCCCGCCCAGGCGCTCGTTGAGCTTGGTGATCTCGCGCTCGCGCAGCAACGCTTCCTTCTTGGTCAGCATCGCGAACTCGCCGCGGTCGCGGCGGTTCTCGAGGTCGATCAGGTGGTTGACCCGCTGGCGCATCGTCTGCCAGTTGGTCAGCATGCCGCCCAGCCAGCGATGGGTCACGTAGGGCATGTTGACCCGCTCGGCCGCCTGACGCAGGTTCTCCGAGGCTTGCTTCTTGGTGCCGACGAAGAGGATCGTGCCGCCGTGGGCGACCGTGTCGCGGATCCGGTCGTTGGCCTTGTCCATCGCCTTGACGGTCAGCGCCAGGTCGATGATGTGGATACCGTTGCGCTCCGTAAAGATGTACGGGCGCATCTTGGGGTTCCAGCGGCGGGTGTAGTGCCCGAAGTGCACACCGGCTTCGAGCAGCTCTCGCATGGTCGCGATGCTCATGATGGGTACAGCTCCCTTTCGTTGATCCCTCCGCCCCCTCCGACCGGCGCTCGCCGGCACGAAAGCAATCCGGGGACGTGCGTGATGGTGGGCGCGGTTCGCCCAAACGAGCATTATAGGCGCGCCCGCTGCCGGCAACAAGCCTCCGGGAGACGGCGCCGGGGACCGGCGGCGAAGGCGGCACCTTGGCGTTCGCGAGTCGGCGGTGTATCGTGTCGCGGCCATGATTTCGACTTCGCTGCCGTGGCAGGTCCGCTACGAGCCCGGTGTCCCGAGCGACGTTCCCGCGCCGCGGTTCGCGTTTCCGAGCCTGCTGTCGAACGCGGCCGCGGATGCGCCCGGCTACCCGGCCCTGGTCTTCTTCAACCATCGCTACAGCTATGCTCAGCTGTCGGCGGAGGTGGAGCGTGCGGCAGGCGCCTGCTTGCGCAGCGGGCTGCAGCCGGGCGACCGGGTCCTCTTCGGCTTGCCCAACGGCCCCCAGGCGGTGGTCGCCGCGTTGGGCGCGCTCGCCGCGGGGGGCGTGCTGGTGCCGCTGCCCGGCGGCATCGACGGGGACGGTCTCGCTCGGATCTGTGCTCGGGCCGAGCCGCGCCTGGCACTGCTCTCGCCCCGACTGGCGGAGCGGATGCTCGTCTCGCGACCCGCTCCCCCGGGCGGTCTGGTGGTCGTCGACCCGGACGAGGGACTGGGGCTCGACCTGCGGCTTCTGCGCCGCGTCTTCGGGCGCCGCAGCGCCGCGGTGACCGCGATGGGCCGCGCGTGGCGCGATTGGCTGGCGGACGGCGATGGGGGTACGCTGCCCGAGCTCGCGCCCGACGCGCCGGCGCTCCAGATCCATGACCCCCATTCGGCCGGGCGCACCGCCTTCCAGTTCGAGCATCGGCACCTGATGGCCGGGGTCAGCCAGCTCCGGGTCTGGTTGACCGATGCTCGGCCAGGCGACGATACCTGGCTGTTGCTCGCGCCGGTCGGCGAGGCCTTCGGCCTCACGCTGGGCCTCGGCACGGCCTTCGACATGCGGGCACGGCTGGTGCTGGCGCCGACGGTGGCCCCCGAGGCCATCGGGGACATCCTGCGCTACCTCCGGCCGGCCTACGTGCTGACCACCGGCAGCGCGGTCCAGACCCTGGTCGCCCGACCCGAGCTGGCGCGAATGGATCTGCGTTCGGTGCGGGCCTGGATCACCGGCGACGACGTGGGCGCTGCCACCGCCGCCGCCTTCGAGGCCGCCACCGGGCTGGAGCTCTGCCAGGGCTTCGCCCCGCCCGGCACCGCCGGTCTGGCCACCTGCAACCCGATCAACGGCAAGCGCGTGGCCGGCAGCGTCGGCCTGCCCATGCCCGGCGTCGACCTGCGGCTGGGCCAGGGTCTCGAGCTCGCCGGCCCCAACCTGGCCTGTGACGGCTGGCTCGCCGCTGCCCGGCGTGCCCGCGTCGACGAGGCCGGGTTCCTGTACATTGGTTCGTCCAGGCCGTAACGAAGGGCAGGGCTCCTGCGTTATACCCGCCGCGCGACGAGGGATCGGGTGGATCCAATTCGCCCCCAACGACTCGCGCGCGGGCGGGGTGACTGCTATCATCTCGTCCTGAGGGCCGAAGCGGTGAGCGGGCATGGCGCCCGGTACCGGTTCGACCGAATCTGAGGTCTGTCCCTGCCCTGCGTGTGCGATCGCGCGCTCGTAATCTCCTGTCTTCCGGACTTTCCTGAGCCTCTGGAGGGGACACTTCAATGAATCGGACCCGCACTCTCACCGCCTGTCTGTTGACCGCCGTCTTCGCGGTCGGTCTGGTGGCCGGCCGCGTCGCCGCCGCCCCGAGCGACATCGACGCGGGCTACGCCGCCCCGCCGTCGATGGACTCGATCGAAGTCGTGGACCCGCAGGCGATGGCCGAGATCGTGGCCATCACCGAGCGCATCGACCCGCTGCTGGTTCTGGACGCCGACGGACTGGTCCAGCTGCCGGCCGAGGTCAGCGCCGAGCAGCTGGGCGTCTCGCAGGAGTTCCTCGACAACTACCGCCTCGCCCTCGGCTTCTCGAACCGCTTGATCGAGACCGGTCAGATCACGGTGGACGCCGACATGAAGGTCAGCGCCAACGAGAGCTTCGTCGGCAGCGTCGAGCTGCCCGGACCGGGCGGCCCTGGCGCCGGCCAGATGTCGGGCGCCGAGACGGATGGCGCGCCGCAGGGCGCCACGCCGGACTGGTACACCTGGCGCTACAGCGGTGGCGCGATGTACTACAACTCCTACCAGACCTACAACACCTACGGCCGCACCGGCCAGTACTACGGCCTCTGCAACTCGATGGCCGCTCAGCTGGGCTATCCCTGGATGAGCTCGTCGCTGGTCAACTTCTACACCTACAACAACTCCTACCTCAACCGCTACTGCTACAACAACTACGGCAGCTACTACTACCTGCCCTACTACAACACCGGCTGTGGCAGCTACAACCCCTGCTACGGCGGCACGAGCTACAAGCCGGCCTACTTCTGGGGCCAGGCCCGGACCTACAACTACAGCTGCCGCTGCTACTCGTACAACTGGCAGTGGTATGGGACCTGGTGTCGCTACTAGACGCCTGAGCATCGCCGCGGCCCCTGGGGCCCGGCGATCCGAGTCGAGCCGCGGGCCGGTCGCACGAGCGACCGGCCCGCTTCGCGTGGGGCTCCGGCCGCCATGCTGCCCGCGGATCGGATCTCGGAGTAACGCATTCGCTCATCAGCCGTTAATCCCGTCGCGTGTGGAAGCGGGCGAACGTCCTACCCTGCCCCGTCGGTCCCGCTGGCGCCACAGCTCGAATGACGATCGGTCCGCGATGCCTTCCCCTGCCAGGGCGGCGTGGTGCCCTTCGGGCTTCGAGGCCTGTCTTCTTTTCGCCCAGCAAGGAGATCGACCGATGGGAGCAGCACCCTCGATGTTCGGCGCGCCGCCGCGGCGCGCCATCCTCGCCCTGGCGGCCACCTTCGCGCTTGCGCTGGCGCTTGGCGCGCTCCTGCCTGGTGGTGTCGTGCGCGCGCATCCCCCGTCGCAGCGCCCGCTCGAAGCGCCGGCCCAGCCCACGCCGAACTGCCCGGGTGCCCTGGCAGAGGGCGCCGAGCCGGATGCTCCCTGCAGCGCGCTCAAGATCCACGGCAACGTCTACGAGGACCTCAACCGCAACGGGCGCTACGATCCAAACGCCGGCCGCGACACGCGCTGGCCGGGGGCGACCGTGCGCTTGATCGACGCGGCCACGGCCGCGGTGATGGGCCAGGCGGTGACCAACCAGGACGGTTACTACAGCTTCCCCGGCCTGCCGGTGGGCCCGCGCTACATCGTCCAGGTGCTCCTGCCCGATCAATGCGAGGCGACGACACCGACCAGCCTCGACTTCGAGCTGCGCGACTTCAGCACCTACTGGTGCTGTTCGGCGCGCGGCGACTTCGGCCTGCACCGGCCGGGTTACGTGCCGGGCTTGCCGCCCCCGCCCGGCCCACCGGTCGGGGTTCCGGGCCGGCCGCCCTGTTGCGAGGTGCCCACCGGTCAGCAGACGCATCTGCCGATCCTCAACTACGAAGCCAACGACAACGTCTGCAGCACCATCATCGAGGTTCAGAACATCGGCGCCTGGGATTCCAAGGCCTTGCTGATGGTCTGGGCCGCGCCGGGCGTCTGCGCGCCGCAGTGCTCTGGTCCGCTCAAGGTGGAATGCTCGGGCCTGCTGCGTCCCGGCAGCACCTGGAACTTCCTGGGCGCTCAGCTGCCGCAGCGCGCCAAGAGCGGCATGGTCTTCAGCGCACCGGCCATCTCGGCGCCGGGTGGCGACATCTTCGCCGACCTGCTCTGCGAGCGCCTCTTCCACGAGGTGGTGGGCGACTGCAACAGCTTCCGGCGCTTCAAGAAGGCCTACAACGAGCACGGCGTCTGGCTGGCCCAGGACTTCGCCTTCGACTTCAGCAGCTATCCGGGCGCCTCCTTGGCCGTCGAGGTCGTGCGGAAGTGCCCGGGCGACGCCAACCCGATGGTCACCGCCAGCGCCGGCTATTCGGGCCTGGCGGACGGCATGCTGGGCGTCTACGATCCGGTGTACGGCGGCTATGCCTACTTCGCACCGCTGGTCTACGCGGGCAAGGATGCCTGGTCGAGCTGGCTGTACATCCAGAACGGTGGCCTGGAATGCAGCTCGATCGAGCTCTGGTTCAAGGCCCAGGACGACTGCCTGCGGCCGCGGATCTGCGACGTGCTGACCCTGGCGCCGGGCGAGACCTATCAGTTCGACGCCAGCAGCTGCGTCGGCCCGGACTGGGTCGGCAGCGTCATGATCCGCGGCTCCGAGGTGCTGTCGATCGTGGTCGATCACATCGGCAGCGATCTCCTGATGAGCTACAGCGCGCAGCCCGGGCAGCTCGAGTATGCCGCCCAGGGCGGCAACTCGCTCTTCTCGCCGGGCAGCCAGGTCGCCTACGGACCGCTGATCTACAGCGAGCATCAGGGCTGGGACTCGCTGGTGCAGGTGGGCAACCTGTCGACCACGACCGCCGCGCGGGTCAAGGTCTACTTCCTCGACCGCGGCGGCGACGTGATCACCACGCTGATCGACTGGATCTGTCCCGGCGGTAGCCAGGGCTTCTACCTGCCGGTGGTCGCCAACATGCCGGGCAACTGGGTCGGTGCGGTGCGGGTCGAGAGCCAGGAGTGGATCTCGCCCGGCTCGCCGGCGGTCGCGCCGGCCAACATCGTGGGCGTGGCCCAGCTGGTCAAGCATGCCGACGTCCAGCGCAGCCAGGCCCTGGAGGCCGTGGCCTACGAGCTCTTCCCCGAGCAGCGGGCCTACGACTGGCAGGTGGGCAGCGGCTGGGGCGGCCTCTACTCGGGGGTCGGACGCATCGGGGTGCCGAGCCTGATGAAGGATGTCGGCGGGCTTGGTCTGACCACCGAGCTCTCGATTCAGAACGTGGTCGCCAAGCCGGGCTTCACCGACTTCATCGTCTACATCTATGACCAGAACGGATTGGTCGACAGCTTCTGCGAGAAGCTGCACAGCCAGCAGGTCGAGTACATCGACGTGTCGCAGAGCCTGGCCTTCCTGCCTCAGGGGTTCAAGGGCAGCGCGGTGATCAGCGCCGTGTTCTGGGAGCACGAGGTCTTCTCGGGTCAGGGCCAGTTCCTGCGCAACCTGGTGGGGCTGGCTTCCGTCACGCTGGAGCGCTCGAGCACCCTTCTGGGAGCCGACGTGCCGGGCGACGAGAGCTCGGCCCAGCAAGGCGTGCCCATCATCGGTCCCTTCGCCTATAGCGGGCCGATCCCCAGCTGTCCGGGCGTTCCGCGGCGGGTCCCTTGCTGCCAGCCGCCGGGCGCCGGCGGTCCGCCGCCCGGTCCGCCGCCCGGTCCGCCGCTGCCCTGATGCCGCTCGGCTCGCGCTCCGGCGCGAGCCAGGCGACCTCGATCCTGCGCACGCTACGGCCCCCGCTTTCGGCTATCCGGAAGCGGGGGTCCTGCGCGTCTGGCGATTCGGCATAACCTCCGACCCTCTCGCTGCGTCTCAAAGCAGGGGCCGCAGGTCCGTCCCCGTGTCGCTGACGTCGGCGCTTGTCCCGGCCAACCGGCGTCCACTAGAATCCGGCTCACGCTGTTCTTGCCAGCCGTGCCCGACCCTGGTCCTTCGCCCGCTCCGAACCGAGCCCCCGTGCGGGCATCGCGACCGGAGCGCGAGGCGCCTCGAACCGATGAGAGATTCCATGAACCCCAAGTCCACGCGCACCCCGGGCCCCGTCCAGGCCCTTGGCCTCGGGCGGGCGCTGCTGCTGGTCGGCCTCCTGCTCGCGATGACCGCGACCTTGGGACCGTTGATGACAGGGGGCAGCGATCCGGTCGCGCACGCCCAGGCAGGCCTCGGGCCGGTCGAGGGCAAGGGCCGGTGGATCTCCTTCGCCAACGGCGATCGGGTCAACCGGATCCTGCGTGACGGGACGGTCGCCTGGGCGGCGACCGAGGGCGGGGGGCTCGTGCGTTGGGACCTCCGGAGCGGCGAGTATCGTCAGTTCCTCGCGCCGCAGGATGGCCTGGCCTCCAACGACGTGCAGGACATCGAGCGCATGCCTGACGGCACCCTCTGGCTGGCGACGCCGGCCGGGCTCTCGCGTCTCGATCCGGGGGCCGACCGGCTCGTCACGCTGACGCCGGAGAACACCCCGGGCATGCTGTCCCGCGTCGTCACGGCGCTCGAGCCCACCACCGACGGCCAGCTCTGGGTCGGCTTCGCCCAGGAGTGGGATCGTCAGCTCTTGAACCGGTTCACCAACGAGCCCGGAGCCTTCCGCAGCGGGGGCCTGGCACGCTTCGATCCCGCGACCGGGACCTGGCCCGCCAGCTTCCTGCTGGAGTTCGCCGGCGAGCGCAACCAGGAGAAGTACAAGTCCATCCCCTCGGAGAACATCACCGACCTCGAGTACGCCAGCGATGGCCTGCTCTGGGTCGGCACGCGGCCCTACTACGCCTGGGATGACACCGCCTGCTTCGACAACACCGGCTGCAAGGGCTTCTGGGTGCTGCGCGGCGGCGGCCTGGCGGCACACGACGGCAGCGCCTGGACCCAGTTCGCCGCCTTGGACGGCACCGGCGGCTGCTTCTCGAACCACATCCTGGATCTGGAGGCCGACGTCGACGGTCGCATGTGGGCCGCGACCAGCGGCGACGGCGTCCTGCTGATGCTGTACGGCATGCGCAAGACGGCCTGCAACAGCGGTCAGCCCTACTACGTGCGCGGGCGGAACGTCAACGGCGAGATCCACGGTCTGCAGGGCAACCTGGCCTATTCGGTGGCGGTCAACACCGACGGCAAGGTCTGGATCGGGCACGCCAGCGACAGCAAGACCGGTCGTGGCATCGGCATCCTGCAGCACAACGGCACCTTCGGCGACTCCTCGGGCGGGAACAATGCCGGCGCGGGCAGCGACGACCTGTGGAGCTACCTCCAGGTCGACGGCGTCGAGGGCTCCAGCGACGCCATCGTGACCGCGCTCGAGCTGTCGGGCGACATCAAGCTGATCGGGACCAAGGACAACCGCAACGGGGACGGCTTCGGCATTCGGGCCTACGATGCCGGCGCCGATCGATGGACGCCGCTGGTCACCGGCCGCACCGGCCTGCCCTCCAATCAGGTCTCGGGCATCGCCATCAGCCCGCTCGATCAGTCGATCTGGGTCAACACGGCCAAACGCGGCATCGCCCACTTCGACGGCAACAGCTGGCAGGCCTGGCGGATGTTCGGTGCCGGCCGTCGGGTCGCTTCGATCACCCTGGACGTCCGGGCCGGCATGGGCCAGCTGCCGGTCGACATCGACACGCAGGAGGCTTTCGACGCGGCCTTCCCGGGCGAGGGCTATCTGCGCATCGGCAGCGACCCCAACTTCTACCGGGTCACCCGCTACATCCTGCCGCGCTCGGGCCTCGACGGCCAGATCAAGATCACGCCACCGCTAGCGCAGAAGGCCAACCAGGGCGACGCCGTGTTCACCGTGATCCGCGGCCCGGCCAGCGACGAGGGGACCCAGGTTGCGGTCGATGCCCAGGGACGCGCCTGGGCTGGCGGCGGTGAGTCGATCTGGACCGGCGACGCCTGTGATCCGGCCCGCGCGGCGGCCGGCCAGTGCTGGCTCGACGGCGGCTTGGGTCGCTACGAGGGCGACGGCTGGTCGGTCTTCAACATCGACAACAGCCCGCTCGAAGACAACATGATCCTGGCTGTCGAGGTCGACTCGGAGGGACGGGTCTGGGCCGCCATGAGCAATGCCATCGCCAGCGGCTACGGCATCGGCATCTACGACCCGGCCAGCGATAGCTGGACCCTGGTCAACCGCGCCAGCCTGCCCAGCGGGCAGCGGTTGGGCAGCAATGGCATCACCGATCTGGCCCTGGATCCGGAGACGGGCGACGTCTGGGCCTCGCACCATTCGGTGGTCGAGTGGGTCCAGAACATCGGCGGCAACTGGGACCGCATCTTCCTGGGCGGCGGCGTCTCGCGCTGGAGCAAGGCCGAGAATCGGTGGTCGACCTGGGGCAAGAACGCCGGTGCCACCTTGCGCGCGCACTCGAGCGCTGGCACGGGCGGCGAGATGACGGCCGTGCAGATCGACCGCGGGCGCAACCGGGTCTGGGCCGGGTCCTGGGACTCCGACGACAACTTCCACTGGATCAACGGCTACGGCGTGCATGCCGCGGTCAACTGGTGCCCGCTCGATGCCTGCGGTCCCAGCGACTGGCAGAGCGTCGTCTGGCGCGAGGACGGCAAGGTCTCGTCGATGGCGCTCGATGCCGACGACAACCTCTGGGTGGGCACCACGCGCAACGGCGCCGGCCTCGTGCCGCCCGAGGGTGGCGTCAAGCTGTTCGACGGCAGCGACTGGTTCACCTTGACGCCGCACAACGCGGACCTCGCCTCCAATCGGATCAGCGCCTTGGCCAGCGATCCCGGGCGGCAGCGGATGTGGGTCGGCACGCAGAACGCCGGCATCAGCGTCTTCGATGCCGCGGCCGAGGCGCCGACGGCGACGCCCGAGCCGTCGGCGACGTCGGTCGCCACGTCGACCGGTGAGGCCACGCCCACGCCGGATGGTTCGCGCACCGCCACCGTCACCGCCACACGGACCTCGGCCCCGCCCAGCGCGACCCGTACCCGGGCGACGCCGGGCGACGACTGCCCGCCGATCCGCCTGTTCCTGCCGATGATGTTGCGCTCGCGGGGCGTTCCGCCGGATCCGCTGGCGCCCTCCGTGCCACGGCCCGAGTTGCGGGGCCCCTGCCCCGAGCCCAGCGCGACGCCGACTCCCAGCCGCACGGCCAGCGCGACCTTCGTCGTCCCCAGCTCGACCCCCGAGGCCACCATGCCGGCCGACACGGCGACGCCGGAGCCCGGCGTCACGGCCAGCCCGACCCCGCCGAGGCCGACGGCTCAGCCCAGCGCCACGCCCCTCGGCGCCAGCGCGACGCCGAGCGCCAGCCCTTCGCCGAGCGCCACGGCCACCGAGTCGGCGCTGACGGCGACGCCGCGCGTGCCGCCGCTGGGCGCCTGGAGCGTGTTCTCGCCGCCGGACGTGCGCGTGCCGAGCGTCGCCTTCAACGCCGTGGCCGCCACGGGTCCGACCGATGTCTGGTTCGTCGGAGACGCCGGCAACGTCCTGCATTGGGATGGCGCGCAGCTGACCAGCGTCTCGGCCAACTCGCAGTCCAACCTGCGCTCGATCGCGATGCTGGCGCCGGATCGCGGCTACATCGCCGGCGACGGCGGCACCCTGCTGCAGCTGCGCTCACGTCGCTGGAGCAAGGCCAACACGGGCAGCTACACCGACAACTGGGCCAGCGTCTCGGCCTTCGACGGCAGCGACGGCGTGGTGGCCTGGGTGGTCGGCGCCGGAAGCGGCAATCGCCTGAAGCTGACCGACTCGGAATGGGCGCCGCCAGGTCCGGCCGACCGCAACACCGGTCACACCTACTCGGCGGTCGACGTGGTCGGCGAGAGCCTGGCCTATGCCATCCAGGGTGGCACGAGCGGCGGTCGGATCTACAGCTGGTCGGGCGACGAGTGGCGGCCGGGCATCTCGACCGGCCCGCTCTTTGGCCTGGACGTCCCGGCCAGCGCCCTGGGCCTGGCCGTCGGACCGCGCGGCGCGGTGTGGTGGATCGACGACGAGGGCAAGTGGGCGCGCATGCCGAGTCAACCCTCCACCAGCGGCGAGGACCTGCTGGCGGCGGCCATCGTGACGCACGATCGGGCCTTCGCCGGCGGCGGGCGCGCCGGCCTGTTCCATTGGAACGGCGCCGGCTGGACCAAGCTCACCATCGCCGGCGCCACCCGCAACCGCGGCATCCGCGGCATGTGGATGGCGCCGGACGGATCGGAGGGCTGGGCGGTCGGCGAGGACGGCCTGATCCTGCACTACCAGTAGGGGCATGGAGCGCAGGGTCAGCCCGATCGCGCTGCTGCTGGCGGCCTGTCTCCTGCCGACGGCGACCGCCTCCTGGCTTGCGCTCGTCTCGGCCGAGGCCGGTCGCTTCGCGCCCGCTCTGGCCGTCGCTGGCGCATCGCTGGTGCTCTTGGCCGTGCTGGGCTACGCCGTCCGGGCGGCAAGTCGAGGGCAAGTCGCCTTCGATGCCTGGGACGGTCTGACCCTGGGTCTGGCTTGCGCGCTGATCTGGGCTGGCATGCCGATCGCCCGCCCCTGGCCGGTCTATCTGGACGCCAGCTGGTACCTCAATACCGCCGCGCGGATCGACGCCGACGGCGGCCTGCGCTTCGAGTCGGCCGCCATGGCCGATCTCGACACGCCCGAGCTGCGGCGGATGGTCACGAGCACCTTTGCCGACCAGCGCGCGGCCGGCCTGCCCTTCCCATCCGATTCGACCCGAGGCTTCTTCGCCCAGGCCTTCGCCGCGCGGCCCGAGCGGCCCGACGGCGGCTTGGGGCCCTACCACCCGCCCTTCTTCGCCAGCGGCCTGGCCCTGGCCGCGCGCGGCTTCGGACCGGACCGGGCGGCGCTGGCGGCTCTGCCCTGGGCCCTCGCCTGGCTCCTGTCGATCGCGGTCGTGGCCAGGCTCGCCTTCGGCGGCCCGGCGGCCCCGCTGGCGCTGCTCCTGGCCGGCATCGGCCCGCTCTTCGGCTACTACGCCGGACAGCCCTATGCCGAGCTGGCGGCGGGTGCCCTGCTCCTGGCGGGACTGGCGGCGCTGATGCAGCTCGAACGGGTCGGCTCCGCCTCGCCGGGCCTCGCCGGGGCCGCTGGCCTCGCCCTGGGTCTGGCCGGCCTGTGCAAGCTCGATACCCTGCCCGCCGTGGCGCTGGCCGCGGCCTGGTGGCTCGTGGTTCGCCGGCGACCCGGCGGCCGGCTGGAGGGCCGGGCGCTCGCCATCGGCCTGACGCTGCCCGCGCTGCAGGGACTGGTCCTGGCGCTCGGCCCGAGCCAGCTCTACTACCGCCTGAACGGCGGCGGCGTCTGGCGACGCCTGATCGATCGGCTGCCGACGCTGGCGCCGATCCTCTTGACGGCGGCCGTCCTGATCGGGATCGCCGTCGCGCTCCATCGATCGCGGCCGATCGCGCGGCGACCCGCGCTGCCCGCCCCGCGTCGCCTGCTCGGCAGCCTGGCCGTTCTGGCCTTCGCGCTGGCCAGCCTGGCCGCCTGGAGGGTGCCCGCCGTGTCGCCGCCGCCGATGCTGTCGCTCCTCGCATGGTCCCTGACGCCACTGGGCGTCTGGGCGGCCGTCGTCGGCCTGGTGCTCGTGCTCGAGCAGCCACGGCCGGGTCGCGGACCGCTCGGCACCCTGGCGTTGACCGCCTTGCCGCTGGTCCTGGCCGCGCCGCTGGTCACCCGGGTGCTCTCGCCGCTGTACAGCGCGCGTCGTTTCCTGCCGTTGGCCCTGCCGCTCGCCGCCGTGCTGGCCGCCGGCGCCTTCCTGGCCTTGGCCCGCGGTCTCCCACCCGAGGGGCTGCTGCCGGGCATCCGCCCGGGCCTGCGCCGGGGGCTGACCTGGAGCATCCTGGCGCTGCTCCTCTTCGCGGGCAATCAGGCCGCGCTCCCGTTTCGGGCCGGCGGCGGGCGCGACTTCGCCGGCGGCGCGGCGCTGGCCCGGCAGCTGGGCCGGGCCGGGCAAGCACAGGATGTCCTGCTCTTCAGCTCGACCCTGGACGGCATGGATGCCGGTCGGCTGGCGGCCCCGACCTGGTCGCTGACCGGGCGGCCGGTGGCCGTGCTGGGCAGCCCGCGCCCCGATCCCGAGGGACTGGCGGCCCTCGTGGCGGCTTGGGGCGCGGCCGGCCGCGAGGTCATCCTGGTGACGGACGCCCGCCAGGATCCACCGATCGTCGAAGGCTTCGACCTGGTCGAGATCGATCGGGCCGGCGTGGTGAGCCAGGCACCGGCGCCCGACCCGTCGATGCCGCCGCGGATGGCTCCGCTGGGCATCGAGCTCGTGATGCACGCGCTCGAGCCCGCGTCGGAGCCGTGAGCCGCCAGGGCGCGGCAGCCTCGCGCGCGTTCGCCGAGGAGGCATAACGCAAGCGCCCCGAATCGCGTTGTCATCCCATGTCCCACGATCGGCCGAACCGGTGCTCCATGCCGGCCGTCAGGTGAAGGAGATCCCTCCCCCATGAAGACCCTGCCCGCACTGCGCGCCGCGGCGACGGCCCTGCTCCTGCTGTGCCTGTATGCCGCGGCTGCGCCGGCCGCGCAGGCCGCTCCGAGCGCCCCCCTCGCCAGTCCCGAGGACGAGGACTGGCGCCTGGTGGGCGATTGGCGAAGCATCGCCAACGGTGACGACATCCAGGCCTTGCTGCGCGAGGGCGACTCGGTCTGGGCCGGCAGTCACGGGGGTGGCGTGCTGCGCTGGGGCCGCGACGGCCACCTGAAGCGCCAGTACCTGGCCCCCCAGGACGGCCTGCCCTGCAACGACGTGCGCGACCTCGTTCGATGGCAGGGGCAGCTCTACCTGGCGACCTGCCAGGGTCTGGCGCGCTACGATGTCGGCCGCGACCGGATGGTGGGCATCGATACGGGGCTCGATTCGCCTTCGATCACCGGCCTCACCGTCGACGACCGCGACCGGCTCTGGGTTGCCATGGAGCAGTGGTGGGATCCGGACGCCCAGATCACGGGCAAGCGCAGCCCGGGCGGCTGGACCGGGGGCGGCGTGGCCTACACGCTGGACGGCACGCGCTGGACCGGCTACAGCCAGGCCAACGGCCTGGTCAGCGACAACGTGCGTGACATCGCGGTCTGGCGCGGAGACGTCTGGCTGGCCGCCGAGCCCTTCCGCCAGTGGCAGCCCGATGCCAACGATCCGGAGGGCGGGCGCGAGCCGGGCTACTGGCGTCTTGCCGGAGGCGGCATCTCGCAGCAGACCCAGAACGGATGGCAGAGCTACGACAGTGCCCGCAGCGGCGAGCTCTCCGACAGCGTCCGACGCCTGGCGCCGGGGCCGGAGGCCTTGTGGGCCGGCACCTGGGGGCGTGGCCTGCAGGCCTACGCCGGCAGCGGATGGACCGCCTACCGCGACTGCGACAGCGAGACCCGCTGCATCCTCAGCGATTACGTGACCGCGCTGTCGGTGGGCGCCGACGGCGCGGTCTGGGTGGGCACGGCGCGCTTCAACGAGCGTGGCAGCGGCCTCAACATCCTCGACTCGCGCGGCACGCCGACCAACCCGGACGACGATGCCTGGTATGCCCTCAAGAGCACCAACGGCATGCCAGGCGACCTCATCCGCAGCCTGCTTCCGGACGGCGACGGCTCGATCTGGATCGGCGTCTCGACGCTCGACCCGGAGGGCCGTTCGCACGGGCATGGCCTGGCTCGCTTGTTGGGCGACCGGCAGACCATCGAGGTCTTCAGCATGCGCGACGCCGATGGTTCGCACCCGGGAAGCCTGCCCGACAACGACATCACGGCGCTGGTGCGCCATCCGGTCACCGGGGAGCTCTGGGTGGGTACGGCGCGCGATGGGCTGGCCGTGCGCGGCAGCGACGGGCGCTGGCGCAGCTACACCCGGGCCAGCACCGGCGGCGGCCTGGCATCGGACAGCATCGCCGACATCGTGGTCGAGCCCGGCGGCATCGTCTGGATCGCGACGCGCCAGATCAGCTACGACGCCGACCGGCATCGCTGGACCGACGGCGGGCTCAGCCGCTTCGACGGGCTGGCCTGGCGCAGCCTGAGCGCGATCGACGGCCTGCCCTCCAACCACCTGTCGGCCCTGGCCCTGGACGGACGCGGCAAGCTCTGGGTTGGCAGCGGCGCCACCGACCGCGGGCCCAAGGAGCTGGCCTACCGAGGTGCGGGCCTGGGCGTGGTCAACACCCAGACCCAGACCTGGGAGCGGACCTACACCTTCCCGACCTTGACCAGCGACAACATCACCGATCTGGCGGTTCACGACGGCGAGCTGCTGGTGGCCACCTCCTACTTCTTCTACGTCGATGAGCGACCCGGCGGGGCCCGGTTCAACACCGGCGGCGGCCTGTCGATCCTCGACCTGGCCTCGGGCCAGTGGCGCAAGCTGACCAGCGATCAAGGCCTGTCGTATGCCGTGAAGAGCAGCGTCGGCAAGCCGATCATCGATCTGCGTGCGATCCAGGTCGATCCGAGCGGTGGAATCTGGCTCGGCGGCTTGTCCTACCCCAACGGCGTCTTCGATCCCGACATCGAGCCCGACGGGGTCGTCGACGAGCTGCGGGGCGATGCCGTGACCGCCCATCGCTTCGCCGGGGCCGGCTCGGTGCGCGCCCTGGCCAGCGACCGCGAGGGCCACCTCTGGGCCGGCTCCGCGCTCGACGGCGTGCGGGTGCGCGTGGATGGGCGCTGGCTGCGTCAGGCCGCTTCGTCGGGCGGGCTTCCCAGCGATCGGCTGACGGCGCTGGAGTTCGACGGGGACACCATGTGGGTCGGCACCGCTGGCGACGGCCTGGCCCAGCTGGCGCCCCCGGGCCTCAGCCCGGACGACGATCCGAGCATCGTCGAGCCGCGGCCGATCCTGCGCAAGCTGCCCTATCGGATCTACCTGCCGCATGCCTTCTATGCGTACCAGCCGCGGATCATCGAAGCGCCCTGAGCCGCCTGGCTCATCGACCTATCATTTGAACCGGCCCCATGGGCCGGATATACTGCATGCACCGTGACGCCCGCCGGGAGCCACCTCTGCTCCTGTGCCTGGAGGAGCTTCCGCCCATGTTTGCCCAACGCTTCCTTGCCGCCGTCTGCTTCCTGCCCCTGGTCCTGGCCGGCACCAGCGCCTCGCCGGTGCATGCCCAGGTCGGGCCGGACAACTGGCGCACCCTGGCCGGCGGCAACGAGGTGCTGGCTCTGGCCACCGACCCGAGCGACGCGAACGTGCTCTGGGTCGGTAGCGAAGGGGGCGGCCTGCTGCGCTGGAACCTGCGCCAGGGCGGCTTCGAGCAGTACCTCTTCCCGCAGACGCCCGGCCTGCTCTCCAACGACGTCTACGACATCGCCTTCGATGCCGCCGGGGAGCCTTGGCTGGCGACGGCCGAGGGGGTGACGCATGCGCGCACGAACGGCGACTGGGTGACCTACGGGGTCGATCAGGGCCTGATCGATCCCTGGCAGCGCGCCATCGTGGTCGACGCCAACGGGGCGGTCTGGGCCGGTGGGATCGAGGGCCTGGCGGTGCTCGATCCTGGCGCGACGGAGTTCGTGCCGGTCGAAGCGGTCGATTTCGAGCCGGATGCCGATGCGCCGCTGGACGGCCCTGGTGCGACGCCGGTGGCCGATCTGGTCAGCGATGCGCGCGGCTGGGTCTACGTGGCTCACGGCCGCGGTAGCAACACCGACCAGCCGGCCCTTTCGATCTACGATGCCAGCCGCGACGGTTGGATCCACATCGCGGCCGTCGGCAGCGGCAGCAGCGAGGCGGGTCCGCCGACCGACAAGATCATGGCGATGGACTTCGGCCCGGAGGGTCGACTCTGGCTCGCCACCTGGTCGCACGGTGTGGTGGCCTGGGATCTGGCCGATGCTTGGGAGGGCTGGCGCGGCTCCGGCGGGCCTTGTTCGAACTACGTGTGGGCCATCGATGCTCGACGGGCACCCGGCGGCGGGACGGAGGTCTGGGCGGCTTGCGGCAGCACTTCGGCCGGCCAGGGGGTCTCCCGTTTCGACGGCAGCAGCTGGGTGGCTTGGGACGTCTCGGATGGCCTGCCCAGCGACGTCGTGACGGCGATCGCGCCGGCGGCCGGCATGGTCATCCTGGGCACCAACGGCACCGGAGACAAGCGGGCCGACGGCGGTCTCGGCGAGGGCCTGGTGCCGATGACCGAGAAGCCGGGCGCCACGGGCGGCTACAGCATCGGCGAGGCCTTCGTCACCTCGCCGGCGGCACCCTGGTCCAACGACATCACCGCCCTGGTCTTCGAGAAGGACGGAACGCTCTGGGTCGGCACCCGTGGCGCTGGGTTGATGCGCCGCGATCCGGGCAGCGGCGAATGGAGCCGACAGACCTACGCGGGCAGCGACGAGCGCCTGGCCGGCGACACGATCAGCGCGCTGGCGCTCCGGACGGCCGACGACGGCACCCCGGAGCTCTGGGTCGGGGCGGTCGGAACGCTCTACTCCGCCTCCGATCGGGCCTACCTGGACGGCGGCGTCTCGGTGCTCAACCTGAGCACCGGCAACTGGGACTTCACGCTGCGCCCGCCCACCCTGCCCGACCGCGATGTCGGGAGCCTGGCGGTGGGCGCGGACGGGCGGGTCTGGATCGGCTTCGGCCTGGCCAACGGCGAGCCCGGGGCCAGCCCGCACGAGGGCGCCGGTCTGATCGCCTACGATCCCAGCACCGACAGCTACGAATCGCACCGCTATGCCGAGGGCGCCAGCGACGCGATCACCGGCGACACGGTGACCGGCCTGGCCGTGGCCGGTGCCAACGTCTGGGCGGTGACGAGCTACAACAACGGCGTCGGGCTGGCCAGCCGGCGCATGGGCGGTGGCATCTCCGCCTTCGACGGCGCGCGTTGGTTCGGCTGGGGCGGCGGCGACCGCGGCTTCGTGAGCTATCACGGTTCGGGCATCGAATCCGACAAGGACCCCTACATCACCGGCGACGTGCGCAGCCTGGCGGTGGACGCCGCGGGCTCGGCCTGGGCCGGCACCTTCGAGCTGGAGTCGGGCGACCTGACCACGGCCTGGCCCTTCGTCGACGCCGTGGTCAACCACGAGATGGACCTCGGCGCGATCGACTGGGAGTCGTGGACCTTCCCCGGCTCGGGCTGGGTCTCGGCCTTGGCCGAGGACTCGCTCGGGCGGATGTGGGCCGGCACGACGCGCGGCCACCTGGCGGGCAATGTGGCCTTGACCGAGCACTCGCCGGCCGAGAGCCGCGAACGTGACCGGGCGGTGGGCGGCGCCTATGTCTGGGACGGTAGCGACTGGATCGAGCTGACGCCCTTGTCGAGCGGACTGGCCTCGAACGCCGTGACGGCCCTGGCCTGGGACCCGACCACCGGCTACATGTGGGTCGGTACCGAGAACGGCGGCCTGTCGGTGTTGCAGTCGGGCAACGCGATCTTCCCGACCGCGACGCCGGGTGGGCCGACGGCGGTGCCGCAGCGGACGGCGACGCCGCGGCCCAGCCTGAGCCCGCCCTCGCCGACCCCGGGGCCCAGCTCCACCGCGTCGGCCGGCGGCGCCGGACAGCCGCTGGTCACGGTGGCGGTACCGGGCAGCGACGACGATGACGACAACGGCGCCGTCGACGACGAGCCCCAACCCCCGTCCGAGGTGCCGGAGGTCGGCACCTGGATGATGCTCCTGATCGGCCTGGCGGCCATCTGGGGCTGGTTGCGCTTCCGGGATCGGCCGGTCGGCGCGCGCGAGCGCTGGCGGCACTAGGCGCTTGCCTCGCGGGCGCCTCGAGCGATCGGAGGCTGGCGCGTGATTGACGCGTCCTGGGCCGAATCCTAGAATCAACCCAACAGGCCGCTTCACCAGCGGCGGGCGATGCGCGGCGCGCGTCCCCGCCGCTGGCGGTTGTCTGCCCCCGTAGCTCAGTGGACCAGAGCAGCGGACTTCTAATCCGCCGGTCGCAGGTTCGAATCCTGCCGGGGGTGCTGGCGAGGGGCCCGCTACGGCGGGCTTTTCGCGCTGATTGCATCTCGATGGTCCGAGCATCGGGAATGCGGCATCATCTTGCGTATGACCCAACTCCCCACCGGCACCGTCACCTTTCTCTTCACCGACATCGAGGGCTCGACCCAGCGTTGGGACGAGTTTCCGGACGCGATGCGCGCCGCGCTCGAGCGGCACGATGCCCTGATGCGCGCCGCGGTCGAAGCCAACGCCGGCCAGGTCTTCAAGACCGTCGGCGACGCTTTCTGCGCGGCCTTCGCCACCGCTCGTGCGGGCTTGGCCGCCGCCATCGATGCCCAGCGTTCCATCGCTACCGAGGACTGGTCCCGCTTCGGCGAGGGCTTCCCCCCGATCCTCGTCCGCATGGGCCTGCACACCGGCGAGGCCACCGAGCGCGGAGGCGACTACTTCGGACAGCCGGTGAATCGGGTTGCGCGGATCGAGGCGGCTGGGCATGGTGGGCAGGTTTTGCTGTCTGGAGTCGCGGCCGTGATCGTCCGCGAACACTTGCCAGAGGGGGCTTCACTCCAAGACTGGGGCGAGCACCGCCTCAAGGACCTGCGCCACACGGAGCACATCTTCCAGCTTCGGGGCCCGGGTCTGCCGGAGGTCGACACTCCGCCGGCCACCGCCGAGGCCCTGCACCCGCGCGACCGGGTTCGGGTTGCGGAGGCAAGGTCTGGTTCTGGGGGCGACGCCGCCTCCCCACCCCGCGAGGCAGGCCGCATCTGGGCCAGCCTGGAGGCCGCGCTGCGCTCAGACGCGGGTGAGGCGATCACCCTCACGCCGGCCGAAGCCACCGAGCTAGCCCGCCACAAGTCGGCCGACCTGCGCGAGTACCGCCTGGGCCGCGTCGCCGAGTGGTCGCAGCCTCGCTATCGCCTCGACGGCCGCTTCGTCGGCCTGACGCTGCTCATCGACCAGGGCGAGGAGGCGGTGCAGGGCCGCTGGCAGGCCGCCGAGGAGCGCTACGAGGACCTTGGGGATCTGCTCGCGGCGACGCCCGACCCGGCCATCGTCGTGCTCGGCCCGCCCGGTGGCGGAAAGTCGACGCTGCTGCGCCGGCTGGAGCTGGACACGGCCATCGCCGGCTTGCGTGGCGAGGACGGGGCCGAGGGCCGCGTAACCTTCTTCATCTCGCTGAACATCTACAAGGCGGCAGAGCCCGGCCAGCCCGTGCCCTCGCCAGCGAAATGGCTCTCGGTGCAGTGGAACACCCGGAACCCCGACCTGCCGGCACTGGATGATCTACTGGCCGAGGGCCGCGTCACCCTCATGCTCGACGCCCTCAACGAAATGCCATCGGCCGGCGAGAAGGAGTTCCGCGAGCGGGTCCAGCTGTGGAAGGCGTGGCTGCAGCAGCTTGCGGCCACCTGCCCCGGCAACCGCGTCATCTTCTCCTGCCGCAGCCTCGATTACAGCCAGTCGCTATCCACCCCCGATCTGCGCGTGCCCCAAGTCCGTATCGAGCCCCTGACCGACGACCAGGTGCGGGACTTCCTGGCCGTCTACAGCCCCGGCCGATGGCGCGAGATCTGGGCCGCCCTCGAAGGCAGCCCGCAGCTGGAGGTCCTGCGCTCGCCCTACTTCCTGGCCCTCCTGGTCGAGCAGGTCGAGGCCACCGGCGACATGCCGGCCGGCCGGGCGGCCCTTTTCACCGGCTTCGTCCGGCAGGCCCTGCGGCGGGAGGTAGAGCGCGGCAGCCCGCTCTTCGAGCCCGGCGAGCTGCTGGAGAGCCGGGATCTTCGGCGCATCGCCAAGTGGCAGTGGAAGGGGCCCTACGACCTGCCCGACCGCGGCAAGCTGGTCCCCAAGCTCGCGGCCCTGGCGCACGCCATGCAGCAGGTCCGTGACGACGCCGGCGGGTCACAGGTGCGCGTCGACTTCGACGACGCGCTGGACCTGATCGACGACCCGGCCGACGAGGCGATCGTGCAGGCCGGCGAGGCCCTGTCGGTGCTCGATGAGGACGAGGCGGCCGGCGACCTGATGTACATCCACCAGCTCGTGCAGGAGTACTTCGCGGCGCGGGAGTTGGCGCGGGAGCCGGACCCCGAGCTTGTGCGAGTCGAGTGCCGGGCAGCGGAGATCAGCCCAGCGGTGGACGAGGTCATCGACAGCCTCGACCCGGCCGACCCGCTGCCGCCGCCTTCTGGCACCGGCTGGGAGGAGACGACGATCCTGGCGGCGGCGATGGCCGAAGACCCGCCCAGCTTCCTGCGCGGCGTGATGGAGACCAACCTCGCGCTGGCCGGCCGTGCGGCATCCCAGCCGGATCTCATGCCGCTGCTACCCGCAGATCTGCTCGACGACCTGCGGTGGGCGTTGGTGCACCGTAGCCGCGACCCGGAAGCCGACCTGCGCAACCGGATCGCATGCGGCTACGCGGTCGGCGACTTGGGCGACCCGCGCCTCGAGCGGCGGCACGGGCCGCATGGCGAGTACCTCCTCCCGCCCTTGGTCGAGATCCCGGGTGGTGTGTACCCCATCGGGGGCGACGAGCCGATCGTGTGGGCGGCGAACGGTCTCAGCGGCGTTACCTCGGCCCACATCCCGCGCCACCGGGTGGAGGTGGCCGGCTTCCAGATCGGCCAGTACCTGGTGACCAACGCTGAGTGGCGCTGCTTCATGGAGGCCGGCGGCTACGAGGACGAACGGTGGTGGGAAACTGCAGATGCGAAGTGCTGGCAGCGCGGGGAGCTGGCCAACGAGGGCGCGAAGTGGGGCAACCGGCTGTGGCGCAAGCGCTTCGTGGACGATCCAGCCCTCTTCGCGCAGATGGCCGACGAGGGCCGCTTCCCGAGCGCGGAGGCCCTCGAGCGCTGGCGGGGCTGGATGGACCTCGACGACGAGGACTTCGAAGCGGCGCTGGACGTCCAGTGGCAGGCCAAGCGCGAAACCGAGCCGGCCTTCTGGCGCGACGGGCGGCTCAATCATCCGACGCAGCCTGTGGTGGGCGTATGCTGGTACGAGGCACGGGCTTACTGCAACTGGCTGGCGGCCCAGAGCGGTCTGGATGTGCGCCTGCCGACGGAGGTGGAGTGGGAGGCAGCCGCAGGCGGGATCGAGGGCCAGCGCTACCCCTGGGGCGAGGGCGAGGAGTGGACGCGGGCCAACACCAACGAGACGCGGATCAAGCGCACGACGCCAGTGGGCGTCTTCCCGGAGGGCGACAGTCTGGAGCGGGTAGCGGATCTCGGGGGTAATGCCGCAGAATGGACAATGAGCCTCTTCGGCGAAGTTCACGAAGACGACATCGAGGCGACGGACTTCCCCTATCCCTACGAACTTTCCGATGGCCGGGAGGATCCCGAGGCAGGTCCCGGCGTGCGCCGTGTGTTGCGGGGCGGCGGGTGGAGCCTCGATCGTCAGGACGCCCGCGCTGTGTACCGTACCCGCGGTCGACCCTACCACCGGAACAACGAATCCGGCTTGCGGGTGGTGGTGTCTGCGTCCCCTGTACCCTCTAATGAGGGTTGAGCGGGTCGAACAGTCCGGGCTGACACGCGGATAGATCCTCGCTCGACGAAGATGACCGACCTGCCGGTAGCAGCTAGCGTCCTCGGTGTGTCGAGTACCGAGATGGGGGCTGTGTCCCGGCAGGCACGGCCGCGATCGATCAGCAACCCGATCAGTAACCGGGCTGGCAGTCAGTAACACTCCCCGAGCTGTCTGGACGACGAAGGCCCGCGAGTCCGCACCTCGTGTACCTCGGCGGCACCCCCTGGAGAACCGGCCAGCATGTTCCCACACCGCGGTCCGGGCGACCCGCTACTGGTCTTCACCGACGGTTCTACAGCACGGGTATCGCACTGAGAACTCCATGGCTGCCTTGGCACCTTTGTAGGCACCGATCACGGCGATCTCAGTGGGACACTCTAGGACGAGGGAGGAGGAAGAGCCTCGTCAGCACTGCATTCTGGGACCCAGAGGGACAACCCTGGACACCCTTCCTCGGAACTTGCCATCCGTCGGTCGCAGGTTCGAATCCTGCCAGGGGTGCCGGCGAGGAGCCCGCTACGGCGGGCTCTTCGCGTCGCGGCGCGAACTGCGACGTCGCGTCTTGCCGCAGAGTACCTTGATGCGCACCCGTGCCGGGACCTGCTTCCGGTGTCGAAGGGCCCATCTCATCCCGTTGGAAAGCCGACAGTCCACGCCGTTGTTGACACCTCAGCCGGGTAGGTTCCCCGCCGCTCGTGTTCCTGGCATCCTGGCATCATGCGCCCGGCTCGCCGGGCGCGGCCGGCCGGTCCAGCCGCAGCTTCTGGCCCGCGTCGTTCACGACGAGCTGCAGGTGCGGGAAGGGGATCTCGATCCCGGCTTCGTCGAGCGCGGACTTGGCGCATTCGAGGACGCGGGCGTAGACCGCTCGACTCTGCTCGCCGCTGTCGATCCAGACCCGTACCGCGAGGTTGACGCTGGAACCGCCCAGCTCGGTGACCACGACGTCGGGCTGGCGGTCGTCGCGCAGGTCGTCGAGGGTTGCCACCGCGCCGAGCAACACCGCGCGTGCCTCGTCGATGCGCTCGCGATAGGCGATGCCCACGGGGACATCGACGCGTAGGGCGCCGAGCATGGAGGCGTTCTCCACGGTCGCGTCGATGATCCGCCGATTGGGGATCACGACCATCGTGTTGCGCAGCGTTCGAATCCGGGTGCTGCGCAGCGTGATCTCCGAGACACAGCCGAACTCGCCTTCGACCTCGATCCAATGACCGACCTGGAAGGGCCGGTCCCAGACGATCAGGACGCCGGCGATCATGTTGGCCACCGAATCCTGGGCCGCGAATCCCAGGGCGATGCCGGCGACGCCGAGGCTGGCCACCGCCGCGCCGACGTTGATGCCGAGCTGGTCGGCCGCCATCACCACGGCGACGAGCAAGACCGTCGTTCGGAGCAGCTTGTCGACCAGCAAGCGCTTGACGGCCGGTTGCATCTCCGTGCGCGCGAGGGCGGTCTCGATCGGGCGTCGAACCGTTCGATAGCCCAGCCAGAAGACGACGAGGACCAGGCTCGCCGTCAGGACCCTGGGCAGGAGCCCGTTCGACCGGTTTACGAGCGCCAGGAAATCGACCAGTCCGGAAGAGACGTCCATTGGAGGCTCCTACGCAGAAGGTGGCAAGCTCACGACCCGCGGGCTTCGCGGCTGATGCACGGTGTCCGATCGCGGAGGCGTCGGCACAGGCCCGGTCCCGTCGGAGCGGTTTCGGAGCCGCTTTCGTCGACGCGCAGCTAGCCGCGAGCCAGGTAGGGCAAGCGGATCTCGTGTCGCGGTGCCGCGCTGGGGCTGCTGCCGGGCTCGGCACTGGGCGACGGCGGCGCCGGGCTGTTCGTCGCGCTCGGCAGCGCCGTTGGAAGGTCCGTCGGGGTGGGTGACGGGCTGGCGTTGGGCGACGCGGTCGCGCCGGGCGTCGGTGTGACGACCGGCGTGGGCGCCTCGGCCCATAGCCGGTCGTAGGCGAAGCCGGCGACGAGGGTCATGAGCTCGGCCGGCATGTAGGGAGCGTGCCCCTTGCCCTGCAAAGGGTGGAAGGCGTAGGGGATGTCGACCGCTTCGGCACGGTCACGAAGCTTTTCGGCTTCGCGGAAGGGCACGACGGTGTCCGCGGTGCCGTGGATGATGATCAGCGGCGGTTCACCCGGCTCCATCGCGTCCACGTCGGTGTACAGCCCGCCCCAGAGATCCATGACCAGCGCGACCCGCTGCGAGCGGTCGGCCGGCTGCAGCTCGCGATCGGTGTAGGCGGTGAAGAGCGCGGTGATCGCGCCGGCCGACGAGCCGCCGATGACGATGCGACTCGGATCGAGTCGGTGGTCCTCGGCATGCGCGATCAGCCAGTTGACCGCTTGCCGCGCGTCGCTGATGGCTGCGGGGATCCCCTGGGACACCAGGTCGCCCTGGTTGATTCGATAGCTCGGGGCCACGGCGACATACCCGCGCCGTGCCATCAGCTCGCAGTAGGCGCGCGGCTCGAGCTCCTTGTTGCCGGCCACGAAGCCGCCCCCGAAGAGGAAGACGAAGACCGGTCGGGCGGCCTCGGTGTCGCCGGCCGGTTCGTAGAGATCGAGCTTCAGGTCGATCGTCTGCCCGCTGGGCCGATCCACGGCCTGGCCGAAAGTCAGGTCGTTCGTCCGCTCGACCCGGTCGAAGACCAGATCGACGTAGCGACCCGATGGTGACTGCGCCTGGGCCGGCAGTCGACCGGTCAGGCCGAGCAGCACAGCGACAACGACGACGATGACGACGATGACGGTCGGGCGCACGGGGCGGTGCATCGAGGCGACTCCTGCGGGCTCGCGAGTAGAGTGGCACCAGGCGATGCGAATGGTAGCACGCGGGGCAGCCGCCGCTCTCTGCGGGCCACGCAGCGTGGTCAGCCGCCGGCTCTTGCGTTAGGATTGGCGCGCGACCCCCGACGGCCCAGCCCGACCCGACCGGAGCCAGGATTCATGTGCCGCAACATCCGAACCCTCTACAACTTCGAGCCGCCGGCCAGCGACGTCGAGATCGAGGCCGCGGCCCTGCAGTTCGTGCGCAAGATCAGCGGCTTCACCAAGCCCTCCCAGGCCAACACGGTGGCCTTCGAAGCGGCCGTCGAGCAGGTGGCCGATGCTGCCCGTCAGCTCCTGCGCGACCTGGTCACGACCGCGCCGCCCAAGGACCGGCAGGTCGAGGCCGCCAAGGCGCGCGAGCGCAGCCAGCGGCGCTTCGCCTGATGCCGCCCGGCCGATCACCGGCGCCGGCGCTTGAATCGGTGGCGGATGGACCCGACGCCGCGGCAAGGCGAGCCGGCCCGCCGCCACCCTCCCGCGCCGGCGGCATGGCCATCGCCGGCGCGCTGCTGGTCACCCTGACGCTGGGAGCGGGCATGCGCTGGATCCTGGCCGGCCGCTGGATGCCGGGCTGGGACTTCGGGCATCTGCGCAACGCGCACTCGCACCTGGGTTACTTCGGCTTGGTCATGCCGCTGGTCTGGCTGGCCTGGCGAGGCGCGGGCGTCGCCCTGCCGGGACGGCGGACGCTGTGGCTCTACGCCGCGGCGGTGATCCTCACCCTCTTCGGCTTCCTGAGCGGAGGCTATGGCCCGGCGGCGATCGTCGGCAGCAGCCTGGTCGCCGCGATCTGGCTGCTGCCGGCCTGGCGCCTGCGCGGCCAGCTGCGGCGCTGGGACCGTCCCCTGGGAGCGGCGCTGCCGGGCCTCCTGTCCGCCTTGGCGTGTGTGCCGGCCATCGGCCTGCTCCTGCGCAGCGACCCGTCGCGCGGTCAGGCCCTGGTCACCACCTTCCTGACCCTGCTCTTGCTCGGCGTGGCGCTACCCACGGCCCTGGACGCGGGACGGCTGCCAGCACGCGGGGTCGAGCTTGCGCCGGCGGCGATGCTTGGCGCGGCCGCGCTGGGGATCTGGCCGGCCTGGCCGGCCCGGATCGGGCTCGCCTGGCTGGCCCTGCTCGTGGCGCGCAGCGTCTGGAGCGGCGCCGTCAACCCGAGGCTGCGGGTGGCCTGGACGACCGTGGCGCTGGCCCTGCTGGTCCTGGCATCCGGACGGCTGGCCACCACGCGCCCGGTGCTGATCGGCCTCATCCACTTCGTGCTGCTGGGACCGGTGTTGGCAAGCCTGAGCCCGGCCTGGCTGCGCCGGCAACCGGCCGAGTGGGCCTGGTGGCTCGAGCTGCTCGCCGTCGCGCTCCTGGCCGGATCCCTGCTCGCCCAGGGCCTGGGCGCCGCCGCCTGGTCGCTCGATGCCTCGGCGACCGGCGGCAGCCTGGTTCTGGCCTGGTGGGCCTTGGTGCTGGCCTGGCAGCCCTTGGGCGGCGCCGCCGAGCAACGTTGGCGGCGCTAGCGGCGATCCATCGGCGTCACCGACCGGGCGGTCTGCCCCATGTAGATCTGGCGCGGGCGGTTGATCCGGTTGTTCGGATCGTCGTTCATCTCCTTCCACTGCGCGATCCAGCCGGGTAGGCGGCCCAGGGCGAACATCACCGTGAACATCTTGAGCGGGATGCCCATGGCGCGGTAGATGATGCCGCTGTAGAAGTCGACGTTCGGGTAGAGCTTGCGCTCGACGAAGTATGCGTCCTCGAGCGCAACGCGCTCCAGGTTGCGGGCGATGTCCAGCAGCGGGTCCTGGACGCCCAGCCCCTCGAGAACCTTGTCCGCCGCCGACTTGAGCAGGCGGGCGCGCGGGTCGAAGTTCTTGTAGACCCGATGCCCGAAGCCCATCAGCCGGAAGCCCGAGTCGCGGTCCTTGGCCAGGGCGAGGTACTTCTCGTAGTCGGCACCATCTTCGGCGATGCGCTGCAGCATCTCGATGACCTTCTGGTTGGCGCCGCCGTGCAAGGGGCCCCAGAGTGCCGAGATGCCGGCCGACGTGGAGGCGAAGAGGTTGGCGCCGCTGGATCCGACCATGCGTACCGTCGAAGTGCTGCAGTTCTGCTCGTGATCGGCATGCAGGATCAAGAGCATGTTGAGCGCCTCGGCCATCGCCGGCGGCACTGCATAGGGCTCCATCGGCGTGGCGAACATCATGTGCAGGAAGTCCGAAGCGTAGCCGAGGTCGTTGCGTGGGTAGACGAAGGGCTGACCGATCGACTTCTTGTAGCTGAAGGCGGCGATCGTCTTGCTCTTGGCCAGCAGCCGGATGATGTTGCGGTCGAGGTCGTCGTCGGTCACCACGTCCGGGTAGTAGGCCGAGAGCGAGCCGACCATCGCCGACAGGATCGCCATCGGGTGGGCCGCCGTGGTGTAGCCCTCGAAGAACTTCTTCATGTCCTCGTGGATCAAGGCCTCGGCCCGCATGGCATCGCGGAAGCGCGCCAGCTCCTGGGCGCTGGGCAGGTGGCCCCAGATCAGCAGGTAGCAGATGGCCGAGAACTGGCAGCCCGCTGCCAGATCCGCGATGTCGTAGCCCCGGTAGCGCAGGATGCCCTTCTCGCCGTCGACGAAGGTGATGTCCGATTTGCAGGCGCCCGTGTTTCCGTAGCCCGGATCGTAGGTGATGGCGCCGCTCTGGGCACGCAGCTGCGAGATGTCGATCGCCACCTCGCCTTCGCTGCCCTCGAACACGGGCAGCTCGTAGTCGTTTCCGTCGAGGGTCAACCGGGCCGTGCGCATGGACGGGACTCCTGTGAAGTGAAGCCGGTGTCGGGTCGCCAATGCGAAAACCCAACCGGCGCGAATCCTCTTCGCTCGCGAATCGCCTCGATGCTACCACAGGCCGGGCTCGCGGTGCAGACCCAGTGCGCTCCGCGTCCGGACTCGATTTCCACCTGGGCGGAGATAGGGCCAGCCACAGCGCAAGCTCCTGGTCAGCTGGCCAGGTCGGAGACCCGGCAAGTGGCCGACGCGCCGACGGATGCTCCCGCCACACACTGCAAGGTGCGAGCGGCGTCTCGCCGGTCGCTCGACTGACGAGGGGGACCCATGTTCAACTCCGCGAGCAAGCCTCGTGTCGACCGCCCGGCCGAGTGGCGATCCGGCCTGGCCGGCTCGGTGGGCGGCATCCTGCTCTTCGAGGCCCTCAGCGGTCTGGCCATCTACCTGCTGCCCTTCAGCCTGCCCAGCCAGCTGACGGTCGTCGTCCACACCGGCTTCGGACTGCTGCTCATCGCGCCCTTCGCCGGGTACCAGCTGAGACACTGGCGGACCTACCGACGCAACAGCCTGACCCACGGCAAGCTGACCGGCTACCTGGGCCTGGCCGTCACCGCCGCCTGCATCGTGTCGGGCATCGTGGTCACCTGGCAGTCGCTGTTCGGCGCACGCATCGGCTACGCATGGGACCTCGTCCACCTCTGGACCACCTTCGCCACGATCGGCTTCGTGGTGCCGCATATCGGCCTCATCGTCTGGCGCGATCGACGCCTGCAGCGCTCGGAGCAGCTTGCCGAGTCGGTGCGCGCCCTGAGGGCCGGCGAGCGGCGATACGGCCAGCTGCTCGCCCTGGGCTGCGGCAGCGGTCTGGTCCTGATCGTCCTGGGCGCGTTGGCCTATCGGCCGATCGAGCTGGCTAACACGCTGCCCGAGGACTACGTCTTCGCCTATGGCGAGGACCAGCCCTTCGCCCCCAGCCTGGCCCGAACCGACACCGGTGGCGCCTTCGATGCCCGCTCGCTGGCCGGCTCGGAGTCCTGTGGCAGCGCCGGCTGCCACGAGGCGATCGTGGCCGAATGGCAGGTCAGCGCCCACCGGTGGGCGGCCATGGACCCTGGCTTCCAGAAAGTGCAGACGGTGATGGCGACCCAGAACGGGCCGGAGTCGACGCGCTACTGCGGCGGCTGCCACGATCCGATCTCGCTCTTCTCGGGCACCAAGAACGTCTTCGCCGATGATCTCACCGGCCAGCACGGCGATCAGGAGGGCGTCTCCTGCCTGGCCTGCCACGCCATTCGCGAGACCGACCTGAAGGGCAACGCCAACTATGTGGTCAGCCAACCCGAGCGCTACCTCTTCGAGCTGCACCAGCCCGGCCAGCCGGCGGCGCGCTTCCTGCGCGACTTCCTGATCCGGGCCTATCCGCGCCAGCATGTCGAGAGCCTCAGCAAGCGGGCCTACAAGACGCCGGAGTACTGCGCCGCCTGCCACAAGCAGTTCATCGATCAGGAGGTCAACCAGGTCGGCTGGGTGCAGTTGCAGAACCAGTACGACAACTGGCGCAAGAGCCGCTGGAACCACCCGGGCGAGCCCGACAAGACCATTGAATGCCGCGAGTGCCACATGCCGCTGGCCGACACACCCGATCCGGCCTCGGGTGACGATGCGGACTACAACCGCAGCGCCGATGACGGCAAGCACCGCAGCCACCGCTTCCTGGCTGCCAACCAGATGATCCCGGCGCTCCTGGAGCTGCCGGGAGCCGAGGAGCAGATCGCCTTGACCGAGCAATGGCTCCGTGGCGAGTACCCGGTCCCCGAGATCGAGGACAAGTGGGCGCCGGGACCGGCCGTCTCGGTGGCGCTGGAGCTTCCCGAATCGGTCGCCCCGGGGGAGACCGTGAAGGTCAAGGCGGTGGTCACCTCGAACAAGGTGGGCCACGACTTCCCGACCGGCCCCCTGGACATCATTCAGTCCTGGGTCGAGCTGGAGGTGCGCGACGACGCTGGCGACCTGGTCTACCAATCGGGCGCCGTCGACGAGGCCCACTTCATCCAGCAAGGCTCGTTCATCTTCAAGGCCGAAGGCGTCGACCAGTACGGCAACCTGATCGACCGACACAACCTTTGGGAGATGGTCGGGGTCCGCTTCCGCCGTTCGCTCTACCCGGGCTTCAGCGACTCGGCCGAGTACAGCTTCGGATGCCCTTCGTCGCTGGCCGAAGCGGTCGCGGACGCCGCCGACGCGCTGCAGCAGGACTTCGAGCTGCCGGCCTCCGCCGCGGTGGCCGGACAGCTGCACGTCAGGGCCCGTCTGCGCTACCGGAAGTTCGACCAGTTCCTGCTCAACTTCCTCTTCGGCGAGGACTCTGGAGCCACCGCGCCCATCACCGACATGTCCGAGGCCGAAGCGACGATCGACGTCGTTCCGCGATCGTCGGCCTTGACGCGCTAGCGAAACGCTCGACATGCACGGACGACCCAACCCGCGCCGACGGCGCATCGTCTGGACCCTGCTCGGCAGCGGCGCGTTCATCGCCCTGACCATCGGCCTGGTCCTGCTTCGGCGGCCCGAAGCGGCGCCCTACCTGCCCGGCGAGGCGGTCGAGGGCATCACCGACTCGTTGGGTCGGGCGCTGCCGGCGGGACATCCCGAGCTGCGCTTCGAGGACGTCACGGCTGCCGCCGGGATCGACTTCCATCACTTCGAGGGCCGGCGCTCGAGTCAGCTGCCCGAGGACATGGGCTCCGGTGCCGCCTGGGGAGACTATGATGGCGACGGCTGGCTGGACCTGTACCTCGCCAACTTCGCCGGCGCGATCGGCCCGACAGCCGAGGCCCTGCAGGACGCGACGGCCCGCGGTCAGCTGTACCACAACCGCCGCGACGGCCGCTTCGAACCGGTCGGTGAGCAGCTCGGGCTGAGCCCGGCCGAGTACGGCATGGCGGCTGCTTGGGCCGACTTCGATGCGGACGGTGACCTCGACCTGGCCACCTCGGCCTTTGGCGGCCTGGCGCTCTATCGCAACGACGGCGTCGCGGGCTTCGTCGAGGTCGGCGCCAGCGCCGGCTTGAGCGCAGCCGACGGCTTCTGGACCGGCCTGGCCTGGGCCGACTACGACCGCGACGGCGACCTGGACCTCTACGTCTGCGGCTACGTCCAGTACCGCTACGATCCCGATGCCGCCGGGCGGATGTCCGAGCAATATGGATCGGAGACTCCGGCCACGCTCAACCCCTCGAGCTATCCACCCGAGCGCAACCTGCTGTTCGACAATGCCGGCGATGGCCGGTTCGTCGAGCGGGCTGCCGCGGCCGGCATCGACAATCCCGACGGCCGCAGCCTGTCGGCCGTCTGGAGCGACTTCGACGAGGACGGCTGGCCCGATCTCTACGTGGCCAACGACGTATCGGACAACGCCCTGTACCACAACGAGGGCGACGGTGTCTTCCGCGACGTCAGTCTGGAAGCCTGGGTGGCCGACTACCGCGGCGCCATGGGCCTGGCCAGCGGCGACTGGGACGGAGATCGCGACCTGGACCTCTTCGTGACCCACTGGATCGCCCAGGAGAATGCGCTGTACGAGAATCAGGTCGGCCCGGCGCCGGCCTCGCTGGCGCTCGAGCCGGGCGCGGTGGCCGCGGCCGATCGGCCGGCGCCGCGTTTCAACGACCAGGCCGACCGCTACGGCCTGGGTCAGATCGCGCTGGACTTTATCGGTTGGGGCACGGGCTTCCTCGACTTCGACCTCGACGGCCGGCTCGACCTGGCCGTCGTCAACGGCAGCACCTTTCAGGACCCGGCCGACTCGAGCCGACTCATCGGAATGGCCGACCAGCTCTTCTGGAACGCCGGCGCGGACGGCTACTTCGACCTGTCCGAGATCGCCGGCCCGGCCTTGGCCCAGCCCCGGGTGTCGCGCGGCCTGGCCATCGCCGACTACGACAACGACGGCGACGAGGACCTGCTCGTCGTCGACTTCGACGCCCCACCCCGGCTGCTCAACAACGCGAGCCGGTCGGGCCACCACTGGCTCAAGCTGCGGCTGCGCGCCGCTGACAGCGGCAATCGGGCCGGCATCGGTGCCCGGATCACGCTCGAGGCGGGCGGCCGAGCCCAGCTGCGCGAGATGAGTGGCGGCGGTTCCTACCTGTCGCAGCACGCGGCCGAGGCCGTCTTCGGTCTGGGCGAGGCCGAATCGGTCGACGCGCTGGACCTCCGTTGGCCCGACGGCAGCGTGCAGTCGCTGATCGATCTGCCGGTCGGCGCGATCCTCCAGGTCGAGCAGGGGGCGGGCTGGACGGTGTGGGAGCCCGCAGCCCCATCGGGACCGCCTTCTGGCGCGGGCGGAGGCTCGGCATCGCCGACGCTGGACCGCGAGCAGACCCTGCGGTTCTGGGCCCTGTACCGCGAGGCGGTTCGGTCGATGAAGCAGTCGGGCGACTGGACGGCGGCGGCGGCCGGCTTCGAGGCGGCGCTGGCCCTGGACCCGCGCCACGAAGAGTCGCTCTATAACCTGGGCAACTGCCTGGTCGAGCTGGGCGAGCCAGCCGCCGCCTTGACCCGATTCGAGCAGCTGGTGGCGCTGAACCCCCAGAGCCTGCGCGGGCGACTGCAGATCGGCAATCTGCGCGCATCGCCGGTCGCCGGCCCGCTGTTCGACCTGGACGCGGCCGCCGAGGCCTACGCGAGCGCCGTGGCACTCAACCCGGAGGAGAGTGGCGCGCTGCTCCAGCTGGGAGCGGTCGAGCTGGCCCGAGGCCATGCGGCGGAAGCCGAGGAGCACCTGATGCTGGCGCGCCGCTTCAATCCCAAGGCGGTCGAGGCCTTCTACCTGGGCGGCTACCTGGCCTGGCGAAGGGCCGAGGTCGATGCGGCCGGGCGCCTGCTGGCCGAAGCCATTCGCCTGGCCGCCACCGAGCCTCCCGTCGAAGCGGTTCCCGGCGAGGGCGCCACGGCTTCGGGCTCGGCGATGCTGGTCGAGGGCGCCGCCGAGCGACGCCTCTTCGGCGCCCGGCTGGCGCGCCTGGCCGAGCGGGACCCGGCCGCCGAGCTCGGCGCCGCGGCGCTGGACCGGGAGTACGACGGGCTGGCGGCCGAGATCGACGCGCTCCCGCGCTGACGGGTCCGCGCGACGGCCGGTCGATCGGCCAGCGACCGGCCGACGGTCGAGACCCTCAGGTGCTGACCACGTCTCCCGCCACGGCCTCGAGGTCGAAGGCTGCCGCCATCAGGGCGCGGGTGTAGGGCTCGCGCGGGGCGTCGAAGACCTGGTCGGCCGTCCCCTGCTCGACCACCCGTCCGCCGCGCATCACCACGATGTGCTCGGCCATCGCCCGCACCATCTTCAGGTCGTGGCTGATGAACAGGTAGGCCAACGCGTGCCGTAGCTGCAGCTCGCGCAGCAGCTCGACGATCTGGGCCTGCACCGACATGTCCAGGGCCGAGGTCGGCTCGTCGAGCACCATGAAGCGCGGTCGCAGCACCAGGGCCCGGGCGATGGCGATGCGTTGGCGCTGCCCGCCTGAAAACTCGTGCGGGTAGCGGTCCTGGGTGTCTGGATCCAGGCCGACCTCGGTCAGCGCTTCGGCGATCAGGCGCCGGCGCTCGTCGGGGTCGGCGGCCAGGTCGTGGGCGCGCAGGCCCTCGGCCACGATCTGGCCGACCGACATGCGCGGGCTCAGGCTGCCGTAGGGGTCCTGGAAGACCGCCTGCAGCTCGGCGCGACGGGCTCGCATGTCGGAGGGTGACAGCGCAAGCAGGTCCTGACCCAGATAGGCCACCTGACCATCGGTGGCGCGCGTCAAGCGCAGCATGGCCAGGCCCAGGGTGGTCTTGCCCGATCCGCTCTCGCCCACCACGCCCACCGTCTGGCCCTCGCGGATGGCCACCGTCACGCCATCGACGGCCTTGACGTGGCCAACGGTCCTGCGCAGCACGCCGGCCTTGATCGGGAACCAGACCTTCAGCGCATCGGCCCGCATGATCTCGGGCGCGTCCGGCGGCGCCGGTCGTGGCCGCCCCGAGGGCTGCGAGGCCAGCAGATGCTGCGTATAGGCATGTTGCGGCTGCTCGAAGATCTGGGTCGGCGTGCCGGTCTCCTTGAGCTCGCCCTCGTGCATGACGTAGATTCGGTCGGAGATCTTGCGCACGATGGCCAGGTCGTGGGTGATCCAGAGCACCGCCATGCCCAGGCGCTGCTGGAGCCTGGCCACCAGCTCCAGGATCTGGGCCTGGATCGTCACGTCGACCGCCGTGGTCGGCTCGTCGGCGATCAGCAGGTCCGGTCCATTGGCCAGTGCCATCGCGATCATCACCCGCTGCCGCTGGCCACCCGAGAGCTCGTGCGGCAGCGCGTTGAGGCGCCGCGCCGGGTCGGGCAGGCCGACCAGCTCGAGCATCTCGATCGCGTGGTCGCGGGCGCGCTCGCGCGTCAGGGGCTGGTGCAGCTGGATCATCTCGACCAGCTGGCGTTCGATCGAGTGCAGCGGGTTGAGCGAGGTCATCGGCTCCTGGAAGACCATCGTGATCTCGCGGCCACGCACCTGGCGGAGCTCGCGATCGCCGGCGTTGAGCAGCTCGCGGCCCTTGAATCGGATGCTGCCGCCCGGATGCCAGGCCTGCGGGTAGGGCAGCAGGCCCAGGATCGACAGCGCCGATACCGACTTGCCGGATCCGCTCTCCCCGACCAGCGAGACCGTTTCGCCGGCCGCCACGTGGAAGCTGACCCCGCGCACGGCCCGGCTCTCCTTCTCGCCGCGTCCGAAGCTGACCGCGAGGTTCTCGACCTCGAGCAGCCGTTCGCCGGTCGACGTCCGGCTCTGGGGGATCTGGGTCGGGAGGCTCATACCAGCGTCTTCCGGGGGTCGAAGGCGTCGCGGACGGCCTCGCCGACGAAGACCAGCAGCGTCAGCATGAACGCGATGGTGAAGAAGGAGCTGAAAGCCAGCCAGGGCGCCTGGGTGTTGTTCTTGCCCTGATTCAGCAGCTCACCGAGCCGGGCATAGTCCTCGGGCGAGAGGCCGTAGCCCAGGAAGTCCAGCGAGGTCAGCGAAACCACCGCGCCGCTCATGATGAAGGGCAGGAAGGTGATGGTCGAGACCATCGCATTCGGCAGCACGTGGCGAACGATGATCACCCGGTCGCGCACGCCCAGCGCGCGGGCCGCTTTGACGTACTCGAAGTTGCGCACGCGCAGGAACTCGGCCCGCACCAGCCCGACCAGCGAGGTCCAGGTGAAGAACAGCAGGATCACGATGAGCCACAGCAGGTTGGGCACGACCAGGCTCGAGATGATGATGACGACGTAGAGGAAGGGGATCGCGCCCCAGACCTCGATCAGGCGCTGGAAGAGCAGGTCGACCCAGCCGCCGTAGTAGCCTTGCACCGCGCCGGCGGCGATGCCGATCACCGAGCTCGACAGGGTCAGCACCAGGGCGAAGACGATCGACTCGCGAATGCCGTAGATCAGGCGCGCCACCACGTCGCGGGCCGCCTCGTCGGTGCCCAGCCAGTGCTGCCGGCTGGGCGGCGCCGGTGCCGAGACGCCGGGCGGCAGCAGCTTGTCGATGGTCGAGTGGTGGAAGCGGATCGGCGGCCAGATCATCCGGCCGCCCTGTTCGTCGATCAGCTGGGCGAAGTAGCGCTCGCGGTAGTCGGGCTGGGTCGGAAAGACGCCGCCGAAGTCGCGTTCGCTGTAGCGTTCCAGAATCGGGTAGTAGCGCTGCCCCCCCAGCTCGATCAGCAGCGGCTTGTCGTTGGCGAAGCCTTCGGCCAGCCAGGTGCCGGCGAAGATGCCGACGAAGATCATCAGCGACCAGAATCCACGCCGGTTCTGGCGGAACTGGTCGATGCGCCGCCGCGTCAGCGGCGAGACCTCCCAGAACAGGAAGCGCGGACGCTTCGGGCCCTCGGCGGGCGTGGCGCGACGGCGTCGCAAGCTCATGTTCCGCGGCTCTCGAAGTCGATCCGTGGATCGACCAGCACGTAGGTGACGTCGGTGATCAGCTGCAGCACCAGGCCCAGCAGGCTGAAGATGTACAGCGTGGCGAAGACGATCGGATAGTCGCGGTTGACGATGGCCTCGAAGCCCAGCAGGCCCAGGCCCTCGATCGAGAAGATCACCTCGATCAACAGCGCGCCGGTGAAGAAGATGCGCACGAAGGCAGCCGGGAAGCCGGCGATCACGATGAGCATCGCGTTGCGGAACACGTGCCCGTAGAGCACCGCTCGCTCGCTGAGCCCCTTGCTCCGCGCTGTTTTGACATAATCCTTGTTGATCTCGTCCAGGAAGGAGTTCTTGGTCAACATGGTCAGGCCCGCGAAGTCGCCGATGACCATGGCCGTCACCGGCAGGGTGATATGCCACAGGTAGTCGAGGATGCGGTCGGGCCAGGGCATCTGGCCCCAGCCCGAGGAGACCAGGCCGCGTAAGGGAAACAGGTTCCAGTACTGACCGCCGGCGAAGAGGATGATCAGCAGCACGGCGAAGAGAAAGCCGGGGATGGCATACAGCGAGATGATGACGGCGCTGCTGGCGAAGTCGAAGCGCGATCCGTCGCGCACGGCCTTCGCGATGCCCAGCGGGATCGAGATCAGGTAGGTGAGCAGCGTGGTCCACAGGCCGAGCGAGATCGAGACCGGCAGGCGTTTGGCGATCAGCCGCGAGACCGGCTCGCCCTTGAAGAAGCTGTCGCCGAAGTCGAAGACCAGGTACTGCCGGAGCATGGTCACGAACCGCTCGTGCGCCGGCTTGTCGAAGCCGTAGCGCCGCTCGATCTCGGCGATGATCTTGGGGTCGAGCCCTTGGGCGCCTCGGTAGCGGCTGTTGGTCTGCGAGGCGTTGCCGCCGCGAGGCCCGGCTTCGTTGCCGCCGCCGCTGCCCGAGACGCGGTCGGCCGCCCCGCTGCCTTGACCGCGGATCTCGGCGATGGTCTGCTCGACCGGACCGCCGGGCGCCAGCTGAACGATGGCAAAGTTGACCAGCATGATCGCCAGCAGGGTCGGCACCATGAACAGCAGTCGGCGGACGATGTAGGCGGTCACGATCGGGTCTCCGGTGCGAGGCGCGCGGTCGACGAGGCGGCGCGGCATTGGGCGAGCGGCCCGAGGCCGCCCGCCCCGTGCCGACCGATCAGTCGCGCTTGCGCGTCAGGGCGAAGATCGCGCCGAGCGCCAGGATCAAGGCCAGGGCGATGCCGATCGGGCCGCCCGGCACGCCGCCGCTCGACTCGGTCTCGGTCTCCGCTTCGGTCTCGGCTGCCGCGTCGTCCGTCGTGTCCGTAGCGGCTTCCTCGGCCCCCGTCTCGGGCGTCGCCTCGGCGGCGGCCGCCTCGGCCTCGGCGGTGCCCGGGTCGACGAACTCGAGCTCGGCCTGCGCGGCGCGAATGGCGTCGGCCGCTTCGTCCTTGTACCACCAGCTGTCGAAGTCGGGGCCGTTGGAGGGCGAGCGCTCGGGCCGGTCGATCACGTTCCAGTAGGCGACGCGGGTCGAGCGGATGTGCCAGTGCGGCACTGTCAGATACTCCCACTGCAGGGCACGGTCGAGGGCCTGGGTGGCCGCCACCAGGTCGACCCGGTCGGAGGCCTGAACGACGTTCTCGACCAGCTGATCGATCGCCTCGTTGCACAGGCCCCAGTAGTTCTGGCTACCCGGGGTCTTGGACGAGTCACAGGTCCAGTAGTTGCGCTGCTCGTTGCCCGGCGAGGCCGACATGCCGCGGTTGTAGACGATCATGTCGATGTCGAACTGATCGGCCCGCTCCTGCCATTGCGAGGGGTCGACCGTCCGCATCGAGGCGTCGATGCCCAGGCGCTCGAGGTTGTCGATGAAAGGCTGGGCGATGCGCTCCCAGCTCTGGTCGTCGAGCAGGATCTCGAAGGTGAAGGCCTCGCCCGCCGCGTTGACCAGCACGCCCGCGTCGTTGACCGTCCACCCCGCGCCTTCGAGGATGGACAGCGCCGTCGCCAGGTTCTCGCGCAGGCCGTCTTCGGTGCCGCCGGTCGATGGCGGCTCGTAGCTCTCGTCGCCATAGACCTCGGCGGGCAGCTGGTCGCGCCAGGGCTCGAGGTACTCGGCCACCTTGCCGGTCGGCGCGCCGCCCGGGTAGGCGAGCTCGCTGTTGTCCCAGTAGCTCTTGGTGCGGGTGTACTGGTCGTAGAACAGGTTCTTGTTGCTCCACTCGAAGTCGAAGGCGTAACCGAGCGCCTTGCGGACCTCGCGGTCGGCGAAGAGCGGCCGGCGCAGGTTGAAGAAGAAGCCCTGCATGCCGTTGACGGCCTGGTCGGGGATGTTGGCCAGCGTCACCTGGCCGGAGCTGACGGCCGGGAAATCGTAGGCGGTGGCCCAGTTCTTGGAGTTGTTCTCGAACTGAACGTCGTACTCGCCGGCCTTGAAGGCTTCCAGCGCCACCGTCGTGTCACGGTAGTAGTCGACCGTGATCCGGTCGTAGTTGTAGCGGCCGACGTTGACCGGCAGGTCCTTGCCCCAGTAGTCGGGGTTGCGCTCGAAGGTGAAGCTCACCCCCGGCTCGACGTCGACGATCCGGTAGGGGCCCGAGCTGACCGGCACGTCCAGCGTCGGGACGTCGAACTCGCGGCCGGCCCACCAGGCCTGCTGGAAGATCGGCATCTGGCCGGCGATCAAGGGCAGCTCTCGGTTCTGCTCCTCGGCCTCCTCGAAGTCGAAGCGGACGCCGCGATCACCGACCTTGGTGGCCGACACGATGCTGCCCCAATAGTCCTGGTAGAAGGGGTGACCCTTGGCCAGCAGCGTCTCGTAGCTGAAGATCACGTCCTCGGCCGTCACCGGCGTGCCGTCGCTCCACGCGGCGTTCTCGCGCAGCACGAACTGCACGTAGCTCCGATCCGCCGGTGTCTCGACCGTCTCGCAGAGCAGGCAGTACTCGCTGAAGGCCTCGTCGTCGGAAGACGTCAACAGGGTCTCGTAGAACCGGTCGTCGCCGCCCCAGGAGGTGTAGTAGCTGTCGCCCTCCAGGATGTACGGGTTGAAGGTGTTGAAGGTGCCGATGGCGCGGATGGTGATCGCGCCGCCCTTGGGCGCGTCCGGGTTCACGTAGTCGAAGTGTTCGAAGTCGGGTCCGTACTTGGGCTCGCCGTGCATGGCGATGCCATGCGCGGGCACGGCGTCCGCCTGGGCCAGAGCCCGCGGCGCGCCGGCCAGGCCCCCGCACAGCGTCGTGAGCAGCGCGGCGAGCAGCATCGGCCGCCCGAAAGTGATACGGCGGGAATCGGTCACCATGACCCTCTCCTGGGTTGATGCGAAGCGTGGGGCGATGGTAGGCCTGCCCACACGGCCGCGTCAAACCGGCCGCGATCGGGGGGATGATCCTGGTCAGGTGACCAGGTGAAACCTGACTCGCCGGCCATTGGCCGCGGCCGGGCCTCGGACTATGCTGGCGAACGGGGATGAGGACCCCACCCGCGATTCCACGCTTCAGCCGTTCCCACCGAGGAGGAACCCCGCCATGACGACGATGGCCGACAAGCGCGCCGACCTGGCCGGGCCCGGCGTCTCGACCTATGCCGAGGTCGCCAAGGTCCTGCCGAGCGGCTACCGCTCGATCCTGACGCCGCGCCAGACCATGCATGCGCTCTACGAAGCCAAGCGCTACATCGAGGATGGCCTGGCGCGCGAGCTGAACCTGATGTTGGTGCAGGTTCCCTTGATCGTCTCGCGCGAGAGCGGTGTGAACGACATGCTCGACCGCGATGGCTCGCGCACGCCGGTCGAGTTCCCGGCCGGCCTGGGCCTGGACGAGCCGATCCATGCGCAGATCGTTCAGGCGGCCACCAAATGGAAGCGGGTGGCGCTGCGCCAGTTCGGCTTCGAAGCCGGCGAGGGCCTCAACACCGACATGCGCGCCGTGCGCAAGGACTACTTCCTGGACCATGACCACAGCGCCTACGTCGACCAGTGGGACTGGGAGAAGGCGATCACCGCGGCGGACCGCAACCTGGACTTTCTGAAGGCCAGCGTGCGCGGCATCTGGCGGGTGCTCACCGGCGCCGAGCGTCACGTCCAGGCGCTGTATCCGCAGCTCGCCGACCCGCGCTACCCGAGCCTGCCCGAGGAGCTTCACTTCGTCCATGCCGAGGAGATCCTCGAGATGTATCCGGACCTGCCGCGCAAGCAGCGCGAGACCCGGATCCTGCAGGACCATCCGGCGGTCTTCATCGTCGGCATCGGCTACCCCTTGGCCGACGGCCTGCCGCACGAGATGCGCGCCGCCGACTACGATGACTGGATCACCGACACATCGGCCGCGACCGGCAAGCCCACCCACGGCCTGAACGGCGACATCCTGGTCTGGAACCCGGTCACGGGCCGTCGCCACGAGCTGAGCTCGATGGGCATCCGGGTCACGAAGGAGACCCTGCGGGCGCAGATGGAGATGGCCGGACTCGAGTCGGACCTGGCCTTGCCCTACCATCAGGCGATTCTCAAGGACGAGATCCCGCTCTCGATCGGGGGCGGAATCGGCCAGTCGCGCACCTACATGCTGCTCCTGCGCAAGGCCCATCTGGGCGAGGTCAGCGTGACGGTCTGGCCGGACGAGCTCAAGCGGATCTGCGCCGAGAAGGACATTCACGTGCTCGAATAACGTGCCTTCGGCCTGGCTGGTGGCGTCTGACGCCGACGCTGGCGCCCGAGCCGCCCGCGCAGGTGGTTGGCTTCCTTCCTCCTTGGTGCGCCGCGCGGAGGTGCCCGACGACGGGCCCTCCGCGCGGTCGCGCTTGGCAGGCCGCGCGCGCGGCCGCACCATTGAACCATGCGATCTCCCGAAGCCCAGGCGCCTCGAAGCGCTGCCGCACCGGCCGGCAGGGCCGCGCGCTGGATCCTCCTCGGCCTGGTCATCGGGTTGCTCGTGACCGCGCTCGATCCAGCCGCCAGCCTGGACGATCCCGATGCGGCGCTCCCGGTCTGGATGCCGGAAACCGTGCAGCGTTGGGAGGGGCCGATCCGACGGGCGGCGCTCGCCGAGGGCTTGAGCCCGACCTTGATCGCGATCCAGATGCTGATCGAGTCGGGCGGCAACCCGCATGCGTTGAGCCCGGTCGGCGCCGTCGGCCTGATGCAGGTGATGCCGGCCACCGGCGCGGAGATCGCCGGCGCGCTGGGCCTCTCCGGGCACGACCTCTGGGCGCCCGAGACCAACATCCAGCTCGGCGCCTGGTACCTGGCGCGTCAGCGCGAGGCCTTTGGCGCGCCCGGTCTGGTCTCGGCCGCCTACAACGGCGGGCCCGGCGTCGTGCTGGCCTGGCAGGCGGGCGCTTCGCTGCCGGATGAGTCGGCCCGGGCACGGCACTACGTGGACGGCATGTGGCGCGAGCGCTGGCTGCAGCATTCGCCGGTGTACGAGGACTGGCTGGCGCGCTACGGCGCCGGTCTGGTCGCCGCGGCGCGCGAGACGGAGCTGCGCTGAGCGAGCACCGGGGTGAGCCATGAGCCAGCACAATCTCGACCGACTCTTTGCACCGCGGCGCATCGCGGTGGTCGGCGCCTCGAACCGCGTCGGCAGCGTCGGGTACAGCGTGCTGCGCAACCTGCTCGGCGGCGGCTTCGCGGGGGTGGTTCAGCCGGTCAATCCGCGGCACGAGTCAGTTCAGAGCGTCGAGGCCTTCCCCAGCGTCGCCGCCCTTCCGAAGGTGCCCGACCTGGTCGTCGTCTGCAGTCCGGCCGACACCGCTCCCGGCCTGGTCGACCAGTGCGGCAGGGCCGGCGTTGGCGGAATGGTGATCCTCTCGGCCGGGTTCAGCGAGGCCGGAGCCGCCGGACGACTGCGCCAGGACGCCTTGACGGCGGCGGCGGAACGCTGGCCTAGGCTCCGCATTCTCGGACCCAATTGCCTGGGGTTCAGCGTGCCCCGGCTAAGTCTGGGCGCCAGCTTCGCGGCCGACATGCCGGCGCCGGGCCGGGTGGCTTTCGTTTCGCAGTCGGGCGCGCTCTGTACCTCGGTGCTCGATTGGGCGCGTGGCGAGGGCATCGGCTTCTCCTTTTTCGCCTCGCTGGGCAACATGCTCGACGTCGGCTTCGCCGATACGATCGACTGGTTGGGCCGGGATCCCGACACCGATGCGATCATCCTGTACGTCGAGTCGATCCGCGACGCACGGGCCTTCATGTCGGCCGCACGGGCCTTCGCGCGCCACAAGCCGATCCTCGCCTACAAGGCCGGTCGCAGCCCCGAGTCCGCCCGCGCCGCGGCCTCGCACACGGGCCTGCTGGCCGGATCAGGGGCGGTCTATGATGCGGCCTTCCAGCGCGCCGGAATCGAGCGGGTCGACGACATCGATGCGCTCTTCGACGGCGCTGAGATCCTGGCGCGCCAGCCCCTGCCGGCCGGTCCGCGCGTTGCCATCGTCACCAATGCCGGCGGCCCGGGCGTCATGGCCACCGATAGCCTGATCCGGCATGGCGCGGCCTTGGCCGAGCTGAGCCTCGACAGCCAGGCGGCGTTGGCCGCGACCATGCCGGATTGGTGGTCGCCGGCCAATCCGATCGACCTCCTGGGGGACGCGCCACCCGAGCGCTTCGCCTCGGCCGCGCGGCTGGCCCTGGCCGATCCGGGCGTCGATGCTTTGCTGGTGATCCTGAGCCCGCAGGCGATGACCGATCCCGAGGCCTCTGCGGCGGCCATCGGCGGCTTGCGGGCCGAGACCCGAAAGCCGATCCTGGCGGCCTGGATGGGCGGGCCGCGGGTCGCGGCGGGGCGGCGCCGACTGGGTGAAGCCGGCATCGCCTGCTACAGCTCGCCGGAGCAGGCGGTGGCCGCCTTCGCCCATATGCTGGCCTATGCCCGCAACCGCGAAGCGCTTTTCGAGACGCCGCGTGACCTGGCGTTGGAGCTGGACGTCGATCGTCGCGCCCTGCGGGCCCTGCTGCGGCGCGAGCGGCCCGAGGGCGGCTTGCTGGGCGAGGGCCCCGCCAAGCGGGTGTTGGCGGCCTATGGCATCCCGGTGGCCGCCACGCTGGCCGCGGCCGACGCCGAGGCTGCCGTGGCGGCGGCCGAGGCGGTCGGCTATCCGGTGGTGTTGAAGCTCGACGCGGCCGAGGTGGCGCACAAGTCCGATCTGGGCGGTGTGATCCTCGATCTGGCCGATGCGGATGCCGTGCGCTCGGCCTTCGCCCGGATCCTGGCACGGGTCCGCGCGGCGCGGCCGGATGCGCGCGTCGCCGGGGTGACGGTGCAGCCGATGCGGCGCTTCGAAGGGGCCATCGAGCTGATCGTCGGCGCCAGCCGCGATCCCACCTTCGGCACGGCGCTGATGGTGGGCCTGGGCGGCGTGGCCGTCGAGCTGCTCGGCGATCGCGTGCTGGGGCTGCCGCCGCTCAACGAACGCCTGGCGCGACGGATGCTGGAGTCGCTGCGGATCTGGCCGCTGCTCCAGGGCTACCGAGGCTCGGCCCCGGTCGATCTGGACCGTCTCATCGGCGTCCTGGTGCGCGTGTCCTACCTGGTGGCCGACATTCCCGAGATCCTCGAGCTCGACATCAACCCGTTGCTGGTTGGCGCCGAGGGTGTCCTGGCGCTGGATGCCCGCTTGCGCCTCGATGTCGACCCTGGCGCCGAGACGACAGCGACCTACGCCCACCTGGCGATTCGTCCCTATCCCGACGAGTGGGTGCGCGAGGGACGCGGCCCGGACGGCCAGCCCCTGGTCCTGCGCCCGATCCGACCCGAGGACGAGCCGCGCTGGCATGCGCTCCTGGCCGCCTGCTCGCCCGATTCGATCCGCAAGCGCTTCCGTTACCTCTTCAAGCAGACCACCCACGAGATGGCCACCCGGTTCTGCTTCATCGATTACGACCGCGAGATGGCGATCGTCGCCGAGGCCGGCGACGGCAGTCTGCTCGGTGTCGGACGCCTGATCACCGACCCGGGCGGCCGGCGAGCCGAGTTCGCGGTGCTCGTCGCCGACGCGGCGCAGGGTCGAGGCCTGGGCGGGCAGCTGACCGATCTCTGTCTGGAGGTGGCCAGGGCCTGGCGCCTCGAGGCCGTCTACGCGCTGACCTCGCCCGACAACACGAGCATGTTGAGCCTGTTCCAGGAACGCGGTTTCCGGTCGACGATCGACTATGCCGAAGGGCAGGTCGAGGTCGAGCTGGCGTTGGCCCAGGGCGCGGTCGACGCCGATGCGCCAGCCGTCGATGGTGGAGGCGCGTCCACCCTCGACAGTTGATTCGGGCGCCGCTTGGAGATATATTGCTGATGCACATCGGCATTATTCTTCGGAGCGGTACCGGTCGCCCCCGTCTCATTCGATCGGACTCGACGCCCAGCCTGTCAGGAGCTGCGCCATGCCCAGCCAAGAGGATCGCGCCCGTGTCCCCGAGGCGCTGGAAGCTGCCGGCGGTCTGCGCCCGGGGGTCGCGCGCGCGCTGGCGCGACAGACCGGCGTGCCCGAGGCCGAGATCTACGGCGTGGGCAGCTTCTTTCACCTGCTCTCGGAGCCGGAGGTGGAGGTTCGGGTCTGCCAGGGCCTGTCCTGTCGCCTGGCCGGCGCCGAGGCCCTGCTCGAAGCGGCGCGCGAGTCCGGCCTGAAGGCCGAGGGCTGTCAGTGTCTGGCGGCCTGCGACCAGCCGCCGGCCCTGCTCCGCCGCCGTCGCGTCCTGCCCGCCCTTCGCCTGGACGAAGTCCGCGGCGCCGGCGCCGATCCCGGGGCCATTCGTGCCGCGGCGGCACCCGACGACGTCTGGGCCGGCCAGGTGGGCCCGGAGGCCGACGATCCGGAGCACCTGGCCATCAACCTGCTCGGTCCGCTCGACTGGTCTGGCGCCGCCTTCGCGCGCGCCGCGTCGATGGGCGCTGCCGCGGTCTTCGACGGGCTCGAGCGCTCGGGGCTGCAGGGCCGTGGCGGTGCCGGCTTTCCGGCGCACATCAAGTGGCGCGGTGTCGCCAGCCAGGCCGAGACCGAGCGCTATGTCATCCTGAACGCCGACGAGGGAGAGCCGGGCACCTTCAAGGACCGTGAGGTCCTGCTGCGACGGCCGGATCGGGTGGTCGAGGGCCTCGCGATCGCCGCCGCGGCCGTTGGCGCCACCCAGGTCTACTGCTACCTTCGTGGCGAGTTCGAGATCCCCTGGCAGGCGCTCGAAGGCGCGATCACGCGTTTCGATGCCGAGGGGCGCTTCCCGGGGATCGCATTCCATCTGCATGCCGGGCAGGGCGCCTACATCTGCGGCGAAGAGACCGCCTTGATGGAAGCGCTCGAAGGCGGCCGGGGCATGCCGCGGCTCAAGCCCCCCTTCCCGACCGAGAAGGGGCTCTGGGGCAAGCCGACCCTGATTCACAACGTCGAGACCATCGCCTGCCTGCCCGGCATCGTCCTGCGGGGCGGAGACTGGTTCCGCGAGCTGGGGCGGACGGGCGCCGGCACCAAGCTGTACTGCGTCAGCGGCCACGTCGCCCGGCCGGGCGTCTACGAGCTGCCGCTTGGCGTGACGCTGGACGAGCTGGTCGAGACTGCCGGCGGCTACACCGGTCGCCTGCAGGCCTTCTCGCCCGGCGGCGCCAGCTCCGGCTTCCTGCCCGCCGACAAGCGCGACGTCCCGCTGGACTTCAAGGCCCTGGCGGCCGAGGGCTCGATGCTGGGCTCGGCCGGTGTGGTGGTGCTCGACGAGTCGGTCGACATGGCCTGGGCCGTGGCGCAGCAGCTGCGCTTCTTCGAGGCCGAGAGCTGTGGTCAGTGTGCGCCCTGCCGCATCGGAACCCGGTTCCTGCGCGAGCGCCTCGACGCCCATCGGGCCGCCGTCGCGGGCGCCGGCCGCGGCGAGGCGCTGGCCCAGGTGGCCGAGGTGGCCTGGCAGATGAACGAGGGCTCGATCTGCGGGCTGGGGCAGGCGGCTGCCTTGCCGTTGACCAGCGCCCTGGAGCACTTCCCGGACGCCTTCGCCTAGCCGGCGCCCCGATTCGGGCACGCCGCCCTTCGATTCCTGGATGCATCGATGCACGAGGAGGTCGCATGACCCAGCCGCAGACGCTGACCCTGAACGGCCGCGAGCTTGCCTTCGCGCCGGGTGAGACGGTGCTCGAGGTGGCCCAGCGAGCGGGGTCCTTCATCCCCACCCTGTGTCACGATCCGCGCCTCGCACCGGCGGGCGCCTGTCGCACCTGCCTGGTCGAGATCGAGGGTTGGCGGCGCATGGCGCCGGCGTGCGCCACGCCGGCCACGGCCGGCATGGCCATCACCAGCGAGAGCGGCCGCATCGATCGCCACCGCAAGAGCCTGATGGCGCTCTACCTGGCCGATCATCCCGAAGGCTTCGTCGGCTCGGAGCTCGGCGCGCCCGACCAGGTCTACCAGCTGGCCGAGCGCTACGCCGCACCGACCGACTGGCCGCGCATGGACAACATCCGCGCCGGCCGGCCCTTGGACGAGAATCCCTACATCCTCTTCGATGCCACCAAGTGCATCGCCTGCGCCCGATGCACCCGCTACTGCGACGAGGTCGAGGCGGTGACGGCGATCACCCTGGCGGGCCGCGGCAGCCAGACCACCATCGCCACCGTCGACAACCTGAGCCTGCTCGACACCACCTGCGAGATGTGCGGTGGCTGCATCGACACCTGCCCGACCGGGGCCATGGCCGAGAAGATCCCCCTGCTCACCGCGGCTCGGCCCGAGCGCGAGCTGACCAAGGTCCGCACCACTTGCAACTACTGCGGCGTCGGCTGCCAGATGGACCTCAACATCGACCCCGAAGGCAACGGGGGACGCGGCAAGGTGGTCAAGATCACCAGCCCAGCGCCCGGCACCACGACCAACGACGGCAACCTCTGCGTCAAGGGTCGCTTCGCCTACGACTTCATCGATCACGAGGACCGCTTGACGACGCCGCTCGTGCGCGGCGCCGACGGCCAGCTCCAGCCGGCCAGCTGGTCGGAGGCCCTGCAGCGCGCGGCCGAGGGCCTGCTGGGCGTGGCCGAGCGGCACGGCAAGGATGCCTTGGGCTTCATCAGCTCCTCGCGTTGCACGGTCGAGGAGAACTACCTCGTGCAGAAGATGGCGCGTGCCGTCTTCGGGACCAACCACGTCCACCAATGCGCCGCCACCTGACACGCCCCCACGGTGGCCGGTCTGGTCACCACCTTCGGCGCGGGCGCCATGACGAACTCGATCGGTGAGATCCGGGACGCGGACTTCCTCTTCGTGATCGGCAGCAACACCACCGAGGCGCACCCGATCATCGCCATGGAGATGAAGCGGGCGGTCAAGCGCGGCGCGACCCTGGTCGTGGCCGATCCGCGCTCGATCTGGTTGACGTCGATGGCCGAGCGGCACCTCAAGCTGCGGCCGGGAACCGACATCTGGCTGCTCAACGCGATGGCCAACGTCATCGTCACCGAGGAGCTCTACGACGAGGACTTCGTCGCCCACAACACCGAGGGCTTCGAAGCCGTGGCCGAGACCGTTCGGGCCTACACGCCCGAGGCGGCCGAGCAGGTCACCGGCGTGCCGGCCGAGGAGATCCGAGCCACGGCGCGGCAGTACGCCACGACGCGCAAGGCCGGCATCTACTACACGCTGGGCATCACCGAGCACTCGCACGGCACCGACAACGTCTACGCCCTGGCCAACCTGGTGCTGATGACCGGCCATCTGGGACATGCCAGCTGCGGCATGAACCCGCTGCGCGGCCAGAACAACGTGCAGGGGGCCAACGATGCAGGCGCCACGCCGGTGTTCCTGCCCGGCTACCAGCGGGTGGACGATCCGGCGGTGCTGGCCAAGTACCAGGCCAGCTGGGGCGTCGAGCTCGACCCGACACCCGGGTTGAACCTCAACGAGATGATGAAGGTGGCCGGCACCCAGCTCAAGGGCTTCTTCGTGATGGGCGAGGACATCCTGCTCTCCGAGCCGAACGTGGCCCACCTCGAAGAGGGGCTCAACGGCATCGAGTTCCTGGTGCTCCAGGACATCTTCCTCAACGAGACGGCGCGCTTCGCCGACGTGATCCTGCCGGCGGCCTGCTTTGCCGAGAAGGACGGTGTCTTCACCAACTCGGAGCGTCGGGTGCAGCGGGTGCGCAAGGGCGTCGAGCCCCCGGGCGAGGCCCGCGCCGACTGGGAGATCCTGCAGGATCTGGCCCGGCTCTGCGGCGCCGACTGGGACTACGGCGACCCGGCCGAGATCTACGCCGAGATGGTCAAGGACGCGCCGAAGTTCGCCGGGATCAGCCATGCCCGCATCGAGCGCGAAGGCGGCATCCAATGGCCCTGCGCCAGCCCGGACGAGCCGGGCACGACCTTCCTGCACGAGGGCGGCATCCTGCGCGGCAAGGGCCTGTTCACCCCGGTCGACTACCGGCCCTCGATGGAGCTCGAAGACTCGGAGTATCCGCTCCTGCTCTCGACCGGGCGGACGCTCTACCACTACAACTCGGCCACTCAAACGCGGCGCGAGCAGGGGGCCGGGTTCAAGCAACCCGAGGCCTACGTGGAGCTGCATCCCAAGGACGCCGGACGCCGGGGCATCGCGGACGGCGACCTGGTCGAGCTGCTGACGCGCCGGGGCAACCTGCGCTGCCGTGCCCTGATCTCGCGCCAGGTCCGTCGCGGCTGCATCTGGATGCCATTCCACTTCGCGGAGGCTCGGGCCAACCTGCTCACCAACGACGTGGGCGATGCCGTCACCGGTACGGCCGAGTACAAGGTCTGCGCGGCCGAGGTCAAGCGCCTGAGCGAGCAGCCGGCGCCGGTGGCCTTCCGCGGCAGCTACTATGCCGTCGAAGGGCCCGGACCGGGCAAGGTCGACGAGCTGCCGATGGCGCCGGTCTCGGCGGCCGACCCGGGCGATTGAGCGCCTGGGAGGGGCGGCGTTCTCGGGCGCGACCGGCCGGTCGCGGTTCGGCGCAACCCTGACCCTCGGGCGGCGTAGAGTCCGCTCGTGGAGCCTCGCGGCTCCCGAACTCCAACCCGGTCAGGCGTGATTGGGAAGCGCAAGGAGACGATACGGAACATGAGCAAGACCCTGTTGGCGCTGCTGCTGGTTCTGGGTCTGGTCGTCCTGGGCGTCTTGACGCTCGGTGGGACCTACAATCGGATGGTCGGTCTCGACGAGCAGGTGGGCGAGGCCTGGAGCCAGGTCGAGAACGTCTACCAGCGCCGTGCCGACCTGGTGCCGAACCTGGTCGCGACCGTCCAGGGCGCGGCCGACTTCGAGCGCGATACCTTCGAGGCGGTCACCGAGGCGCGTTCGCGCGTCGGTTCGATCAACGTGGAAGGGGCCCCATCGGCGGCGCAGCTGCAGCAGTTCCAGGCCGGACAGGAGGCCCTCTCCGGCGCCCTGTCGCGGCTGCTGGTCGTCGTCGAGAACTATCCCGAGCTGACGGCGACGCAGGGCTTCCGCGATCTGCAGACCCAGCTGGAGGGCACCGAGAATCGAATCGCCGTCGAGCGCCGACGCTACAACGAGGTCGCGCGCGAGTACAACACCGCCCGCCGGCGCTTCCCGACCCTGCTGGTAGCCGGGCTGCTCGGCTTCGATGAGCACCCCTACTTCGCCGCCGAGGCCGGCGCCGAGACGGCGCCCGAGGTCGACTTCTCCTCGAGCGATGGCTAGGCGGCGTCGATGGATCCGCGGCGATTCTTCGGCTCGGCCGAGCGTGAGGCCATCGCGGCCGCGGCCGCCGCGGCCGAGTCCCAGAGCCGCGGCGAGATCGTGCCCTATGTCGTGGGCCGTTGTGACGAGCACCCGGAGGCCGTCTGGTCCGGGGCCGCGCTTGGCGCGCTGACCTCGGTCGGCTTGGCCGTGCTCGCCTGGCACGACGGGCGGATCTGGGGCGCGCCGGTCGAGCTCTGGATCGGTCTGCCGGCACTGCTGGGCGCCGCGCTGGGCGGTCTGCTCGCGCTGCGCCTGCCGGCCCTCGGCCGGCGCCTGATCGGCTCGGCCAGCCTCGAACGGCGCGTTCGGCTGCGCGCCGAGGCCGCCTTCCTCGAGGAGGAGGTCTTCGACACACGCGAGCGCAGCGGAATCCTGGTGATGCTCGCGCTCTACGAGCGCCGGGCGCTGATCCTGGCCGACTCGGGCATCAACGCCCAGGTCGCGCCCGAGGAGTGGCAGACCATCGTCGATGCCCTCACCCTCGGGCTTCGAAGCGGCCGGGCCGCCGAGGCCATGGTCGAGGCCATCGACGCCTGCGGCCGGCTGCTCGAGACGCGCCGTGTCGAGCGGCGTGCCGACGACGTCGACGAGATCCCCAATGTCCTGCGTGTGCGCGACCGCTAGCGCTCGCGGGGCGGCGCCCAGCCGCGGGCTGCCGTCGTCGACCTGGGTTCGGCTACCGGCTTGGAGCCTGCTGCTGCTCGCCGTCCTGCTCGCGGCGACCCCGGCATCGCTGCAGGCTCAGGTCGAGCTTCCGGCGCTCGGCGGTCGGGTGGAGGACCGGGCCGACATCCTGACGGACGCGCAGGAGCGCGCCATCGAATCGCGCCTGGAGCGGCTGGAGGCGGACACCGGCGCTCAGGTGGTGGTGCTGACCCTGCCGACGCTGGCCGGCGAGCCGATCGAGGACTTCGGCATCCGGCTGTCCGAGGCCTGGCGAATCGGGCGCGAGGGAGTCGATGATGGGGTCATCCTGATCGTGGCCGTGGACGATCGGCAGCTGCGGATCGAAGTCGGCTACGGCCTGGAGGGCGTGCTGCCCGATCTGCAGGCCAAGCGCATCATCGACGACCTCATCGTGCCCCGATTCAAGGCGGGCGACTACCCGGCCGGCATCGATGCGGGCCTGGTCGCGATCGAGTCGGCGGTGCGCAACGAGCCGCTTCCGCTGCCCGAGCCCGACGCTGGCATCGACGATCCGAGCGTTCGCGGCATCCTCTTGGGCGGCTTCCTGGTGGCCGCCTGGCTGTTCGCGATGTTCGCGTTCGTCGCGCCTGGGCCGATCGCCTGGTTCGCCTACGCCATCTTCGCGCCCTTCTGGTTCGTGATTCCGTCCATCGCCTTCGGTCCGGGTTGGGGCCTGATGGCCCTGTTGGCCTGGCTCGTCCTCGTGCCGATCCTACGGTTCGCGCTCGGCCTGCGCAGGCGGCATGCGCGCCCGCGGCGGCGCGCTCGGCCGACCCTTCGATCCGGCCCCGGCACCGGCCCCTTTGGCGGCTGGGGGGGCGGCGGCGCTTCCGGCGGCGGCTTCTCGGGAGGGGGCGGATTCTCCGGCGGTGGCGGGAGCTTCGGCGGAGGCGGCGCGTCGGGGGGCTGGTAGGTCGGCCGCGCCGGGCCTATGATTGCCGGCCTTCCAAGCTCGCCCGCAACCCGATCGCCGCTCGTGCCATGCCACCAGGAACCGCGATGATCCGACCGAGCGCCGCCCTTTCGACCTTGCCGCGCGCCTCCGCGTCGACGCGCTGAGGGCGGCATGTGCGGCATCTTCGGTTTCACCGGCTTCGAGGCGCCCGGCTTGCTCGATCGCATGGCCGATCGCATCCGGCATCGGGGTCCGGATGGTGAGGGTCGCTTCGAGCACCCGCGCCTGTCGATGGGCATGGTCCGCCTCTCGATCATCGATCTCGAAGGCGGCGACCAGCCCATCTTCAGCGAGGATGGGCAGGTGGCGGTGGTGCAGAACGGCGAGATCTACAACTACGTCGAGCTGGCCGACGAGCTGCGTCGGATGGGCCATGTCTTCGCCACCCGTTCCGACACCGAAGTCATCGTGCACGCCTGGGAGGCCTGGGGACCGGCTTGCGTCGAGCGCTTCAACGGCATGTTCGCGCTGGCGCTCTTCGATGCGCGCGACGGCACCATCTTCCTGGCACGCGACCGCTGCGGTCAGAAGCCCTTGTACTGGTGGAGCGCGGGCGAGCGACTGGCCTTCGCCTCCGAGATCAAGGCGCTGCTGGCGGCGTCCCAGATCCCGGCCCGGGTCAACGTGCCGGCCATCGACGCCTACCTCGGCCTGCGCTACGTGCCCGAGCCGGCCACCATGTTCGAAGGCATCCACACCTTGCCGGCGGCGCATCGCATGCTGTTGCGGCCGGGTCAGGCGCCCAAGATCGAGCGCTACTGGGACATTCGGCTGACCGAGGGCGGTCCCTATCCGACGGCGGACGAGGCACTGGACCGCCTCGAGGCCGGCTTCTTCGATGCCGTGCGCCTGGCCATGCGCAGCGACGTGCCGGTCGGTGCCTACCTCTCGGGTGGCGTCGACTCCAGCCTGGTGGTGGCCGCGATGCGGCGCTTCTCGGACCGGGTCAGCACCTGGTCGATCGGCTTCGGCTCCGGGATCGACGAGACGGCGCTGGCGGCCGAGACCGCCCGCCTGCTGGGTACCGAGCACCATGCGGTGCATTGCGGCTCGGAGGACTTCGCCCGGCTGCCGAAGGTCATCTGGCACATGGACCGGCCGGTGGGCGATGCGCTGATCCTGGCCTTCGATCGCCTGGCGGCAGCGGCTTCCGGCGAGCTCAAGGTGGTGCTGGGCGGCGAAGGCGCCGACGAGATGTACGGCGGCTACAGCTTCCACAAGTTGATCCTGTTGGTGGATGCCTACCGTCGGCTGATGCCCGATTGGGCGCATGAGTCCCTGACCATGCCGCTGCTCCGCGCCTTGCCGGTGGGCCTGTTGGATCGGGGCTTCGTCTTTCCCGCCTACCTCGGCCGACGCGGCAAGGCCCGCGTGATCGACTTCATGGCCGGCTACGGGAAGCGCGACCTCTCGGGCAGCTACGTCGCGCTCAAGACCCTGTGGGGCTTGTCGGAGCGCCAGGCCCTGTACGCCGAGGGACGCAAGCGGTTGGCCAGCGAAGCCTGGGTGCCGCCGCTGCGCGACGGCGGAGGGCTGCTTCTGGATCGTCTGCTCAAGCTGCAGTACGACGACTGGCTGCAGGACTGGTCCTTGATCCGCCAGGACAAGAACACCATGGCGCACGGGCTCGAGCTGCGCCTGCCCTTCCTCGATCATCGGCTGATCGAGGCGGCCTTCCGCCTGCCGCCGCGGCTCAAGGTGCGGGGTTTGGCCGACAAGGTGCTCGAGCGCCGTCTGGCGCGCCGCCTCCTGCCACCCGAGGTCGCGAAGCGGCCCAAGATCCCCTTCTTCTTCCCGGTAGAGCACTTCTTCGCCCAGCCGCAGTTTTCGGCGTTGGTGCGAGAGAACCTGGACCCCGAGCGAGTCCGGCGGCGCGGCTACTTCGATCCCGAGTCCGTGGCGGCCCTGGTGAGCGGGATGCAGGCGCGCGAGTTCGTCGGCCTCAAGCAGGTGATGTCCCTGGTCGTGCTGGAGCTCTGGCACCGCATCTTCATCGACGGCGAGCGGCTCTACTAGGCGCCGGTTCGCCCAGCTGGCGACGCATCTTCAACAGCGCGCCCGACGAGCCGGCCACGACCAGGATGTCGCCGGCGGACAGGGGACGGTCGATCGGGGGCGGCAAGAGCAGCGCTTCCTCGCTGCGCAGCGCCAGGACCAGGGCGCCGTAGCGCCGCAGGTCGAGATCGGCGATGGACCGACCCTCCAGGTTGTCCCCGGCGTCGACGTGCAGCTGTCCGAAGTCCATTACGCCGCCACGCGGAAGGAGCTGGTTGAGGACTTCCTCGACCACCGGGTCGGTGACCGACAACGCCAGGTGCAGCGCGCCGGTGCCATGGTGGTGCAGCACGTAGTCGGCGCCGGCGCGATACAGCTTCTGGATCGAATCGGGGTCGTCGGCGCGCGCGGCGATGCGCAGCTTGGGGTTCAGGTCGCGCGCGCCGAGCACGATCATCAGGTTGACCGCGTCCGAGCCGGTGACGGCGATCAAGGCGCGGGCGCGATCGAGACCGGCGGCGCGCAGGCAGTCGTCATGCGTCGCGTCGTCGCCAACGAAGGCGTGACCGGCTTCGAGCAACCAGGCCTCTCGCTCCGCGTTGCTCTCGATGACGATGAAGGGCTCATGCTCGTGGACGAGCTCCTGGACCACGCTGCGGCCCATGCGGCCATAGCCGCAGACGATGATGTGGTCGCTCAATCGGTCGATTCGTCCCTGCATCCGTTGTCTCCCCACGAAGGTCCACAGGTACTCGGCGAAGACCAGCTCGGCCACGCTGGCGACGGCCCAGGCGCTGATGACCACCGAGGCCAGGATCAGGCCGATCGAGAAGAGCTTGACGGTCGTGGTCTCGAGCGGCACGACCTCCTGGTAGCCGACGGTGGAGATCGAGATGACCGTCATCAGCAGCGCGTCGATGAGGCTGGCGTCGGCCAGGGTTCGGAAACCCAGGGTGCCGATGACCAGCAACCCGATCAAGGCCAGCACCGCCAGCTGAAGCCGGCGGATCGGGTTGCCGAAGTCGGGACGCGCGCGTGGGCTCATGCCCCGGATGCTAGGGCATGGCGGGCCGACGCACAAAGTCCGTCGAAGCGGGTCAGTCGCGCCGGCTCCGGATCAGCCAGACCGGCACCTCGGCGTGGCGCACGATGCCGTCGGCCACGCTTCCGAAGAGCCAACGACCGATACCCGATCGCCCGTGGGTGGTCATCATGATCAGTCCGGCTGACTGGTCCTGCGCGGCGGTCAGCAAGCCTTCGGCAACCGTGCCGGCCATGACCACGGCCGCCTCGGTGTCGACGGTCAGGCCAGCGTCGCGCAGCGGTTGGGCCAGGCGTTCGAGGTACTCGCCGGCGTGCAGCGTCTCCTCGCGTAGCAGCGCCGGGATCATGCCAGCGTTCTCGGGGATCACCGTGGTATACCCGGGGACGGTGGGCACGCGCACCAGCAAGAGGCTGGCGCCCGTCGCACGGGCCAGCTCCGTCGCCGGCCCAAGCGCGGCACGTGACAGCTCCGAACCGTCCAAGGGGACGAGGATGCGGTCGAAGCGGGGCTCGGGCGGGGTCTCGCTGGCGCGAACCAGATAGACCGGCGCTGGCGAGCTGCGGACCAGCTTGTCGGCGACGCTGCCCAGCAGGACGCGCTGCAAGCCGGATCGGCCATGGGTGGTCATCACCACCAGCTGCGGCTGCTCGGCTTCGATGATGTCCAGCAAGCCGGCGGCAACCGGCACCGAGGGGATCGCGTGGCCGACCGTGATGCCCTCGAAGATCGGGCTCTCGGCCAGCGCGCTCAAATAGGCCTCGGCCTGCTCGCGGGCCTCGGCTGCCTCGACCTCGTGCGTGATCCAGATACCGGCGCTGACCACCGGGACCACCACGGACTCGGGCACGCGGGCCAGCGTCACGGGCACGGCGAGGGCGCGCGCCAGCGCGGCCGCATGCGGCAGGGCCTGCTCGGCGAGCTCGGATCCATCAAGCGGGACCAGGATGGTGTCGGTCATGGTTCGGGACTCCCTCGAGGCGTGGTGGTGCGGGCAGGGTTCGAGCGCTGTGGTGCGGATGCCGGTGCCGTGACAGGTCCACGGTCGGCAAGGGGTTGTTCGGAGCGGCGTCAGCCGGCGTTGACCGGCGGGTTGGCCTCGCGGACCACGAAGACCGGCGTGTCGGCTTGACGCACCAGGCGATCGGCGACGCTCCCGAAGGCCCATCGGCGCAGGCCGCCGCGGCCGTGGGTCGAGAGCGCGATCATGTCGCAGTCGTCGCGCGCGCTGCGCTCGAGCAGGGTCTCGGCCACCGAGTCGCCCAGCAAGACCTCCGTGCTCACGTCGAGCCCTTCGGATCGCAGCCGTTCGGCCTGGGTCTCCAGATAGCCGGCCACCTCCTCGCGGTAGAGCTCCTCGCCTGCCAGCATCGCGCCGACGATCTCGATCGGCAGGGTCTCGAGCGGTACGATCACCTGAACCAGCGCGAGCTGTGCCTCGAAGGCTTTGGCCAGCGGCAGCAGCCTCAGCAGACAGGCCTCGGCGAGCGCCGAGCCGTCGAGCGGCACCAGGATCTTGGACAGCGCGATCGGGTCGCGCTGTCGACCGCCGCGCAGCACGATGATCGGGCAGGGCGACGCCTGCAGCACCTTGTCGGTCACGCTGCCCATGGCCCAGCGCGAGACGCCCCCGCGGCCATGCGTCGCCATCACGATCAGGTCGGCGGCCCCGCTCTCGGCCTGGTCGAGGATCGCGTCGGCCGGCATCGCGCTGACCACCCGGGCGTCGACCTTCAGGCCCTCGCGCGTCAGGCGCGCGGCCGTGAGCTGAAGATACTGTTCGGCTTCGGCGACCGAAGCCCGAATCAGCTCGTCCGGCGGTGCGATGTAGTCTGGAGCGCTCCGTCCGCCGGGATAGGGGTGCAGGGCGGAGAGGTCGAGGTGGTAGAGCAAGGGCACCGTGACGAGGGTCAGTCGGCCGCCCGAACGCCGTGCGAGCGCGGCCGAGAAGTCCAGTGCTTTCTCGGCCAGGTCGGAGGCGTCGAGTGGCACGAGGATGTTGGGGCCACCGACGAAGTCTGCCGTGCCGGCCATGAACGGACCTCCTTTGGGTTCATCACGGGCTACGCTCCAAGGCTAGTCCATTCCGAGGTCCGCGGGCAAGGCCAGGGCGAACAGCCTCACCGCTCTTCGTCTGGCCAGGCGCGACCCTGGCCAGGTGGCCAGGCAGGGACGGGATGGGGGATGGCTTGCGTCGCCCCACCGGCTGGGCTCGCCGCCTGGAGTCCGCTTGTTGCCGCTGGTATAGTTCGCACCGTATCCGGCTGGCACGAGACGGCTCAAGACCGGGGATGGAGCGCGGCGATCGATGGACGAACCGAGTCGGCAGCAACCTGCGGAGCGGATCACGGTCCAGCTCGGGTCCGGGACCGACGCGGCCGGGCCGACGACCGGGTCGGTCCGACTTGGCGACCTCTTCGAGTCGGCGCCGGTGGCCCTGATCGCGGTCGATGCCTCGGGCGCGATCCGCCTGGTCAATCCGCCGGCGGCCGCGCTCTTCGGGCGCACCCGGGCGGCGATGCTCGGGCTGCCGATCGAGCAGCTCCTGCCAGAACGCTTGCGCGGGGCACATGCCCGGCATCGGCAGGACTTCATGGCTGGACCGGGTGCCCGGCCCATGGCCGCGGGCCGGGAGCTGATCGGCCTACGGGGCGATGGCAGCGAGTTCGCGTTGCAGATCGGACTGAGCAGCGCGGAGCTCGACGGCGCGTCGATCGCCCTGGCCGCCGCCATCGACCTGAGCCCGTACAAGCAGACCGAGGCCCTGCTGGAAGCCAGGGTTGCGCGGCGGACCCGCCAGCTCGACCGCCGCCGGCAGGTGGCCGCCGGCCTGCGCGACACGCTCGAGCTGCTCAATGCCGGTCGCGGTCTGGACGAGATCCTGGCGCACGTCGTGCGGCAGGCAGCCGAGCTGCTCGATGCCGACCGCTGCGCGGTGTACCGGCTCCATCCGGAGACCCGGCGGCTGGAGGTCGAGGCCGCCGTCGGAATCGGGAGGCAGGCCGATGCCGAGTCGCTGCCGCTCGACGCCGATTCGAGCCTGGCTCGCGCGGTTCGTGAGCACCGACCGATCCAGGCCGATGGCGGATCGACCGTCGTCGCCGGGCCCGGCGAGTCGCTCGCCGGTGCCAGGGAGCCTCGTTCGCGAGCCGTCGAGCCGCCTGCCGGCGCTCTCGGGCCGCCTGCCGGGCCTTCCGCTGCCACGGCCGCCGCACGAGACCAGGGTCGGGCGGCCGAAGGTCTCCCGGATTCGGGCGCGTCGTGGGTCAGCCTGGCGCTGCCCTTGCTCCTGCCGCGCGGCAAGGTCTACGGCGCGCTCGAGATCGGCTTTCGGAGCGCGCGCGCCTTCGACGACGAGACCCTGGGACTGGCGTCCAGCCTGGCCGATCAGGCGGCGCTGGCGCTGGAAAACGATCGGTTGCGCGGTCAGGCGGCTCGCGCCGCCGTCACCGCCGAGCGCAACCGCATCGCGCGGGACCTGCACGACTCGGTGACCCAGACGCTGTTTTCGGCCAGCATGATCGCCGAGGTCCTGCCCCGGCTCTGGGAGCGCGACGAGGCCGAGGGCCGGCGACGACTGGACGAGATGCGACAGCTGACCCGCGGTGCCCTGGCCGAGATGCGGGCGCTGCTCCTGGAGCTGCGTCCGACGACTCTGGCGGAGGTGCCGCTGGCCGAGCTGCTGGCGCAGCTGGGCGAGGCGACCGCCGGCCGCTCCCGACTTCGGGTCGAGCTCGGCGTCGATGCGACGGCCAGCCTGCCCTACGAGGTCAAGGAGGCCTACTACCGCATCGCGCAGGAAGCGCTGAACAACGTTGCCAAACATGCTCAGGCCACCCAGGCCTGGGTCGCAATGGAGCTCGAACCCGCAGCGAGGGGCAGGACCGCGATCCCCGGCGCCGCCGAGTCAAGCCGGCTGCTCGTCCTGACGGTTCGGGACAACGGTCGGGGATTCGATCCCCTGCGCATCCCGGCCGATCATCTGGGGCTGACCATCATGCGCGAGCGTGCCGATGCGATCGGCGCCGAGCTCAGCATTCTGACGCGGCCCAGCCGCGGCACCAGCATCCGGGTGGCCTGGCCTTGCCCGGACGAAGCCCGCGCCTCAACGGCACAAGGAGCCTAGCCATGTCGATCGTTCAAGGCATGCCGCAGCGCCCGATCCGGGTGATGATCGTCGACGACCAGCCGGTGGTCCGCAGCGGCCTATCGGCCTTCCTCGCCGCCTACGACGACCTCGAGCTCGTCGGAGAAGCTGGCGATGGCGAGGACGCGGTGCATGCCTGCCGGCGTCTTCGGCCGGACGTCGTGATCATGGACATGAAGATGCCGCGCATGGACGGCGCCGAGGCGACCCGCGCCATCCGCGAGCGCCAGCCCGAGGTCCAGATCATCGCGCTGACGAGCTTCAAGGAGGAGGACATGGTGCAGCGCGCATTGGACGCCGGCGCCATCGGCTACCTGCTCAAGAACATCTCCAGCGAGGAGCTGGTCAAGGCCGTGCGCGCCGCGCGCGAGGGCCGCCCGACGCTGGCGCCGGAAGCCACGCAGACCCTGATCCAGAAGGCGACCCGCGGCCCACGCCATCGCCTGGGCGACGATCTGACCCAACGCGAGCAGGAGGTGCTGGTTCAGATGGTCCAGGGCGCGAACAACAGCCAGATCGCCGAGCGCTTGGTGGTCAGTCGATCGACGGTGAAGTTCCACGTCAGCAACATCCTCTCGAAGCTGGCGGCGAGCTCCCGAACCGAGGCCGTGGCCCTGGCGGTCCAGAACGGCCTGGTCGACTGACCAGGCCGTTGGCTGTCCGGACGACCGGGCGCGCAACCCACCTCCGGTCGGGCGTGCCGCAGCGCGCGCCTGCCTAAGCTGCTGCCACGAAGGCATTGGGCAGCTCGGGGTCGGGTCGGTCGGAGGGGCATCCGGATGCGAATCCTCGTCGCGGACGATCTGAAGCGGGTCCGTTCGGCGATCCGCTTGATGCTCGAGACCCTGCCCGGAGCGGAGATCGTGGCCGAGGCCGTCGAGGCCGGCGAAGTGCCCGATCTGATCGCGGCACGCGGTCCCGATTGCCTGTTGCTCGATTGGGAGCTGCCCGGACTGACGCTGATGGGGGGGGCTCCCGCTTGGATTCGAACGCTCCGTCGCGAGCACCCGGATCTGCGACTGGTCGTCCTCAGCGTGCACCCCGAGGCCGAGCACCCGGCTCTGGGCTGCGGCGCCGACGCCTTCGTCAGCAAGACCGAGCCGCCCGAGCGGTTGATCGAGGCCCTGCGTCACCTGGACACCGAGCTCGAGCCCGTCGATCGCCTGCCCATCGCGTCGCGCGGCTAGGCCGACGGCGGGCCGGGATCCATCGGCCGCAGGAATCGAGCCGAGTACATCAGGGGCAGGCTTGGCAGGGTCTCGGGCAGGCGCCAGGCGCCCTGGTCGTCGCGCTCGAGGAAGGGCCAGCGCCGGTAGAGTGTGTGGTCGTGCTCGCGGAATCGCTCGAGCCGCAAGCCACGGCGGGCGAGGGCATCCAGGACCCGGCTGACCGGGTGGACCCACTCGTAGCTTCGGTTGTGCCGTGTGCTGGCTTCGAGGTCGGCATAGGTGCCGGGCTCGTCCCAGACGCGTGGCTGATCGTTGCCGAAGTAATCGTAGGCCAGATCCAGGCTGTCGTCGGCGAAGACCTCGCCGATCGGATGGAACTCGGCCAGATAGAAAATCCCGCCGGGGCGCAGCAGGGCATGGATCTGGTCCGCCCAGCGCTCGATGTCCGGGAGCCAGCAGAGGGCCCCGAGGCCGGTGTAGACGATGTCGTACTGGCGACCGAGCCGCTCGGCCGCCGAATACACGTCGGCCTGGACGAAGTGGGCCTCCAGCTCGAGCTGGGCCGCCAGGCTCCGGGCGGCCTCGATGGCCGGCTCGGAGAAGTCGAGACCGGTCACCTGCGCGCCGAGTCGCGCCCAGCTGAGGGTGTCGAGGCCGAAGTGGCACTGCAGGTGCAGCAGCTCGCGTCCGGTGACATCGCCCAGGTCCTCGCGTTCGAAGTCGCGCAGGGTGATGGCGCCAGCCAGAAAGCCCGGCACGTCGTAGAAGTCGCCGGCCACATGGATCGGCACGCGCTCGTCCCACAGCCGCCGGTTGGCGGCGCGCCACTCGGGATCGGCGAAGGGGTCCGGTTCAGCAGGGGACATGGCAGTGCATCCTGGAGGGTTGCAGGCAGCGGCGGTCGCCGCGGCCCGGCGATCGATGAAGGCTGGGCGAGCCCGGTCGGCGGTCGCGGCCCATGCGGCGGAGACCGATCAGGCCGAGCCGGCGGCGCCGCTGCCGAGGCTTCGCGCGAGGTACGCGGCCAGATCACCGCGGGGCTCGACCGTGATCCCGTCGAGTCCAAGCCACGCGGCGGTCTCGCGCAGGGTTTCGACCAGCGCGGGGGCGACCCGGTCCGCCGCTTGATCGGGTTCGATCCAGGCTGCCCGGACCCTGAGCCGACCTTCGGCCCGGTCGGCCTTCAAGTCGACCCGCGCGACCAGCGCCTCGTTCAGCAGGAAGGGCAGCACATAGTATCCGAAGCGGCGCTGGCTGGCCGGAACGTAGATCTCGATCCGGTAGTGGAAGGCCCAGAGACGCTCGACGCGTGGACGGTACCAGATCAACGAGTCGAAGGGCGAGATCAAGGCCCGCGACGCGATCCGGCGCGGGCGCCGCGCGGCCGGATGCAGCCAGGCGGAGCCCGGCCAGCCGGCGACGGTCACCCGCTCGAGCCGACCCGCCCGGGCCAGGTCCTCCAAGCGCCGCTGGCTGTCGGCGACCGGCAACCGATAGTAGTCGGCCAGGTCGCGGGTCGTGGCCAGGCCGAGGCTGGCGGCGGCTCGCTCCAAGAGCTGCGTCTGAGCCTCGGCTTGCGGCAGCGCGGCCGCTGCCAGCGCATCGGCATCGACCAGGCTTCGCGGCGCGGCGTAGATCCGGGTGAAGTCCGGACGGCGCCGCGCCGCGATCTGGCCCGTGTCGAACAGGTGCTCGAGCACGACGCGCGCCTCGCTCCGCCACCAGCCCTCGAGCCGCTTGCCGCCATCGCTGAGCTCGGCCATGGTCAAGGGGCCTCGGGCGAGGACCTCGTCGCGGATCTGCTCGACATAACCCGGCCGCTCCGCCTGCAGGCGCTCCAAGCGGCGCCAGCCTCCCCGACCGGCCATTCGATGCCGCAAGAGCGGGTAGGCATCGACCGGCAGCACGCTGATCGCGTGGCCCCAATACTCGAAGGTGTCGCCCGAGTGCCAGAGCCAGGCGTCGAGGCGGTCGCGATCGAAAGCGCCCAACCGCGCGAAGAAGGGCATGTAGTGGGCCCGGGCCATGACGTTGACCGTGTCGAGCTGCACCAGGCCCAGCGTCTCGAGCACGCGCCGGAAGTGCCTTCGATCGACCCGCCCCCGGGGCCTAGGGACGCCGAAGCCCTGCGCGGCCAATGCGATCCTCCGCGCTTCGGCCAGCGAAAGGGATGGCATCAGGAACGCCAGGCGGGAGTCGAGATGATCATGGCGGGGAGTCTAGAACGACTGTTCGCCAGGGTCAACCCCGACCGGCTGGACCCGACGAGGGCCCTGCCCTCGGCTCAGCCCTCCAGCATTCGGCCGATACCGCCCAGGATCGAGCTCTCGCCGGTGCCGCTGGTCGCGCGCGGCAGGTTGGCGACGATGCGATCGGACAGGCGCGAGAAGGGCAACGATTGGAGCCAGACCCGCCCCTGGCCGGACAAGGTTGCCAGGAACAGACCCTCGCCACCGAAGGCCATGCTCTTGAGGTTGCCGGCACGCTCGATGTCGTAGCTCAGGCTGGGCTCGAAGGCCACGATGCAGCCGGTGTCGACCCGCAGGGTCTGGCCCTCGAGGCGCTTCTCGACGATGGTGCCGCCGGCGTGCACGAAGACCATCCCGTCGCCCCGCAGCCGCTGCAGGATGAAGCCCTCGCCACCGAAGAGCCCGGCGCCCAGGCGCCGGTTCAGCGCGATGCCGATCTCCGTGCCGAGGGCGGCCGCCAGAAATGCGTCCTTCTGGCACAGCAGCTCGCCGCCGGTCGCGGCGAGGTCGATGGCGATGATCTTGCCGGGATAGGGCGCGGCGAAGGCCAGCCGCTGCTTCTGGCCGGAGCGGTTCTCGAAGTGGGTCATGAACAGGGACTCGCCGGTGAGCGCGCGCTTGCCGACGGCGGCCAGCTTGCCGGCCAGGCCCTGTGAAGGACGCGATCCGTCGCCCATTCGCGTCTCGAAGGCGATGCCTTCCTCCATGTACATCATGCTGCCGGCTTCGGCGACGACCACCTCGGCCGGATCGAGCTCGATCTCGACGAACTGCAGGTCGTCCCCGTGGATCCGATAGTCGATCTCGTGGCTGCGCGGCATGGTCTGCTCCTGAGTGGGTTGACGATGCGAAGTCGGGCGCGGCAGGGTTCGCTCGGCGTTCTACGCAGCTCGGCCCGCTCAAGTTGCGGACCTGAAGTCGACGACGCGCTATGATCAGCCGGCCCAGGAGGTGCACGAGATGCCCGATCATCCCCGTCGCCGGTTTCCCCAGACACAGGCCTCACGGACCCGCCCTGCGAGGCTCGCCGACCCCGTGGTCCGTACGGGACTCGCCCTGGCCTTGGCCCTGGTGATCGCCGGCTGTGCGGCACCGACCCCGGCGCGCGGTCCGCGCCAGGTGGATTCGAGCGCCACGGCGAGGCCGGCGGCTGGTGACGCGCTGGCCGCATCCGCGACGGTCGCCCATCCCGGCTCCTCGGCGGCCGATGTCGAGGCCGAGCCCGGCCGCGTCGGGGAGGCGGTCGCCGGGTCGGATCCTGGCGCCTCCGAGTCGCTCGACTCGGCCGCCGGTGGGCCGACGGAGGTGCTTTCGTCAGAGGTGGCCACGGCCCGCGCGGGCGACCGACCCGCCGCGAATCGGTCCCCGACGGCCGACCCGGCGGCGACGTCCGATCCTGGCGCCTCGGGAACCGGCCAGGCCCGAAGCGCGCCCGCGCCGCTGGCCTCGGGCGACGCGCTGGCGGTTTGCCGCGACCTCGCCGCGCCGATGGCCGAAGCGCTCGGCCGGGAGCCCGACGGCTTGCGACTCGAGCCGGCGGACGTCGAGGACCCCGTCTGGGGCACGCTCCTCGATGGCTGCCAGTTGAGCGTCGAGGCGCCCGGCGACCAGCTGAGGGTCGGCGACAGCTTCGACAGCCTGCCGGCCTATCGGCTGCGTGCGGTGCTCGCCGGCGCCGGTTGGCGCGAAGATCCGGCCTATGCGTCGGTCGCGCCGGGCGAGTCCCGCGCCGGCTACCTGCGCTCGGGCGGGCTGTGCATCATCCAGGGCCGCATGCGTGCGCCCGATGACCGGTCCTGTGCCGGCGCCGACCCGACCTGCGGATTGCCGCCCGTGCAGCTGTGGCACGCGCTGGCGCTGCGCTGCGCGCGCTTCTAGCGCTCGGTCCGCCAGGTCGCGTCGCGGCCGGCGGCGCGACCTGGGGCTGCCGCGTGGCTAGGGCAGGTGGCCGTGACCGGTCCGTGGCAGGCGCGGAACCTCGGGAATCCGTGACGGCCAGTCGGGCGCGGGCCGGGTCGTCGGCGTGTCGGCCGAGTTGGCCGGCGGGCCGTCGACCGCGTCGGGCGGCGGCGCCTCGACGGCTTCGGCCGGCGGCGCCTCGACGGCTTCCGCCGGTGGCAGCGACTCCAGCGGCGGCGGCGCGCTGACATCGGGCCGCGCAAGCACGAAGCCGAAGTCGAGCGTGCGGTTGCTGAAGCGATCGTCGCCGTCCTGATCGGGGCCAGGCTCCTCACCCGGGCTCAGCCGCATCGCCGCGCTGGCGATGAGGCCCCGGGCTCCGGTGGGCGAACCGTTGTCGTCGTCGTCCCGATCGTCGTTCGGATCGCCGATCAGATCGATCCCGTTGAGGCTGCTGCTGACCAGGAGAGCGAGCGGTCCGCCGCGGTCGAAGTTGCTCGGATCGACGACGACGAGATAGGCTCCCGGAGACAGACCGCAGAACCGGTAGCGCCCCGACGCGTCGGTGCGCGTGGAAACGAGCTCCCGGTCTTCGGGCGTCCAGGCGCCGCTGGCGTCGCTGTCCGCAAAGAGGCGCAGGGCGACGTCGGCGACGCCCAGATCGCCTTGCGCAGCGTCGTAATGGCCATCCTGTTCCCGCTCGACGAAGACCAGGTCACCCAGGCAGAGGGTGGCTGGCGTGACAATGGTCACCCGATCCTCGGCGGGGCCGTCCGATACGTTTCGCTCTCGGGCGCCGGCTCGGGCCCGGTTGACGATCGGCCGGCCGTCGGGCGGCGCTGCCTTGGCCCTGAACCGCAGGGCGATGCGCAGACGGCCCTCGACGGCCAGGCCGGAATCCGAGATCAGGGATTCGAGGTCGGTCCAGGTGACCGTTCCGGCCTCCGGGTCCACCTGGTTCGGCGGCGGGTCGGCGTCCAGGAACTCGAGCCAGGCCGGCGCATAGCTGTCGGCGACGTAGACCTCGGTCAGCGGGGTCGACCCGCTGTTGGTGACCTCGATCGCAAATTCCACCGTCTCGCCCGGCTCGACCGCCGCGGCCGAGATCCGCTGCTTCGACACGCGGATCTCGGGCAGCTTGCTTGCCCGGAGCTCGTGGTCCCGCGTCTCGCGCTCGACGTCGGCGCGCCCGAAGCCGACGACCGGTGGATCCACGCCGACCCGATCGGAGACGATCGGGGCCGAGGGCTCGATCGGCCTGGCGCCCCCGATTGCGTCGGGGATCAGCTCGGGTCGCGCCGTGCCGCCGGGCAGTGCCGCCAGCACCCGTTGGGCGAAGGGGCCGCCGATCACCAGCTGACCGGCGGCGGTGAGCATGAGGCCGAAGACCACGATGGACAGCAGCGTGGCAAGGACGTGCAGGATGGGGCGTTGGCGGATCACGGACCTGCTCCTGGGCGTGATGCACGGGAATATCGGGCATGGGACATGCAGGGGCATGTCCGAGCCGGTCGGGCGGTCGCGGGATCGGCATATGGGATAGGTCCGCGCAACCCGTGTGCCCGCGCAGTCTATCATGCTCTGGAGACGGATGCCAGCCCCTTCGATCGTGCTCGCAGTGGCGCCGGACCCGGCCGATGGTGGCGACCGATCGGGCTAACTCAGGGGCCAAGGGTGGTGCTATGGTAGTGCGTGGACCGGGCCGCTCCTGGCCCGGCCGCGTTCGTTCCGCCATCGTGCAAGGAGGCGACATGCCCAGTACGCGCAGGCGTCCGGTATTGAACGCGCGCTGGCGAGCCGAGACGCGGCCACCGACGCGACGCCCGGCCGCGAGCCGTCTGGCGGCTTCCCTGCTCTTCGCCAGCTGCGTGACCGGGCTCGCGGCGGCAGCGCCGACGGGCCAGGCCGTCGCGAGCACGGCGGGGCTGGATCGGATCGCTCCGGCTTCGGCTGGCGTCATCCGATCGACCCTGGATCAGTCCCCCGCGATCGCCTACCGGCTGATCGACACCTGGTCCGACCGAGCCTGGCAACCTCGGGCGGGACGCTATCGAGACGCCGTCGACATCGGATCGATGCCCGACGGAAGCCTGGTCCTGCTCGATGACCGATCGGTGGATCCCGAGCGCTATCCGGCGCTCCACTTCGTCGCGCCCGATGGCCGGGCGACGCGGCTGCTGCGCCTGACGGATGGCGACACCCGTCTGGCGCCCGACCGCCTGGACGTCGACCCAGACGGCCAGATCTACCTGCTCTGGACCAGCCAGCAGCAGCGGCGGCCCAGCGCACGGCTCGAAGCCTGGTCCCCGGTCGACGGCCGGCGCCTGGGCAGCTGGTCCTTCGACGAGTCCTACGTCGACGTCGCGCTGGGCCCGGACGGCCGGATCTACCTGGCCCGCAGCGCCGAGTCCGCGACCCTGGGCCCGGCGGCGGTCGACGTCTATGCGCCCGACGGGCAGCGGGTCGAGATGCTCCGGCCGCCCGAGATGGACACGCCGATCCGCGTCGACGTCGATCGGGATGGGACGGTCTACGTGCTCCAGGAGGTTCCGCCGCCGCCGACGCCGCGCGAGCCCGGCGGCCCCCGCCCTCCGCCCGGGCCCTCCGCGCTCGATGCCGATCCGGTGCCGGGGGTCCTGATCTTCGATGCCGCGCACGCGTATCGTGAGACGGTGCCCTTCGAGTTTGGCATCGACGTCGCCGCCGGACCGGCCGGCATCTTCGTCGCCCGCTACGGTCAGGCCTTCGCCCTGCGCGAGTCCGAGCCGCTGATGCCCTTGGTCGATCAGGCCTGGACCGGCGAGCTGGCGCTCGAGGCGCCATCCGGGGGCGCGTTGTTCGGCAGCTTGAGCCATTGCGAGTTCGAAGGCTTGATCGCCTTTCCCCAGCCCGAGCTGCGGCCGGCGCCCTACCTTCTGAGCGGCGGCATGGACCATCCGGCGCTCGAAGGCCCGGTCTGGCCTCTGCGCCTGGCCGCCGGAGCCGACACGGCCCTGTTGCAGGGCCGCTTCGGCCCGAGCCCGGCCGAGGACCTTCGCCAGGCCGACTACCTGCCGTCCGGCACCGAGCCGCAATCGGTTCAGCGTTGGAACGCGAGCGGCGCGCTGGAGTCCCAGATCGGGCTCTGTGGCGGCGGCGGACCGGTCGGCACGGCGCTCGACCTGGCCCTGGACGGGGCGACGGTCTACGTCGCCGACGCCACCTGTGTCGAGCGACGATCCGGCGACGGCTTCGCCGACTGGCGGCGCTGTCTGAACGGCCTCTGGGCCGCCGATGCCGGCACGCGGATCGCGGCCGTCGCCGCCGATGGCGGCCGGTTGGCGGTGCTGGATGCGGGAGGGGGCGGCCTGGCGTTGCTCGATGCCGAGGGCCAACTGCTGGATCAGTGGACGCTCTCCGAGCCGGGGGCCGCGCTCAGCAGCGCCTACGTCGACCTGGACCTGTCGGGCGAGCGCCTGGCCTTGGCCGATGCCGGTCGGGCTCGGGTGGAGCTGCGCGACCTGGCCGGCACGGTGCTGGGCGGCTTCGACCTTCCGGATCGGCCGCAATCGCTGGCCTTCGGGCCGGAGGGCGACGTATACGTGTTGGGCCAGGGCGGATGGGCCCTGCGCTACGCCCCGGACGGCCGGCTGGCGGCTGCCTGGCGCCTGCCCGAGCCCGACATGCCGGTGCGCGACCTGGCGGTCGCCGACGACGGACGCGTCCTGATCTCCTTCGGTCGCAGCCAGAGCGAGCTGGGCTGGGCGCCCATCGACGCGGCGGGTGTCTGGGTCTTCGTGCCTGGCCCGCCGGCAACGGCATTGCCGCCCGGTCCGGATGCCTGCCGCGCCGCGCCCGACAAGTGGGCGCTCCCCGAGCGCCTGCCCTTGGGCGACGAGGTCCGGGTGACCCTGGAGATCGACGGGGCCTGTCCCCCCAAGCCGGCGCCGCTGCGGCTGATGATCGTGTTCGACACCTCGCGTTCGATGAACTGGGGTTACGCCCTGGATCGCGCCAAACAGGTCGTCATCGGCTTGCTGGGCGAGCTGGACCCGCGCCGGGTGGAGGTCGGCCTGGTGACCTTCGACGAGGTCGAGGCCCTGGCCGAGCCGCCCTCGCGCGATCTCCTGGGCCTGGCGCGCCGTACTGCCGGCCTCCGGGCGCGCGGCGATACCCTGATGTCCGGCGCGATCGATCTGGCCCGCGGGCAGCTGCCCCGGGTCGGCCTGCCCGCGGGCAGTCGCCGCGCCATCCTGATCGTGACCGACGCCAATCCCTCCGACGACACCCTCGTTGCGCTGCGGGCGGCCTCGGCCGACGGCATCGCGCTCTCGGCCGTCGTGGTCCAGGAGGGTCAGGTGGCCGATCCGAGCTTCCTCGATGCCCTGGCCGGGGCCGGGGGGCGCGTCCTGGTCGATCCGGCATCCTGGGAGCTGCCCGGGCTGGCCGGCACCCTCCTCGCGGCGGACCCGCAGCCCGGGCTCTTCGAGACGCTCGAGCTGGTCGACGACGTTCCGGCCAACATGCGCTACGTGGTCGGCTCGTCGAGTCCGCCGGCCAGCTTCGACGCCGCCCGCAACCGGCTCACCTGGCGGCTGGGGCCGTTGAGCGCCGCCGAGGGCATGCGGGTCGAGTACCGGCTCCTGCCCCTGGAGGTCGGCGTCTGGCCGACCAACGTCCAGGCCGATGCCGCCTACGTCGATGCGTTGGGGCAGACGGGTGCGCTGCGGTTCCCGATTCCGAAGGTCGAGGTCTACGCGGGGCGTCGATGGCCGCTGTACCTGCCGCTGTTGTCGCGCGGCCACTGCCCGCGGCCGGCACGGCCGGTCGACGTGGTGCTGGTCATCGACACCTCGAGCAGCATGGCCGAGCCCGCCAACGCGGCGCTGCCCGAAGGCCCGAGCAAGCTCGACGCGGCGCTCCAGGCGGCCAGCACCTTCGTCGGGCTGCTGGGCCTGCCGAGCGATCGGGCCGCCCTGGTCGCCTTCGACGGCGCCTCGCGACGCGAGATCGGCCTGAGCGGCGACCTGACCGCGATCCGCTCCGCCCTGGCACGCCAGAGCACCGGACAGGGCACGCGGATCGATCTGGGCCTGGCCGAGGCCGCCCAGCTCCTGGCCGCCGAGGGCCGTGACGGGGCGCTGCCGGTGACCGTGCTCCTGACCGACGGCCTGCAAGCCGGCGGCGATGCGGCGTCCGTCCTCGACGCGGCCGCCGCGCTCAAGTCGGCCGGCGCGATCCTGTACGCGATCGGGCTGGGTGACGGCGTCGACGCGGCCTTGCTCGCCGAGCTCGCCAGCACGCCCGAGCGCTACTTCGCGTCGCCGGATGCCGAGGCCCTGCAACGAATCTACGACCGAATCTCGGTCCGGCTGGCCTGCGAGTGAGGCGAGCCTGGCGCGGATGGGCGCGGCGATGTTGACCGAAGGGGTCGGGTGACACCATCCTATGGCTCGCTCCGCCCGGCCGCGCCTCGAGAGGAACGCATGCGTCATCGACCGCTCCCGTACCCCGAGCCGCCAGTTGGGCCAGACCGGTCGCGCCGCACCGGGCCGTGGCCAGGCGCGCTGCGACGCGCTGCCTTGGCGGCGTTTGGCGTCGCTGGTCTGCTGATCGGCTTCGGCTCGCTCGCCCGGGGGGGCCGGTGGTCGACGTCGGAGCCTGCGGGCCTGGCCGGCCGGGCGCCGGTCGCCGCGGCCGAGATCGGGCGCTCGGGCGCCCGGCGGCCCGGCGAAGCGCCCGCGTCTCCGGCAGCCTGGTTGATCCTGGACGACTTCGAGGACTCCAGCTGGCCCGATCCGAACCTCTGGCAGGTTTCGAGCGAGGTCGCGCCGTCCTGGTGGCCCTCCAGCTGTCGCGCCCGTTCGGGCTCGCGCGCGCTGTGGGCCTTCGGCGGTCGCATCGGAACCCTGGAGCAACCATGCGGCGCTGGCGCGCCGCTTGCCTCGCGCAGCACGCTCTTCCAGCGGCTCGACCTCCGCGGTGCCGAGGCCGCCAGCCGTCTGGACCTGTACTTCGACCTGTGGCTGCAGATGCCGCCCGGCGACGCGTCGGGGCTGTTCATCTTCCTGCACGTGCCACAGCCCGACGGCGGCGTCAAGCGGGTGCCCATCTTCGGCGCCACCGGCCTGAGCGGCAGCTGGGCCTTCCCGAGCCGCAAGCTGGATCTGCTGAACCTGGTCGACATCACCGCGCCGGGAGCGGTCTACGACCTTCGGGGTGCGGTCTGGCGGCTCGAGTGGGTCGGCCTGGCCCCCGAAGGCAGCGCTCCGGGGGCCGGGCTCTACATCGACGACCTGATCCTGGCCTGGGAGCCCGACCCGGGGATCACGCCTCCAACACCGCGGCCCAGCGCGCCGCCGCCGAGCGCGACGCCCAGCGCCAGCCCGACGCGGGTACCGAGCGCCACCCCAAGCCTCACGGCGCAACCCAGTCCAAGCCTGGCGCCGAGCGCCACCCCGATCGCCTTCGGCCGGACCTTCCTGCCCCTGTTGGTCAGCTTCTGGCCCCCAGCACCGACCGCCACGGCGACGCCGACCCTGGACCCGCTGGCGACCCATGCGACCGAGACCGCGCTGGCCTTGACCCCGACGCAGCCTCCGTCGCCCGGACCGAGCCCGACCGCAACGCCAAGCCCGACGACGGCCGTCGAGCCCGGGCCGGGGCCACCGATTCGCCCTTCGGCCAGTCCGACGCCCTGAGGCAGCGCCCGGAAGCGACCCGACGGCACGCGGGATTGCCCGGCCCACGCCGCCGGGCTAGAATTGCGCCGCTTGCCCCCGTAGCTCAGTGGACCAGAGCGGCTGACTTCGAATCAGTAGGTCGTAGGTTCGAATCCTACCGGGGGTACTTCATTCGGCACATGGGGTCGAAGACTGCGGTCGAGACTCGGTTGCGCCAACGCTTGCACGGGATGCTCACCGATCCCAGGGACCTGCGGTGCATCGACCGCGCGCTCTGGCTCGACAGACGGCTATCACTTGGCGTTGCCCAATTCGGAACTGTGCAGTAAGATTCCCTCGTCGAATAGACAGAGGATTCAGCCATCGGTATTCCGAGTGACGAGGAGGGTTTGATGCCCATCGAGGCGCTGTCGAAGAAGGATCTCGAGGAGAAGGCTCCCGCGAGTCGCGTGCATCCCGAATACGTTTCGTTTCTGACCTCTGCCCGACTGGGCACGGGTGGGCGACTCTATGTCGCCAAGGAAGGCGTAAGCCGACAGTCGGTCAAGAATCGGCTGAAGGCCGCGGCCGTGGTGACCGGCAAGAACATCAAGTTCCTTCGCTCGCCTTCCGAGCAGGTCGTGTTCCAGATCGTCGAGTAGGGGCGCGGTCGCGACGTTGACCGCCTGCCCGGGGCGCCGTCCGAGTTCGGATGGCGCCCTGTTGCGTTCGAGGCCCTGGCGGCTCGCTGCCGATCGTTGCAGGCGCCGGCGCAGCCATCTGGGTCCCCCCAGCCCTGTGTCGAGGCACCGCCTCGCCCTCCTTTCATGCCGCGAGAACAGGCCATGCGACAGCTGCTCCCGACGATTCCCAAACTCTCGCTGTTGCTGATCTGCCTGCCGATCGCCATCGGCCTCGAGCTGATGCACATCGAAGGGCTGCCGCTGTTCCTGGCTTCGGCGCTGGGGATCCTGGGCACCGTCACGCTGATCGGCAAGGCGACGGAGGAGATCGCGATCTACTCGGGCCCGCTTTGGGGGGGCCTGCTCAACGCGACCTTCGGCAACGTCACCGAGCTGATCATCGCGCTCTTCGCGCTGTCCAAGGGCCCGGCGTTGTATCCGATCGTCCTGGGCTCGATCATCGGCTCGATGCTCGGCAACCTGCTGCTGGTGCTGGGAGCGGCGATGGTCTGGGGCGGCATGCGGCATCAGGTCCAGCGCATCTCGCGCACCGGAGCCAGCATCAACGTCGGCATGCTCTGGGTCGTGCTCAGCGTCCTGATGGTACCCAGCCTGGTGGAGATGGCCTACCGACTCGATCCCAGTGCCTTCCCCGACCTGGACGAGGCGGCTGCCCATCTGCTGGTGCGCGAGGTCTCGCTCGCCGCGGCCCTGATCCTCCTGGCGCTCTACCTGCTGAGCCTCTTCTTTTCCATGCGGACCCATCGCTTCCTGCTGATGCCGGACACGGAGCATCACGAGACGCCGGTATGGTCCAAGCGCTTCTCGGCAGGCGTCCTGCTGTTGGCCACGATTGCTGTTGCTTTTCTTAGCGAAACCTTTGTGACTTCTATCGAAACGTTGCGCGCATCGGGTAGTCTAGCGCTTAGCGACATGTTCATCGGCGTGGTGCTGGTGGCTGTGGTCGGCAATGCAGCCGAGGGCATGGTCGCCATCTGGGTGGCGCGGGACGACAAGATGGACCTGTCGTTTCAGATCGCGATGGGGTCCTGCATGCAGGTTGCGTTGCTCGTGGCGCCGGTCCTGGTCATCGCCAGTTGGTTCATGGGTGCGCTGATGCCGTTGGCCTTCGATCCCTTCATGCTTCTGTCGTTGGCGGCGGCGACCATGATCGCGTCGTCGTCGCTTTCGGACGGTGAGACCAATTGGCTCGAGGGGGCGATGTTCCTGGCGGTCTACGCCTTCTTCGCCGTGGTCTTCTGGTACCATCCCTGAGCCTCCGCGGGAACCTGCCCCCGGGGCGCGGCCCGTCGCGCCGCTCTCGGCCGCCCCGGGCAGCCGGAGCCCTAGCCGGCTTCGGCGAAGCGCTTGAGCTCCCGCCAGACCTCGGCCATGGGAACCGGGCGTGGCGTGCCCTGCGCCGTCGGGATGCCCTGGCTCCAGCCGATCGACAGCCAACGTCGTGCGCGGGTGATGCCGACGTACAGCAGGCGCAAGCGCTCGGCGATGAGCTCGATGTGGGCGGCATCGGTGGGGCTGCGGCCCGGATGGGGTGGGACGCCGACGAGTGCCAGCAGGGCGGCGCGTGCCTCGGCGGCTGGATCGGCGCCCAACCATTGCCAGGCGCCCTGGAAGCGGTCCTCCAGCAGATGCGGGAACCAATCGCCGTCCACGCCGACCAGGTACACCAGGTCCCATTCCAGGCCCTTTGCCTTGTGCATGGTGGTCAAGGTGATGACGCCCGGCCGCGGCTCGAAGACGATCTCGTCGGCCTGAATCCAGCCGCGACGCCGTCCGACGGCCAGTTCGCGCAGCTCGGCCGCCAGCTCGGGCAGCAGGCGCTCGGGCTCACGATCGGCGATCTGGCGCAGCATCTGCGCCAGGCGCTGCGCCAGGGCCTGATCTTGCGGGCGCAGCACGTCCTGGGCGATGGTCAAGAGCAGCTGGTCGATCGGCAGCGATCGCGCCCGATGCCAGCGTCGGAGGCGCCGGGCCAGGCCGTCCGCCGCGGCGAGCGCTTCGGCCTCGAGCCCCGGCACCGGCGGGAGCGCAGCCCGTGGATCGGACCCGGGCTCGGGGTACAGGAGCTGTTCGGGCGCACAGCTGCGCAGCAAAGGGCGCATGCGCTCCGGGTCGACGTCCGCGAGCGGGTCATCGGCCGTCTGCAGCGGGACCAGGGCATCGAAGAGCGTCACCAGGTGCTCGCGTCGTAGCGGCTCGGCGAGGGCAGAGAGGGCTGCGGCGAGCAGGCTTGCCACCTGGCGTGCCGCGGCGCTGCCCTGCAGGCGCTCGTCGAAGGGCTGGCCCCGCTCGCGCAGCCGTCGCGCGACCTGCGCGCCGATCGCGTTGGTGCCGACCAGGATGGCCAGGCTGAGCTCGGGCTGTCGGGTGGCCAGGGCCGAGGCGCGCGCCACCACCGCATCGAGCTCGGCATCGCGATCGCGCCAGACCCGAAACACGACCTGCCCCTGTTCCGGGTTGGTCTGGGGGTCGTCCGGCCCGGTCGGCCGGATCCGCTGGTCGAGGAAGGCCGTGTGCCTGACCTCCGGCAGCGGATGCTCGGATCGCGTCCATTCGACGAGATGGTTGGCAAGATCGATGATCGGCCGCGCATTGCGCCCGGACTCGTCCATTCGAACCGCCGTGACGTCGGGCAGCTCGAGGAAGCGACGGAGGGAGCTCGGGTCGGCGGCCGTGAAGCTGCTGGTGACGGCCTGGTTCGGATCGCCGACCCGCACCCAGTTGCCGGGGCCTTCGCCCTGAGTGGCCGTGAGGCGGCCGAGCAGGGCTTCTTGGAGCGGCACGCTGTCCTGGGCCTCGTCCTCCAGGACGTAGGGCCAGCGATGGGCCAGCTCGGCCGCCAGGTCCGGGTGGTGGCCCAAGAGCTCGGCCGCCAGGCGCACCAGGTCGTCGAAGTCGAGCAGTCCGGCGACCTCGAGCTGCCGCTGGTAATGGCGATAGGTCCAGGCACCGATCCGGAGAAACGGCGACAGCTCCGTCGCCGCGACGGTCGCCATCCGAAGGTCCAACTCGGCCGGCCCCAGGCCGAGGTTCTTGGCGCCGCGAACGATGGCCCGCCCGCTCTCGACCAGGAGCCCGCCGAGCCGCAGGCTGCGGCCGGCGGGTGCCAGGCGCCGGGCTTCGGTTTGAAGCGCGCTCCAGTCCTCCGGATGGGCCTGGCGCCAGGCTGACGCCGCCCGATCGAGCATCGCGTCGCGGGTCGCTTCGTCGGCGACCTCGAAGTCGGCCCCGAGTCCCGCCAGTCCCGGCTGCTCGGCGACGATCGCATGCGCCAGGCTGTGCAGGGTGCGGACCTCGTAACCCCAGGGCGGGAGACCGGCCTCGCTCAAGTCGGCGCCGATCCGTGCCGCCAGCGCGCCGGCGGCGGCATGCTGATACGTGACCACCAGCACCCGCCGACCGGGACCGATCCCGGCGCGGAGGAGCTCCGTGGCGAGGGCGGCGATGGTGCGGGTCTTGCCGCTGCCCGGCACGGCCGCGACGGCCATGCGCCCGCCGCGATAGGCCAGAATCGCCTGCTGGGCTTCGCGTGGCCGCCAGTCCGGGCTCACGATCCGCCCTCGCGAGCGTCCGCGGTGCTCCGGAGCCCGTCTCCGGCCAGGTCGCGCACCCTGCGCCACAGCGGCCCCTCCAGGGGCAGCTCGCCGGCCTCGCCAAGGCAGGCCAAGACCCAGATGCCGGTCTCGGCGCGGCGGGCAAGACCGGCGACCAGCCGTGCCAGCACCTGGTCGCGTTGCTCGCGGTCGATGGCGCGGGTCCAGATCTGAGCCTCCGGCCAGCGGGGCGAGAGAACCCAGGCGTTGGTCAGGGGCTGGTAGGGGGGCGACCACCAGTCCGGCGATGCGGCATCGAGCCAGAGCTGCACGGCGTGGCGCTGATCTTCCACCAGGTAGGTCTGGGCCGGAGCGAGCAGCACCGCATTTTCATCCCCGTCGTCTGGCTCGGGCGCGCGCACCGACACCAGCCCCTGAAGTACCAGACGCTTGAAATCGGCCGCCCAGGCGCCCGGTCGCTGCTCCAGGACCGGGGCAGCGGCCCGAAACTCCGCCGCCGCCTCGATCAGGCTGGCGAAGGCCGCCGCTTCGCCTGCGGCCGGCGGTCGCCAGCTTGCCATCGCCGCGACGAGCGCGGTCAGGCGCTGCTCGAGGCGCGTCGAGCCCGACGGCCGATCGCTGGGGTCGAACGTTGGTCTGGCCTCGCCGCCCGTGGCGCCCTCCCGTCCGATCCAGGTCCGCAGGCCTTCGTAAGCTTCGACCGCAGCCGGGCCGATGCGCGCGCGATCCCGAGCATCCAGCCCTTCGGCCGCGGCCAATACTCCGGACTCCCGATCGTAGAGCGCCCGCACCAGACGCGCGGAGCGGACCGGGTCGATGGCGGGAAGCGCGGTGGCCAGGGCCTCGGCGAGCGCGAAGGGCTCGGGGAGGCCAAGCTCGGGCTCGACCAAGGCGACCAGGCTCAGCCCGGCGCGAACCCAGGGGCTCTCGCGCAGGGGCAGGTGGCGGCGGTGGGTTCGGAGTCGGATGCCTCGGCTGGCCAGGGCCGCATCCAGTGCGAAGCGCAGCACGCCGTCGACGTAGGGCGCGACGATCGCCAGCTGGGCGGCCGCCAGGCCGCCGGACAGCTCGTTGGCCACCGCATCGGCCGCCGCTTCGATCATCGCTCGGCGGTCGGGCGCCTCGACCGCGCCGCGAAGGGCCGTGCGGGCCAAGGCGTCGTCCCGATCCGGTCGCTGGGACGGCGTGGGTTCGACCGCCCGCGACGCCGGGTCCTGGACTGCCGCCGACGGGTCGCGACTCAGGCTCAGGAGGGCCCACGCGGCGAAGGCGCCCGTGGGGTCCTGGTCGCGCCGGCGCGACAGCTTCAGGCTGGGTCCGAGGGCGGCGCAGAGCTCGGCGGCGCCGAGCGGATCGGCGCCCAGGAAGATGCGGTGCCCGGCGTCGGTGTCCCGCACCAGGAGCGTGCTCCTTGCCTGGCCCGCCAGATGACCCAGCAGGCGCTGGGCCACCGGGACGCTTTCCTCGAGGTTGTCGGCCAGCAGGTGTTCCACCCCTCCCAGCAGGGCTTGCCGCCGGTCTGGCCGCTCGACCACCTCGTGGTGAAACAGCTCGACCGCCAGCGAGACATCGACCGCCCCGCGATCGAGGCAGCGCGCCCGAAACGCCTGCATGCAAGCCGCGGCCTGCGCATAGTGCCGCAACCGCGCCGGCTCGCCCGGCCAGGCCGCGGCCAGACGGCGCTCGACCTGGTCGAGCGGATAGCCGCCCGTCGCGGCCCGGTTGAGCCCGTCGAGCAGCTGGGACACCAGGCGCTGCGGCCGAATCGACAGGCCTTCGAACTGGCCCTGCGCGATCCGCGGTGCGGCGATGCCGTACATCATCGCCTGCGCCGTCTCGTAGGTCAGCAGCCTGGGGAGGGTCCGAGCCGCGGTGGCCGAGAAGCCGGCCGACGGCGCCAGGTCGTCCCACAGCTCGCGCACGGCCCCCTGGGCCAGCCCGTAGTAGGTCCGACAGCGCGGCGCGGCGTGGCTGCCGTCGAGCCAGGGGGTCAGACGCGTCTCGAAGCGGGCAACGGCCTCACGATCGGGCAGCAGGACCAGGATCGCGGAGCCGGGGACGCCGGACGCGATCAGGGCGGCGGCACGCAGCACCAAGGCCTCGGTCTTGCCGGCGCCGACCGGTCCGTCGATGCAGCGCGGCCCCCCGACGTTCGCGGCGTCGATCAGATCCGCGAGCGCGGACCCACGCGGGACCTGGAACGCGGGCTGGCCTGGGCTCGGGGGCATGCGTCAATGGTGCCTCCGGCGCATGCCGTCGGTCAAAGCGGCGGCGAGACGCCGGCCGAACGTCGGCGCGGCAGCGGCCGGGCGCCGGGCGCCAGGCCTATAATCGGGTGGCGGCGCAGGTCCGGGCGCCCTTCCTACCCGCCGCGGTTTCGGTCCGACCCTGGGAGACACCCATGTCCCACAGCCTCGCCTTTCCGCCCGTCGCGCGTTCCCGCCTGCCCGGTCGGCTGATCTGGCGGTTTCAACGCGATCGCCTCGGCGTGATCGCGTCGCTGGCGCGCGAGCATGGTGACCTGGTTCAGCTGCCGATGCCGGGTCGCGAGCTCTTCATCGTCAGCCATCCCGAGCTGATCCGTCAGGTCCTGGAGGCAGCGCCCGGCCGATTCACCAAGGGCCGGGGGCTCGAGAACGCCGCCCTGCTGCTTGGCAAGGGCCTGCTGACCAGCGAGGGGTCGCTGCATGCCCGCCAGCGGCGACGGATGCAGCCGGCCTTCCATCGACAGCAGATTCAGCGCTACGCCGGCCAGATGGTCCAGCTGGCCGATGCGCACGTGTCCGAATGGCAGGACGGCCAGACGGTCGACGTGGCCGCCGAGATGATGCATCTGACCCGCGCCATCGTGGCGCGCTGCCTGTTCGACTGGTCGCCCGAGGGCTTCGACGACGCGATCGATCAGGCCTTGCACACGCTCGTCTCCAGCTTTGGCGTGCCCGGCGCGATGCTCCTGCCGCTCTGGGTGGTGGAACGGGGTTGGTTGCCTGGCACGCAGGGTCTGGCGGATGCGCGCGCCAGCCTCGATGCCTTGGTCTACCGCATGATCGCCGAACGACGCAACGATCCCGCCGGACGCGAGGATTTGCTGACGATGCTGGTCCAGGCGCGCGACGATCGGGCCGGAGACCCGGGCATGGACGATGGGCAGCTGCGCGACGAGATCATGACCCTGTTCCTGGCCGGACACGAGACCACCGCCAACGCCCTGGCCTGGACGCTCTACCTGCTCGGCGAGCACCCCGAGTCGCTGGCCCGGCTGCTGGCCGAGCTGGACCGGGTACTGCCCGACCGTTTGCCGACGGCGGCAGATCTCGGGGCGCTGGTCTACACGCGGCAGGTCCTGAGCGAGGCGATGCGGCTCTACCCGCCGGCCTGGGTCGTCGGCCGCCGGGCCAGCGTCGACGTCGCGCTGGGCGGCTGCGGCATCCCGCGCGGCGCGACCCTGCTCATGAGCCAATGGGTGGTCCATCGCGATCCCCGCTGGTATGCGTCGCCGGAGCGCTTCCAGCCCGAACGCTGGGCGGATGCGTCGACGGCGGAGCGTCCGAAGTACGCCTACTTCCCCTTCGGAGGCGGCCCGCGGCGCTGCATCGGCGAGGCCTTTGCCTGGATGGAGGGCAGCCTGCTCCTGGCGACGATCCTGCGGCGTTGGCGGCCCAGGTTGGTGCCCGGCCACCCGGTCGAGCCCGAGCCCTTGATCACCTTGCGGCCGCGCCATGGGATCCGGATGCGCCTGGCGTTGCGCCGACCGATGACCGGCCGAGGCGCCGTGCCGGCCCGGCGGGAGCCGGAGCTGGCCGAAGACCTGCACGAGGGACCGCTGTGAGCGCGGCCGGCGATCCGGCCCTCGTCGTCGCGCCGAGGCTGGCCGCGGCGCTTCGCGAGGGCCGACCGGTCGTTGCGCTGGAGTCGGCCGTGATCACCCAGGGCTTGCCGCGGCCGCTCAACCTCGAAGTCGCCCTTGCGATGGAATCGGTGCTGCGCCAGGCGGGCGTGGAGCCGGCCACGATCGCCGTCCTGGACGGCCGACTCCGGGTCGGGCTCGAGCCCACGGAGCTGGAGCATCTGGCTGGCGCGCCCGATGCCCGCAAGTGCTCGCTGCGCGATCTGCCGCTACTCCTCGGCAGCCGCCTGTCGGGCGGCACCACGGTCGCCGCGAGCCTATTCGCCGCACATCGGGCCGGGATCGCCGTCTTCGCCACCGGCGGGATCGGGGGCGTCCACCGCGGCACGCCCTTCGACGTGTCGGCCGACCTGGACGAGCTGGGCCGCCGACCGATCACGGTCGTCTGCAGCGGCGCCAAGTCGGTGCTCGATCTGCCCGCCACGCTCGAAGTCCTCGAGACGCGCGGCGTGACCCTGGTCGGTTGGCGCTGCGATCGATTGCCGGCCTTCTACGTCGCCGACACCGGACTGCCCTTGGGTGCCCGGGTCGACGATGCGACGCAGCTCGCGCGCTGGGTGCGCGCCCGTGACGCCTTGGGCCTGACTGGGGCCATCGTCGTCGCCGTCCCGGTGCCGGATGGGCAGGCGCTCGGCGTGGCCGAGGTCGAGCGCCTCGTGGATCTGGCCAACGCCGAGGCCCGGGACGCGGCGATCCAGGGAGCCGCGCTGACACCCTACCTGCTTTCGGCCATGGCCGCCCACTCCGACGGCCGCAGCCTGGCCGCCAACCGCGCGCTGCTGGTCAACAACGCGCGCGTGGCGGCCGAGATCGCCGTCGAGCTGGCCGCGTCGGCCGGCGCCACGCCCGCGCGCCTAGGGTAGCTCGGCCGTTCCCCTGCGCGCGGCCGACTCCAGCGCCGACTCGATCGTTCCGATCGTGTAGCTGTCGAACTTGAGCGGGGTGTCCTGGTAGCCGGTGCCCGGTCCGAAGACCGCCAGCAGCGGGATGCCGACCCAGTCGAGCTGGCGCAGCATCGCGCGACCTTCGGGGTTGTCCCCGGTCAGATCGACCTTCATCGGGATCACGGACGGTTGCGCCAGCAGCTCGACGACGCGATCCTGATTCAGGACGCCGGCCTCGAGCGCCTTGCAGTTGAGGCACCACTCGGCGGTGAAGTCGAGCACCACGACCTTGGATTCGGCCTCGGCGGCGGCCAGGCGCTCGGGCGTGTAGTAGACCCAGTCGATCGGGCCCTGGCTGGCCAGACCGGGCGTGAGGGCGAGGGCGGTCACCGCGGCCAGCAGGCCGCTGCCGCCGAACAAGCCACGCCGCAGCGGCGATCGCGTCAGCTGGAAGGTCTTCAGGATCATCCAGGCACAGGCGATCAGCACGAAGAGCAGGACGAGCCACCAGTAGCCGCGGGTGGGCGGGTCGGGCGGCGTCTGAAGCCAGCCTGCCACCGGGATGCCGAGGAAGAAGGCGGCGACCGCCAACATGAACAGGCCCATGACCTGCTTGACGACCAGGCTCGCCGGGCCGCTGCGCGGCATCCGATGCACCAGGCCCGGTCGGAGCGAGAGCAGGAAGTAGGGCAGGGCCATCCCGGCGCCGATCGCGACGAAGGTCGCCAGCGTCAGCGAGGCGCGCTGCGTGGCAGCCCAGGCCGCCGCGCTGCCCATGAAGGGCGCCGTGCACGGCGTCGACAGGACAGCCGTCATCACGCCGAACAGGAAGGACCCTTGCGGCGTGTCCTGGCTGGGGTTGAAGCGGTAGACCGACTGCGGCAGGCGCAGCTCGAAGAGGCCGAACATGCCCAGCGCCATCGCCGCCACCAGCAGGCCGACGACGAAGGAGAACCAGCCGGTCTGGAAGAGGCTGCTGATGGCCGTGAACCCGGCCACGAAGGCGATCGCGCCGCCGATGGTCAGCCAGAACGCCACCACGCCGAGCGACATCATCGCACCAAGCCAGGCCAGCCGCCGCGGTTCGCCGGCCGCCTGGCTCATCGCCATGATCTTCAGCGGCAGCACCGGAAGCACGCAGGGCGTGAAGTTGAGCAAGAGACCGCCCAGCGCCGCGATCAGCAGCAGCAGGGCGAAGCCGGCCGCGCCGCAGGGCCGCATGCTGAAGCTGCGGCCGAAGACGTTGGTGCGCAGCGGTTCACAGGCCGACGCGGATGCCTCGGGCAGGGCCGCCGCGTTGAACCCGGCGAAGAGCGTCGGGTCGGCCTGGGAGGGCTGCGCGGACGAGCCGGCCGACAGGATCTCGATCGGCACGCTGAAGGCCGGGCTCTCCGGCGGATAGCACATCGTCTCGTCGCAGGTCTGGTAGGTCAGCGTGAAGTTCACGCTGGCCGGCCCCGGGCTTGCGTTGGCCAGCACCTCCACCGGCAGGTAGGCGATGGCCCGGCCGGTGAACGACACCAGCGGCGTCGGCCTGCCGGTCATGAAGTAGTCGATCGGAACCTCGCTCGTCGCCGGCCACTGGACCGCGCCGACCTGCAGGCCGCGGTCGACCGCGGTCACCTCGATCGCCGTGGCGATGGCCGGAAAGTCCTCGCCCAGTTCGGGCGGAACCACCAGCTGCGCTCGGTCGGGCCAGGAATGGAAGCCTGGCTCGTGATCGAGCACCACCGCGATGGCCAGTCGATCGCCGGGTCTGACCTGACCGAGCTGGGCCGTGGCGCTGGCCTTGACGTTCTGCGGCGCCCCGAAGCCTATCTGGGCCGAAACGGGGTATGCCGAAGCCAGTGGCAGCAACAGCGCGGTCAAGACGAACAGGCCGCGAAGGATGGGTCCGGGCGAGGGGGCGCGAGTCTTCACAGGGACTCCGTGTCGAGGACGGGCGCGGTCGTGCGCGCAGCCGCAAAGGGACGAACGATGCTAGCCGAGCGGACCCTCACGGGCAAGGCCAGCCCTGTCTAGAGGCTGTCACGAGCCTGGTCCTTACTCGGGCGGCGCATCCGACTCCCGAAGCGGCCACCCCTGTGACGGAACTCACAGCGACGGGGTGGCGAAGCTCACAGGCTCGCGGCGAGTCAGGCGCTAGTCTGGAGGCGGAAGATCGGGTGGCCCCGGCGCTCTCGAGCACCGATTCCCGATCTTCGCATGGACGCATTCAAAGGGTCGAGACGCGCGCTCGCTTCGTCAGGCGGCACCTCGCGAAGCATTCCAGGCGTGACGTTGGCCCGACATTTGCCTGGCGCGCCCGTCGCGTCGGTTCCAGTCAGGCTTTGGGGAAAGCGGAACCGACGCGACGGGCGTTGTCTTCGTGGTTCGAGCCGGTCGTCCGCCCGAACCCGCCGCTGCCTAGCGACCGCCCCAGAAGCTGTCCGGCGCGCAGCCGAAGCTGTAGGCGATCTGGCGGTAGATGTCGCCGAGGTCCTCGGGGTCGGCCGTGTAGTAGAACAGCTCCGGCGTGCTGGCGCAGGCGCCGAGCAGCTGCGGGTTGGTGTCCTCGGGTGGACCGATCGCGATGGTGTAGACGCGGACACCGGCCGCCTTGGCCCGGGCGGCCGCCTGGAGCACGGTGGTCTCCATCGAGCCGTCGTCGGCCAGGGGCACGCGGTTGGGCAAGCCGTCGGTCAGCACGATCAGGACCGGCGTGTTGTCGGACATCCGCGCCGGCGACTGCAGGGCCTCGAGCCCACGCTCGAAGGCCAGATCCAGGCGCGTGAACTGGGCCTTGCCGTTGGCCAGGTCATCGACCGCCTGGCGCGCGGCGGCGGCGTCGCCGGTGAGGTCCGACTGGATCCAGGCCGTGGCGTTGAAGCCGACGATGGCCACCTGATCGTGCGCGCCAGCGGCGTTGGGCGTGAAGTCCATCATGTCGACGAACATCTTGGCCGCGTCCTGGGTGGCGGCCAGCTTGCTGCGGCCGCTGCGCGTCAATCGGTCCATGCTGGTCGAGAGGTCGAGCACCAGCGCCACGTCGGTGAACTGCCACTGCAGCTGGCACTTCTCGCCGATGACGATCGGGATGTAGATCGGCTTGGGTTCCGGAGTCGGCGTGAATGTCGCGGTCGGCGATGCCGTCGCGGTCGGGGTGGGCGTCTGGGTTGGCACCGAGGTCGCGGTCGGCGTCGCGCTCGGCTCCAGGGTCGGCGTCGGCGTTGGCAGACAGGTGTCGTCGCTGACCGTGATCGCCTTCGCCGGCATCGGCAGCTCGTTGACCTTGCGCTCGGCATCGACCAGGCTGAGCCCGCCTTCGATCTGGAAGCTGCCCGGCGCGTCCGGCTCGACCTGATAGGTGACGGTGTACGGATCGAGCGCCTTGAGCTGCTCCCAGCTCCAGCGCAGCCGAACGCGCTCGGCTTCCTCGATCATTTCGGTTGGCGTGATGTTGGCCGAGCCTTCCACGTAGTGCAGGCCCTCGGGGATGAGCTGGGTCAGCCCCAGCTCTCGCATGACGATCCCGCCGGTGTCCACGAACTCGGCCATCTGGTCGCGGGCCATGCGCCGCATCTTGCCGATCTCGGGCGCCTCGGTGTAGTTGCGCGCCGTGCGGGGCATGGTCATGGTGTCGACGCAGTAGTCGGCCACCGTCTCGGGGCAGCCGACGAAGAGCGGGATGTTCTCCCGGTGGATCATGTTGGCGGCCTCGCGCATGGCATCGCCCTGCGCGGTGTAGAAGCTCTTGGTGCTGGCGTAGAAGATGATGAAGTCGCAGTTGGCGTCGTCGTTCTTGTCGCGGCGCATGCCGTTGTTGCGGTAGGCCGTGTCCATCTGCTTGAGCGCTTCGCGGGCGGCGCCCTTGACGTCGCCCAGCGGATCGTGGCCGGTAGGCGGCTGAAGCAGGGCACCGCGGACCCGGCCGGTCTGCTCGGTCATCTGGACCACCGTCTTGACGTTGCGGCTGTCGTAGTGGATCACGGCCATCTGCAGCTTGTTGCGCCCGCCGATGCCGTAGCGATCGATCTCGGTGAAGGCGTTGACCGCGGTCGTGTTCTGCCAGCCGGCCTGGAAGGCCGCCGCCACCTCGACGAACACCACGTTGATGCCGTTGGGGCAGACCGGGCACTCCGGGATGAGGTTGACCGCGACATCGACCTTGTCGCAGAGTCGGACGTCATTGGCCGACAGGCTGGCGGTGATCACGCCGCCGCAGGCGCTGAGGCGCGAGCGAGGGATCGTGCTCTGCGCGCTGGAAGGCAGGGGCGGTCGGGCGATCAACCCGACGAGCATGGCGGCGAGGAACAGGGCGGCAAGCAGGCGCATCCGGTGCATGGTTCTCGAGCTCTCCCTGGCATGGCCGCGTCGACGCGCGGCTGACGATCCCGACTCGGGACCGTTCCGAGGGGGATACCGATGGCGCATCGGTGGGGAACACCCTTCCTCAGAACGCCGCGAACCGGGCGCTGCGGGCGGCAGTGTACGCCGCTGGTGCTTGGCCTGTCAAGCTTGTCAGCGTCCGGAGCCGACCACCGGTCCAGCGCGTCGTGGGCGGCCCGTTTGCCGGAAGGCCGAGCCTGTGGTTAGCTTGTCGCCGTCGGCTGCGCCGCCACGTGACCGACGCTTCACGGCGGCTGACGTTCCGCTTGGGTCGGTGCCGGCCACCCAGGCGCCGCGCTCCGCGGGCCGGTCCGATGTCCAGGTCTGCCTTGCGCTGCGCCCGACACCGTGCGGGTCCGGCGAACGGGTTGTCCGTGATGCGCCCCGCTCGGCGTATCGCCTCGATCGACCGATTCGGGAGACCTCGAATGCGCCGAGTCCTCGTTCTGGCCAGCTTGACCTGCCTGGCGCTGATCGTGCCGCGACCCGGCGACGGTCCATCTCCCAGCGCCCGGGGACAATCCGCGCCGCTGACCTACGCGCTGCAGGACACCTGGCGGCCCAGCGCCCAGCCCCTGTTGGCCAGGCCGCTCGGCTGGCCCGATGGACACCGGCCCGGCGGTATGGACAGCGATCCGGGCAGCGGTCGCATCTTCGCGACCGATCGCAGCGCCGACAGCATCCGCGTCTACGGTGCAACGGGCAGCTTCGAGCGCGAGATCGGCGCCCCGGCGGGCAGCCTGCCGTTTCGAGCGCCGCGCGACCTGGCGCTGCTCCCGGCGCCATCCGACCGACTGGCGCTGAGCGACACCGGCAACGACCGGGTCCTGATCCTGACCCGAGCCGGCGACTTGATCGCCGCGGTCGACCTGCCCAGCCCGGCCGGCATCGCACCGGCGCTGGATTACGACCCGGACGGCGCTGCCTTCTACGTGGTGTCGACCGAGCGTCACCGAATCTACGGCTACGATGCGGATGGGGTCGAGGTGCGCAGCATCCCGCTGGATGGAAGCGTGGCTCCGGACGGGCTGGCGCACCCCGAGGTCCTGGCAGCTCGAGCGCCGGGCACGGACTACCGGCGTTTCATGGTCGCCGATCCGGGCGCCGGCCAGCTGCGCGACCTGGTCTTCTCGGCCGGGGGCATTCGCTCCGACGAGTCGCGGCCCCTTCCCGGCGTGCGGGCCGTGGATGCCGGGCTGGCGGCGCTGGGCGGCAGCCTCGGACTGCAGACCTTCGCCGGCGCACCCGGTCGCGGGCTGATCTGGCTGGATGCCGTCGACCCGAGTCGAGCGACGCGTCCCTTCGCCGAGGTCCACGATCTCGAGCTGAGCGCGGCCGGACGCCTGCTGGCCCTGGTCGAGCCCGAGGGCCTGGTCGATCTCGGCGACCTGAGCGAGCTGGTCACGCGGCTGTCCTGGCCCGATGGGCGACTCACGGACCCTCAGCGCCTTGCCGTCGGCGATCGAGCCCTCATCTCCGACGCGTCGCCGTACATGCAACGGCTCGACGCCGGGGGACGGCCGGATGGGCGGACCTGGTCGGTCAGCCCGCTG
>JACKBJ010000008.1 GCA_020634625.1 Caldilineae bacterium | reverse complement strand
CCTTGCCGCCCTTCTACTCGATCCTGGTGCAGGAGTGGGAGCGCCGCGGAGAGATCCGCGAGGGACAGATGGCCAACCTGGCGCTCAAGGTGGATCAGGAGGCCGTCGCGCGCTATCGACACGAGCATGCCGAGGGCATCGACGCCGTGCCGACGCCCAACGCGACCGCCGCGCCGCTGCCGACCATGGATCCCTGGACGGTGCGCGGCGATCTCCCGCCGCAGCAGGACGAACGCCCCAACTGTCCCGGTCAGTTCGTCAACCAGACCTGCGACGAGTGCCCGCAGTACGTGCCGACGGCCTCCATCTTCGCCGCGGAGATCGTGAAGATCGTGGCCGACGCCACCCGCGACGCGCTGTCCAAGGACTTCAACTTCGCGGTCTTCCCGGGCGTGATGCTGCAGGTGATCAACGTCATCCGCATCGTGGCCACGGGCATCGCCTACGCGGCCGACGTGGTGCATCGCGGCCTCTCCTTCAACAACGACCTGGCCGACGACTGCGAGTTCAACTACCACCGGGCGCTGGCCGACCGCTACCTCGACGCCACCGTCTCGTCCCGGGTGCTTCAGACCACCTTCGACGATCACGCCATGCAGATGATGCGCATCGAGATCGAGCGCAACCTGCTCAACCCGAGCGACCAGCGGATCTCGTTGTTCCAGCTGCCGAGCTCGCGCTGCGGCATCCAGATCCCGGACGACACGCCGAACATGACCGGCTTCGAGGGCATGCGCTTCTGCGGCAAGCTCGAGCTCGTTCGCGAGATCGCCGACGAGGCGATCAGCCGCGGCTCGGCGCAGCGGCGCGACTTCGACGTCGCCTACGCCCAGGCCGAGCTGGCCGCCGGCGACGCGCACTACATGGCCAGCCAGTTCCGCTCGGCCTACGAACGCTACAGCAACGCCTACCGCATCGCGGTCCGCCCGGGTACGCTCCGATGAAGCGCGCGAACCCGCGGATCGCCGGCCAGGAGTCCCCGATGAACAAGCCGCGCACGCGACGGACCGTCTCGCTCGCCATCGCCAGCCTCGTCGCCGCCGGCGTCGCGGGCTACCTCGCCAGCGACGCGATCTCGGACGCCCTTGGCATCACGGTCAGCGTGCGGGCCGCCGAGGCATCGACGCAGAGGACCGAGCCCCCCGCCGACGGCGCGCCGCCCGTCGCCCCCGAAGCGCCGATCATCCCGTCGCTCGAGGCGCTCGAGGCGAGCATGCCGGACTTCCTCAAGGACGACGACCCGTCCTCGGTCCAGCTGCAGCAGCTGCAGATCTACTACCGATCCAAGTCGCCCGAAGCGGTCTGGCGTCAGCACATGGCGCCGCTCCTGGCCAGCGCCGAGGAGATGGCCGCCGCGGACAGCTCGGACGGTGACTACAGCGAAGCCGAGCTCGAAGCCTTCCGCCAGCAGCTGGACGGCTTCATGGTCGACATGCAGGAGCTGACGGCCGAGGTGCCCCAGGATCGGGTGCTCGACTACCCGCAGCGCATCGCCGAGGTGCGTGAGATCATCGCCTCGGCGACGCCGGAGCAGCTGGCGTCGATGAAGGCGTCGTACGACCACTTCCCCGGCTTCATGAACACGCCGTCCTACGTCCTGGGCATCCTGCGGGGCTCGCGCCCCGCGCCTGGCGCGCTCGGCTCGCCGGTCCTGCCCTTCGAGCCGCTGCCCCCGATGCCGAGCCTGCCAGCGCTGCCGAACGTGGTCATCCCGGTGCCCGACGATCCCGAGGTCCCCAAGCACCCCAACTGCCGAACCTACGGCGGCAAGGGCCTGGGCGAGGTCGGCACCTGCAGCGGCTGCCCGGCGGCCCCCGCCGGCGGCCTGGCGACCATCTTCGCGCTCGAGACGGCCGCCGGCATCGCCGAGGAAGCCTGCGAGTACGTGCCCGAGAACCTCACCATCATCGCCACCGAGATCCCGAACCCCTTCAAGTGGCTGTGCATCGCGATCCGGATGGGCCTGCAGATCGCGGCCGCCTCGGTCAAGTTCGAGAACGACCTCAACGGCGAGTGCGAGCAGGCCTACCACCTGGGCATCCAGCATGCCTATCTGGACGCCGAGGTGTCCAAGGTCACCACGCAGAAGAGCCACGACTTCCATGCGGCCTACAGCCTGCGGATCGCCATCGAGAACGACCTGCTGAACGAGAGCCTCGACCGGATCTCGCTATTCCAGCTGCCCCGCGCCCAGGACGGCTACCTGGACGCCAAGGACAACATCTCGGTGCAGTATGTCGTCAGCGACACCATCGGCATGGCGCAGGCGGCCGGCTACGATGTCCGCAACGCCTTGGACGAACAGACGGCCGCCAACGCGCTCTACACCGCCGGCGACTACAAGGCCGCCTACGACCGCTATCGCCGCGCCTACCGCACCGCCGTGCGGGTCGGGCGCGAGCCCTAAGCCGCCGCCATCTCGATCGGCACGGTCGACCGAAGCGTGGAAGCGCCGATTGGGCCGCCTGCGACGGGCGGGCCCGATCGGCGTCGCTGGGTCTTGGCCCCTAGCCCGTGGGCACGGCCATCGGAGACCCACGGCCTCGGCGACGCAACGGTCGTCGCAGCGATAGGGCAACGATGAGCCGCAGTCCCCGCGTCAAGCAGCGCACCGTTCTGGCAGCCTGGCTGATGCTCGGGCTGGCGGCGGCGATGCCGAGCATCGGGCTGGCGGGCCCCGACCCGGGCGCGCAACCGGCCGCGCCCGACACCGGAACCGGTCACTTCGCGCTCACCGGCCAGCTGCTGCTCGGCCTGGCCCAAAGCCGCGGGGTGGCGCTGGGCGACCTCGACGGCGACCGGGATCTGGACGCCTTCGTGGTCATCTTCGCCCAGCTCGATCCCTCCGGCACCCGTCAGGTCGGCGCCACCGACCGTGTCCTGCTGGGCGACGGCGCCGGCGGGCTGGTCGACAGCGGTCAGCGCCTGGGCGGCTTCCACGGCGAGGACGTGGCCCTGGGCGACCTGGACGGCGACGGCGACCTGGACGCCTTCGTCGCCAACAGCGGCAGCGTCGACCAGGTCAGCGGAAACTTCGTGCCCGAGCCCAACCTGGTCTGGCGAAATGCCGGCGCCGGCGGCATGGTGGATACCGGCCAGCGCCTCGGACCGGGCCCGGCGCGCAGCGTGGCGCTGGGCGACCTGGACGGCGACGGCGACCTGGATGCCTTCGTCGCCTACGGCGCCGACCCGGGGCGCGTCCCGCCCGGACAGCCCGACCGGGTCTGGCTGAACCTCGGCAACGGCGCCTTCATCGACAGCGGCGCGCGTCTGGGCAGCTCCGACTCGGCCGACGTCGCCCTGGCCGACCTCGATCGCGACGGTGACCTGGACGCCTTCGTCGCCTGCGACGGTGACCCGGACCGGGTCTGGCTCAACGACGGCCGTGCCCACTTCCGCAGCAGCGGCCAGGCCATCGGCAACGGCCACACCTGGAGCGTCGGCCTGGCCGACCTGGACGGCGATGGCGATGTCGACGCCTACCTCGGCGGAGCGCAGGATCTGGGCGCCCTGGCCACCCCGCAGCCCTCCGAGCCGGATCGGGTCTGGCTGAACACGGGCAGCGCCGGCTTCGCCGACAGCGGGCAGGCCCTCGGCGCCGACTTCACGACCGATGTCGCGCTGGGCGACATCGATGACGACGGCGACATCGACGCGGTGACGGCCGGGATCGGTCCGGCCAACCGCGCCTGGCTGAACCAGGGCCAGGGCCGGTTCCTATCGAGCGGCCAGAGCCTGGGCAGCGGAAGCGTCTGGGCTCTCGGGCTGGCCGACCTCGACCGCGACCTCGACCTGGACGTCTACCAGTCCAAGCCGGGCCAGTACGACCGGGTCTGGCTGAACCAGGACCTGCCTCCCGGGCCAAGCCCGAGCCCGAGCGCCACGGCGACCGCCACCCGCAGCCCCACCGCCAGCCCCAGCCCGAGCGCCACGGCCACCTTCGTCCCGGGCGTCACGCCCTCGGTCACGCCCACGCCCAGCCGCACGCCGACACCCAGCCCGACGGCAAGCTCGAGCCCCACGCCGACGCCGACCGTCACGCCGTCCGTCACGCCGACGGCCACGCCGACCCGAACGCCGACACCGACGGCGTCGCCCACGTCGAGCGCGACGCCGAGCCCGACCCAGAGCCCGACGGCCACGGCCAGCCCCAGCGCCTCGGCCACCCTGGCGCCGGGAGTCACCCCGTCGGCGACGCCCAGCCCCTCGGTCACGCCGACCGCCAGCGCAACGGCCTCGGCCAGCCCGTCGCCCAGTCCCTCGGCCTCGGCCAGCGCGACGGCCAGCCCGAGCCCCAGCGCCTCACCGACCGCCAGCCCCAGCCCGAGCGCCAGCGCGACGCCGACGCCCTCGCCGAGCCCGACCGCGTCGCCCGGACCCGGCACGGCGCCGATTCCAACCTTCACGCCGTCGTCCACGCCGCCGCCGAGCCCGAGCCCGACGGCCAGCCCGAGCCCCAGCGCCAGCGCGCCGATTCCCACCCGCACGCGCCGACCGACCCCAACCTACACCCCGGGGGTCGGTACGCCCGAGATCCCCACCTACACGCCCTCGGCGACGCCCCAGCCGACGACGCCGGCGCCGCCCAGCCTGACGCCGACGGTGCTCGAGACCGCCACGCTTCCCGCCGGCGTCACCCCGTCGGTCACCCCGACCTTGGATCCGACGCGGCCGACCGAGGTCGGCACCGCGACGCCGGGCCGCGAGCCGACGCCGACGCGGCGCAGCCCGGATGCGACGCCCGGCTCGGGCACGCCCCCAGGCGACACCCTGTACCTGCCGCTCCTGAGCCAACGCACGGCGATCGCCGGGCCGGTTCCGCAACGCGCGGGCAGGTTGGCCGGCGCACGCTAGGGTCGCGTCCATCCGTTCCAGGCGGCGCGCCCGATGCGCGCGGCCTTCGGCTGAATCGGAAGCGCGCACCCGATCGTCCGGAAGTGATCGTAGCGGCGGCGGCAGGCGCGCCGTTATCGGTATCGACCCTGCCCAAGCCCGGCCTGGGCTAGAATGAGCTTCGGACCCTGTCGAAGCCAATCCCGATCGCTTGACCGGAGGATCGTCGCCCATGCCCGACTCGCTGCCTCGCCGCTCGCCGCGGATCCGCAGGGGCTCCATCGTCCGCTTCGCCGGGTGGCTGGTGATCGGCCTGATCGCCGCCGCCGGCCGCTCGCCGGCGCCGAGCCGCGCGGTCGAGCTGACGGCCGAGCCGCCGACCGGCCGCTGGACCACCTTCGCCAGCGGCGACGACATCTTGGACCTGGTCCTCGATGGCGACACGGTCTGGGCCGGCACGCGCGCCGGCGGGCTGGTTCGCTGGCGTGGCCTGTCGGGTGAGGGGCCGAAGGTCCGGCAGTTCCTGCGCCCGCAGGACCCCATCGGCGGCAACACCGTCAACAGCCTGGCGGTGGATGCCTCGGGCCGGGTCTGGATGGCCACCGACGGCGGCCTCAGCGTCCTAGATGACCGCGGCACGGAGGCGACCGAGGACGACCGCTGGCAGACCTGGACGGTCGAGAGCAGCTTCGGAGGCCTGCCGAGCGACGACCTGCGCGCCGTGGCGGTGGGCGCCGACGGCGAGACCATCTGGGTTGGCGGCGCGCAGCAGCAGGATCCCGAGACCGGCGATTGGAGTGGGGGCGGTGTCGGCCGACTGTTCACGCAAGGCAGCTTCGAGGCCAGCGACGACAGCTGGGCGCCGCTGATCAGCTTCGCGAGCAGCTACCGCGAGCAGCCCGACGGCTCGGTCACCTTGGGCCTGGTCTCCGACACGATCACCGGCATCGCCATCGCGCCGGGCGGCCACGTCTGGGTCTCGACGGCGCCGCATTGGCGCCGGCTGCGCGGAGCCGACCCCGAGGCACCGCCGTTCTGGCAGCAGGTCCACGGCGGGCTGAGCCATGTCGACACGCGCGGCACGCCCGATCCCAGCGACGACCGCTGGTTCGGAACCAGCTGCGAGACCACCCAGCTGACCGTGACCTGCAACGTGCAGACGGTGGCCATCGACCCGGCCGGCCGCGGCTGGGCCGCCATCGGCGGGCGGGGCGTGATCCACTTCGACCCGACGCTGGACTTCGTGCCGCCGGCCGTGACCGGCATCCGCCTCAGCCCGCCGCCGGGCGAGGGCGATCCCTTCGTGCTCGACATCGCCTTCGGGCCGGCCGGTGACCCGGAGCTGGGCAACACCGTCTGGCTGGGCAGCCGCGGCGGCGGACTCAGCGTGCTCGACCACCATGGCGCCTACGCGAGCCCGAATCGGCACACCTGGAACTTCGATCGCGGCGGGCCCTTCGCCGCCGCCGACGGGCTGGAGAGTCAGCGGGTGCAGGCCATCGCCATCGGCGCCGGACGGGTCTTCATCGGCAGTGGCCCGGAACAGGGGCTGGCGGCCGGGATCCGACCGCTCGAGCTGGCCGGGCTCTCGCTCGAGCCCGCCTGGCGAACACCGGGCGGACCGGCATCGAACTTCGTCACCGACATCGCGGCCGGACCGGCCGGCGGCCCTTGGGCCGGACAGGTCTGGATCGCCACGGGCAGCCGTGCGCCCTCCATCGCCATGCGACACTCCGGCGCGGGCCTGAGCCGCCTGGTTGGCGGCGGCAGCGCCGATCCAAGCGACGACCAGTGGACCCACTTCGACAGCCGCAACACGGACGATGACGGTCGCATGCCCTGGACGGGCATCAGCGGAGACAACGTCCAGGCGATCGCCTTCAGCGGCGATCAGGCCTGGGTTGGCTCGATGTCGGCGATCTGGGACCGCGAGGCCGGGCGCTACCTGGACGGCGGTCTGGCGCGTTTCGACGGCCTCGAATGGAGCAACCGCAAGGCCTCCGAGGCCGGCGGGCTGCCGTCGGGCAACATCTCGAGCCTGGCCGCTGGCTGCGACGGCAGCCTGTGGATCGGCACCGGCGAGCCCTGGGAACATGTCGGACACGGCGTGCTCGTCTTGCGGAGCGGCGCCGACCCGAGCGACCCCAGCCAGGATCGCTGGACCCGATACGCCTATCCGGAGCTGGCCTCGGACAACGTGACGGCGCTGGGGGCCGACTGCTCCAGGGGTCGGATCTGGGTGGCCGGCACGCACCACAGCCGCCGCGAGGGCGGCGGCGCGGCCTGGGTCGGCGGCGGCGCGGCGGCCTTCGACCTGGCGACCGCGCGCTGGACGCGTTTCGATGCCCGCGGCGACCTGGTGAGCTTCCAGGAGGGCGCGATCACCGGCGAGATCATGGCGCTGACCACGGGCGAGCTCGGTCGCGCCTGGCTCGGCGGCTACGGCACGCGCGAGACCACCGCCGGCAGCTTGATCGCGCGACGCCCGTTCTGGCCGGCCACGCTCAACGTGCTGGACGGCGAAAGTTGGAGCCACAGCCTCTTCGAGCACGCCGGCTGGGTCTCGACCTTGACCCTGGATGACCAGGACCGCCTCTGGGTGGGCACGTCGCGCGGCGGGGCAGCCCGCGATTCGGTGGCGCCCGAGAGCTGGCGCAGCGACCGGGATGCCGGCGGCCTGTACCTGGCCACCGGACCGGCCTGGGCCCGACTGGACCTGCGCAACTCGGGTCTGCCGGCCAACGACATCTCGGTCGTGCGCAGCGCGCCCGACGGGACGCTGTGGATCGGCACCGAGGGCTGGGGGCTGGCCCGCTTCGAGCCCGGCGCGGAAAGCGCCACCGCCACCCCGGCTTCCGGGGCGGCGAGCCCGACGCCGAGCCCGACCTCGGTCGAACCGACGCCGACGCCGCCACGCGGCAGCGCGACCCGAACGCCGACATCGGTCCGGACGGCAACGGCCGGCACCAGCGGCCCCATCCGGCTGCATCTGCCGCGCCTGGCCAAGCAGCGCTAGCCGAAGACGCCCCTCGCGTCGCGGCATTGCAACAGGCTAGCCCCGTCCGCACGCAGATTGCGACAATGCCGCGATACCGGCGCGACTGCGTTGCCTTAGGCTGTTGCGGAGCGGGGCATCCGGGTTCGGTCGTGTCGGTCTCGGTACCCGCGCCGGCTTTCCCAGGAGTCAGCTGAGCCATGGCCGACCGCAACACCGTCGAGTGCCTCGAGTGTGGTGCCGCGATCCGCGTCCGGGTTGGCGCGGAGATCGGCGACACCACCACCTGCAAGCAGTGCAACACCCGGTTCGTGGTCGTGGACGACCAGCCCGTCGAGATCGACTTCGAGGATGAGCTCGAGTGGGACGACGACTGGGACGACGATGACGACGACGACTGAGCCGACTCGGGACACGCGCCGCGCTCAGGCCTCGGGGTCGACGACGCCGAAGGCGTAGCCGGCGCCCGGGATCGTCAGGATGTAGTGTGGGTGGCGGGGCTCGACCTCGACCTTGGCGCGCAGCCGGTTGACCAGGCTGCGCACCAGATCGCGGTTGCCCTCCGCGGTGTAGCCCCAGACTTGCTCGACGATGGCATCGGGCGGCAGGATCTGCCCCCGGTGCAGCATCAACGTGTAGAGCAGCCGAAACTCGAGCTGGGTCAGCCGCTGCTGCGGGCCGCCCGTCACCGTGACGACGCGCGTGGCCGGGTCGAGGCTGAGGTTGCCGACACGCATCGAGGGCAGCCCGATCGAAGGCACCCGGCTCGACCGGCGCATCAGGGCGCGCAGCTGCGCGACGAGCAACCGGCTGCTGTACGGCCGCGCGAGGACCAGGTCCGCGCCGGCTTCGAGCAGTCGGACCTGCTCGGCCTCGTCGCCGCCGTCGGTCAGGACCACGACCGGCGCCGCGCTCAGGCCGCGCAGTCGCCTCAGCGCGCCGGTGAGCTCGCCGCCGGTGGCCACCAGGGCCAGATCGGCCGGCCGGCCGGGCCATTCTCGAAGCGCATGGTCGAAGTCCCCATCGAGCAGGATCGAGAGCCCGACGCGCTGAAGCACGGCGGTCAACAGCGCCCGCTCGTCGGCATCCTCGGCAACCAGGATCGCGTTCATGACCTGCCAGGCTCCGTTTTTGCTCCGCGCGGACCCCTGCTATCGTATGTCAGGTTACGTCAAGCCAAGATACGGACGCGTCAGGAGCGCGACACATGCCCATCCAAGACTACTGGTGTCGCGACTGCAACCGCGTCTACGAGTTCCTCTACCCGACCTCGGATGATCCGCGCCAGCCGCGCTGCCCGCGCTGCGGCGCCGTGGGGCTCGAGCGCCGGATGGCGCAGTTCGCCTTCGTTCGTGGCGGAAAGAACCCCCTGGCCGCCATCCCCAAGCTGTCCGACGACGAAGCCGCCGCAACCACGCCGCCGGACGGCACAACCCCGGAACGCGACCCGGGGCTGTACAAGCTCTGGGAACACAGCGACGACCCGGGCGCCCGCCCGGGCGAGGCCATGCCCCGCCCACGGCGGCGCCTGCGCGTGACCGAGACCGGCGAGCAGGCCCCCCGCGACCCCGAACGCTGAGCGGGCGCGGCAGACCTTCCCGAGCCCGTGGCGGCGCCGCGCCAGCCCCTTGCCCCTGGCCTCACTTCTCGGTGAGCACCCAGACGCCGTCCCAGCCAGCGGCGGGTGGGTCCGCGGCCAGGCGCTGGCAACGCGCCACGTACAGCTCCGCGACGCCATCGGCGGGGTGGATCGCGAGGCAGCGCTCGAAGACGGCGATCGCATCCGACCAGCGGCTGTCGCGATAGAGTGCCAGCCCGTCCCGAAAGTGCGCCAGGCTGTCGATCAGCCCGGGGAAGCTCTGCGCATCGTGGTGTTCGAGCAGTTCGTGTACCAGCACCGGCTCGGTCTTGCCCTTCACGACCATGCGATCGATCTCTCGGCTGCGGTAGGTTCCGCGCGCTGCCAGGCGCGCGGCCTCGCTGTACAGCACCGGCGCCCGGTACTGCTTGCAGGCCGATTCCAGCCGCGAGGCCAGGTTGACGCCGTCGCCCATCACGGTGAAATCCATGCGTCGCGGCGAGCCCACGTTGCCCGAGAAGACCTCGCCGGTATGGATGCCGATGCCGACGTCGAGCCGGGCCTCTCCGGAGGCCACGCGCGCCGCGTTCATCGCCCGCAGCTCGCGCTGCATCCCCACGGCGGCCCGCAAGGCCCGATCGGCATCGTCCTCGTGCGCGTAGGGCACGCCGAAGACGGCCATGATCAGGTCGCCGACGAACTTGTCGAGCATTCCGCCCTCGGCCTCGATGCAGCCCACCATGCGCGTGAAGTAGTCGTTCAACAGCGCGACGGTAGCCTGCGGCCCCAGGGCCTCGGACAGCGGCGTGAAGCCACGGATGTCGCAGAAGAGCACCGTGGCCACGCTGCTCTGACCGCCGAGGATCTCCGCGTCGGCCTCGAGCAGCCGATCGGCGACCTTGGCGTCGACATAGCGCGCCATGGTCGACTTGATCCGCTTCTCGCGGCTGATGTCGTCCAGCAGCAGCATCGAACCCATCGCCTCGCCCTGCGCGCCCGCCAGCGGCATGGCCGTGAGGTTCACCGAGATCGCGACCTCGTCGAGCTCGAGCAGCGCGTCGACGGCGCTCTCGGCTTCACCGCTCTCGAGCGCCCGCGCCAGCTTGTCCAGCACCCAGGCACCCGGCCCGAACAAGGACTCGGCGGACTGTCCGATCAGCTCGCCACCGGATCGGCGCAGGATGCGCTCGGCGGCCTGATTGCAGGTCACCGCCACACCCGCGTCGTCGAAGGTGACGACACCGCTGGACATGCTGGCCAGGATGCTGTGGTTGTAGCGCTGCATGGCCTGGACATCGTCGAAGAGCTTGGCGTTCTCGAGCCCGATCGCGATCTGGGCGGTGAAGGCGCGCAGCCGTGCTTCGTCCTCGTCGGTGAATCCGCCGCCACGCTTGTTGAGAACCTGCGTCACCCCGATGATCTTGCCCGTCTTGTTGACGACCGGCACGCACAGGATCGATCGCGTGAAGTAGCCGGTCTGTCGGTCGAAGCTCGGGTTGAAGCGCAGGTCGGCGTAGGCATGCGGCAGGTTGATCGACTCGCCGGTGCTGAAGACCGCGCCGGCGATGCCCCGGTCGTTGGCGAAGCGGATCTTCTCCGCGCCGAGGCCCTGACCGATCTCGGTGAAGAGCTCGCCGGTGCGCTCGTCGTTCAGGAACAGGGTCGAACGGTCGGCATCGAGCATGCGGGTCACGGCGGCCATGATCTTCTGCAGCAGAGGGCCGAGCTGGATCTCGCTGGAGAGCTCCGAGACCAGCCGCACGAAACGGGCCTCCTGCTCGCCCGAGCGCCCCATCTCCTCCAGCAGGAGCCCCTGACGCAGCACCAGGGCCGCCTGCGCGGTCAGGGCTTCGAGCAGCTCCAGGTCGACCTGGTCGAAGCCCTCGCCGCGATGGTTCAAGGCCTGTGCCACGCCGACGATCGCGCCGTCCGGCGCGCGCATCGGCACGCAGACCATGTCCCGGGTCTCGAAGCCGGTGACGGCGTCGATGCGCGGGTTGAAGCGCGCATCCGCCGGCGCGTCGGGCACCAGGCTGCCGACGCCGCTGACGAAGACCTGGCCGGCGACCCCTTCGCCCTCCATCAATCGGATCTCGTGCCGGCCCGCGCCGAGCGCGATGCGCGAGAAGAGCTCGCCGGTCCGCGCATCGTGCAGGTAAAGCGTGGCGCGCTCGGCCTCCAGGCGCTCGGTCACGATGCGCATCAGCTCGCCCAGCTGCGCGTCAAGGCCCTGCATGCCGGCCAGCCGCGCATGCACATCGAGCAGGAGGCGGTCGAGCGATTCGGGAGCGAGTCCCCGAGGCTGCGTCATGGTCGATCTCCTCCGGCGGACTCGAGCCGCCGCCTCAAGGCGACGATGGTGGCCCGCAGCTCGGCCTGCTCGCGCTCGGCGGCCAGGGCCTGGTCGGAGGCCTTCGCCGCCGCCCTGGCGCGCTGATCCTCGAGCTGCGTCCGCAAGGCGACGACCGTGGCTTCCATCTGCTCGATCTCCCTGCGCGCCGCGAGCGCGGCTGCCTGCATGGCCGCTCGCTGCTGCGCCGCCTGCTGCTCGAGCGCTTCCCGCAATTGCGCGACGGTCTCACGCAGCTGCCGGCCATCGCGCTCGGCGTCGGCGCGGGCAGCGGCCTCGCGCCGGTCGGCGTCGGCACGCAGGGCCTCCAGGCGCTCGCGCAGCGCGATCACGGTGTGTTCGAGCTGCCGGACCTCGCCACGCGCCGCTTCCAGCAGCTCGGCCGGGCCTGCCAGGCTCTCGCGATCCCGCTCTTCGATCATGCCCTCGGCTCCGCGCGCTCGCCGCCGTGTCGACGCCCCCGCGAAGCTCGCGGGTTGCCGCCCAGGGTACCATGCTCGAAACGGCCGAGCCAAACCCGGCGCTCCGAACGCGGCGTCGCGCCGCGGCCGGTCCGGGCGGGCCGAAGGGCGACCGCCTTGCCCCACGGTCTGGCTGCTGGCATGATGCGCTCGACCTCGCGATCCCCAGGGAGCCGATCGTGTCTCCGAACATCCTGATTCCGATGGCCGTGGCGATCGGCATCCCGCTGGTCTTCCTCTACGTCGTGCGACGGCTCGACCTCTACGCCTCGGGGGGCTTCCAGGTCGTGGTGAGCTGTTTCGCCGGGGGTCTGGCGGCCTTCCCGCTGGCCTTCGTCGTGAACACCAGCGCCCTCAAGCTCTCGATCGCCTTGCTCGGACTGAGCTCGGCCGCCGCGCTGCTCCTGATCAAGACCGTCGTCGCGCCGGTCGTCGAGGAGATCGGCAAGTCGCTGGCGCTCGCCTGGCATGCTCGGGGGACCGAGTTCACGTACTTCGTGGACGGGGCCATCTACGGCTTCGCCGCGGGCACGGCGTTTGCCGTGATCGAGAACCTCTACTACCTGCGCAGCGCGGGCGACCCGCTCGGCCTCGCGGTCAACCGCGCCTTCTCGACCTCGCTGATGCACGGCAGCGCCAGCGCGCTGGTCGGCGTGTCGCTGGGGCGCTTTCGCTTCGGCCGAGGCCGGACCCGGGGGTTCTCGCTGCTCTTGGGCTGGGCCGGCGCCATGGCGGTCCACATGAGCTTCAACCGGGTGGTCAACAGCGGGCCGCTCGGGCCCGGGCTGCTGGCCCTGGCCTTCGGCATCGGCATCGGCGGCGTGGTCATGACGATGGGCTTCATTCGCTGGGGTTTGCGCGAGGAAGCGGTCTGGCTGCGCGAGACGCTCGGCCTGGGCCTGGGCGTCTCCCAGCAGGAGTCGGACGTGGTCCAACGCCTGGCCGACATCAACACGCTGCTGGCGCCCATCGAAGCCCACTTCGGGGCCGAGCGCCGTGCCGCCGTGGAGCGCTTCCTGCGGTTGCAGGCCCAGCTGGGCCTCAAGGCCAAGGCGGTGTCGATGGCGACCGAGCCGGAGCTGCGTGCCAGGCTCGAGGTGCAGACCGCGGAGCTGCGCTCGCAGATGGACGTCATCCGGCGTGAGGTCGGCGTCTACTGCATGTCCTTCGTGCGCTCCATCCTACCGCCCGACGCGGAGCCGATGTGGCAAGGCCTCGAGCGAGCCCTGGCCGAAGCCCCCGAGCCGACCATGAACATCTGGCAGAACCTTGGCGCGCGCAGCGACTGAGTGCCGAGCGCCGCGCGCGACCCCATCCGATCGTCCAACAGGAGCATGCAGATGCCGAAGATCGTTTCGATCCACTCCTTCCGAGGCGGGACGGGCAAGTCCAACATCACCGCCAGCCTGGCCTCCCTGGTCGCCCGCTCCGGCAAGCGGGTGGGCGTCGTCGACACCGACATCCAGTCGCCGGGCATCCACGTGATCTTCGGGATGAACGAGACCAACGTCGAACACACGCTCAACGACTATCTCTGGGGCCGCTGCAGCATTCAGGACGCGGCCTACCCGGTGCCGCAGCCCGTCGGTGAGCTGTCGATCATTCCCTCGAGCATCAAGACCAACGAGATCGCCCGCATCCTGCGCGAGGGCTACGACGTGACGATGCTCAACGAGGGCTTCCGCGATCTGGTCCGCGAGCTCTCGCTGGATTATCTGTTCATCGACACGCATCCCGGCCTGAACGAGGAGACGCTGCTGTCGATCGCCATCAGCGACATCCTGTTCATCGTGATGCGCCCGGATCGACAGGACTACCAGGGCACCGGCGTCACGGTCGAGGTGGCCCGCAAGCTGGCCGTGCCCGAGCTGTACCTGGTGGTGAACAAGGTGCCGCAGAGCTTCGATCCGGATGCCCTGCGCGAGCAGGCCGAGACGGCCTACGGCTGCCCGGTCATCGAGGTCCTGCCGCACTCGGAGGAGATGATGCAGCTCTCGAGCGAGGGCGTCTTCGCGCTGGCCTTTCCGACGCTGCCCTTGAGCCGCTCGCTGCAGCGCATGGCCGCCGTCATCGTGGCTTCGAGCGAGGAGGGCTGAACGCATGCGCTGTCACAAATGCGGCGAGACTCCGATGGGCGTCTGCCAATTCTGCGGTCGGGCCGTCTGCGATCAGCACCACGGACCGATGCCCTTCATCCTGACCATCTTCGTCGGCGACAATCAGATTCCCAAGGCCGTGGTGGTCTCGGACGCGCTGTGGTGCGGCACCTGCAAGCCCCAGCCCGAGCCGCTGCCGATGCCGGAGATCTACTGATCGCCCGGAGCGGCGAGGAGGAATGACGATGGCTGGCTTGTTCGACCGACTGCAACAGGACCTCGAGCAGCGCGAAAAGATGGCCGGCATCTCGCCGGTCGACCTGCTCGACATGCCGGATGACCTGCGCACGCTGGTGCTCCTGCTCTCGCGCAAGGGCGAGCTCCCGCTGGCGACGCTCTGCGAGCTCGCCGGCCTCACGGAGGCCGAGGCGACCCACCTGTTGGGCGCGCTCGAGGAGAAGGGCTTCGTCCTCGGCCGCGAGATCAAGGGCGTCCCGCATTACCGAACCTACTTCGGCCAGCGGCGCCGACGCGAGGTGCCGCTCGACATCTGGGCCTCGCTCTCCGAGCTGACGAAGGGTGAGGGCGACGATGCCGAAGACCCGGCCGACGCGCGATCGTCCGGACCTTCGGGAGCGACGCCATGAACGCGGACGCGACGCCGGACCTGATCGGGCAGCTGATGGGCCGGCCCGAGCTGGCCGAAGCCTGGCAGGAGCTGCAGCTCGCGCCCGGAGCGGTCCTGTTCGCGCAAGGCGACCCGGGCGACGCCTTCTACACGGTGGTGGAGGGTCGGCTGGAGGTCCACGCCGAGGCCGCCGACGGCAGCCGGGTCGTGCTCGAGCGCATCGGCCCGGGCCAGCAGCTGGGTGAGCTGGCGCTGGTCGACGGCGGTGCACGCTCGGCGGGGGTGAGCGCGCTCGAGCCCAGCCGCCTGCGCATGCTGCGACGCGAGGATTTCCTGGAGGCGCTGCCCCGGGTGCCGGCCCTGGCCAGCATGGTCATCGAGCTGCTCGGCACGCGCATGCGGCGCAACGCCGAGTATCTGGGCTATGTCTCGCGCTGGGCGCGGTTGGTGACCGAGGGCGACTACGCCGGCGCGGGCACCGCCATCCAGGCCGAGGCGGCCGACCACGCCGATCCGAACATGGCGCGCTTCGTCGCGAGCTTCGCCGACATGATCCAGTCGGTTCAGGCGCGCGAGGCCGCACTCCGGCAGGAGCTGCAGCAGCTGCGCATCGAGATCGACCGCGGCAAGTACGAACAGCAGCTGGCCGAGGTCACCGAGAGCGACTTCTTCCGCTCGCTGCAGTCCCGCTCGCGCGACATGCGGCGCCGGATCCGCGGCGAAGACGAGGGCTGAGCCGGGCACTCGGGCAGGCCATTTCACTTGCACCGGCTGCCTGCCTGTGTCACACTGCCGCGCCATGAACCGTCAGGAACGCTCCGATGCCGAGATCGTCGCCGCCGTGCTCGACGGCGATCGCGACAGCTTCGGCCTGCTCGTGGCACGCTACCAGCAGCGCATCCACTCGGCCATGTGGCGCGCCACCGGCGACGCGGCGGAAGCCGAGGAGCTGACCCAGGCCGTGTTCTGCCGCACCTACTTCGCGCTGGCCACCTACGATCCCAGCTACAGCTTCTCGACCTGGATCTATCGCATCGCGCACAACCTGTGCATCAACACCCGAACCCGCGGGTTGCGCGCGCTCTCGCTCGAAGCCGTGCAGGAAGAGGGCGGTGGCTCGCCCGCGGTCCTGGCCGATCCCGGCCCCACGCCCGAAGAGCGCCGCGAGCGCCGGGAGCTGGCCGATCGCATCCGCGATGCGCTGGCCCAGCTTCCGGACGAGTTCCGCGAAGTGGTCTTCCTGAGACACGTGCAGGAGCTCTCCTACGCCGAGATCTGCGACGTGACCGGACTGCCCATGGGCACCGTCAAGAGCCGCATCGCGCGCGGCCGAAGGCTGCTCGCCGCGAGCCTGAGTCGGTCCTAGCGCATCGCGCACCGTCGCGCGCTCCTTTGCCCAACGGGCTCGGCGCCCATGGCGCCCGCAACGCGCAATCGACGCCGGGCGCGGCAAGGACTAGAATGCAGGCTGGATGCGCGACCGTGCCCGGTCCGCCCGGCCCTCGTCCGTTGCCATGGAGTGATGCACGATGCCCACGATCCTCGTCGTCGACGATGAACCCGCCATCGCCGATCTGGCTGCGATGTACCTCGAGACGGAAGGTTTCAAGGTCGAGCGCGCCGAGGACGGCGCCGCCGCGCTCTCCCGCATCACCGTCGCGCCGCCCGATCTGGTGCTGCTCGACATCATGCTGCCCGAGATGGACGGCTGGGAGGTCTGTCGCCGCCTGCGCGCCGAGGGTGACCTGCCGGTGATCATGCTCACCGCGCGCGGCGACCCGGTCGACCGGGTGGTCGGTCTCGAGCTCGGCGCGGACGATTACATCGTCAAGCCCTTCCATGGTCGCGAGCTGGTGGCACGGGTCAAGGCAGTCCTGCGCCGAGCGGGCAACCATGCGCCCAGCGCCGCCGAGCTGGCGGCCAGCATCGGCCCGGTCGAGGTCGGCGACCTGCTGGTCGACTCCGCCCGCCGTCTCGTGCGGATCGCCGGCAACACGGTCGACATGCGCGCGCGCGAGTTCGACCTGTTGCTGCACCTGGCGCGCCACGAGGGCATCGTCCAGAGCCGCGACAACCTGCTGGACAAGGTCTGGGGCTACGACTTCCTGGGCGACAGCCGTACGGTCGACGTGCACGTGGCGCACGTCCGTCGCTACCTCGAGGCCAGCCAACAGGTCAAGATCGAGACGGTGTGGGGAGTCGGCTACAAGCTGATCCTGCAGAGCTGATGTCGGCGACGTCCTCGCACCGACCGGATCGCTCGGTGCTCGATCGACGGAGGGCCTGGCTCGAAGGCCATGTGTCCGGCAGCCTTCAGGTTCGGCTGCTGCTCGCCTTCGGCCTACTGGCCCTGCTCACGGCCCTCCTGGCCAATGGCGCTGCCCTGGTCCTGTACGGTCACCGCCTCGAACGCGATGCGCGCACGATCATGGCCAACCAGGCCCTGAGCCTGTCGAACGTCTTGACCGAGGCCGCGGGCGCCGAGCCCATGCCGGTCGAGCGCCTCGAGCGCCTGCTCTTCACCGACGTTCGGTTGCGTCGTGCCAGCCAGCCGCTGACCCTGATCGACGCCAAGGGTCGGCAGCTGGCCTCGATCTCACCGAGCTTCGGCCGCGGCTTCGGCCGCGATCGAGGACCGAATGGCCGCGCGGCGTCGAGCGGGACGGCAGCAGCCGCGGGCCCTGGCAGGCCCTCGACCACGCCCTCGCCCGCGCCAGCCTTCGCGGCCCGGCCAGGCGCCGCCAGCGGCATCCTGAGGCGCCCCTTCGGCAGCGGCGCCCTGCGCCTGGTCCCTCAGCCCAACGACGCCGAAGGTCGCCCGGTGGTCTCGGAGCTTTCCCTGGACGGTGGCGGCAGCCTGCTGTACACGACCGTCCCACTCCCGGTCACCATCGAGCCGGATGCCAGCTGGGCGCGCTTCGTCGACGCGCGGGCGGTGCCGCCGCTCCACCTGGCCATCGTCCGACCCCGGGCCGAGCTGAGCGGGCTCTGGCGATCGATGCTGCCCTCGGTGGCGTTGGTCGGCCTGGGCGCGTTGAGCATCGCGATGTGGGTCGCCTGGATGCTGGCCCGATCGATCACCCGACCGGTGGCGGACCTTACCGCGGCCAGCGAACGGATGGCCTCGGGCGACTACGCCGTCGCGGTCGCGGCCGAACGACGAGACGAGCTGGGGCGCCTGGCCCGCAGCTTCAACAGCATGGCCCAGGCGGTGGCCGAGGCCGACCGGCGCCAGCGTGACTTCGTGATGAACGTCGGGCACGACCTGCGCACCCCCTTGACCACGGTGCGCGGCTTCGCCGCGGCCCTCTCGGACGGGACGGCGCGCAGCGAAGCCCAACGGGCTCAAGCGATCCGCGCCATCGAAGCCGCCGGCGACCGCATGGTGACGCTGGTCGAGTCGCTGGTCGAGCTGGCGCGGCTCGAGAATCAGTCCGCCGGGCTGCGCTTGCAGCGGGCGCCCGTCGCGCCGCTCCTGGAGTCCGTCGCCGAGGCCTATCGACCGCTGGCCTCGGCCAGCCAGGTCCGCATCGAGGTCGATGCGGCGAGCGACCTGAACGCATGGATGGACGCCGACTGGCTGGCGCGAGCGGTCAACAACCTGGTCGAGAACGCCGTTCACTTCAGCCCGGCCGGCGAGCGGGTGCGGCTGACCGCCTGCGCCGATACGCTTCCGGACGACCGACCGGCCGTCCGCGTCGACGTGGTCGACCAGGGCCCGGGCATCGCGGCACAGGATCTGCCGCGCATCTTCGAGCGCTTCTACCGTGCCGATCGGGCGCGTCGCGCCGGAGGCAGCGGTCTGGGGCTGGCCATCGCCAACGAGATCGTCGCCGCGCATGGCGGTACCCTGGCCGCCGAGTCGCCATCGGGCGGAGGCGCGCGCCTGACGCTGCGCATTCCCTGCGAGCCCGCCGGCTGATCCGCGTCCGATAGGGCGGCCGCCGCGCGCCTGCCGCGCGATCGGAGAGGCGGGGTCCGGCCGAGTCGAGGCCTGGCTCGGGTGAAGCGCGCCGCGCTCAGCGCTGCCCGGAGTATGTCGCGCTGAAGGGCAGGTAGATGTCCCAGCGCGTGGGCGCCGGATCGACCGAGATCTGGGCCTCGCCCTGCGTCTGTGCATGGCTGGCCGAGACGCGCAGGGTCCCGGCGACGCGACCCACGGAGAGGATCGCCTCGACCCGCCCGCCGGTGCTGGGCAGCGTGTAGCGGCTGGCCCCATTGGCCCAGCGGCCCCGCTCGGCCGACAGCGTGATCGGCCAGCCGTCGGCGACCGGGTTGGCGCAGGCGTCGCTCACCAGCACCGTGACGCGCGTCGTCCCATCGTTGGCGACGGTCGCTGGCCGCGCCGAGACGCCCAGCGCCCCGGGCGGGCCGGCATCGAAGGCCAGCGCGAGCGCGGCCGTGGCATCGCCGGCGCTCGCGCGCAGCTCGGCCGCGCCGGTGCGCGTCCCCGCCGTCAGGGTTACGGTCGCCAGGCCGCCAGCGCTGATCCCGCTCGTCGACGAGAGCCGTCCCTGCTCGCTGGACCAGGTGATCGGGCTGCCGTCGGCCACCGGGTTGCCCTGCGCGTCCAGGATCCGGGCCGTGATCCGCGTCGAATCCTCGGCGCAGGCGACCAGCCTCAACCGTTCGGCGGCCAGCTCGATGCGGGCCGGCGGCCCCGGCACGACCAGGATCTCGGCCGCGGCGAGGTTGTCTCCGATGTAGCTCTCGCGGCTGCTGCTCGCGGCCTCGACCATCAGGCGCAGGCGGGTGCCGGGCGCGAGCTCGGCCGCAAGGGCCAGGTCGAGGTCGAAGAAGGCCGAGGCGCCAGCCGCGAGCGGCCGCTCCAGGGTCCAGCGCAGGCTGCCGTCCGGACCGCTGGCCGCGGCGGGCTCGCTGCGCAGGAGGCGAAGGCCGGGCGGCAGCTCGGCCCGCAGGACGACGTTCTCGGCCGTATCGCGCAAGGCGGCGTTGTGCAGCTCGATGCGCCCGCTGAGCGACTGCCCTGGGAACCCGGTCGCCGGAGCCTGGATCTGGCTGCTCAAGTTGACGCCGCGCAACCAGGCGCCCAGATCGACCGCGCTGTCGTTGCCCGGGTTGACGTCGTAGACCGGTGAGCCGATGCGCAGCTGCGCTTGCAGCAGCTGCTCGGCCGGCGCGTCCTCGTCCACGTCGAGCCAGAGCCTGAGCCCGCCGGTGGTGGGGACCGGTCCGGAGATCCGCCAGATCAGGGCCGACGAAGCCGCCTCGAGGCTATCGGGATCCGGCTCCAGGCTGGCGCCGGCCAGCGGCATCCAGTGATCGAAGCTGGTCGAGATCGGTAGGGTGAAGGTGATGCTTGCGCCGTCGACGAGGGCCGCCTCGCCGTTGCCGAAGCTCAGGTCGTAGACCAGCTGGCCGCCCGGACGGATCGAGCTGGCCAGCCCGTTGAGGCTCAGGCCGGCGAACAGGTCGGCGGCATGCACGTCCAGCTTCTGGGTGTGCACCAGGTCGGGCTGGCCGCGCTCGGCCGTGGTCGTCTTCACCGCGCTGCGCAGGAAGACCGGGTCGAAGCCGGTCCAGGCCTGGTCGGGCGCGGGGTCGATCCGGGCCGGCAGGGTCAGGCTGATCCGGGCGCCGGCGGCGAGGTCGGGCAGCTGCCAGGCGCGCAGGGAGTAGCCCTCGGGCAGATCCAACAGTCCGGGCGGCAGCGCGGTCTCGGTCACGGCGACGCGGGACTGGACGCCGCGGGGCAGGAGCCGAAGGTCGAAGGCGGTCGCCAGAACGACGCCGCGCGCCGTGGCCAGACCGGTGTTGCGCAGGTCGAGCGTATAGGTGATCGGATCGCCGGGCAGCAGCTGGCTGCTGGCGACCGGTCCGCCCGGACCGATCACCATGCCGGCCAACGACAAGTCGGCCGGTTCCAGGCGCAGGCTCGCGTCGGCCCGGAGCGCGCCGAGGCGGACGGTGACGGCGACATCGCCCGGCAGCGGGCCGGCGACGAAGGTGGTGGTCGCCAGGCCACCGACGCTCGCGCTCTGGGCCGGGACGAAGCTGCCTCCGGTGCTGCTGAAGCTCAGGGTCACCGGCTCGGTGACCAGGTTTCCGAAGGCGTCGCGCACGCGGGCCTCGACCCGGGCGCGCCCGTCGACCGGAAGCACCTCGGCCAGGCTCAGCTCCAGGCCGGCCGGACGGCCGGGAACCACCTCGGTCGTCGTCGCGGCGACGTTGTCGGCCGGCGCCAGATCCGGCGCGTCCATGCCGATCTCGGCACGGCTCTCGAGCAGGCTGCCGGCGGCCAGGCCGCCCAGGAGCCGCGCCTGCACCCGGATGATGTCCTCGGCGCCGGCGCGAAGCCGGCCGGTCCGCCAGACCAGGGTCCGATCGCCGACGAGCGAGGCGGGCGGTGAAGCCGAAACGAAGGCCATCCCGGCCGGCAGGGTGTCGGTGATGCGGGTCTCGCGGACCTCGCCCGGGCCCCGGTTGCCATAGCTGAGCGTGTACTCGACCCCGTCGTCCGGAGCCGCCCGGCCCGGCCCGGTCAAGCGGACGAAGAGGTCGGTCATGGCGACCGCGATCGGCGCCGTGCTGACCCGGTCGTCGCTGCTTCGGGCATCGCGCGTGACGGCCGAGAGCACCAGCGCGTGGCGCACCAGGGCGCCGGCCGGTGCATCCTGCGGCACCCGCGTGACGAGGTCGATGTGCGCCGTCCAGGGCCCCGGCAGCGCGGCCCGCTCCCATCGCGGGCCACCGGGCAGCAGGCGTCGCGTGAAGCCGTTCTCGGGCGCCGTGGCGGTGTCCGACTGCCAGTCGGCCCCCGAGAGGCTCGCGGTGATGATCAGGCCGGCGGCCGCCTGGCGGCTGACGTTGACGATCGTCACGGTATGCGTCACCAGGTCGCCCGGCTGCACGGCCGACTGCTCGCTTGCGACGAGCAGGCGCAGGTCGGTCGGCGCCAGCTCGAGGGGAAGCTCGGCCCGGTTGTCGCTCAGCTCGGCCTCGTCGAAGGTCCCTCGGGTCTCGGCCACCAGCTCCGGCAAGGGGCCGTCGGCGGCCTCGAGCCGTACCCGGACCGTCAGCGTCAGCTGGCGCACGGCGCCGACCGGCAGATCACCGGGCGTCCAGACCAGGACGCCCGGGCTGGGCTCGTCGTAGGCCAGGCTCGCGTCGAGGGCATCCAGGGCCGCGGGCAGGGTCAAGGTCACCTGCGTGCCCGGCGCCGAGGCGCCACCGGTGTTCGTCAGGACCAGGCGGTAGCCGAGCTGCGCGCCGGCGGCGGCCGAAGGCGGGCCCGAAAGCGTCAAGCGCAGGTTGGCCTCGGCCAGCGGCCGTTCGGCGCGCACGACACCCGGGCTCAGGGGAAGCAGGCCGATCCAGGCGGCCGCCAGCCCGCTGGCCGCCAGCAGGCAGGCCAGCCACCAGCCGGGCATCGGGCGCGACGAAGCCTTGGTTTGCAGGGCGCTAGGGGTCAAGCGGCAACTCTCGCGGTAAGCTCAGGGGAGGCTGATTCTACACCAGCAGCCGCCGGCGACGGGAATGATCGCCGACGACGCTCCTTAGGACGCGATCGCCGCGGCTCGCGTTACGGCGGGCCTCGTCTCGGCGGCGATCGACCTCGCCGCTCGCCGCCAAGCCGGTCCGCCGTCGGGCGGCAACACGACGGCGCCGAGAGGCCGCGCGGGCAGCGGGTTCAAGGTGCCAGGTTCAACGACGGCAGGAAGCTCAGCGCCCGCGTCGGCAGGATGTCGACCCAGTCGGCCAGGACCTTGCCCGCAGCGTCCCAGACCTCCAGGCGGCTGCGCCGGACGGACCGGCCTTGAAAGTCGGCTCCGAAACCGATCTCGAGCGCCGATCCGGGCGCCAGGTCACCGGTCCAGCTCAGCCGCCTCGCGACCGGATCCCAGCTGGGCGGGGAGGCCTGCGAGGTCCACAGGGTGTCTGGCAGGGGCTCGATCCCGCGCGGCAGCCAGTCGAAGACCTGCACCCGCTGCGCCTCGGCGCCGGCGTTGTCCAGGCGCAACTGGAAATCGATGCGCTGGCCCGGGCCGGCCAGGCTGCGCGAGGCGCGAATCCGTGCCGGACCGAGCCGGGTCGCCGTCACCCCGAGCGCCTGCTCCCGAAGCAGCTCCGGCATGCCACCGGCCGCCAGCCGCAATCGGGTGACCAGTCGGGCGCCATCGCGCAGGGCGGGGTCCAGGCGCGCGCTCCACCCGAAGCGCCGCGTCTCGCCGCCGGCCAGCCGACCCCGCCAGCGCAAGGCCCCGGCGGCCGCGTCGTAGTCCAGCTCCGGGTCGATCACCAGCTCGGCGGCCTCGCGGCGCAAGGCCTCCGGCAGATCGATCCGCGCATCCAGATCACGCAGGCTGCCCTTGCCCGCGGCAGCGAGCGTCAGGCTGAAGGCGACGCGCGAGCCGGCCAGGACCTGCGCTGGCCAGGCGTCGAGACGCGACGCCGACAGGTCCAATCGGTTGACCGTCACCGAGGTGCTCAGCTCGCGATCGACGCCCGGCGCCTCGAGTCGCAGGGTGTGCCCGACCGAGCGGTTGGGGTCGGAGGCCGTGCCGACCTGGCTGGCCAGGCGCAACCAGGCCCAGCCGCCGGCCGAGGCCAGGTCGATGCCCGCAGCGGCCTGTTGGGGCGAGATGACCGTCAGGCTGCCGTCGGCCGCGCGGAAGCCGATCCGTGCCCCGTCCAGGTCGATGTCCGCCGCGTAGCGCAGCCGGACGTCGCCCGCCGCCTCGAGCTGCGCGGTGGCCAGCGGGTGCCCCGCCGCATCATGCCAGCTGACGACGACCCGGTCGGGCAGGTGCAGCAGGCGCGGCTGAAGCGGCTCCCGTTCGGCGGCCCACAGCACCGCCAGCGCGGGCACGGCAAGGCCCTCCAGGCCCTGCTCCGGTCGGGGCTCCGGCTCGGGCGGCGCCAGGGCCAACCAGCCCATCGGCGAGACCCAGGCGCGGGTGTACACCTCGGTCTGTACGGGAAAGGCCAGGCCGAGGTCGACCGGGGCCAGCGCCTCATCCGGGTCGATCGGCGGCAGGGACCGGCCGGTCGCCGGCATCGTCCGATCGCCGGCGGGCGGACGGATCCGGTAGCTGCCGGCGGCGGGTGGCAGCTCCAGCCGCCAGCGGACCAGACCGGGCAGGCGCTCGAGCTCGCCCATGCTGACCGCCATCGAGCCCGGCAGCGGCACCAGCGCTGGCGAAGGGCTGTCGCTGATCGTCAGCCCCGCCGTCGCGTTGCCATGATTGGCCACCAGCAGGCTCAGCGTGACGACGTCGCCGGCCCGCGGAGATCCGGGCAGGAGCAGGGCTCGACTGGCGGCGAGGTCGGCGCGGCGGATGTCCAAGGCGAGGCTGCGGGTCAGCGGCGCCGCCGGCAGCAGGCCGTCGTCCAGCGTCAGGGTCAGCGCGCGCGCGCCGGCGAGCGCTTCGGGCCGCACGCGCAGGGTCAGCGTCGGGGCGACCTGCGCATGGGCGGCGATCGCGCCGCGCCAGGCGGTCCAGGCGAGCCCGGGTTGCGTGGGGCTGCCGTCGGCTGCCTCGACGCCCTCCGGCAACCGGAGCGCGAGTCGGGCATCGGCCGGCGTGTCGCCACGGTTGTCCAGGCCTAGGCGCAGCGTGAAGGTCTCTCCGGCGGCCGGGCTGGCGGGCTCCAACATCGCTGCGTCGAAGGCCAGCTCGGGACCCCCCAGGCGCAACCAGGCGCCACGGCGCAGGCTGACTCCGACACCCGGCTCGATCTCCGCTTCGAGCCAGGCTTCGCGCAGCTCGGGCGCGGGTCGCAGCGCGAAGCGCAGCCCGCTTCGCGCGCCGCCGGCCAGCGTCCCCTGCCAGCGCAGGCTTCGGCCGTCCGACGACCAGCGTGCCAGGCCGCTCTCGACCGTCAGGGTGCGGCTGAGGGCCAGGACGCCCTCGGGCAATGCGAGCCGGACCGTCGCCGGGGCCGCCGCGGCCAGGCCGGCATTGTCCAGCTCGAGCATCAGCTCCAGCGGAGCCGGCGCGGACACGCGAGCGGGCGAGAGCCGGAGGCGGCTGGCCCGCAGGTCGGGCAGTCGCGGTCGCATCAGCACCTGGTCCCGGATGACCTTGCCGGCGACGCGGAGCTCGGCGTCGATGAGCGGGGCCTCGGGGAGGGCAGACGGGTCCGCGATGGCGAGGCTCAGCTCGAAGCGGCGGCGCTCTCCGGCGGCCAGGACCCCGTCCCAGACCAGCCGCCGCGGTGTGACCGGTTCGAGCGTCTCCGAGCCGATCAGGGCCAGGCCCTCGGGCAGCGTCAGCGCGAGCGATACGGGCTGCTCGGCGCGGCTGCCGCGCAGGACCAGGCCCAAGGTGAAGGGCTGGTCGGGGCTCGGCGAACGCGTCGACGGGTCGAGCGCGATCTCGGGCGGCTCGAGCCAGGCGATGGCACGGTCCATGAGCGCCGCCAGCGCCTCGCGATCCCCCGCGCTCTCGGGCCCGAAGCCGAGGAAGACCGCGCGCGCCGCCGTGTCGGCCCGGCCGAGCGCGGCGACGCCGCCATCGGCATAGCCCAGCAGCGCCTGCGCCGGCACGCTGCCGGATGGGGCCAGCAGGTCGGGCTCGAAGTAGCGCAGCTTGGGCGATCCGCGCGGCCAGGCCAGGTCGAGCCGAAGCCCTTGGAACGGTCCCAGGCCCGCGAGCTCGGTCGGCTCGGTCCAGCTCCGGCTGCGCAGCAGCGACAGGCCCAGCGCGTCGCGCAGATAGTCGGGCGCCAGCCGGCGCTGCAGATCGTGCAGCGTGATGTCCTGCCCGCTCAGGACGAGCCGCCCCCCCGTCCGGACGAAATCCAGCAGCGCGTCGACGGCCGAAGCCGGCAGGCCCGCTGCCCTGCGCTGGCGGTCGATCAAGCCGGGCGAACCGTAGGCATGGGCCCAGATCAGCAGATCCTGCGCCGCCAGCAGGTCGGGCGGCGGCAGGTCGTCCACGCGCTCCACGGTCCACAGCGCGTGCGCATAGCCCGCGTCCGTCAAGGCCCGGGACAGATAGGGCGCGATGCGCTCGCCGTCCCAGGCATCGGCATCCACCAGCAGCAGGCTCGGCGCCGCGGGCAACGCGAAGTCCTGTCGGACCCGGCTGCCCGCCGTGACCGGCAGATCGATGCCGACCGACCGGCGTCCGGGCGCCTCGGCCACCAGTCGCTGGAGGCCCGGCGGCAGGCGCAACCGATAGCGTCCGTCGAGCCCGGCATCGACCGCCAGGCGTCCATCGGCGAGCCGGATCCCTGCGCCGGCCAGGGAGCGTCCCTGCGCATCGGTAACCCGGCCGCTCAGCTCGGCCAGCTCGGCAGCCGGGCGCGCGATCAAGCGCAGCTCGGTCGTGATCGCCCGGCCGGCTTGTAGCCTGACCGAGCGGACCTGGGCGACCGCACCGGGAGTTTGAGCCAGGACCCGCCAGTCCCCCGCCGGCAGCGCCAGCTCGAAGCGACCGCCGACATCGGTCACGACCGACGGCGCCGCGGCGCCCGAGCCGACCCCGCTGGCCTCGACCCGGGCGGCGATCGCCGGCTCGCCGGTCTCGTCGAGCACCCGACCACGCAGCGAGCCGACCGACGCCGCGGCCTCCATCGCGGCGGCGACATCGAGCAGGCCCCAGCCGCTGGCCCCGTCCGGGCCGGTCGGCGCGAGGTCCCGTGCGCTGTGCCGCAGCAGGTCGAGCACCGCATCGACGCCCAGCTCGGGCGCCAGGCTGCGCACCAGGGCGGCCGCGCCGGCCGCCTGCGGCGCGGCCATCGAGCTGCCGCTGGCCTCGCGCGTCGAACCGCCGAGGGCGGCCGAGGAAAGCCCCAGGCCCGGCGCGAGCAGATCGGGTTTCAGCGCCTCGCCAAAGCCCGGTCCGCTCCGCGATCCGGACCAGGCGCGACCGGAGCGGTCGGCGGCGCCGACGCCGAGCACGCCCGGCAGCCCCGCGGGCGCCAGCACCCGCCCCCAACGATCGGACAGGTCCTCGATGTTGCCCGCGGCGAAGACCGGCACGATGCCGACTGCCCGCCAGGTCTCGATCAAGCGATCCAGCAGCGGATCCGCCCCGTTCTCGAGACTCCAGGAGCCGTTGACCACGTCCGGCGCCAGATCCGGGCGCGCCAGGCTGCCGTCCGGTCGGCCCGGCGCCAGGACCCAGGCGGCGCCGCGCAGCAACCAGAGGTCGCTGGAGCGGCCAGCTCCATCGAAGACCCGGGCCGCGATCCACTCGGCGCCCGGCGCAACGCCCCAGGCCTCGCTGCCGCGCCGGCCAGCGACCAAACCGGTGACGTGCGTGCCGTGCCCATGGGAATCGACCGGCCAGGCCTCGCCCGCCGATCCGGCCTCGAAGGTCGCGTCGAACCAGTGGGGCGCTTGCTCCCGCGCATCCCGACCGCGGTAGCGTTCGCGAAGCAGGGGATGCCGCCAGTCGGCGCCGGTGTCCAACACCGCCACCACCGCGCCCTCGCCGGCGTTGCCGTAGCGCCGCCAGCCTTCGGCCGCCTGCAGCTGCGTCAGGTGCCAGGCCTCGTCGGCCGGCGCCAGGGCGTCACCGCTCGAGGCAAGCCGCTTCGCGGCGGCCCGGTCCAGGTTCGCCTCCCGCGCCGGTCCGGCGGCCTCCGCCGCCCGGCTCGGCTCCGGTCGAGCGGCCCGAGTGGTGGACGCCGGCGACGGCCACGGTCGGGACGGACCCGGAGGCCCCGGCTGCGGCTGCGACTCCGGCCAGGACCCGGGCGCCTCCAGCCGGTGCCACCGGTTGGGCCGCAGCGCCAGCGTCTCGGGCCGTGCCGCAAGCTGCCGGGCGGCATCCGCGCTACCGGTCACCGCCACGATGCCCAGGGCCGGGAAGCGCTCGATCGAACGGAGCCGGCCCTCGGCCAGCAGCGCCTCGAGCGAGGCCTCGAGCGGCGCCAGGCTGGCGCGGCCGGCGGCCTCGAGCGCGCGATAGGCGGCCAGCCGTGATGCGCCACGGTCCATCCCCGCGGCGGCGGCTTGCTCGACGCCGAGCTCGGGCGCGAGGTAGGGCGGCGCCAGATAGAGGAGCCAGGTCTCGGCCGGGGCCGGCGGCGCCGGGAGGGATGCGGGACCGGCGGCAATCGGCGGGGTCGGGTCCGCCTCGAGCGATGCCAGGGCCAATAGCAGCGCGAGCGTGATTCCGCGTCGGGCGGGCATGCGGGCCGGCGGCTTCGGCCAGGCCGAGCCGCCGACCGCGGATCCACGCCCAATTGCCATGCCGAGCCAGCCCCTGTTGCAGGCCCCCGGCGCCGGATCCCGCAGCGGCGCTCCGGAGGCCACGATCGCATCAACCATAGACGCCACCACGTCCCGGTCGCAAGACCGGGACGTGATGGCGCCCTGCTTCGATAGAGTTGAATCGAACGCGGCCGGGCCTACATCCGCTGGCGACGCTCCATGACGAAGCCGAGGCCAGCGATCAAGCCGAGCGCCAGGACCAGGGCGCCGAGCAGGCCGCCGCTGGGCAGATCGGCGATACCGGTCGAGGGCATGCGGGCCACGGTCGCCGGCGCCTTGTGCGTCTTGTGCTTGGCGATGAGGCCGCTGCGGTTCATGCCGAAGTCGACGCCCATCGTGCGCCCGTTGACGCGGACCGTGTACATGGCCGGGGTGGTGATGGTCCACTCGTCGCCGACGATCAGGTAGACGTCGTAGTCCCCCGTTCCCAGACCGGCGAAGCTGAAGCGGCCGAGCTCGTTGGTGTAGGTCTTGGTGCGCATGGCGCCGCCGGAGATGTCGATCTGGACCCCCGGCACGGTGCTCTCGTCGCCGTCGTAGGCGCCGTTGCCGTTGCTGTCGATGAAGACGATACCGCTGAGCTCGTTCGGGCCATTGCCGCTACCGCTCGCGCGGCCGCTGGAACCGGTGCCCGCATCGTCGTCCTCGTCGTCGTCCTTGTCGTCGTCACCCGAGTCACCGGGCTTGGCGGTGGGCTTGGCCCCCGGCTGCGTCGGGGCGGCCGTCCCACCCGGCTGGGTCGGGCCGGGCGTGGCGCCGGGCACGGTCGGCACGGGCGTCGGATCCCCACCGCCGTCGCAACCCTGGTTGAAGTAGAAGTCCTGACGGGTCGAGCCGAGCTGGAAATCGTCGAGGGTCAGCGTGCGCTCGGCCGAGAAGTTCGGGCAGAGGGCCCAGGGGCTGGGGATCCCGACCAGCTTCAGGGTGTAGGTCTCGCCATCCAGCAGGTCGGGCACATCGATCATCGCCCGCTGCAGCGTGGCCAGGGGCTCGGTCGAGGCGCTGGCGATCTCGGTGCCCGAGCCGTCCTCGACGATGAAGTCGAGGGTGCCGAGCGGGTTGCTCTGGGCGAAGGTCTCGTCCTCGGGATCGAAGGAGCCGTTGCAGCCCGGGCAGCTGGGGTCGTCGCCGCCGGCCACGTCCACGAAGCCGATGGCGAAGATGGTGAGCATGGGTTCCTGACTCGGTGGCGCGGCGGAGGCTGGCGTGGCCAGGCTCGCGAGCAGGCCGAGCAGGATCGCGGCGGCGATGAAACGAACCGAAAGCAGAGCGCGCATAGTAGCTGTCCTTTCCAAGAGGCTATCCGTACGTCGGGCGGTTGTTGCGACGAGCGCGCGCGATCAGGCCGATGGGGCTGGTCACACGCTCGCGCCAGGGCGGATCGAATCGACCAAGCAGGCGGGTTACTAGAATGTTAGGGCCTATTATCCACACAACTGGCCTCGGCGTCAAGCCCCAATCGTAACATTGCCGTAACCGGTCGGCGAACCTCGAGCTCCGCCGGCCTTCACGGCCCCAAAGCCGGCTAGCGCGGACGCCGATACAGCCAGGGATGATCCGATGCGGAGTAGTGTTGGGACTGGCCGGCCGGACCTGCGTAGGGTCCGGGCCGGGTCTGCGCCTGGAAGCTCGCATCCATGCGAGCCAGGCGCCGAACGAGGGCATCCACGTCGGTGCCGACGCGTGTGGCCTCGGCCAGCAACAGGGCCAGACGGGAGCGGCGCTGCAGCTCGGCCGCGAAGTCGTCCTGGCAGGCGTCCTCGCCGCGCTCGCAGGCCTCGAGGAACCAGCGCCAGCCGTCGAGCTGGCTGCGCAGCTCGCGCTCGAGGTGGACCGCATAGTCCTTCGGTCGCTCGGCAGCGGTGGCCGCCAGCGCCTGCCGGCTGGCCTCGAGGCGATCTCGCGTCTCGGGTCCCGATGCGCTCCGCTCGAGCCGGTCCAGCTGCTCGAGCACCATGCCCAGCGTCATCGAGGGTCGCAGCACCTCGCCGTCCCGCTCGACCAGCACGGTTCGGGTCAGATCGCCCGACGCGATGAGCTTCGGCAGCGCCCGAATCAGGGCCTCGAGGAGGTCCAGCCCCTCCGCCGGGTCGTCGGTCGGTCTCACGGGGTCGCCGCCAGGTGGGTAGCGGTCGCGGTCACGCTCCTGCCTCCGACTCGACCAGAGCCGTCTCGCCGGCGCCGTTGTCGGGCTCGGCGCGCTTGGCGGCCGGTCTGGCCGCGGGCTCGACCGTCTCGTTTGCCCGGGCCTCGTGTCTTGCGACGATGGCGCCGACGAAGTCTCGGAAGAGCGGGTGCGGCGCCAGGGGCCGGCTCTTGAACTCGGGGTGGAACTGGCTGCCGACCATGAAGGGATGCAGGTCGCGCCGCAGCTCGGCCACGTCGACCAGATCGCGTTCGGTGTACAGGCCGCTGACGACCAGGCCGGCGGCCTCGAGCTCGGGCAGGTGCACCGGGTTGACCTCGAAGCGATGGCGGTGCCGCTCGTGGATCAGCTCGACACCGTAGGCCTCGGCGGCCAAGGTCCCCGGCACCAGCCGGCAGGGCCAGGCGCCCAGGCGCATCGTGCCGCCCATGTCCGTCACGTCGACCTGCTCGGGCAGCAGGTCGATGACCGGGTATTGGGTGCCCGGATCGAACTCGGTCGAGTTGGGCTCGTCGCTGCCCAGGGCATGCCGCGCCAGCTCGATGACCAGCACCTGCATCCCCAGGCAGAGCCCGAGATAGGGCATCCGATGCTCGCGGGCATGTCGGGCCGCGGCGATCTTGCCCTCGATGCCGCGGTGGCCGAAGCCGCCCGGAACGATGAGCCCGTCGCAGGCGGCCAGGCGCTCCCAACCCCGTCCTCGCTCCAGGTCCTCGCTGTCGATCCAGACCGGCTCGGCGTCGACGAAGTGGTGCAGGCTGGCGTGCAGCAAGGCCTCGGCCACGCTCTTGTAGGCATCGTGCAGGTCGACGTACTTGCCGACGATGGCCACCTTGACCCGCGGCTTGTCGGCGCGGATGCGCGCCACCAGGTCCTCCCAATCGGCCAGGTCGGGGCGCCGGTCCTCCAGCCCGAAGTGCCGCATCACCTGCTGCCCCAAGCCAGCCGCCTCGAGCTCCAGCGGCACGGCATAGATCGTGTCGGCGGTGACCAACGGCACCACGGCCTCGACCGGCACGTCGGTGAAGAGCGAGATCTTCGAACGGACGTCGTCGGGCACCGCATGGTCGGAGCGCGTGGCGATGACGTCCGGCTGGATGCCGATGCCGCGCAGATCCTTGACCGAGTGCTGGGTGGGCTTGGTCTTGAGCTCACCGGTGGCGCCGATATGCGGCAGCAGGGTCAGGTGGATGTACATCGCCCGCTCGCGTCCCACGTCGACGCGCATCTGGCGGATGGCCTCGAGGAAGGGCAGGGACTCGATGTCGCCGACCGTGCCGCCGATCTCGACGATCTGGACCTCGGCCTGCGATTGTCGGGCGGCGAGCTGGATGCGTCGCTTGATCTCGTTGGTGACGTGCGGGATCAGCTGCACGGTCTTGCCCAGGTAGTCGCCGCGACGCTCGCGGGCGATGACCTCGCTGAAGACCTTGCCCGTGGTGACGTTGGCCGAAGGCGGCAGGTCCTCCTCGATGAAGCGCTCGTAGTGGCCCAGGTCGAGGTCGGTCTCGGCACCCTGCTCGAGCACGAAGACCTCGCCGTGCTCGAAGGGGCTCATCGTGCCGGGGTCGACGTTGACGTAGGGGTCGAGCTTCTGGATCGAGACCGACAGCCCGCGCGCCTTGAGGATCCGGCCGAGCGCGGCGGCGGTGATGCCCTTGCCCAGCGAGCTGACCACCCCGCCGGTGACGAAGACGTAACGCGTCTGACGTTGCTCGTGTTCCACGGCGACCTCCGGGTCTCGTTGCGACGCGGGCCTCGCCGACCCGGTGGGCGGCATCAGCCTCCCGGGAATGGGATTGTATCATCGCCGGGCGGCGGCGACGAACCCAGGATCGGCACGCGGTCTGACGATGTCGCTGCCGCCGGCCCCGCCGCGGCCCGGCGGGCATCAGCCCCTTGCCGTCTCGCGGATGCGGCGCCAGGCCGCCTTCAGCTGGTCGAGCCGAGCGGCGTCCGGCTCCCGCTCGGCATAACGGGCCTCGACGTAGGCGGCGGTCAGCGCGGCCAGGGCATCGCTCGCGCCCGGCAGCTCGGCCAGGGTCTGCGGCTGGTACTCGGCCGGCGTCTGCGTCGGCCGTCGCGGCCGCTGCCGCTCGGCCATCAGGTCGAGCATCCCCGCGTAGAGCGCGCGCACCCCCGTCCGGCCGCCGCCCCGGCCGAGCCGGGTCGCCCCGGCGGCCAACCCCAGAAGGCCTTCGCGAAGGTCGGCCAGCAGACGACCGGCGCTGAGGCCGCCGCCGCGCTCACCCAGCGGAGCCGCCGCGTCCGCCTGCGCCAGGTAGCGCTGCATCGTTCGCGAGAGGATGCGAAGCAGCAACCAGACGACGACCAGCAGCAGGCCGATGCGCAAGCCGTTCTGCAGCCAGAGCGGCGGACCGGCGCCCGGGGAGCCGGGCAGCTGGCGGGCCAGCTCCTCCCCCGCCATCGGCCGCTCACCCATCTGCTCCAGCAGGCGCTGCACATCGACCAGGGCGCGAATCCGCAGGGCCAGCCACTCGGTGAACCGGCCCAGCACCGTGCCGATCCCCAGCAGCACCAGCAAGAGCAGGCGCTTGAGCAGCGTCAGCAAGGGCTCCAGGGCCCGCGCGATGTCGGAGGCGGCTTCGGGCGAGACGATCGAGCCGAGCAAGGCCACGCCGCCCAGCACCGCGGCCGTGGCCAACCCGACCAGGGCCAGCCAGGCGGGGCCGAAGTCGGCCGGCCGGCCGCCATGTTCCCGTCCGACCTCGTCCAGCCTTGCCAGCGCGAGCAGGACGATCGCGCAGGCCATCGACGCGTAGACCCAGGGCACCAGCGCCACCGGCCGCAGGACCGCGGCCAACAGACCCAGGCACGCCAGCGCCGCCAGCGCCGTGGCCACCGAGCGGCGGACCCGGCGCAGGCCCAGGGGCAGGCTGGCCTGGCGCAACCCGCGCCACCAGAGGAAGGCGGTGGTCAGGACCAGCAGGCCGGCGCTGTTGAGGCCATCGGCGCTGGCCACCAGGTCGAGCGCCAGCTGCCTGGGCCAGTCCAGGCTCAGCAGCGGCCAGGCCGGGCGCGGGTAGAGGGTCCATCGGGCGGCGACCAGACAGGCCGGGCCGGCCGCCGCCAGCGCCAGCCGACGCGCCAGGCGCAGATCGATCCGCGTCGCGAGCAGCAGCCGGCTGAGGCCGTAGGCGCCGAGGCCCAGGGCCAGCAGCGTGAGGAGACCGGCCGGCTTCAGGTCGCCGGCCAACGCCGCCAGCCAGCGCAGCCAGGCCCCCAGCCAGAGCGCCTCGAGCAGCATCAGCAGGCTGCCGAGCAGCAGGCTGGGCAGGACGCGACGCATCAGCCGGCCTCGGGCGCGAAGGCCAGGGCGCCGATCGGTACGTGGTGGGTCACCAGGCCGGGCAGCTGCGCCTCGAAGCCCGGGTCCAGCGAGACCAGCGCGACCCGCCGGCCAGCCCGTGCCAGGCGCAGCAGCTCGCCCTGCAGGGTCTCGTCGACCACGGCCGAGACGACCACCAGGGTGGCGCCCCAGGGCGCCCGCCGGCCCTCGGCGGCCACCATCCGATGAGCCGGCAGCTGGACGAAGGGGCCCACGGCGGCCAAGGCCTCGAGACAGCGCGGGACGATGGTCGGTCCCTGCCCGATCGGCATGCGGATCGCGCGGCCCGTGCCGGGCAGGATGCCGTTGGCCACCAGCCCCATCGGATGCCCCTGCCGACTGGCCGCGACGGCGATCGAGGCCGCGACGGAGATCAGGTGCTCCTGCACCTCGGGGTCGACCCCGAGCGCCACGTGCGCCCGGGTGTTGATGTTCAAGAGCACCAACACCGCCGGCCGGCTGACCGGCTCGAGCACCTTGACCTGCAGCGCCGCGCCGGGCAGCCGCGCGCTGGCTTTCCAGTGCACGTCGCGCATGCGGTCACCCGGCGCGTAGTCGCGCACGCCGATGGGGCGCAGCGGATCCTGGTTGAGCACGCGGTCCGCCCGACGGCCGCCGTAGGGCTCTCCGGCAGGGAAGCCCAGCTCCGCCAGCTCGCGCAGCCTCGGGTACACCACCAGCCGGTCGCCCAGGTCCAGCTCACGCCGGGTCTCGAAGAGCCCGAACAGATCGCCCGATGCCAGCTCCACCGGACCGAAGCGGAAATGGCCGCGACGCGGGCAGGTCAGCGTGTAGCGCCAGGTCATGTGCTGGTAGGCACCGAGCGAGGCCAGCAGGCTCAGGGTCTGCCGAGCCGCTCGGCTCGAAGGCCCGATGGCAGCAGCGCCATAGTCGAGGCCCTGCGGCACGCGGTCACGGACGCGTGCCCAGGCCAACGGCAGCAGCTTGTCGTTGCGCAGCTCGAGGCGCAGCTCGACCGTCTCGCCGGCGCAGACGCGCAGCGGCGTGATCCCCCGCCGATAGACGAGCCGTCTTAGGGCCAATCGGGACCACAGACGGCCCAGGCCACCGACCAGGAGCACCGCCAGTCCCAGCTGGATCGGCCAGGCCGCCTTCAGGAGCAAGCCCAGTCCCAACAGGCCAAGGCCGATGCCAGGCCAGGGCGGCGGCTTCACGGCCCGACCGTCCCGACGCTCCGACCCCGCGTCACTCGACCGGCACCGGGACGACCTCGAGCAGGCGCTCGACCACCTGCTCGGCGCTGCGCCCCCGCAGGCTGGCGCCGGCCTCGACCCGGATCCGGTGCGCCAGCACCGGCATGGCCGCCGCCTTGACCGCGTCCGGGCTGACGAAGTCTCGCCCCTCGATGGCCGCCAGCGCCTGGGCCGCCCGGTGCAGGTGCAGGGCCCCGCGCGGGCTGACGCCCAGCTCGACCTGGTCGTCGCGACGCGAGGCCCGCACCAGCTCGACGATGTAGCCGCGCACCGCGTCCGAGACGTGCACCGACCGGACCGCCGCCTTGAGGCCGGCCAGGTCGCGCAGCTCGGCCAGCGCCGCCAGCGCCTCCTGGGCCGGGCCGGAGGCGTGCCGCCGCAGGATCGCGTGCTCGGCCTCGGCAGCGGGGTAGCCCAGGCGCAGGCGCATCAGAAAGCGATCGACCTGGGCCTCGGGCAGCGGGAAGGTGCCCTCCATCTCGACCGGGTTCTGGGTCGCCAGGACCAGGAAGGGCTCCGGCAGAATGTGCGTCTGGCCCTCGATGGTCACCTGACGCTCGGCCATCGCCTCGAGCAGGGCCGACTGGGTGCGCGGCGTGGCGCGGTTGACCTCGTCGGCCAGCACGACCTGGGCGAAGATCGGTCCGGGGCGGAACTGGAAGGCGCCGGCCCGCTGATCGAACCAGTAGAGCCCGGTGACGTCGCTGGGCAGCAGGTCGGGCGTGAACTGCAGCCGCGCGAAGTCCAGCCCGAGCGCCAGCGCCAAGGCCTTGGCCAAGGTCGTCTTGCCGGTGCCCGGCACCTCCTCGAGCAGGACGTGTCCGTCGACCAGGAGCGCGGCCAGCAACAGCCGGATCACGCGGTCGAGGCCGAAGAGGTCTCGGCCGAGGTGTGCCACCAGGGCATCGGCTGCGCGGGCGACGTCCTGCGGCTGGCGCACGGTGCATCTCCTTGGGATGGGTCGATGGCGGCGATTCTATCACAGGCGCCGGGGCCGACCGCGCCGGCTGCGCTATCATCTCCCTCCCCTACGCCGCGCCCCAGCGGCCGGTTCAGCCCACGGAACGGTTCGGCCTTGCCGCAGACCTACCTCGCCCTCGACCTCGAGACCACCGGCCTCGACCCGGATCGCGACGCCATCATCGAGGTGGCGGCCTTGCGCTTCGACGCCGGCGGCATCCAGGACCGCTTTCAGAGCCTGGTTCGACCCGCGGTCGACATCTCGCCGCGCTCGCAGCAGCTGACCGGATTGAGCCTCGCCGACCTGGCCGATGCCCCGTCGATCGAAGCGGTCCTTCCGGCCCTGGCCGCCTTCGCCGGCGATGCCCTGCCCATCGGCCACAGCCTGGGCCACGACCTGCGTTTCCTGGCTCGACGCGGCCTGCGCTTCGCCCACGCCGGCCTGGACACCTTCGAGCTGGCGACCATCCTCATGCCGGACTGCGGACGCTACAGCCTGGCCAGCCTGACGGCGCGGCTCGGCATCGCGGTCGAGGCGCCAGCCCACCGCGCCCTGGCCGATGCGGAAGCCCATCGCCGCCTGTTCCTGGCCCTGCGCGATCGCGCGCGGCGCCTGCCGCTGGACCTGCTGGTCCAGATCTGCGCGTTGGCCGAGGGTCAGGACTGGCCGGCCGCCGAGCTCTTCCGCCAGGCGCTGGGCGATCCGCTGCCGGCCGCGCCGGGGATGGCGCCCGGCAGGCTCGACGCTCCCGCCTCGCATGCCGGCGCGGCCCTCCCGCTCGAGACGATCCGGCCGCAATTCGACGCCGAGGCGCTCGAAGGCCTGATCGCGCCGGGCGGGCGCCTGGCGCGGCGCTTCGAGGGCTTCGAGGACCGTCCGGGCCAGCGCAGCATGTTGCGACAGGTCTCCCAGACCCTGGGCAGCGGCGATCAGCTGTTGGTGGAGGCCGGGACGGGCACCGGCAAGAGCCTGGCCTACCTGCTGCCAGCGGCGGCCATGGCGCTGGCGCGCGGACGGCCGGTGGTGGTCGCCACGCACACCATCGCGCTGCAGCAGCAGCTGATGGCCAAGGACATCCCACTGGCGGCCGAGCTGATCGGCCTGCCCTTGCGCAGCGCTCTGCTCAAGGGCCGCGCGAACTATCTCTGCCGCAGCCGACTGGCGGAGCAGGTCGCGCTGGCCGAGCAGGGCGAGCCCGACCGCGACACCGTTCGCGCCTTGGTCAAGCTGCTGGTCTGGGCCCGACACACCGAGACCGGCGACCGGGCCGAGCTGCTGCTGCAGCCCGAGGAGCGCGAGACCTGGCAGCGGGTCAGCGCGGCCGCTGGCTGCAGTCCCGAGGCCTGCTCGGCGGCCGCCGACGGCGCTTGCTGGCTTCAGCGGGCCCGCAGCCGCGCGGCGACGGCCGACCTGATCATCACCAACCACGCGCTCCTGGCGGCCGACATGCGGTCCGGCCAGGCCCTGCTGCCCGACTTCGACCAGCTGGTGATCGACGAGGCGCACCACCTCGAGGCCGTGGCCACCGAGGCCCTGGGCAGCGCCCTGCAGCGCGGCGACGTCGAACGCCTGCTGACCGAGCTCCAGGGCTCGCAGGGCAGCCTGGCGCGTGCGGATCGCGCCCTGCGCCAGGCCGGCCCGCTCGGCGAGCGGGGCGGCGCGGAGCTCGGCGCGCTGGCGGCCGAGCTGCGCGGCCTGGCCGGCATGGCCCTGCCCAGCGTGGCGGCGCTCTTCGTAGCCCTGGAAGCCTGCTTCGTCGCACTGGCCGGCAAGGCCGCGCGCGAGCTGCGGCTGACCCCGACCGTCCGGGGTCAGGGCGCCTGGCTGGCGGTGGAGACCGAGTGGGATCGGCTGCAGGACCGATTCCTGGCGCTGGACGCCGGCCTGGCCGCGCTCGGGCAAGGCCTGCGCGAGCACGGCGAGGACCCCGCCGCCCTCGCCGCCGCCGGGGCCCTGCGCGCGAGCCGACGCCGGATCGAAACCCTGCGATCGCAGCTCGAAACGACGATCTCCCGGCCCGAACCGGCTGCGATCACCTGGCTGGCCCGCTTCGGCCCGGGTCGGCTGACGCTGCATGCGGCACCCATGGACGTCGGAGCCAGCCTTGCCGAGGGCCTCTTCGCGGGCCGGGCCGTGGTCCTGACCTCGGCCACGCTGCGCGCCGGTGACGACTTCGCGTTCATCCGCGAACGACTCTGCCTGCCCGATGCGCCTGCCGTCACCATCGATGCGCCCTTCGACTATGCCAGCGCCGTGCTGCTCTGCACGCCACGCGATCTGCCGGCACCGGGCGAGCCGGGCCATGCGCTGGCCCAGGCCCAGGTCCTGAACGAGCTGGCGCGGGCGCTGGGCGGACGCACCCTGGTGTTGTACACTTCCCACAGTGGCCTGAAGCAGGCCTATCATCTGCTGCGCAAGCCGCTTGGCGATGCCGGCATCGCGGTCATCGCGCAGGGCATCGACGGCTCGCGCCACCAGCTGCTCGCGGCCTTCCGGGATCCCGAGGCGCCGACGGTGCTCCTCGGAACGCGCTCCTTCTGGGAGGGCATCGACATTCCCGGTCCGGCCTTGAGCGCGCTGGTGATCGTGCGCCTTCCCTTCGACGTACCGAGCGACCCGGTCTTCCAGGCGCGCGGTGAAGCCTATGACGATCCCTTCGGGGACTACGCGTTGCCTCTGGGCGTCCTTCGCTTCCGACAGGGGGCCGGCCGCCTGATCCGGAGTGCCAGCGACCGAGGTGTCTTGGTCCTGCTCGACAGCCGCATCCACTCGAAATCCTATGGGCCGTTGTTCTTGGAGTCCCTGCCCGCCTGTCGCCGCTTCGACGGTTCGGCCGCCGAGCTGGCGCCGGCGGCGGCCGCCTTCCTGGCCGCCCGACCGGCGTCCGGCGCCTAGGGGCCCCGGGCACGGCGCCCGACCGCAATCCCGCATCGCTTGAAGGAGCATCCCATCATGATCGAAGCCGCTCAGCTGCGCGTCGGCCACGTCGTCGAGATCGACGGCACCCTCTACCGCTGCATGGACCAGCAGCTGGTCAAGATGGGGCGCGGCGGCGCCAACGTCAAGACCAAGCTGCGCGACCTGACGAGCGGGTCCATCGTCGCCCGCACCTTCGGCTCGAACGAGCGCCTGTCGGACGTGCGGCTCGAGAGCCGCCGGGTGCAGTTCCTGTACAGCGACGGCGACCTGTACCACTTCATGGACCTCGAGACCTTCGAGCAGCCGGTGCTGCCGGCGTCGGCGGTCGAGGACGTGGCGGCCTACCTGGTCGAGAACATGGAGCTGGGGATCGCGCTCTACGAAGGCAAGCCGATCCAGATCGACATGCCGACCACGGTCGACCTCGAGGTCACCGAGGCGCCCCCCGGATTCAAGGGCGATACCGCCTCGGGCGGCACCAAGCCCGTCACGCTCTCGAACGGGCTCTCGGTCAACGTGCCCTTCTTCATCGATCGCGGCGACATCCTGCGCATCGACACGCGTACCGGCGACTACGTGACGCGGGTGGAGAAAGCCTCGAGCTGAGGCCGGCGGCCGTCCCGCTCGGCACACGAGCGCCGGCCCACACCACCGAGATCGACCGACGAGGCGCTCCCAGGAGCGCCTCGTTTCGCGTTTCGGGACCAGCGCCTCGAGGCTCGCCCGGCGGTCATTCCTGGACCGGAAGGCTCCCGGTTGTGGCTCCTGGAAACCGGTGCTTGACAGCGCCACGATGGGTATGCATAATATGTACAGAACATGAACAAATCATGGTCAACAAGACACTTCGGCAATGTTGTACGGTATCCGGACGGATTGAGATGAACCCAGGAGGTGAACGATGGTAACGCGTGGACTCCGATGGACGGTGACCGGTCTAATGCTGGTGCTGGGCCTCGCGCTCGCGGCGCCCGGAACCGCCGAGGCCCGGCACGGGGCGGGCCAAGGCAGTGAGGGCCTGCTGCGCGCCTTCCACAACTCGCCGGACACGCCGGCGGTCGATGTCTGGGTGGACGGCGAGCCAGCGCTCTTGAACGTGGCATACGGGAGCCTCAGCGAATACCTGGCTCTGCCCTCGGGCGAGCACGACATCGCGATCAAGGTCGCTCCCTCGAGCGCCGGCGATCCGGCGGCGCTCGCCGCGACCGTCACGGTGGGCCGCAAGCCGATCACCGTGGCGGCCATCGGCTCGCTGGCGGGACAAGGCGCCCCGCTGCAGGCCAAGGTCTACGTCGACGGGCCGCGGCCCTGGTTGGGCTTCTTCAGCCGCCTGCGGGTGGCGCACACCAGCCCCGACGCGCCGCCGGTCGACGTGCAGGTCAAGCTCTTCGGCGACTGGATCACGGTGATCCCGGGCCTGGCCTTCGGTTCGAGCTCGGGCTACCTGCCGCTCCCGGCACTGAAGTACGACTTCCGGGTGGTGCTGGCTGGTACGGACAGGGTCGCGCTCGAGCTGCCGGGCACCCAGCTTCCCGGAGGCCAGGCTTTGACGGTCTGGGCGGTCAACTTCGCCGGCGAGCTGGCGCCCTTCGTGAGCCTCGACGGCCGCTAGCGCCGCCCTACCGAGTCGAACGACGCGAGTTCGGCGGCCGCGCCCATGAGGGCGCGGCCGCTCGCGTACGGCGTGTCGCGCCGCGTGCCTGCGCTCGGCCTCCTGTGGCGCGGCAGGCTCAGGCGATCCGGCAGAAGGCCATGCCGTCGGGATGGATGCCGACCTCGACGGTCGCGGCGACCTTGAGGCTCGCGACGTCGATCACCGAGACGTCGTTGGTCTTGTTGTTGGCCACGTAGATCCGTCGGCCCTCCGGATCGACCACCGTGCCGCCGGGCCAGAGGCCGACCGGCACGCGCTTGATCTCGAGCTTGCGCGCGGTGTCGATGACCGAAAGGCAGCCGCCCAGACGGTTGGGAACGAGGGCGAGGCGCCCGTCGGGCGTGAAGGCGACGCGGATCGGGCAGCGGTCGGTCGCCACCCGGCCGGCCAGGCTCTGGGTGGCGGTGTCGATGATGTAGACCTGGTCGTCGTCCTGGTTGGCCACGTACAGCCAGGCCCCGTCCGGGCTGACGCCGATCCCCTCGGGCTTGCGGCCGGTGGGGTGGTGGGCGACGAAGGCCTCGCGCTCCAGGTCCAGGATCGAGTAGCTGTTGCTGCCGATGTTGGCCACGTAGGCCCGCCGGGCATCGGGCGCGAGGGCCACCATGTGGCTGAGCCGCTGAGCCGGAATGACCCGCGTGACGGCATGCGTCGCCACGTCGATGACGAAGACTTTGTCGGCATAGGTGCTGGCCAGGATCAGCCGGCCGTCGGGCGTGACCTTGCCTTCGTGCGGGAAGCGAAACTCGGGATGGCGGATCGTGTCGATGACCGTCAGCGTCCGCATGTCGAAGACCGAGATGCTGTCGGCGCCGGCGTTGGACACGAAGGCCTTGGCCCCGTCGGGGGTGACGGCGACCTCGTGCGGATTGCGCTCGACGGCCAGGGTCCGCGCGACCTCGAGCGTCCGGGCGTCGACGAAGGAGACGCTGTCGGCATCCTTGTTGAGCACGATCAGGTAGTCGGTCATGTCGAGACTCCGTTGTTCGCGAGCGGACGCCGGCCCGCCGCGTCGGCGTCGACGCGCAATCCGAGCCGGCCCGGACGGCGCGTCAGGGGCTTGCCGGCGTCGCCACCGGCGCGGCCGGCGTTGCGGTCAACGACGGCGGGCACTCGCCGGGCGAGGCCGGCCGCGTGATGACGACCACCTCGTCGTAGCCGGCCGTCTCGAGCAGCTTCTCGACCGCCAAGGCGCCGCGCTCGTTGGCCTGGGCCAGGATGCCCCCTTCGCAGGCGCTGCGCAGCACCTGTTCCAGCGCGTGCTGTTCGGCCTGGCTCTGCAGGCTGGGGTCGATCGGTCCGAAGAGGCTGCGATCGACGTCGTAGACGTAGCTCTTGTCGACGTCGATCTTGCGGTCGAGGATGCGCGGTGCCGGCAGGCGCACGATCAGGCGCCCGGCCTCGACCTGCATGTCCTCGGCGCCGATCTCGGCCAGCTCGATGCCGGCCCGCACCTGGCCGTGGGCCACGTAGAGCAGCTCGGTGCTGCCGATGGTCAGCTCGCCCAGCTTGCGGTCCTGGCTGGCGCTGGTGACGGTGTCCAGGCTGTAGATGGCCAGGGTCAGCTCGCTGGCGCCGCGCAGGCGCTGGGCCATGACCTGGGTCGTCTCGAGGTAGGGCGTCGGGCTGGGCCGGGGCGTCGGCAGGATGCTGGGCAGGGCGATGCGCGGCCCCTCGCTCATCAGCTCGTCCGCCCGCTGCAGGAGGCCCTGGCCGCGCTGGTACAAGCCCCAGGCGACGGCGGCCAGAACCAGGGCCAGGGCGCCGACGCCGAAGAGCGCGAAGACGCCGGCCATCTGACCGCAGCCCGGCGCGGCGCGCGGGCCGCGGTAGGCGGGCGCGGGGTCGGCCGCGGCCGGCTCGGCGGGCTCGGCGTCGTAGAGGTTCACGGCAGCATCCTCGGGGCTTGCGGAGCGCGCATCGGAGCGGCGCGCCCGACGCTCAGACGACGATCGAGTAGCCGCCGTCGACCTTGATCACCTCGCCGACGATCATCGAGGCATCCGCGCTGCACAGGAAGGCCACCACCCCGGCCAGGTCCTCGGGGGTGATGATGCGGCCGGCCGGCGTCTTGTCGCGGCCCATCGACAGCATCAGGTCGCCGCGCTCGAAGTGCTTGAGCGCGTCGGTCTCGACCACGCCGCCCGAGACGGCGTTGCAGATGATGCCCTCGGGCGCCAGCTCGGCCGCCACGTAGCGGGTCACCGCCTCGAGCGCGGCCTTGGAGGCGCCGATGACCACGTACTCGGGCATCACCCGCTCCGAGCCCAGGCTGGAGATGTTCACGATCCGACCGCCGCCGCGCTCGCGCATCTGCGGCACGACGGCCTGGGTCAGAAAGAGCGCGGCGCGGGCGTTGATGTCCATGGTCCAGTCCCAGCCCTTGACCCGCTGACCCATGACCGGGCGGATGTAGCCCGAGGCGGCGTTGTTGACCAGGATGTCGACGCCACCGAAGGCCTCGGCCGCCTCGGCCGCCAGGCGCTTGATCTCGTCCGGCTCGCCGACGTTGGCCTTCACGATCACCGCCCGCCGGCCGAGGGCCTCGATCTCGGCCGCGGTGGCCTCGGCCGGCTCGCGGCTGCGGACGTAGTTGACGACGACGTCGGCGCCCTCGGCGGCCAGACGCAGCGCGATGGCGCGGCCGATGCCGCGGCTCGAGCCGGTGACCAGGGCGACCTTGTTCTCGAAGCGCACGATGCTGCTCCCGGGTGGCTGGGGTGGGGGTGGGATGCGATGCCAGCAATTGAAGCCCGACGTCGGCCTTGGGTCAACGGCTGGCTTCGGGACCGAAGCGGCTGGCGTGACCCAGGTCGCTCGAGCTGGCGACGGCGACCCGGACCCCTGCGTCGGCGGCCAGATCGGCCAGGACGTAGCGCGTCGCGCCCGAGCCGACCCAGACGACCTCGCGCCAGCTTGGCTCGCCCTCGGCGCGCCAGGCCAGCCAGTAGCCCGCCACGGCCGGGTCCTCGACCGGCGCCCAGCTGGCGACCAGGCCGCCCGCGTCCGGCTCGAGCCGGGGCGGCGCCGTCGGGGCCGGCGGCGCCAGGGCCAGGCTCGCCGCCAGCGCCAGGCCGAGGCGCGTCACGCGCGCCAGGTAGTCGGGATCGATGCGATCGACCGTGTCGCGGGCGTTGTGCTGTCGGCCCGGGTCCTCGGCGGCCTCGATCAGGCGCAGGGCCGGAAATCCGGCCGCGCTGAAGGCCAGGTGGTCGCCCTCGCGACCCTCGCGGTCGGGTTCCGGCACGAGCACCAGCTCGAGACCGGTGGCTGCCCGGTAGCGCTGGGCGACGAACACGGCGTAGCGCGCCAGCTGCCGCGACTCGGCGTTCTCGGGTCCCTCCGAGAAGACGCGGAGCTGGCCGGCGTTCGTCCCTCCCGCCGCGTCCAGGCTGCCGCCCACGATGTCGGCGCCGATCACGGCCAGGATCGGCAGGCCCGCCGTCTCGGCCGCGGCCGCGTGCCGCCGGGCGCCCTCGAGGCCCTGCTCCTCGGCGGCCGTGGCCAGGAAGCGCAGGGTGCCGTCCCATTGGCGACGGCTCATCACCCGCGCCAGCTCGAGCAGCAAGGCCAGACCCGAGGCATCGTCGTCGGCGCCGGGTGCCTCGGCCGCGGCGTCCTTCGGATCCTCGGCCCGCGAGTCCTGATGCGCCACCAGGTAGATCATGCGCTTCGAGAAGCCGATGCCCGAGAGGGTGGCGATCACGTTGCCCTGCTCGCTGCGCTTCCCGGCGAGGCGGAGCTCGAAGGGCTCGATCTCGGTCAGGAGCTGGGCCGGACCGCCCGCGCCGGCCTGCTCGAAGGCATCCAGCAGCCAGGCGCGCAGCGCGGCGGAATCGGCGCCGGCGGCATGGCGGCTCGGATAGGCCGCCAGATGCGCGACGTCGGCCAGCATGCGCTCGGGATCGACCTGTCCCATGAGGCTCAGGATCTCGGGGTCGAGGGAGGGGCCGGTCAGGCCGAGCGACTCGGTCGGCCGCGCGGTGGGCCGGCCCAGCTGGTCGGGCGGGATCGCATCCAGCGGCGAGGTCGGCAGACCGGCCGGCCCGGCCCCGCCGGGCAGATCGACGATGCCCGAAGGTCGGGTCCAGGTCGGCAGGGGCGCGGCGGCAGGCGCCGCATCGGGCGTCCGCGCCGCCCGCTCGAGCCCGGCCTCGGCGACGGCGGCGGTGGGCATCGGCCGGGGCGCCGGCGTCTCGCGTCGGCAAGACCCGGTGAGGGCCGGCAGCAGCGCCAGCTGGGCCAGGCACAGGCCCCGAGCCAGCGACGGCAGGTGTCGAGCGGTGGGCGATCGCATGGCCGCTGATGATAGCATGCGGCTCCCGGGCCGCCTCAGGCGCCGGCCAGCTCCGGAGCACCGCAAGAACGCCGCGCCTCCAGCCACCAGGCGATGAGGAAGAGCGCGCCCGGCGCACCGAAGACCAGGCACCAGGGGCCGCCCGGCAAGCGCCCGTCGATCCAGAGCTGCCAGGTGCAGTAACCCGAGAGGCTGGCCAAGGTCAAGGCGCCACCGCCGCGCGGTCGCCACCAGCCCAGGGCCATCCCGAGCGCGGCGCCGACCGGGAACACGGCGAAGCCAAGACGCTCGGGGGCGTCGGGAAGGTTGCCGCGCGACAGGCCGTCGGCCAGGACCAGCGCGAAGAAGGCCAGGCCGGGCAGGCTCCAGATCCTCGCCAGCCAGCGGATCTGCTGATACCGTTGGAGGGGCATCGACGGTTCCTCGAAGGCGCTTACCCGATCGGATCGATGTCTCAATCATACGATTGATGCTGGTGCGTGTCAAGGGTTCTGGAGCGCAGCCATGTCGCAGGTCTTCCTCTCGCCGCATCTGGATGACGCGCCGCTGTCCTGCGGCGGGTACATCCATCAGCTGGCCAGCGCCGGCCAACGGGTTCTGGTCGTCACGGTCTGTGCCGGCGATCCGCCGGCGGGCCCGCTTTCGGACTACGCCCTGTCGCTGCATGCCCGCTGGGGCCAGCCGGCCGATCGAGCCCGCACCGTGGCGGCCGAGATGATCGCCGAGCGCCGGGCCGAGGATCGGGCGGCGCTGGAACGGCTGGGCGCGGAGGCCTTGCACCTCGACCTGCCGGACGTCATCTACCGCCGCGACGCACGCGGCGCCTGGCTGGTCGACGACGATGCCGCCCTCTTCGCCGGCTATCGACCGGCCGACGCGGGCACGGTCGACGCCCTGGCCGAGCGCATCCTCGAGATCGCCGCCGAGCGGCTGGCGCCGGAGTCGGCCGGCGGCCAGGCGCGGCCCGCATCCCAGGGTCTCTACATCCCGCTGGGCATCGGCGATCACGCCGACCACCACCTCGTCCGGCGAGCCGCCGAACGGGCGATCGAACGGGATCCCGGGCTGGCTCGGACCTGCTTCTACTACGAGGACTATCCCTACGCCGCCGACGAAGCCCGCCTGTCGGCCGCGATCGCGCACGAGGCGGCCACGGCGACCTGGCAGGCACGGCGCATGCGCCTCGCCGCCGAAGACCTGGACGCGCGCATCGCCTCGGTGGCCTGCTACGCCTCGCAGATCTCGAGCTTCTGGTCCGACCTGGCAGCCATGGACGCCGAGCTGCGCGCCTTCGCGGCCCGGCGCGGGGGCAAGGCCGGGCCGGCCGAAGTCCTGTGGCGCCCGCTCTAGCCCTGCGGCGTCGCGCGGTCGCGCTCAGCCGGGTCGCGGCAGATGGCCCCCGCCCGGCCAGCCGGGGTCGCAGAAGGCCTGGATCTCGACGAGGTAGCCGCTGGGGTCGCGCAGAAAACAGTGGTAGATGTCGAAGCGCGGGTTGTAGACCGGCGGCGTCTCGAAGCGCAGGCCGCGCGCCGTCAGGCGGGCATGCCAGGCGTCCACGTCCGGCGTGACCAGGGTCAGGATCGGCTCGGCCCGACCCGCGACGATCGAGGGCCCGGCCTCGTCGCGCTTGCAGAAGCCGAGGTAGCCGTTCGGGCTGGTCCGGTAGATGCGGCAGCCGCCCTGGTCGAGCGCCAGGGGCAGGCCAAGCGCGGTCTCGTAGAAGGCGCTGGTGGCTTCCAGGTCAGCGCTGGGCAGGAAGGTCACGCAATCGGCGAAAGGCGCCGTCGCAGCGGGCTCGGACATCTCAACCTCCGGTCATCGCCGCCATTGTGACCCGAGCTCGGCGCGTCGGCAAGTGCGCCGACACTCCTAGGCCGTCGCCGCGGCGGCTACAATTGGACCAACATGGGGTCGCCGCGCTCGATGGCGACCCCGTCCGGCAGGCAGGGGCATGGAGGCGAAGCGGGATGCGTGGGCTGATCGAGCGGCTGCTGGGTGAGGGGGCCGCGCTGGCCGCCCTGCTGAACCACGAGTTGCTACTGCCGGCCATCTTCCTCGGCTCGCTGGCCGCCTTCGTCAGCACGCTCGTGACGGTACCGCTGATCATCGCGCGCCTGCCCGCAGAGCACTTCCTTCCCGGCCGGGTCGAACCTCGTTTCTGGCGCCAGCTGCCGCGCTGGTCGGTCCCGGTCCTGCTGGGCGCAAAGAACGCCTTGGGGGCGCTCTTCCTGGTCTTCGGCCTGGTCATGTTGGCCATCCCCGGGCAGGGCCTGGTCACGATCCTCATCGGCCTGTCGCTGATCGACTTCCCCGGCAAGCACCGGCTCGAGCGCTGGCTGATCGCCCGACCCGCCATCTGGCGCGCCACGGCTTGGATCCGCCGCCGGGCCGGCCGTGCACCCTTCGCCCTACCCTAGATCAGGAGCCCGACATGCAGCTGCGCATCAACGCACGGGACTACGCGGTCGCCGAGCGCCCCGACCGAGCCCTGCTCTGGGTGCTGCGCGACGAGCTCGGCCTCAGCGGCACCCGCTTCGGCTGCGGTGCCGGCCTCTGCGGCGCCTGCGTGGTGCAGCTGGACGGGCGCCCGGTCCGCAGCTGCCAGACCCCGATCTCGGCCGCGGCCGGCAAGCCGATCCGGACCATCGAAGGTCTGGCGCCCGACGCGGGCTCGCTGCACCCGGTGCAGCAGGCCTTCATCGATCACCAGGTGCCCCAATGCGGCTGGTGCATGAGCGGCCAGATCATGCAGGCCGCGGCCCTGCTCGAGGCAGACCCGGAGCTGGACGAAGCGGCGCTCGTCGAGGGCATGCGCCAGAACCTCTGCCGCTGCGGGGCCTACGTCCGCATCCGCGCCGCCCTGTTGGATGCCGCCGCGCGCATGCGCGGGACGGCCGGATCATGAGCCGCTCCGACGCGCCCGCCAGCGACGGGCGACGCTGGCGACCGACGCGGCGCGGCTTCCTGATCGCCACCGGACTCTCCGGCGGCGGGCTGGCCATCGGCCTGGGGCTGGGCCTGCCGGCGCTCCGACTGCGGATCGCCGAAGGCCTGAGCGACAGCCCCGTGGGCGGCGACCAGCCGCGCGATCCGGCCGCCTGGTTCGAGCTGCTGCCGGATGGCCGGCTGCGCCTGCACCTGAACAAGGTCGAGATGGGTCAAGGCGTGCACACCGCCCTGGCCCAGGTGGTCGCCGACGAGCTCGAGCTGCCCTTGGATCGGCTCGAGCTGGTGCAGGCCACCACCGAGCACGGGCCGGCCGACCCCTTCGGCACCGCCGGCAGCACCTCGGTCGCGGCGCTCTGGCTGCCGCTGCGCGAGGCCGCCGCAAGCTTGCGCGAGCTGCTGCGCGAGCGGGCGGCCGCCCAGCTCGACCTGCCGGCCGAGTCGCTCGTGGCTCGGCACGCGGGCTTTCAACCGGCGGACGGGTCGGCCACGCCGCGCATCGACTACGCCACGCTGCTAGCCGGGGCCGACCTGTCCACCTGGGAGCTGCCCGAGGCGGCGCCGCGGCTCAAGCCGGCAGCCGAGTTCACGCTGATCGGCGAGGCCGTCCCGCGGATCGACCTGCCGGCCAAGGTCGATGGCTCGGCGCGCTTCGCCTACGACGTGCGGCTACCCGGCATGGCCTACGGCGCGGTGGCCCGACCGCCGATGCTCGGCGCCCGCCTGCGCGGCGGCCGGGCCGGCAAGGCGGCCGAACAGCCGGGCGTGCTCACGGTGTTGATCGAGCCGGGCTTCGCCGGCGTCGTCGCCGAGTCCCGGGCCGCCGCAGGGGCCGCCCTGGCGCAGCTCGAGCTGGACTGGTCGCCCGGCCGCGCCTGGCAGCAGGCCGAGATCGAGGCCCTGTTGAAGCTCGACGGCTCGGGCGGCGTGACGATTCAACGCGCGGGCCGTGCGGCGCGCCACCTGGCGGACGCCGCCGATGCAGCGAGCGGCGCGACCGTGATCGAAGCCGAGTACGCGACGCCGATGGCGGCCCACATGCCGATGGAGCCTCAGGCGGCGTTGGTCGACGTCCAGCCGGATCGGGTCGAAGCCTGGGTCGGCACCCAGCTGCCGGACATGTTGCGCGGGCGCCTGGCCAAGCTGCTGGACCTGGACGAGGCGCAGGTCAACATCCACACGCCGTATCTGGGCGGCGGCTTCGGCCGCAAGTTCGGCGAGGACGTGGCCGGCGAGGCGGCCCGGCTGTCGAGGGCGGCCGGCCGGCCGGTGCACGTCGGCTGGGACCGCGCCGAAGAGCTGCGCGAGGGCTACGTCCGGCCGCCCTCGCGGCACCGGCTGCGGGCCCGCCTCGGCCCCGATGGCCGCATCGAGGCGCTGGAGCACCGCCAGGCCTCCGGCGAGGTGGCCTTCGGCTTCCTGCCTGGCTTCGTCGCGGCGATGATGGGCGCCGATTTCGGCGCCACCCGCGGCGCGCGACTGCACTACACCGCGATCCCGCATCGCCTGGTGCGCGCCTGGGTACAGACCCTGCCGATCCGCACCGGCTGGTGGCGCGGCCTCGGGCTGCTGCCCAACACCTTCGCCATCGAAAGCTTCGTCGACGAGCTGGCCGCGCAGGCCGGCGCCGACCCCTTGCGCTTCCGCTTGGACCACCTGGCCGACGACCCCGATGACCGACGCATGCGCGCGGTGCTGGAGGCGGCGGCCGAGCTCGGCGGCTGGGACGCGGCGACGCCGACCGGCCGGGCGCGCGGCATCGCCTGCTGCGACGACAACGGCACGCTCGTGGCGCAGGTGGTCGAGCTCGGGCGCGCCGCCGACGGCGGACCGCAGGTGCACCGCGTCGCCTGCGCGGTCGACTGCGGCCGGGTGGTCAACCCGGACGGCGCCGCCGCCCAGGTGGAGGGCTGCATCGTCATGGGCCTGAGCTCGGTGCTGCTGGAGGACCTGCGCGTGGCCGACGGACGGGTGGTCGCCGGCAACTTCGACCGCTATCCGATCCTGGACATAAGCCAGACGCCGGCCATCGCCCTGCGGCTGCTGGACTCGCCCATCGACCGACCGCTCGGCCTGGGCGAGCCGCCGATCGGGCCGATCGGGGCGGCCGTCGCGAACGCCTGGTTCGCCCTGACCGGCGAGCGCATCCGGCGCCTGCCCCTGCGGTCCGGTGCCGAGGCGCGCAGCGGCTGATGTCGGATCGCATCGGCGGCGCCGCGCCCGCGGTCGCTCGCGGCCCGAGCGCCGTTTCCGCCAGACTGGCCGGCCTGGCCTTCCTGGCGCTCGCCTCCACCCTTGCCGCCTGCGGCGCCCGGCCCGAGCCGCGCGCCGAGGGTCGCCGTTCGCGGCCGGCCCTTGCCTCGGACGCGGCCGAGCCGATCGACGCCGACCCGAACGCTGACTTCGCGAACGCGCTGATCACCCACAGCTACATCGACCCGCGCGCCATCGCTCGCATCTCGCGCTTTCGCTCCGGCGTCGGCCACGACTTCTCGGATGGTCGGGAGCGTTGCCGCAGCATGAAGCACTACATCGAGCCTCGACCGGAGCTGGACTGGGCGGCGATCGAGATCTTCGCGCCGGCAACCGGCGAGCTGGTCGAGCTGGCGCCGGAATGGGCCGGCGCGCGCCTGCGCCTGCGCCCGGAGTCCGCGCCGGAGCGGCGCATCGTCATCTTCCATGTCCGCCCGGAGGCCGGCATCGCGGTCGGCCGTCGGGTGCTGGCCGGGCAGCGGCTGGGCTGGCACCAGGGCGCGGAGACCCTGTCGGACATCGCGATCGAGGTGCTCGAACCGACCTACCGGCTGGAGTCCTACTTCGAGCTGCTCGACCGCTCGGTCCGAGCCGAGTACGCGGCACGCGGCATCGCCGACCCGGGCGACCTCGTCCGTTCGCGCGCCCAACGCGACGCGCAGCCGCTGCGCTGCGCGGGCGACCGCTTCCTCGACCCCGCCGATCCGAGCGACTGGATCGCGCTGCGTCCGATCGACGCCGAGGCGCCCTGAGCGCCCGGCACGACGCGGAGGAAGGCATCACGGCCAGCCCAGGTCACTCGAGCCAGCCCAGCGATGCCGTTCCGACCCGGGTGGCCGGCATCCTCCTGGCCGCCGGCGCATCGCGGCGCTTCGGGCGGCCCAAGCAGCTGCTGGAGCTGGACGGCGAGAGCCTGCTGCGACGCAGCGCGCGCATCGCACGGGAGTCCGGGCTCGATCCCGTCGTGGTGGTGATCCGACCCGGCCTTCCGGCCCTGCGTGACGAGCTCAAGGGCTTGGACCTGGCGATCGTGGAAAACACCGAGCCGGACGGCGGCATGGGCAGCAGCCTGTCGGCCGGCCTGGCCGCCTGCCCGCAGGTGGTCGCGGCGCTGATGGTGCTGGTCTGCGACCAGCCCGGGCTGAGCCGGGCGCTCATCGCGGACCTGTTGGCCGCCTGGCGTCCCGGTGAGGGCCGGATCCTGAGGCCGCGTCACGGCACCGTGCCGGGCCATCCGGTCCTCTTCGACGGGCGACGGTTGCCGGAGCTGCGAGCGATGCCTTCGGGCTCGCATGGACGCGCGCTCATCGCGGCGCATCCCGAAGCGCTCGGCTACGTCGAGGTCGACGACCCGCTGTGCCTGCAGGACGTCGACCGGGTGGCCGACTGGCAGCGCTACTCGGCCGCGCGGCAGGGACCGACCGCGGCCACGCAGGAGGGCTGAGCTCGGCCCGAGCCGGTCACACGCTCCGAAATCAGGGGCATGCGTCGAAGCGCTGGACGGCAGCGAGCGGCCAGCCGACCGCGGCCGGCGCGACGCTCAGCCGCGTCCGGGTCGCCCCCGCCGCTCGGCCACCAGCTCGGCCAGGATCGACAACGCGATCTCGGCCGCCCCGCTGGCACCGATGTCGAGCCCGACGGGCGCATGGATTCGCTCGATGTCGGCGCGCGCGATCCCACGCGCGCGCAGCCGCTCGACCCGCTCGGCATGGCTGCGTCGGCTGCCGAGCGCGCCGACGTAGCGCGCCTCGGCGGCCAGCGCGGCCACCAGGGCCGGATCGTCGATCTTGGGGTCGTGCGCCAGCGCCACCAGGTAGCTGGCGCGGCCGAGACCCAGCCGGGCGAGCGCCGCCGATTCCGGCCAGGCCAGGATCAGGGCCTCGGCCTCCGGAAAGCGCTCGGCGCTGGCGAAGGCGGCCCGCGGATCGATCACCGTCGATCGAAAGCCCAGCGGGGCGGCCAGCCGGGTCAGGACCTGGGCGATGTGCCCCGCCCCGACCAGGAAGAGCCGGTCGGAGGGCAGCTGCGGCAGCAGCGCCCAGCTCCGGCCATCCAGGGTCAGGAGTCGGGGCCGAGCTTCGCGCAGGCAGGCGCGCGCCGCCGCGTGCAGCGCGGCGCTGGCAATCGGGTCCCGGTCGAGCTCGGCCGACTCGGGCACCTCCTCCGGCTGGCCGCCCACACATCTCGGGGCCGCCGCATCCAGGGCGACGAGCGACGGCGCACCGCCCGCCAGGCTTTGGACCAAGACGCGCGGCTCGCCTGCGGCCAGGGAGGCGGCGATCGCCTGCCAGGCCGCGCGCCCCTGGACCGCCTGCACCAGGACCTGCAGCCGTCCGCCACAGGATAGGCCCAGCGCACGCGCATCGGCATCGCGCACGCCGTAGTCGACCAGGCGCGGCGGCTGCCCCGCCAGGATCTCGCGGCCGAGCTCGACCAGCGCCGGCTCGACGCATCCACCGCTGACCGAACCGGCCAGGGTCAGGTCGGCATCCGCCTCCCCGTCGCCGCCGTAGCCGATGGCCAGGCAGCTGCCGGCCGGCCGCGGCGACGATCCCCAGGTCTCGATCACCGTGGCCAGCACCGGGCGCCGGCCCTCGGCCAGCCAGCCCAGCAGAGGCTCGATCACGGCTTCCAGCGACATCCCGGACTCCTGGATGCTTGCGAGCTCCCGGCGAACGAGCGACGGAACGCAGGGGGGCCCTCGATCGGCTCGGCTCGCACCCGGTGCCGCCCGACCTGGAGCGTTCGTCAGGTCAAGGCGGCCTGCAGGGCTGCAGAATAGGGGGCATGCGATCGATGTGCCAATGCGGCCGGACCAGGATCCGGCGCGGTGATCGATCCGCTCCAGCTTGCGACCGGATCACGTCGACCTGCCCGACAACCGTGTCGGACGTCTGACCGATGCCGGCCAGCACCGGTCCATCCCTGCGGCATGCGCCCGTCCGCGCAACGTTGTACCATTCAGGCCATGAACGCGTTTCCCAGCCCCGAGCACGCCGCCGCGGAAGGTCAGACGGCCGGCGCAGCGCCCCAGACGGCCTTCGACTGGCCACGGGCCATCCTGCATCTGGACATGGACGCCTTCTTCGTCAGCGTCCATCGCCTGCAGCACCCCGAGGACGCCGGCATCCCGCTGGTCGTCGGCGGCCGGCCGGAGGGGCGCGGGGTGGTCGCCGCCGCCAGCTACGAAGCCCGCGAGTATGGGATCCATTCGGCCATGCCCATGGGTCGGGCGCTGCGCCTCTGTCCCGAGCTCCGGATCGTGGGCCACGACTGGCCGGCGATCCAGGCCGCCAGCCAGCAGGTCATGCGCATCCTGGCCGCGCATGGCCCGCACGAGCCGATGAGCGTCGACGAAGCCTATGTCGACCTGACCGGGGTCAGCGATCCACCCGGACGGGCCGCGGCCATCCGCGCCGAGGTCCGCGCCCGCAGCGGACTGCCCGCCTCGGTCGGCCTGGCCACCTCCAAGCTCGTCGCCAAGGTGGCATCCGACCACGACAAGCCCGAGGGCTGCACCATCGTCCCGCCGGGCACGGAGGCGGCCTTCCTGGCCCCGCTGTCCGTCCGCGCCATCTGGGGCATCGGCCCGCGCGGCGCCGAGCGGCTGGCCGCGCTGGACATCCATACCTGTGGCGACCTGGCGGCGGCCGAGCCCTCCGTCCTGATCCGTCACTTCGGCGGCCAGGCCGACGGGCTGCGTGCGCGCGCCGCCGGCATCGACCCACGCCCGGTCGTCACCGATCGCGGCCCGGCCCGCTCCATCAGCGCCGAGCGCACCTTCGCCCGCGACCTGGCCGACGAGGAGGCCCTGGCCGAGATCCTGGCCCAGCTCGCCGTCCGGGTCGGCGCCGACCTGCGACGTCGCCAGCTTCAAGCCGGGACCCTGTCGATCAAGCTGCGCATGTCCGACTTCAGCACCTTCACCCGACAGACCTCGTTCCCCATCGCCATCCAAGCCGACGACGACATCCGGCGCCAGGCCCTGGCGCTCTTCCACGAGCACTGGCCGCCCGGCAGTCGCCTGCGCCTGCTGGGCATCGGCCTCTCCCGGCTCCAGCCGGCCGATGCCGTACAGCTCTCCCTGGCCCTCTGACCCCGGCCGAGCGTCACGCGACCGCCTCCCCCGACTTCGGCCGCTCCACGACTTCCGAGACCCCCCGCGAGGCCCTGCATGACCGCTCCACGCGACATCCTCATCGCCACGCTCGGCTCCGCCGGCGACGTCAATCCGAAGATCGCGATCGGTCGCGAGCTCCAGGCACGCGGTCACGACGTCAGCCTGATCGCGCATGGCTACCACCGCCGACGGGTCGAGTCGGCCGGCCTGGCCTTCATCGAGGTCGGAACCAGCGAAGACTACGAGCGCCTGATGCGGAACCCGGATCTCTGGCATCCCCGGCGCGCGTTCGCGCTGCTGGCCCGCGAGGGCATCACCCAGATGCTGCGTCCGGTCTACGACCTGATCGCCGCCCGCGACCCCGCGCGCTGCCTCGTCATCAGCTCGGGCCTGGTCATGGCCGGCCGCATCGCCGCCCAGAAGCTGGGCGTCCCGCTGGTGACGGTCCACCTGCAGCCCAGCGTCATCCAGTCGGTCGACGCCAGCCCGGCCGTCGCCCCGCCGCTGACCGACATGCGTTGGCCGCGCGCCGTCCGCCGCCTCGTGTGGACCGCGATCAACCGCCTCGCCATCGACCCCGCGCTCGCCCCCAGCGTCAACGCCTTCCGCGCCGAGCTGGGCCTGCCGCCCGAACGCGATTTCTTCGGCGCCGGCTTCCATTCGTCCCTGCTCACGCTCGGGCTCTGGCCGGACTGGTTCGCGCCGCCCCAGACCGATTGGCCGGCCAGCATCCGCTGCACCGGCTTCCTGCGCTACGACGCGCCGGGCGAGCACGCGGCGCCCGAGGGGCTCGAGGCCTTCCTGGGCGCCGGCGCGCCGCCGCTCGTGTTCACGCCCGGCTCGGCCATGCAGCTCGGCGAGGGCTTCTTCCGGGCAGCCGTCGAGGCCAGCCAGCGCCTGGGCCGACGCGCGATCCTGTTGACGCCCCACCGGGAGCAGCTGCCCGCGACCTTGCCCGACACGGTCGCCCACTTCGACTACATCCCCTTCAGCGAGGTCCTGCCCCGCTCCGCGGCCCTGGTGTACCATGGCGGCATCGGCACGCTGGCCCAGGCGGCGGCTGCCGGCATCCCCCAGCTGGTCATGCCGATGGCCCACGATCAGCCCGACAACGCGCGGCGGATCAAGGCGCTCGGCCTGGGCGACTGGATCGCGCCGGCCCGCTTCACCGGAGCGCGGGTCGCGCAGCGCCTGGGCGCCGTGCTGGCGGATGCGGCGCTCGCTCGGCGCTGCGCCGAGCTGGCTCCGCGCATCGACTTCGAGACCGGCTTGCAGCGGGCCTGTGATGCCATCGAGGATGCGGCGAACCGTGTCTGAGGTCGGGGCTCGGCGCCGCGGTCTGGCGGTCGCCTTGGCGCTCGCTCTGGGGCTGTGCCTCTTCGGCATCGATTGGGGGCTGCCGGGGATCCGCTCCTGGTCCAACGATGACGGCACCCCCGAGCTGCCGCTGCACATCGAGCAGGTCTACCGCGATGGATGGCACAAGTACCCCTACCTGCAGCCCCTGATCGACCGGCTGCTGTATGCGCCCTTCCTGGCCAAATGGCGCAGCGATGGTCGCCTGAAGGCGGACTGTGCGCTTCCCGATCCCGCCTGCTTCGCCGATCCACCCGCCCAGATGGGACGGCTGATGGCGATCTCGCGCCTGCGCTCGGTCGCCGCGGCGCTGGCGCTCGTGCTCCTGGCCCATGCGCTGGCCTGGCAGCTGTATCGAGACGCGGGGGCCGCCCTCGCCACCGCATGCCTGGCGGCGACCACCCAGGTGCTGATCTTCTACGGTCACCTCGGCAACGTCGACCTGCCCTTGACCGCATGGTTCATGCTCTCGATGCTGGCCTGGCTGCGGATCCTGGACGGGGCGGGCTGGACCACCCACGCCGGCTTCGGCATCGCCGCCGCCTGCGCCCTGGCCACCAAGGAGTCGATCGTCGGTGCCTATGTGCTGCCGGGTCTGGCGATCCTCGGCCTTCACGCCAGGCGGCTTGCCCGCGGCGAGAAGGGGTCCGACGGGCTGCGCGCCCTGCTGGCGCTTGCGCTGCCGCTGCTGATCCTGTACGCCCTCGTCAACAACCTGGCCTTCAACCCGGACGGTTATGTCGAGCGAATCCGACACTGGTCGAGCGGCGGTGGCATCGACGACTTCGACGACCGCTACCAGGGGCCGGTCTGGCTGGCCGGCCAGAGCCTGGCGCGGCTGGGCGAGGCCATGGGCGTCCCGCTGGCCAGCCTGGCGCTCGCGGGACTGTGCCTGGGGCTCCGGCCCGGCGCGTCGGCCTTGGATCGCCGGGCGAGCCGCATCCTGCTGCTTCCACTGGTCGGCTATCAGCTCTTCACCATCCAGACGGTGCACTTCGTCTACACCCGCTTCACGCTGCCGCTGGCCCTCTTGCTGCTGCCACCGGCCGGCCGACTGGCCGCTCGGCTCTGGCGCTCGCCGGGCCCGTGGCACCCGATCGCCCGTTCGCTCACCTTGGCCTGCATCGCCTACTCGGGCCTCTACTGCCTGAACGTCGACCTGGCCATGCGCGCCGACACCCGCTACGCCGCCGAGGCCTGGTTGCGTCAGGCGCTGCAGCCCGGTTCCCGTCTGGGACTGGTCGGCTCGGAACACTATCTGCCGCGCACCTGGCACCTGGGTCCCATCGAGTCCGAGCGCCTGCTCTGGGAGGACTCCGAAGCCTGGGATCTCGAGGCATGGCAGCCCGACTGGCTGATCCTGTCCTCGAAGTCCTTCGTCGATCTCGTCGGAGCCGAGGCGGACGCGCGTGATCGACTCCTGACCGGCGAGGCCGGCTATGCCGTGGTCTGGGACCAGCAGCAGCCTGCCCCGCTGAGCTGGCTGCCCGGCGCCTTCGTCGAGAGCCGGGTCTCGCCGCGGATCGTCATCCTGCGCCGCGATCCCGATGGGCTCAGAGCAGCGCCCGACGCTCCAACGCCTGCCGGTCGTGGACCGTGATGCGGTAGCGGGCGTCGACCGAGATGGCGCCGCTCCGGCCGTCGCCGCCCTTGAGCGGCTTGAGCGCTTTGTTGACGCTCTCACGCGAGGCGCCGACCAGGTCGCCCAGGTCGCTCTGGGTGATTCGCAACGGGATGCGGGTGCCCTGTGGCACCGCGACGCCGTACTGGTCGGCGAAGGTCAAGAGCTGATAGGCCACCCGGCCGGCGACGTCGAGCGACGCAGCGACGCGGATACGGGCGTTGGCCAGGCGCAGGCGCCGCGCCAGGAGCCGCAGCAGGCTGAAGTTCAGCGCGGGAAGCTCGCGCATGCAGTCGAAGAAGGCCTGCCGGTCCATCCACAGCGCCGACGTGGGCTCGAGCGTGAGCACGCTGGCCGAACGCCCGGAGCTGTCGAGCAGGCTCATCTCGCCCACGGTGTCTCCGGCGCCCAGGAAGGACAGGATGACCTCGCTGCCGTCGTCCTGTACCAGCAGCACCTTGACCGTGCCCTCGCGGATGACGTAGACCACTTCGCCCGGCTGCTCGGCCGACATGATGTAGTGGCCGGCCGAGAAGCGGCTCTGGTGCAGGAGCCCGGCGACCCGCTCGAGCGCTTCGGCGTCCAGGCCGCGGAAGAGCTCCATGTCGCGCAGCGTGCTGATCTCGATCCTGGCCGTCATCCTGCCTCCCGTTTGGTCGCTGACTGGCGAGCCATGATAATACCGGGGATGTCGCTGCGCTACCCCATCCCCGCCGCCCGTCACCGCGCCGAGATCGTCGTTCGGCGCTCGCGCTTCGTCGCCAGCGCTGCGCCGACCGCCTCGGTCGCCGAAGCTCGGGCCTTCATCGACGCGATCCGCGCCGAGCTCCCCGACGCCGGCCACCACGTCTATGCCTTCGCGATCGGCCACGGCAGCAGCGTGATCCATGGCATGAGCGACGATGGCGAGCCGGCCGGAACCGCCGGCCGGCCGACCCTCGCCGTGGTCGCCGGCAGCGGCCTGGGCGACCTCTGCCTGGTTACCAGCCGCTACTTCGGCGGCGTCAAGCTCGGCACCGGGGGCCTGGTGAAAGCCTATACCGAAGCCGCCCAGGCGCTGCTCGAAGGGCTGCCCCGCGGCATCCACGAGACCACCGAACAGGTGGCGATCCACCTGTCCTATGCCCAGTACGACACCGTGAAGCGCCTCTGTGAAGCGCATGCCGCCGAGATCGAGGACGAAGCCTTCGGCGCCGCCGTCACGCTACGTGCGCGCTTGGCGGTCGATCGGTTCGCGGCGCTGGCAGCCGACCTGGCCGAGGCCAGCGCCGGCAGCGTGGACCTTCGGCGCATCGAACGCTGACCGCGGCGCCGATCGATCCACCCCACACGCGTTTCCGATCGGGAGGGTCCGTCGCCGTCGGACCCTGGACGCGTCGGCCCGCGGCGCCCTCAGGCCGGTTCGCCGATCGGGTCCGGGTCCGGCTCTGCCTCGTCGTCGCTCGCCAGCTCGGCGGCCAGGCTGCGGATCCGCCCCAGGTCGCGCTTGCCCGTGCCCAGCACCGGAATGGCCTCGACCGGGTAGAAGTCGGCGGCCCGCGGCCTGAACAGGACCGGCAGCTCGGAGAGGCCGGAAAGCGCCTCTTCCGGCGAGCAGGGCAGCGCGCCGTGCAGCACCACCAGCCGCTCGCCACGCCGACGCGAGGGGACGGCCGCCACCGCCACCGCGTCGGCCGCCGCCTGCCCGTGGTGCTCGGCCAGCCAATCCTGCAGGGCCGACTCGATCCGATCCAGCGGGATCATCTCGCCGCCGATCTTGGCGAAGCGGGCCAGGCGACCGGTCAGGTGCAGGTAGCCGTCCGCGTCGACTCGGGCGATGTCGCCGGTGTTGTAGCCGCCATGGACGAAGGCCTCGGCGCTCAGGTCCGGGCGATCCAGATAGCCGATCATCCGCCCCGGCGAGCGAATGACCAGCAGGCCCTCGGCGCCCCGAGGCAGCCGCTCGCCCGTGGACGGATCGATGGTGAAGGCCTCGATGCCCGGCAGCGGCCGCCCCACCGTGCCGTCCCGGCTGGCCGTCTGGGTGTTCAGGGCAACGGCCGGCGCCAGCTCCGTGCAGCCGTAGCCCTCCAGCAGGTCGGCGCCATAGGCCTCGCGGAAGGCGAGCTTCAGATCGGCCGGACAACGCTCGGCCCCCACCACAGCGAAACGCAGGCTGGCCATCTGTCCGGGCCTGAAGCGGCGCATGTAGCCGCGCACGAAGGTCGGCGTGCTGATGAAGATGGTCGCGCCGGTTCGCTCGATCAGGTTCCCGAGCGCCCGTCCGTCCCGCGGGTCCGCCTGATGCGCCAGGGTCACGCCCAGCGCCAACCCCATCCAGGTGCCGGGCACCAGGCCGAAGCTGTGGAACAGCGGTAGGGGGCTGGCCAGGATGTCGCGATCGGGATCGATGTCGATATGCGCCAGCACCGCGTCGCAGTTGTAGAGGATCTGACGGTGGCTGAGCAGAACGCCCTTGGGGTCGCCGGTGGTACCCGAGGAGAAGATGATCGCGGCCGCCGCTTCCGGCCGTGAACGGTCCAACCCCTGCGGCGGCAGCAGCAGGACCCGCAGCATGTTCGCCAGCACCCGCAGCTTGCTCAAGCGCGGGATCAGGTCCTCGGCCAGGACCACCCGACCCGGCAAGGGCGGAGACTCGATGCGCTCGAGGTAGAGGCGCGAGGAGACGATCGTGCGCAGGCCAGCCAGCCGACACATCCGGGCCAGCTGCGCCTCGCCGGTGGTGTGGTTGAGGTTGACCGCACAGCGGCCATCCAGCGCCAGCGCCAGGTTGACCATGGCGCCGCCCACGCCGGGAGGAAGCAGGATACCGACGCGCGACTCGTCCGGCTCCAGCTCCAGGAGGGGCAGCAGGCTGAGGGCGGCTGCCGCCAGGCGCAGCCGGCCGATGCGCGAACGGGCGTCGACGACCGCCAGGCGCCGCGGATGGCGCCGCGCCTGTGCCAGGAAGGCGGCGCCGAGGGTGCGCCGATCCGCGTCCGAACGGGCTTGAGCCGCCGCGTAGTCGATGTCCTGCATGTCGGTCGACCGCATCATGCGCTCCCTTTCGCGCGCCACCCGCCATGTTCGGATGGCCCGGATGAATCAATCATATGAATGATGCCCGCGACCGACCCGGGGGTCAAGCCGCATCCCTTGCGCCAGGCACGCTCGGGCTATGATATGAGAAGCCGATCATGCCCGCCAGCCCCGCCGCGAGGACCGCCATGCCCGAACGCTTGCCAGCCGCGCCCGGCCGAGTCAGCGCCGAATTGGTGACCATCGGCGACGAGCTGCTCCTGGGCAGCACCGTCGACACCAACGCCAGCCACATCGCGCGAGCGCTGCGCGATGCCGGCGTCGACCTGCTGCGCAAGACGACGGTCGGCGACTCCCTGGAAGCGATCGCCGACGCCGTGCGCGCGGCGACGACACGCGCCGACCTGGTGCTGACCACCGGCGGCCTCGGGCCCACCGCCGACGACCCGACCCGCGACGCGATCGCGCTGGCGATGGGCCTTCGGACCGAGTATCGTCCCGAGCTCTGGGAGCAGGTGCGGACGGCCTTCGCTCGCTACGGCAGCGAGCCGGGCGAGAACAACCGCCAGCAGGCCTTCGTCCCGGCTGGCGCGGTGGCCATCGCCAACCCGGTCGGCACCGCGCCGGCCTTTCGAGTCGCCACCGCTCGGGGCGCGCTGGTCGCCCTGCCCGGCGTGCCGCGCGAGATGCAGCAGCTCCTGGCGACGGAGGTCCTGCCTTGGATCCGGAGCCATTTCGGCCTGACCGGCGTCGTCCGGGTCCGGGTGCTGCACACCGCCGGCGTGGGCGAGTCGGTGCTCGACGCGCGCGTCCGCGATCTCGAGGCGCTGGACAACCCCGACCTGGGCCTGGCCGCACACGCCGGCCAGGTGGACTTGCGGATCACCGTCCGCGCCGCGAGCGGGTCCGAGGCGGACGCGCTGCTCGCCCCCATCGAGGCCGATCTACGCAGCCGGCTCGGCGACTGGGTCTTCGGCACGGACGACGAGACCCTGGCCGGCGCGACCCTCGCCCGACTGGCCGCTCGAGGCTGGCGCCTGGCAAGCCTGGAGAGCGGCACCCGCGGCAAGCTGGCCACGGCGCTGACGGGCGCGCCCGAGTCCGAAGCCGGCCTCACCAGCTGCCTGCTGCGCCCGGATCGCCTGTCGCGATCGCAGCTCGTCGAGGCCCTGGCCGAGCTGCGGCGGGCGAGCGGCGCCGAGGCGGCGCTCGGCGTCTCGGTCGTCGATCTGGCCGAGGGTCGCACCGCTCACCTCGCCTGGCTCGGGCCGGACGGCGAGGATGCGCGCTCGATCGCGCACGGCGGGCACCCCGATCTGGCGGCCGAGCGCGCGGTCAACCACGCGCTGGAGCTGGTCCGGCGACGGCTGGCCGGCTAGCGAACCCCGCCGGCCGGCCTAGACCGACGCGACGCTCGCTTCGCGGCGGGCGCCGGCCTTCCAACGATCGCCCTGCTCGAGCAGCTGCAGCGCGTTCTCGCGCGCGACGGCGGTCTCGGTGCCCAGCATGTGCTCGATCTCTTCGACCCGGGCGACGGACTCGATCCGCGACACCAGGGTCGCCGTGCGGCCCTCGGCGAGCGCCTTGCTGACCCGGAAGTGGGCGTCGCCGTAAGCGGCGACCTGGGGCAGGTGCGTGACGCAGATCACCTGGTGGCCGCCGGCCAGGCTCCACAGCTTTCGGCCCACCACGCTGCCCACCCGTCCACCGATTCCGGCGTCGATCTCGTCGAAGATGAGCGTCGGCGTCGCGTCGGCCCGGCCGAGGATGCCCTTGAGCGCCAGCATCAGGCGCGCCGTCTCGCCGCCCGAGGCCACCTTGACCAGGGGCCGCGTCGGCTCGCCGGCGTTCATCGAGACCAGGAAGGCCACCCGATCGACGCCGCTCTCGTCGAAGGCGTAGCGCTGCCCCGGCTCGAAGTCCTCGCTGGCCAGCGGCAATCCCTCCGGATCCGAGCGCGCCTCGAAGGCCACCTCGAAGCGGCTACCGGCCATGCTGAGCTCCTCCAGCTCGGACTCCACCGCCCGAGCCAGGTCGGCTGCCGCCGCGCGCCGCCGGGCCGAGAGCGCGGCGGCCTGTCGGCCGAGCTCGGCCAGCAGCCCCTCACGCTCGCGCTGAAGCCGATCGATGCGGGCATCGGCGTCCTCGATCTCGGCCAGCTCCTGGCTGGCCGAGGCGACGTAGTCCAGTAGCTCGCCGAGCGAGCCGACCCGGTGCTTGCGCTGCAAGGACGCGATCAAGGCCAGGCGCTCCTCGACCTCTTCCAGGCGCGCCGGGTTGAACTCGAGCGCCTCGCGGTAGTCGCGCAGCCGGCCGGCCGCCTCGCGCAAGGACTCTGCGGCCCCGACGATCAGCTCCTGGGTCTCGGCGAAGCCGGGGTCGATCCGGGCCAGATCCTCGCCCTCGGCCAGCGCTCGATCGACCAGGTCCAGGCCCGAGACCTCGACCTCGGCCTCGACGCCGCTCTGCAGGGCGGCATAGGCCGCCTCGGCACCGCGAGCCAGCCGCTCGGCGTTGGCCAGGCGCGTACGTTCGGCCTTGAGCTGCTCGGCCTCACCGACCTGGAGGCGGGCGGCTTCGATCTCCTCGATCGCATAGCGCAGGCTGTCGATCCGCTGCTGCCGCGTCCGTTCGTCGGTCTGGAGACCGGCCAGGCGCCGCTCGAGCGCGCGACAGTCCTGCACGCGCGCGGCGAACAAAGCGCGTTCGGCACCCAGTCGGGCGTAGTGGTCGAGCAGGCCCAGGTGCTCGCCCTCGCGCTTGAGCGATGCGTTGTCGCTCTGGCCATGGATGTCGACCAACACCTGACCCAGCTCGCTCAAGGCCCGCACCGGCACGGCCTGGCCGTTCAGACGTGCCACCGAACGGCCGGCGGCGTGCACCTCGCGCGCCACGATCAAGGGCTCGTCGTCGCCGCGCGCCACGCCGTAGGCGTCCAGCAGCGCAGCGATGCGCTCGCCGGCTTCGCCGACATCGAAGAGCCCGGTGATCACCGCCCGGTCGGCGCCAGCCCGGACGGCGCCGCTGTCGGCCCGCTCGCCCAGAAGCAGGGCCACCGAGTCGACCACGATCGACTTGCCGGCGCCGGTCTCGCCGGTGACCACGTTGAAGCCGGGCGCCAGGCCCAGCTGCAGGTGGTCGATGATCGCGAAGTCGCGGATGTCTAGCTCAAGCAACATGAGGTTGGATCTGCCCCTCCCGCGTTGGCGGCTGGGGTGGCGACTCGGCGGCGCGCCTCGGCCCGCCGAACATTCGTGCTAACCGTCAATGCTAGGCAAGCCGGCGTCGCTTGTCCAGTTCGCGGAGCGTCCGGGCATCACTCGAGACGCCGCCAGGCCGTCGTGCCGCCGACCGCCAGGAGCATGAGGCTGCTCAGGGGCTGCAAGCCGATCGGCGAGAGCCGCGCCAGCCAGGCGGCCCAAAGGAGGCCCAGCGCCAGGCCCAAGGCCACCAGGCACACCACCTGCACCCGCCGCCCGCGCTTGCGGCCGGCAGCACGGCTGACCAGGTCGGCGACCATCGGCCCGGCCGCTGCGGCCAGGAGCAGGTTGAGCAGCAGCCAAGGAAGCAGGCTGCTCGCCAGCGACACCGCCGCCCAGGCCGGCAGCCCCGCCAGCAAGCCGAGGACGAGTTGGACCGGTCCCACCTTGTAGAGCGGCGAGCGCAGCTCGCGCATGCAGTCCTTGCAGCGCAGACCGACCGGATGCTGGCGAGCGCAATCGGGGCACATCGGCCGCTCGCAGCGGGAGCAGCGCAGCAGGGTCTCGCGCTCGGGATGCCAGGTACAGCGCAGGCTGACCAGCCCGTCCTCGCGTTCCTCGAGCAGCCCGCGGCCGAACTTCTCGGTCAGGCGCGCCAGCCCGTCACGGGCCTCGGCATCCTCCGGGCGCAGCGCGAGCACGCGCTCGAAGGCATCGCGACGCCCCTGCGGCGTGGCTGCGACCGTGCCGAGCCAGAGCCAGGCATCGGCGCGGTCCGGCTCGCGCCGCGTGGCCTCGTCGAGGTAGGCGCGCGCCTCCTCGGCCTCGCCGACCCGGGCGGCCGCGATGCCGCGGCGAAGCAGCTCGTCCGACGAGAGGGCGCTCAAGTCCGCCAATGGCTTCACCATCGACTGATGCGCTCGACCAGGGTCTGGTAGAAGGTCTCGGGCTCGCCGAGCCGCAGGAACCGAGCCGGGTGCTCGGCGGCCTCGATGCGCACGGTGGTGCCGCTGGGCACCATGTAGTGACGCTGCCCATCGATGGAGCAGACCGACTCTTCGTCCGAGCGCAGGGTGATGTCGATCACCGAGCAGTCCGGCAGGACCATGGTGCGAACCGGCGCCGGATGCGGCACGACCGGCGTCAGGAGCAGGGCCCGCATGCCGGGCGTCACCACCGGCCCGCCGGCCGAGAGCGAGTAGGCGGTCGATCCGGTGGGCGTGGCCACCAGCAGGCCGTCGGCACTGAACTGGATCAGCGGTCGCCCATCCACCGCGACCTCGATGCGCACGGCATGCGCCACCCGGCCACGCCCCACGAAGACGTCGTTGAGCGCGATGGCGACCGCACCCTGGCGGGCCGGCCCGCCGATGGCGCGCACCACGTCGTCGCCGTCGTGCAGGATGGGCTCCAGAACCGTGGCCGAGCCGGCCCGCAACATCAGGCGATCCTCCGCCCGGCCCGGCTCGTCGAGCAAGATCGGGATGACCGCCAGCGCGTCCTCCGGTGACACCTCGGCCAGAAAGCCCAGGCGCCCGAAGTTGACCCCGATCAGCGGCACCCCGCGCTCGGCCAGGATGCCGGCCATGCGCAGCACCGTGCCGTCGCCACCCAGGACCACCGCCCAGTTCAGCCCTGTCAGCCGGGGCTCGAGCAGCTCACGCGCCTCCCAGGCCGAGAGCAGCCGGGCCTCGGCGCCCCGTTGCGCCAGGGCCGCCACCAGCGCCTCGGCCAGCGCGCGCGAGGCCTCCACCCGCCGATGATAGAACACGCCGACGCAGCGTCGGTCCTCGCGGAGCGAGGTCGTCACGCGGGCTTCCCTTCCGCTCTCCGCCACAGCCACAAGCTCGCTCCTAGGGTGACCAACCCGACCAGGAGGCCCATTATGACGGCTGCCGGCAGATAGGTCCATCGGAGCTCCCAACGGCCGGCCGGCAGGCGGGCAGCCAGGATCGCGCCATAGGCGCGGGTCACCGGAGGCCGGATCCGCTCCCCGCTGTCCAGCTCGCGCGCGCTCAAGCGCCAGCCCGGATCGAAGGCGCTCGAAAGGGCCAGCCAGCCGGGCGCGGGCAGCGATGCCTCGACCCGAATCCGACCGGGGTCGAGGCCGACGAGCCGGGCTTCGCCACCAGCGCTCGGGGCATCCCAGCAGACGGACCAGTCCCCGGCGCGGCCCGCAGCGCCCTCACTCCGCATCAGGCTCGGCTCGCCGAGCGCCGGGTCCGGCCGCGGCGCCTCGGCCCCGCGCACCCAGATCGGCTCGACCTGGATCATGGCCTGGGGATCGAGGTCGGGCCGGGCCCAGTCGGCGATCGACCCGGGCGTCGAGCAAAGCGTCTCGCGCGCGATCCATGCCGGCGGCACCGGGAGCTGGACCTCGTAGAGCCCGGCCTCGCCGGCGCGCGACCGCTCGGACAGCGGCGCGGCATCCGGCGGGCGGCGGGTGATCGCGTAGCGCACGCCCAGGAGGCGCCACCAGAGGATCTCGGGCGCCTGCTCGACCAGGTCGGCCGTCGCACCGAGCTGAAGCGGGCTGTCGCCGGTGACGTCGTAGAGCCCAAAGAGGCTGGCGGCGTTGGGTCCGCCCGGCAGCAGCGCCTCGCTCGAGACGCGCCCGTCGCGCGCATGGGGCAGCAGCGCGGCCAGGTTGGCGTCGACCGCCAGGCGTCCGGGCTCCGCCGGACAGAGCGCGACGCCCCGGTTGGCGCCGAAGAGCTCCAGCAGGCACAGCAGCAGCAGCGCACCGGCCCGCCAGTCGCGCGAACCGCTCCGCAGGGGACGCAGCCCGAGGGCCAGCGCGCCGAGCGCGGCGAAGAGCGCCGAATAGGCCAGTGGGCCGGCCAGCGCCAGCCGGTGGCTGGCCGGCGTCCACAGCGACGCGGCCGCTTCGAGGGTCTCCGGGCGACAGAAATCCTCGACCGGCACTGCCAGGCCCTGGTAGCGCAGGCTCAAGGCGGCTGCCGCCAGGCTGCATCCGGCTGCCAGCCCGGCCAGCAGCCGGGTCGGGCCAGGGCGCTCACACCGCTCGGCCAGGAGCCGGTCCAAGCCCAGCCCGGCGGCGATCGCCAGACCGAGCGACCAGAGGATCGCGATGCGCTCCTGGTGCCGAAAGAGCCCCATTCCGGGCAGCACGCGGAGGAGGATCGGGAAGGCCGGGTTGTGCCCGCCCATGCCGACGAACCAGGCGAAGGCCGCCAGCCCGAGCCAGGGTCGCGCCGCGCGGAGGCGCCAGCCGGCCCACAGCGCGAGCGCCAGCGGCAGGGCGCCCAGGTACAACGGCGACCATTGGCTGAGCCCACCCGGTGCCAGCACCTGGAGCAGGTCGATCGGGGGGAATCCAGCCGCCATCTCGGCCGGATCGAGCTGACGCGCCGATCGGCCGAGGAGCTCGGCGCTCGGCAGCCACTGCGGGGCGGACAGGCCGGCCGCCACGAGCATCCAGACGGCGCCGGAGGCCAGCCACGCGCGCCTGGCGCGGAGCCTTCGACCCGTCCAGCACCACCAGGCGACGCCAGCCCAAAGCCCATAGAGCGCCGTCTGGGGATGACCGGCCAACAGCATCAAGGCGGCGGCCAAGGCCGCGACCAGCGCCGGGCGCCGCCAGTCGAGCCCGGCCGCCAGCGCCGCCTGCAGGCCGACCAGCGCCCAGAGCAGGGCCGGCAGCCAGGCCGCCGTGTCCAGCACCGCCAGCTGTTCCAGCGGATAGCCGGTCAGGTAGCCGCCGAAGGCGAAGCTGAATCCGGCCAGCAGCGCGCCCGAGCGGCCGGCGCCAAGCCGGCGACCGAGCAGGTAGGTGAAGCCGCCGGCCAGGACCAGGTGCGCCGCGGCCTCGAGCTGCACCGCCCAGAGCGGGAGCAGTCGGCCGCCAAAGGCCAAGGGAGCCTGGAGCAAGCGCCAGGGATAGAGCACGGCCAGCTGGGGATCGGCCCAGGCGGGGGTCCCGGCGTACTGGTGGGGATTCCACAACGGAGGCTGGCCGGCCGCCCAGCTGCGAGCCACGAAGGCGCGGTAGGGATGGAACTGCCGCAGGAAGTCGCCGGTGGCCGGCCCGATCGTCATCCGGTCGGCGATCGTCGGTGCGAAGAGCGGCCAGAGGAACAGCCCCGTCAGGGCGACGAAGCCGAGCCAGACCAGGCCGTCCCAGGACCGCAACGGACGTCGGCTCGGGCCTTCGGGGGAGCGGGAGGATGTCATGGGCGCAATTGTATCGAGCCCTCGTGACATGCCCAATCGACCGCGACCGGTCCGGCACGCTCGCCCGACGGCTCGGCCGGCTCGCCTGCCGGGGATGAAGCGCGGATTAACATCTGCGAGCCATGCAATCCGAGGCGTAACTTTTCGCAGAGAACTGCGTCTCTATTGCCGCAGGTGGTGAACGCGATGGATCTGGACGTTGGATTGAACGGAAGTCGAGTCCGAACCGAGTGCCGACGGCTGCAATCCGTAGGCGCAAGAACCCCTCTAAGGAGTGTTGCAATGACCACTGGAATGTTCATCTTCGGCATCATGCTTCTTCTCGTCTGGTGTGACACGCTGGTCTTCTCGCGACGCTGATCTCGGCACGCTGAAGCACTCGCTCGACACACAACGCTGCGATCGCAGGTCCGCGCATGGCAGTGCGCGCCGATTCTCCTCCTTTGCACAGAAGCGCCGGGCCTGGCGGCCCGGCGCTTCTGTGTCGCCGCGTCAACGGCGCTCGGGCACGCCGCGGGCCCCGCGCGGCGATTGCCTGGCATCCGGTCGCGATCTAGAATCGCCCCATGCGCGCGATGCTCGTTCGAATCCTGGATGGTGCGGCCACCGGCCTGAGCCTGTCGCTGCTGGCTGGCGTGTTGGCGCTGCTGCGCGGCACGCCGATCGACCGCTTCAGCGGCTGGCTGTTCTACGCCGGTGGCGCCACGATCCTCCTGGCCGCGCTCTGGGGCCTGGTCAGCCCGGGCGAGACCCGCGGCCTGCTGGGCTGGCTCGGCCTGCGTTCGTCGGCCGCCGCGCCCGAGGTGGCCGCGGCCCCGCTGCGCAGCATCTGGGTCGACCGTTTCGCGACCACGCGCAACATCTGGCTGACCGCTGGGATCACCATGATCGGGCTGTCCTTCGTCCTGCTGCTACTCGGCAGCTGAGCTCCCGGTTCGACGCAGCGCTTCGGCCGCCTGGGCCTCGAAGCGCGGCCGCCAGGCTTCGTCGTCGAAGTCGGGCGTGGTGAGGATCAGCCCGTCCTCATCGATGTCACGGTAGTAGCGCTTGCGCCGCCCGACCTCCGCGAACCCGTACCGAGCGTACAACGCCTGGGCGGCCAGGTTGCGCTCGCGCACCTCGAGCGTGGCGCGCAGGCAGCCGCGGGCCATGCCCTCGCGCAGCAGCCGAACCAGAAGCGTCTCGGCAATCCCGCGGCGACGGGCTTCGGGCAGGACCGCGATCATGCTCACGTGCATCTCGTCAACCTGGACCCAAAGGCCGGCATAGCCGAGCAATCGGCCCGCGTGGCGAGCCGTGAAGTAGGTCGCGTAGGGGTTCTGCTCCACCTCGTGCCGCATGGCCGACTCCGGCCAGGGACAGGGCAGCGCGGCCAGCTCCAGGCGCCGCACCTCGGCCAGGTCGGAAGCGCGCATCGGCGCGATCTCGAGCGCCGGGCCGGCGGCCCCGGCCTTCATGGCTGGACCGGGTAGATCGGAGCCAGCGCGGCCGGATCATCCGCCATGCCAGCCGCCGCCCAGCGGCGGCCCAGGGTCGCCAGCCAGGATGCCCGGCGCAGGCTCGCCGCCGGAGGCAGGAACAGGAGCCCGGGGGCAGCGAGCTGTCGCCTGGCGCTCGCATCCAGCTCGCCGGCCAGCCAGGCCGGCGCGGTCGCCAGGCGCGCCAGATCCGCGACCTGCATCACCGACAGCGCCCGAGGGTCGGGCCAGGCGGCCGGTCGGCCGGCCGTCGCGGCCTCGGCCGCCGGGTAGCAGGCCGCGACCACCCGGCCACGACCGGCCTGCAAGACGGCCCAGAGCGGCAGCGAGCGCGGGCAGGCCGGCGCCGAGAGCGCGACCGCCAGGATGTCCAGGGTCGGCACGCCCACGATCGGCAGATCGGCGCCCATGGCCAGGCCCTTCGCCAAGGCCAGACCGATCCGCAGACCGGTGTACGATCCCGGACCGATGGCCACCGCAATGCCGCCCAGCTCGGTCACGCCGAGGCCTTGACGCTCCAACATGGCCTCGAGGGCCGGCCCGAGCTCGCGGGTATGCCGACGGCGGCTGCTCCAGTGCCGCTCCTCCAGCAGGCGATCGTCGGCCACCAGAGCCAGGCCGGCCAGGTCGGTGGCGCAGTCGATGGCTAGCCAGGGGCCCCCTGGATCAGGCATGCGCGTCAGACGCATCCGGCGCCAGGCCGGCGGCGGCGACCCCCTCCAGGGTCAGAAGCCCGGGAAGCTGGAGCGTCAGGTGCTCGAGGAGCATCAGCCCCTGCGCATCCAGGGCCTCGATGTCGATCCGGCGCGGCTCGTCCGACGCGCCGCCCGTCCGCGCCAGAGCCTCGGCAAGGGCCGGATCGGCCTCCGGATCCGGCATCGGCAGGCGCTCCAGTCGGATGCGCAATCCGCGCGCCGGCAGGCCGGCGGCAGCTCGCTCGGGCCACTCGACGATCACCACGTCGTCGCCGGCGAGGTAGTCGTCCAGGCCCAGATCGCGGACCGCCGCGGCATCGGTCAGGCGGTAGAAGTCCATGTGCGCCAGGCCGATGCCCGGCTCTTCGCCCCGAGCGGCGGCATACTCGCGGACCAGGGTGAAGCTGGGGCTGGTCACCGGCTCGCCGACCCCGAGGCCGCGGGCGAAGCCCTGGCTGAAGGTGGTCTTGCCCGCGCCCAGGTCACCCTCGAGGCGGATCAAAAGGCCGGCCGGAGCCCGGGACGCCAGGGCTGCGCCCAAGGCCCGGGTGGCCTCGGCGCTATGGCTGAGGAAGCGGCGTCGTGTCGTCATGGCCGCCGATTATAGACCATCCGTGCCGGGTCGTCCGCGCCGCCGGAACGCCGAATCGGCGGGGCCGACGGGCACTTAATCTGATGGTTACGGATTAGGGCTGCGGCCTCGGCCTATGCTACCATCGGCGCATCCTGCGCAGGAGAGCTCCGACGCCGATGGTGGTCCTGATCCTATCCGACATCCACGCCAACCTCGAGGCGCTCGAGGCCGTCCTGGACGACGCCCGGGACGCCTATGAAGGTCTGTGGTTCCTCGGCGACGCCGTCGGCTACGGTCCCGATCCGGAAGCCTGCGTCCAGCGTCTCCGAGCGCTCGAGCCCGAGCTCTGGCTGGCGGGCAACCATGATTGGGCGGCCCTGGGCAAGCTCGATCCTTCGACCTTCAACCCGGAGGCACGTTTCGCCGCCGAGTGGACCGGCCGGCAGCTGTCGGCGGCGACCCGCGCCTTTCTGGACGAGCGGCAGCCGCGCCTGGACCTTCCGAAGCAGGACCTCACCCTGGTCCACGGCAGCCCGCGACACCCGATCTGGGAGTACATCCTGGATGCCGGCATGGCGGCCAGCTGCTTCTCGGCCTTCGAGACCACGGCCTGTCTCTTCGGCCATACCCACGTGCCGGTGGTCTATGAGGAAGGCGTCGATGGGGCGGCGCGGCTGCGCTACCAGCCGGGCGAGTGGCTGGACCTGGCGGGCACGCGATTCCTCGCCAACCCGGGCAGCGTCGGCCAGCCCCGCGACGGCGACGCGCGCGCCAGCTACGCCTTGCTCGACCTCGAACGCGGGTCGCTGCGCTTCGAGCGGGTCGCCTACGACATCGCCGCGGTGCAGGCCAAGATCCGCAGCGCGGGCCTGCCCGAACGGCTGGCCGCGCGGCTCGACTTCGGCTGGTAGCCGCGAACGGGGCTCAAGCGCCCAGGTAGGCCTGCATGACCCGCGGGTCGTGGAGCAGCTGGCGCGCCGGACCCTGGAGATGGATCGAGCCGGTCTCCAGCACGTAACCCCGATGGGCCACCTCGAGCGCGGCCTTGGCGTTTTGCTCGACCAGCAGGATGGTGGTGGCCTGGTCGCGGTTGAGCCGCTGGATGATCGCGAAGATCTCCTCGACCAGGATCGGCGCCAGCCCCATCGAGGGCTCGTCCAGCAGCAGCACCCGGGGACGAGCCATCAGGCCACGCCCGATGGCGAGCATCTGCTGCTCGCCGCCGGACAGGGTGCCGCCGGCCTGCCGGCGGCGCTCGCGCAGTCGGGGGAAGGTCGTGTAGACCATCTCCAGATCCTCGGCGATGCCCGGCTTGTCGTTGCGGGTGAAGGCGCCGACCTCGAGGTTCTCCTGCACCGACAATCGGCCGAGGATGCCGCGGCCCTCGGGCACCTGGACCAGGCCGCGAGCGACGATGGCATGGGCCGGCACGCTGGACAGGTCATCGCCCTCGAGCCGCACGGCACCTTCGCGCGGCCGGATCAACCCGCTGATCGTCTTGAGCGTGGTCGACTTGCCGGCGCCGTTGGCACCGATCAGGGTGACCACCTCGCCGGCCTCGACCGAGACCGTCACGCCCTTGAGCGCATGGATGTTGCCGTAGTAGCTGTGGACGTTGTCGACTTCGAGCAGGGCCATGCGGGGCTAACCTTCCCTTGATGCGGAGCGGGCGGCCTGGCTGCGCTCGGCCAGCTCCTCGGCCGCGCCGCGCCCGAGGTAGGCCTCGATGACGCGTGGGTTGGCCTGGACCTCGGCCGGGCTTCCCTCGGCGATCTGCTGGCCGAAGTCGACCACGGTGATGTGCTCGGAGATGGCCATCACCAGGCGCATGTCGTGCTCGATCAGCAGGATGGTGATCCCCAGCTCGTCGCGCAGGCGCCGGATGAAGCCGATCATCGATTCGGTCTCGTTCGGGTTCATGCCGGCGGTCGGCTCGTCCAAGAGCAGCAGCCGGGGGTCGGTGGCCAGCGAGCGCGCGATCTCGAGCCGCCGCTGGTCGCCGTAGGGCAGGTTGTTGGCCAGCGAGTCGCCCTTGCCGGCCAGGCCGACGAAATCGAGCAGGCGGCGCGCTTCGTCCACCGCCCATCGCTCCTCGCGCCGCACCGAGGGGAGGTTCAGCAGCACCCCGACGATGGAGGCCTTGAGCCGCCCGTGCAGCCCGACCATGACGTTCTCGATCGCCGTCAGCTCGGGAAAGAGCCGGATGTTCTGATAGGTGCGCGCGATGCCGAGTCGGGTGATCTCGTCCGGACGCAGCTGCACCAGATCGACCGGACCCGAGCCCGGGTCGAAGAGGATCTCGCCCTCCTCGGGGGTGTAGAAGCCGGTCATGCAATTGAAGAGCGTCGTCTTGCCCGCACCGTTGGGCCCGATCACGCTGTAGATGCTGCTGGCCGGGATGCTCAGGTCGAGCCCGTCGATGGCCGTGAGCCCGCCGAAGCGCTTGGTGACGCCGCGGATGGTGAGGATGTTCATGCCTGCCTCGCTCCTGTCGTCATGCCGACGGGGCCTCCTTGCTCGACAGCTCGCGCCGTGCGATAGCGGTCGGCCACAGGCCCTCGGGCCGGTTGAGCATCATGATGACCAGTACCACGCCATAGAGCAGCAGGCGAAAGTCGCTGAACTCGCGCAGCAGCTCGGGCAAGGCCACCAGCGCCAGCGCGCCGACGAAGACGCCCGGGATGCTGCCCATGCCGCCGACGATGATCAAGACCAGGATGTTGATCGAGATGAGCAGGTTGAAGGACGCCGGGAAGATGGTCTGCACCTTGCTGGCGAAGAGCGCGCCGCCAAGACCGGCCATGGTGGCGCCCGTCGCGAACGCGAAGAGCTTGGTGCCGACGAGGTTGATGCCCATGGCCTCGGCCACCTCCTCGTCCTCGCGCAGCGCCATCCAGGCCCGGCCGTAGCGCGAGCCGCGCAAACGCCAGGCCAGGTATAGTGCCAGACCCACCGCCGCCAGGATCGGATAGTACATCTCCTGCTGCAGCTGCGGGTCCATCGTGCCCACCAGCGGGAAGCGCCGGAGCGGGATGCGCAGCGCGGCCGGAATGAGCTGGATGCCGCGCGCACCGCCCAGCCAGGGCTTGAGGGCGTCCGAGATGGCCAGGATGCGGATGATCTCGCCGAAGCCGAGGGTGATGATCGCCAGATAGTCGCCGTGGGTCTTGAGCACCGGGATGCCCAGGACGATGCCGAAGCCGATCGACACGAGCAAGGCCACCGGCAGGGCGGCCCAGAAGCCGAGACCGATGCCGCTGGCCGGCGAGGTCAGCACCGCCACGGTGTAGGCGCCGATGGCGTAGAAGGCCACGTAGCCCAGGTCGAGCAGGCCGGCGAAGCCGACGACGATGTTGAGGCCGAGGCCCATCAGGATGTAGATGCCGACCGTGTCCATCACGTCGCTCGGATAGGTGCCCAGGCCCAGCGGCAACCACATCAGCAGGCAGAGCAGCAGGGTCACGCGCAAGCCGCGCAGCAGGCGTGCGCTTCGGACCTGCTGGTCGGCCGGCAGCCGCCGGAATCGCCGCTCCAGGCCGGCACGCAAGGGCCGCACGCCGACGCTCAAGGCCAGGGCCAGCGCCAGGATGGCCAGGACGCCGCGCGGCGCGACGCCCTTGTTGGCGTAGACCCAGTCGACGACCGCCGCGACCAGACCGCCGGCCCGACGGGACTGGGTGACCCAGTCCACCTGACGCGTGAGCACGCTCTGCAGGGTCCCCAGGAGCACCACGGCCATCAGCCCGCGGTTGACGCCGGGCCGCCATCGGTCCGGCAGCAGGGCCAGGCCGGCGCCCGCCAGGGCCAGGAGCAGGCCGGCCAGGACGGGCCGGGCCAATCCGGCCGGGCCGGCGCCACCGCCGAGCGACAGAAAGTCGACCAGGAAGGGCTTGGCGTTGATGAGGATCCCGGTCAGGTCGATGCGCGAGGCCGTCAGCACATACAGCGCCAGCACCAGGCCGGCCGCGGCGCCGGCCAGGCCGGCGGCGAGCTCGGGTACCGGCTTCGCCACGGCGATGGAATCCGGGCCGGCCGACCGTCGCGCCACCAGGTAGCCGATCACCAGCAGGCCACCCAGGAGCAGCACCAGGTCGAGCGTCACCGGCTCCCCACGCCCGGCCAGGGGCGCCAGGATGGGCCGCTTGGCAAACTGCTCGAACATGCCGACCAGCGCCGCCAGCAGCAGCGCCAGCCCACCATAGACGCCCGAGGCGGCAGCGGCGCCGAGGCGCCCTTGGATCGATCGTGGCATCGTGCTCGCTCCTTGGACGGATCGGTTCAGGCGCGCTTGGTGACGCGCTCGCCCAGGATGCCCGTGGGCCGGAAGATCAAGACCAGCACCAGCAGGGTGAAGGCGATGGCGTCCTTGAGCTGGTTGGGCGACGGCACGCCGAGCCCCTCGAGGAACAGGAAGGGGCCGACCGACTCGACGATGCCCAGGAACAGGCCGCCGAGCATGGCGCCCGGGATGTTGCCGATGCCGCCGAGCACCGCCGCGGTGAAGGCCTTGAGGCCGGGGATGAAGCCCATGAAGAACTGGACCTGGCCGAAGATCAGCGCGTAGAGCACGCCCGCCGCGCCGGCCAGCGCGCCGCCGATGCCGAAGGTCATGACGATCACGCCGTCGACGTCGATGCCCATCAGGGCCGCGACGCGCTTGTCCTCGCTGACCGCGCGCATGGCCATGCCGGCCTTGGTCCGCTGGACGAAGAAGTAGAGCGCCAGCATCAGCACCACCGCCGACACGATCACGACCAGGTCCACCTTCGGAATCGCCAGGCTGCCCAACATCAGGTCGCCCTTGAAGGCCTCGGCGCGCGGATAGCGCTCGACGCCCGAGCCATAGAGCCCGCGGAAGGTGTACTGAAGGAAGAAGGACGCGCCGATGGCCGTGATGAGCGGGATCAGGCGTGGAGCGCCCCGCAGCGGCCGGTAGGCGATGCGCTCGAGCATGACGGCCACCAGCATCGACACCAGCGCGGCGAACAGCATCATCGCGATCAGCGATAGGAAGGGGTGGGCGTCGAGCCAGCCCCGGCCGTCGATCGACTCGGCCAGGAAATAGGTGGTGAAGGCGCCGGCCATGAAGATCTCGCCATGTGCGAAGTTGATCATCCGCAGGATGCCGTAGACCAGGGTATAGCCCAGCGCGATCAGCGCGTAGACGCTGCCCTGGACCAGGCCGGCGACGACGAAGCTGAGCCATTGCACGCCGCTGTACTTGCCGATGGCCAGGGAACGGATCGATCCGTAGACGATCAGGAGCACGAGCAGCAGGCCGACGACGCCCATGATCAAGTCCGTGATGTGCAGGCGAGCCGGCAGGATGCGCCGGCGCTGCAAGGTTTCGAGCATGCCTCGATCTCTCCCGGGGATGGCGCGGCTGGCGGGTGCTGGCCCGGGAGGTTATCCAGCTTCGACCGATCGCGCAAGCGCGCCGGGCACGCGGCCCTGCGATCGCGCTTCGGCCCGGTCCGAGGACGCGAAAAGGGCGGACCCGAAGGTCCGCCCCTGACTCGCGGATGGAAGACCTGGCAGGCCCTAGGGCTGGAAGACGACCTCGGGCGGCCAGACGCCGTCGGCGCCGAGGTTCTCGGCCTTGATCTGGAAGACGGCCAGCGCCTCGCCCGTGGCGCAGTCGCCCGGGTTGGCGTCTCCGTCGCCCTGGCAGGTCAGCGTGCCGGTCAGGCCGGCAAAGTCGGTGGTCGCGAAGACCGCATCACGCAGGACCCGCTTGTCGATGGTCAGGCTGCCGTCGGCATTCTCCACCGCGGCGGCCTTGATGCCGTTGAGCAGCATGGTGGCCGCATCGTAGGCATGTGCGTGGAAGCCGGAGAGGGTCCCGCGGCCATACTTGGCCTCGACCTTGGCCAGGAAGGCGTTGTAGGCGTCACCCGAAGCCACGTAGGGGCCCGAGAGGTAGACGCCCTCGGCGGCGTCGCCGGCCGCCTCCACGAACTCCTTGGAGAACATGCCGTCCGCGCCCATCAGCGCGGTGTCGGCCAGGCCCTCGGTCTCGCGCGCCTGAGCGGTGACGAAGCCGCCCTCGGAGGTGAAGATCGGATAGTACAGCACCGCCGGGCTGGTGGCGGCGATGCTGGTCAGCACCGGCCCCATGTCCGTGTCGCCGACGTTCACCGCCTCCTGCGCCGTGATCTCGCCACCCAGCTCGGTGAAGACCTGGGCGAAGACGCTGGCCAGCTGCTCGGCGTAGGCGCTGCCGTCATGGATGGTGGCGGCCGTGGTGGCACCCAGCTCGTTGAAGGCGTACTCGGCGGCGACGCGACCCTGGAAGAGGTCGTTGTGGGCCGTGCGCAGGTAGCCGGCGTACTGCGCCGGGCGGTCGGCCGCGGTCAGGCTCGGCGCCGTGTTCGAGGCCGAGACCATGGTCAGGCCGGCCTCGGTGATGACCGGGATGGCCGCCTCGGCCGCGCTCGAGCAGCTGGTGCCGATGACGCCGGCGATGGTCGGGTCGGCCGCGACCTTGGTCGCCGCCGTCTGACCGCCCTCGGGGCTGCACTGCGAGTCCTCGGCCAGGAGCTCGACCGCGTGACCGGCGATCGGGCCGTAGTCGTCGATCGCGATCTCGACCCCGTCGCGGGAGTCGACGCCGAGCGACTCGTTGGGGCCCGAGAGCACCAGGAGCGCGGCAAGGCGGATCGGGTCGCCGGCGGCGATCTCGATCGTGCCCAGGTCGCCGGCGGCCATGTCGTCGGCCGGCGCGGCGGCTTCGTCCATCATCTCGGCGGTGGGCTCGGCGACGGTCTCGGCGCCGTCGTCGGGCGCATCGACGGCCGCCGTGTCATCGGTGGCCGCTTCGGGCTGGCAGGCGGCCGTGAAAGCCGGTACCAACGCCAGGGCAAGCACTAGGGGAACGTACTTCAGACGCAGCATGCTCGGGTTCTCCTCCTGAGCCAGCATGATCGCGGGGCTCGACCCACGCACGCCCGACAAGCTGCGATGCGCCGAAAACAGGCGACCATCCTGAAAGGATGGCCGGGGACTGAGGACGAGGTCGGCGACGCGGGTGAGTGTCGGCAGCGATCACACAAAGGACCGCGCACTCCTGAAATCACGGGTGCGCAGCGACATTCATCGATGCATTATACCCAGCGCCCGACGCGACTGTCAACCGTTTTCCAGTCCTTTGGCCCGCGTGACGTCACGCGCCTGCTCGAGCCGGACGCGGCTCAGGAGCAGCCAGGCGTACAGCAGCGTATAGGCCAGCACCGAGAGCAGCAGGGCGCTCACGATCGGCTCGCTGGCCGCCGGCCCGCCCTCGCGAATGAACGTGCGCTGGGGGTGAACCCGCTGCTGGAAGATGTCCAAGGCGACGTGGTTGAGGATCATCGTCGGGACGCCGATCACGGCCAGCACGGCCGAAAGCAGGGCGCGACGCTCGCCCTCGGTGAACTGGCGCAGGATGAGGTAGGCCACGTAGAGGAACCACATGAAGAGGGTCAGCACCAGCCGCGGGTCTTCCCAGCGCCACCACCAGCCCTGGGCCGCCCGGCCCCAGATCATGCCGCTGCCCAGGGTCAGGCTGGCCAGCACCACCCCGATCTCCGCCGAAGCCAAGCCCAGGCGGTCCCAGGCGCGTTGGCGCCGCCACAGGAAGACCAGCGAGGCGAGAGCCGTCACGCCGAAGGCCAGGTAGGCCACCCAGGCGGCACCGGCATGCACGTAGAGGATGCGCACCAGATCGCCCAGGAACTGTTCGGACGGGGATCCGACCAGACCGATGTACAAGGCGGCGATACCGCTGATGGCGGCCGCCCAGCCCAGCCCGCGCTGCAGTCGCGGCCAGACGGTCGTTGGCTGGTTCATGGGGCTGGCGCTCTCCTGGGCGGCGGGACGGCCCGCGCGGATCGATCGGATCGGCAAGGCGGTCGCGATCAGGCTTCGACCACGAAGGGCAACAACAGAAAGCCGAGGACCAAGAATATCACGTCGAAAGCCAGCACGAGGGCCAGGGGAAGGACCTGGCTCGGACCGGCGACCGGCGGCGGGCTGAGCAGGGTACTGGTGAACTGGACGCAGGGGATGATGAGCGGCAGGACCACCGGAAACAGCAGGACCGGCAGCAGAACCTCGCGGGCCCGAGTTCCCACGGCCATGGCCGAGAGGAGCGTCCCCGCCGCGACCCAGCCCACCATCCCGAGGGCCACGACCATCGCCAGGGCCGGCAAGCGATCGACCGGAATGCCGAGCCAGACCACCCCAGCCGGCAGCAGACCCACGGCCACGAGCAGGCCCAGCGCATAGCCCGAGAGCCACTTGCCCAGGAAGATCGACCCGCGATCGACCGGCGCCATCCGCAGGCCGGTCATGCCGCCGCTGTCGAGCTCGCTGCCCATGGCGCGCGAGAGCCCCAGGGTCGATCCGAGCAGGAGCGCGATCCAGAGCGCGCCGGCGGCCCCTACCACCTGACCCGCCGGCTCGCGCGGCAGGGCGAACTGAAAGATCACCGTGGCCAGCAAGGCGAAGACCAGCACGGGCGGGAGGATCTCCCTCGCCCGCAGCTCGACCCACAGGTCCTTCCAGGCCAGGCTCAACGCCGCCGAGATCAGGCCGGGCGGCGCCGCCGTCGACCGGACCCGCCCGGGCCCGGCCGGCACCGCCCCCGAATCGTCGCTCGGCGCCGCTGCCCCGGGCTCGGGCGCTCCGGCTCGAGGCGCCGGTCCGGGCCCGGGCTGCGCCGCCGTGAGGCGACGATAGAGCGAGGCCAGGTCGGACGCCGCTGGATCCGTCGCCGGTCCCGACCATACGACGCGTCCGCGGTCGAGAATCACCAGCCCATGGGCCAACGCGCGCGCCCGCTCGAGATCGTGCGTGGTCACCAGCAGCGCATGCCCGTCCGCCGCCAGGCCCAAGAGCCGGTCGGCCAGCCGATCGGCGGCCGCCGGGTCGAGCCCGGTGAAGGGCTCGTCCAGCAGGAGCACGGCGGGAGCATGGAGGATGGCTCGGGCGATGGCCAGGCGCTGGCGCATCCCGCGCGAGAAGTCGCGCACCCGCCGATGGCGCTGCCGCCACAGGTCCGCCGCTTCCAGGGCCGGGCGAAGCGCCTCGGCGTCGGCGGGCAGGCCGTAGAGCTTGGCGTGGAAGCGCAGGTTCTCCTCGGCCGTCAGCTCGGGATAGACCAGGGGCTGATGCGAGACGAGCCCGACCTCCAGCCGCGCAGCCGCTGGCGCCCGGTTAAGGTCCTGTCCCGCGACGAGGACCCGTCCGGCGTCGGGGCGCGTCAGCCCGGCGAGGATGCCGAGCAGGGTGGACTTGCCAGCGCCGTTGGGACCGAGGACCACGACCAGGCTCCCGGCGCCCGCCTCGATGTCGACGCCTTCGAGGGCGCGGACTCCGCCGAAGCGCCGCACCAGCCCCCGGGCGACGATCGCCGGGGCCGGTTCGGAAGGCTGCGGCAGGGGGCGCGCGGCGCCCGGGTGGGCGCCCATGTTCAAGGCGTCGCGGCCAGCTCGACCGGGACCTGCAGTCGGGCGATGACCGAGCCGCTGGGGGCATCGGTCACCAGCAGCTCGACCGATCCGGGGCCGGCGGTCTCGAGCGTGTAGGGGACCCGACCGTTGAAACGCCCGTTGGCATCGACGTCCAACGCGGCGTTTCCGCGCCAACGCAGCTCACCATCGACCCGGGCGAGCACCTGCCCGACCAGGATCTGCCCGGGTTCGAGCCGGGCGGTTCCGACCAGCGTCACCGGCGAGCGCAATCGATCACCCCGCTCGGGCTCGTCGAGCTGCATCGCCGAGTCGGAGCGCGCGGAAACCGGGATCGGGATGGCCGTCGCGGGCGGCCTGGCTCGCGTGCAGGCCGTCAGGATCGGAAGCGCGATCAGCAGCGTCGGCAGCCAGGCCCGGGCCAGGCGCGCCGAAGTGGTGGGCATCCGCGCTCAGCTCTCGGCGGTCGCGGCACGCTGACCCGCCTTGTAGCGGTAGGTGATCCGCCCGCGCGTCAGGTCGTAGGGCGAGAGCTCCACCTGCACGCGATCGCCGAGCAGCACCTTGATGTAGTACTTCTTCATGCGGCCCGACAGATAGGCCAGCACTTCGTGATCGTTGTCCAGCTTGACCTTGAACATCGTGTTCGGCAGCGCCTCCATCACGACGCCTTCAACTTCGATCTTGTCCTCGTTCGCCAATGCGCTCGCTCCTCTGACTCGCTTCGGGCCGGTCCGCGGACGGGCCTTCGACGCCTGCCGCGTCCGCCCGACTTGACCGGTTGATTATAGCATAGCCGGGCCTCGCTCAGCCGACCTGGCCTTGACCCTCTCTCGACGCATCCACTACAATCGATCACCGTACCCGCCCGCATCCGCCATGGCCATCGCGGGCCGACCCAGATCAAGGACGTGGCGCGCTTGAGCACGCAAGGCGATGCGACCCTGGGCTACGCGACCGAAGCCGGCCGCGGCAACGCCCACAACCAGGACAAGCTGGGCTTCTACCGCCCGGATGACGCGCAGCTGGCCGACCTGGCCGGCAGCATCTTCGTGGTCGCCGACGCCAAGGGCCCGGGTCAGCTGGGCACCGATCTGGCCGATCTGGCGATCCGCCAGATCGTGCGCGCGTACTATGGGGCGGTGCAGGACTACGGCCGATCCGACGCGCTGGCGGTCGCGATGCTGGCCGCCGATCGCGCCATTCGCAGCGACCTCGAAGCCCGCGCGGAGACCGGTGAGGCCGGCGTCGCCGTCGCCGCCACCCTGATCTGCCGCGACGAGCTCATCGTGGGTCACCTCGGCTCCGCCCGGGCCTACCTGGTGCGCGGGGGACAGACCTACCGCCTCACGGACGACGCCAGCGACAGCTCGGCCATGCTCGGTCATGGCGCGACGCCGCAACCGGTCATCTCGGACGGCATCCCGTTGGGCCGCGGCGATCGCATCCTGCTGTGCAGCGACGGCCTGCACCAGCAGCTGGACGAGGGGCAGATCGCACGCACCCTGGTGGAGCACGGGCCCAGCGAAGGCGCGGAGCGCCTGGTCGCCGCCGCGCAGGCCAAGGCGGGCTGGGACGACGCCACCGCCCTGGTGGTGGCGCCCTTCGAAGCCGCCGCGCGCCCGGCGCCGATCCCGGTCGCCATGCCCCAGGACGTCTCCTGGTCGGCGGTGGCCATCGGAGCCGGCACGCTCGTGCTCCTGGCTTCGCTCTTCATCTTCCGACAGGAGATCCTGCGCACCCTGGCGGCGGGAATCGGCCGCGACGGCGAGCCGACGGCCGTCGCGTCGCAGCTCATCGACACCCCGGCGCCGGCCAGCCCGACCTCCATCCGCATCCCGACCACCCCGCCGCCGCCCAGCGAGACGCCGACCGAGGCGGCCACCGCCAGCCCGACCATCCCGCCGGCGGTCAAGGTCCCCAGCGTGGTCGGTCTGACGCGCGAGGACGCGGAGCAGGTGCTGCGCGCGAACTACCTCGCCGTCGACCTGATTCGGCTCTACTCCGTCAGCGTCGCGCCCGGGTTCATCATCAGCCAGGACCCGAGCGGCGGAAGCGAGGTCGAGCGCGAGACGGCGATCCAGATCGCGGTGAGCCTCGGCCCGGCGCCGCCGACGGCCACACGCTTCCTGCCGACCGCCGCGCCGAGCGCCGCCGCGACCCCCGACCTCGCGACACCGACGAACGCGCCGCAACCGGAGGATCCGGACGACAAGAAGGACGATCCCAAGCCGACCGATCCGCCTCCGCCGCCCCCGACCGACAAGCCGGATCCGCCGACGCCGAAGTCCGAGCCGGGCGACCCCGGGCAGGGCGCCGCCCTGCCTTCCGGTCGCCGGATCGGCGGACTGGCGGCACCGATCCGACCTTCGGCCGACCGCTCGGGCAGTCCGCTCGCACCGGCAGCCGGCGATCAGGATGGCGCCGAGGCCGCCCTGGCCCGTCTCAACTACCATCGCGCCAAGGCCGGCCTCTTCGCGGTCAACCCGCAGGCCGAGTGGGGCGCCGGTGCCGCGGCGCATGCCCGCTACATGGTCCGCAACGATCGGCTCAGCGCCGACGAGGACCCGGCGAATCCCGAATACAGCGCCGAAGGGGCCGCGGCGGCCGCCGGCAGCCTGCTGGCGCTCGAGACCCGCATGGATCGGTCCAGCGACGCGGTGATCGACGATTGGCTGGCGCGCCCCGACTCGGCCGCCCGAGCCCTGGACCCGCGCCTCACCGTCGCCGGCTTCGGCGAGCATCGCGAGGCCGGCGGCAGCCATGCCTACGGCGCCGCGCTGGACGTCGAACGCGGCCTGCAGGCCGCGCTGCCCGCGGGCGCCAGCTGGCCCCTGCGCTATCCGGCCAGCGGCCAGAACGTCGAGACGGTGCTGGTGCCCTGGAGCGGCGTTCAGGGCGCGCCGCCCTGCGCCGGCTATCCCTCGCAGACCGGTCCGGCCCTGCTCTTGCTGCTGGGCCCCGCGGCCGGTCAGCCGCAGGTGACGGCCAGCGAGCTGCGCACCGGCGTCCGAGACCTCGAACACTGCATCGTCGATGGCAGCCGCTCCGCGGTCCTGCGCGAGCGCGGGGGCATCGCCCTCCTGCCCCGCGAGCCGCTCAAGTTCGGCCGGGACTACGAGGCCAGCGTCGCGATCGATGGCCAGCGCTACCGCTGGACCTTCCGCGCCGACAGCGATGACGCGGCCACGCCGACGCCGCGCACGGCACCCCCGACCGATACCCCGACGCCGACGCCGACGGCCACCTTCACGGCCACCCCGACCCCGACCGACACGGCCACCCCCACGCCGACCCCGACCTCCACGCCGACGGCGACGGCGACGCCGAGCTTCACGCCGACGGCCACCGCCACCGCGACCCCGTCGCCGGCCTACCTGCCGCTGCTGGTTCTGCGCGAGTGGCTGTACTGCAATCCACCCTGGCCGGGGATCGACGATCCCGAGCCCGATTCGCCCGGCAGCCTCAGCGATGTCGATCTCTGCGCGGGCATGAGCTACTTCGGCCGGCTCTGGCTCGAGCCCGGAAGCGACACCGAGGACTGGTACGCGTTCTACGTGCGCAACGGAGGACCGGTCGAGGTCCAGCTCGAGGTTCCGACCTCGGGTCGCGGCGACTACGACGTCTTCCTCTACCAGCGGGTCTTCGGCGACTACGTCGAGGTCGGTCGCAGCCGCAACGGCCGCGGAGTCGGCGAGCTGATCCGGCTGAACTCGGCCTTGCCCGGCCGGTACTGGATCCGGATCTGGGCGCTCGGCGACGAGGTGTCCAGCCCCTACCGCTTGAGCTGGGACTACCGCTAGGTGAGCCTCGCGCTCGACCCGCAGCCCGCCGAACCGCCCGCTCCATCTCCGGCACCGCCGGCTCCGCCCGCGGCGACCGCCTTGACGCTGATCTCCGTCGCCGGCCTCGCGATGGGGCTCTGCGGCGGGCTCTGCGGACTGCTCTACTTCGGCCTGGCCACGCTCAGCCTGGTCGGCTCCGCCGAGGCCCTCGGCCTGGCCGTCGCCGTCGGCGCCACCACCCTGCTGCTCCTCGGCCTGGGCGCCACGATCTCCCGGGGCGCCGCCGCCGCGATGCGGGGACTGCCCGGCACGCCCTTCGGGCCGGCGCGCGCGCCGGCCTGGCTGGGCCTGCTGGCCCTGGTGTTGACGGCAGGCACGGCGCTGTTGTATCTGGGCAGCCGGCCCTTGACGCTGCTGGTCTTCACGCCGCTGCACATGGCGGCCGCCATCCTGCCGGCCTTGGCGGCGGTGGCGTACACGGCCGGCCGGAGCGGCCGGCCCGACTGGCTCAGCTGGCGCGGCGTGCTGGGGCGCCTGGCCTGGGGCGCCTGCGGAGCGACCTTCCTGGCGATGCTGGCCGAGCTGGCGGCGGGCCTGCTGCTCGTGGTCCTGAGCGCGGTCGTCCTGGGCAGCAGCGAGTCCGGACGCAGCAGCCTGGACGCGCTGAACCAGCTCGTGGAGCAGGCCGGCGCGAGCGGCGGGCTCGATCCGAGTGCCCTCGACCCGGCGCAGCTCGCACCGCTTCTGCATCCGGTGGTGGTGTTGGCCGCCTTCCTGCTGCTGGCCTTGATCGGACCGACCATCGAGGAGCTCTGCAAGCTCGCCGGCCTGATGCTGCGACCGCCCCGGAACCGCGCCCAAGCCTGGGCCTGGGGCGTCGCGGTCGGCGCCGGCTTCGGCATCTTCGAGAGCGTCTTCTTCAGCGCCTTCGAGCTCTCGGCGCTGGTCTGGCCCAGCACCGCCCTGCTGCGCGGCCTGTCGACCCTGATGCACGCCTCGATGACCGGGCTGGCGGCCCTGGGCTGGCTCGCCTTGCGCGTCGAGCGACGACCGCTGGCCGGCCTGGCCGGCATCGTCCTGGCCATCGTCGGGCATGGGCTGTGGAACGGTCTGGCCCTGGGCAGCCTGCTCTTCGGCCTGCTGGGCCAACCCGCGTTGCAGGCCGGCAGCGCCGGCGGCGTCGTCGTCCTGTTCTACGCCATCTTCTTCGGCTTCCTGTTCGCGCCCGGGCGCTTGCGGCGTCGAGGGGCGCCGGCCGTGAGCTGAGGCCGGCGCGTGCTATACTCCTCCGGCTTCGATGGCGAGGCCGCGGCGGCCGCGCCGACCGCATCACGGAGAGCCCCCATGACGCCGATCGAGCAGGCCCGCGCCGACCGTCAAGGCGCCTTGAACCGGCTCGTCGAGTTCTTGCGCATCCCCAGCGTCAGCACCGACCCGAGCCATGGCGCCGACATGCGTCGCGCGGCCGATTGGCTGGCCGAACGCCTTCGCGGCGCCGGCGTCGACCGGGTCCGCGTCGACGAGACGCCCGGTCATCCGGTGGTGCACGCCGAACTCCTTGCGGCGCCGGGCGCCGCCACCGTTCTGGTGTATGGCCACTACGACGTCCAGCCGCCCGATCCGATCGCGCTCTGGGAGTCGCCGCCCTTCGAGCCCAGCCTGCGCGACGGCGACCTCTACGCGCGGGGCGCCTGTGACGACAAGGGCCAGCTGATGGCGCATGTCGAGGCCCTGGCCGCCTACACCGCGGCCGGCATCGCCCCGCCGGTGAACGTCAAGTACGTCTTCGAGGGCGAGGAAGAGATCGGCAGTCCGAACCTGGCCGCCTGGCTGAGCGCGCATGCCTCCGAGCTGGAGGCCGACGTGGCCGTGATCAGCGACAACGCGATGGTGGCGCCCGGCCAGCCCAGCCTCGTCTACGGGCTGCGCGGCCTGGCCTACATGGAGATCGAGGTCAGCGGCGCGCCGGGTGATCTGCATTCGGGCCTCTACGGCGGGGCGGTCCGCAACCCGGCCAGCGCCCTGGCCGGCATCCTGGCCGGCCTGCACGACGCACAGGGGCGCATCACCATCCCCGGATTCTACGACCGGGTCCGTCCGCTCGACGACGCGGAACGGGCGCTCCTGGCGCGCGTGCCCTTCGACCTGACGGCCTTCAACCGCGCCGCGGGTCGGGCCGGCGCCTGGGGTGAGGCCGGCTATTCGCTGATCGAACGGCTCGGCGCCCGACCCAGCCTCGACATCAACGGCATGGGGTCGGGCTGGACCGGGCCCGGCGCCAAGACCGTGCTGCCGGCCAAGGCCAGCGCCAAGGTCAGCATGCGCCTGGTGCCCGACCAGGACCCGGAGGCCATCGCCGCCCTGTTCAAGGCCCATGTCGAAGGGCTGTCCGAGCCGGGCTTCTCGGTCGAAGTCAGGAGCCTGCATGGCGGAAGGCCGGCCCTGATCGATCGCGACCTACCGGCCATGCAAGCAGCCGGGCGCGCCCTCGAGCAGGGCTTCGGCAAGGCGCCGGTCTTCACCCGCGAGGGCGGCACGATTCCGGTGGTGGCCGACCTGGCCAGCATTCTGGGCCTACCCACGGTCATGCTCGGCTTCGGCCTGCCGGACGACAACCTGCACGCCCCGAACGAGAAGTTCCGCGTCGAGCACTTCCACCGCGGCACGGAGACGGTGATCGCCTTCCTGGACGAGCTGGCGAAGTCCGCGCGATGAGCCAGCTCCTTCACGATCGGCTGGCCGATTCGGCGGCGTTCTTCACCTTCGCCATGGCCATCTGGGCGTTCTGGCGCTTCCTTCGCCGCCAGGGCCTGTCCAGCGGCTACCTCGGCGCGGTCGTCGTCGGCGAGGCGCTGCTGGCCGTCGAAGCCCTGCTCGGCGTCTTCCGCTGGCTGGTGGCCGGCGTGGACCCGGCCCGCTGGGTGCATCTGCTCTACGGGCTGCTGGCCGCGTTGATCTGGCCCTTCATCTACACCTACACCCGCGAGGCCCGTGGCCGGGTCGAGTCCCTGATGTTCGCCGCGGCATCGCTCTTCCTCTGGGGCATCGTGATGCGCGCGATCGGCACCTCGGAGCTGCTGCGATGAGCGAAGACGCTCGGGCCTTCGAGCTCGGTGACGCCCGCATGCGCCTCGTCGATACGGGACTGCGCGCGCCGCTGCTTTTGATCCACGGCTTCCCGCTGGATCACCAGCTCTGGGCGCCGCAGGTGATGGCCTTTGGCCAGGAGCGCCGCGTCCTGGCGCCGGATCTGATCGGATTCGGCGGCTCCACCGCCCACGGACGACCGCGCGTCGAAGACCATGCCGACGATCTGGCGCGGCTGCTCGATGGCCTCGGCATCCGTCGAGCCGTCGTCTGCGGCCACTCGATGGGCGGCTACGTGGCGCTGGCCATGTGGCGTCGTCATGCCGATCGCATCGCCGGCCTCGTCCTGGCCTGCACGCGCGCCGACGCCGACGATGCGGCCGGGCGCGAGGGCCGCGCCGCCCTGGCGGCGCGGCTGAGCGACGCGGGCATGGCGCCCCTGGTCGAAGCCATGCCGCAGCGGCTCCTGGCCCCTGGGGCGAGCCCGGCGCTACGGGAGCAGGCGGCGGCCATGATCCGGCGTCAGCCGACCGCGGGCAGCATCGCGGCGCTCGGCGCGATGGCAGCGCGGCCGGACGCCGGTCCCGAGCTGTCCACGATCGACGTGCCCTGCCTGGTCATCACCGGCGCCGAGGATCAGCTGATCGACCCCGAGGCCTCGCGATCCATGGCGGCGCGGATCCCGGACGCGAGGCTGCAGCTCGTTCCCGGCGCAGGCCACCTCGCCAACCTCGAGGAGCCGGGTGCGTTCAACGCCGCGATGCGCGCCTTCCTCGGGCGCATCGACGCCGCCTGAGCTCAGGCAGGAAAGCCCGATGCCCGCTCCATTCAACATCAACGGCTGGGAGTTCGTCGTCCTGGCGGTGCTCTTCCTGGTGCTCTTCGGGCCGGAGCGCCTGCCCGAGATCGCCGTCCAGGCCGGCCGTCTGATCCGCGAGATCCGCCAGGCCGCCGAGGCGGCGACCACCGAGCTCACCCGCGAGCTGAAGGCCGCCGCCGAAGAGCATGGCGATGCCGCCGCCGATGTTCGCGAATTCGGCGAGTCGGCGCGCCGCATCCTCCAGAGCGGGTCCAAGACGGTCAACGAGGGCCTGAAGCACCAGTTGCGGGGCCTCTCCGAGGAGATCGGCTCGATCGGTACGGCCATCGACGCACCCCTGGCCCCCGAGGCGCCGCCGGCCGAGGCCGCCTCGGATGCGGGACCGGAGTCGGCCGCCGCCGAGCGTACCGGAGACGCGACCGACGATCCGTCCGCGCAGGCGGTCGAATCGCCGGTCGAGGAGGGCGAGGCATGAGCGCCTCCGAGCGCGCGGAGCGCCCGGAGCTCGATGCCGGCAAAGCACCGGAGTCGGCACCGGAGTCGGCGACGACACCGGCCGAGCCGGGGCCGGCCCAGGCTTCGATCGCGTCGGCGACCGATCGACCGGTCGAAGCGGCAGCCGGGTCGGCCACCGCGCCGCCGGAGCCCCCGGACCTGACGAGCATGCCGCTCATGGAGCACCTGCGCGAGCTGCGCACCCGCTTGATCCGCAGCGTCGTGGCGCTGGCGGTGGGCATGGTGGTCAGCATGCCGCTCAGCCGCTTCGTCATCAGCGGCGTCGAGATTCCGCTGCCCATCGAGAGCCTGCGGCTGGCGGGACGCACGATCGCACTGCCCGACACGCTCGCCATCACCGGGCTGCTCGGCATGTGCACCGCCTGCGACTCGATCATCATCATCTCGCCGCTCGAAGGCCTGATCACCTGGATGCGGGTCGGCCTGATCCTGGGTCTGATCCTATCGACGCCCGTCATCCTGTACCAGGTCGTCGCCTTCGTGCTCCCGGCGCTCTATAGTCGGGAGCGCCGCTACCTGTACCTCCTGCTGCCGGGCGCCGGCCTGATGTTCGCCATCGGCCTGGCCTTCGGCTTCTTCGTCGTCCTGCCGCGGTCGATCAACTTCCTGATCGGCTTCGCCGAGGGCGCCGGGCTCGGCGCCAAGCCGACCCCGACCCTGGCCAACTACATCGCCTTCGTCAGCAACCTGCTCTTCGTAATCGGCGTGTCCTTCGAGACGCCCCTGGTGGTCTTCATGCTGGCCAAGGTCGGCATCCTGAAACCGGCGACCATGTCGCGCTACCGCCGGCATGCCGTGCTGGTGATCGCCATCCTGGCCGCGGTCCTGACGCCGACGCCCGATCCCTTCACCATGTTCCTGGTGATGGCGCCGATGTACCTGCTCTACGAGCTGGGCGGACTGCTCGCGCGGATCTTCTGATGTGAGCGCGCGAACCCCGGGCGGCCGCTCGCCCCGCCCATGAGCGTTCTCGAGCGCCTCGGCCTCGGCTCGATCCTGGCACTTCACCTGGCCTTGGGCGGCGAATATGCGCGCCAGACCCCGCTCTGGCAGGTGCCGGACGAGCCGGCGCACTACAACCACCTCGTCCAGCTGCTCGACGCCGAGCCCGGCTGGCCGGTGATCGAGCCGGGCGACTACCCCTTCGAACGCCTGGAGGCGCTCAAGGCGAGCCGCTTTCCCGCCACCGCTTCGATCGAGGGCATCGAATACGAGGACCACCAGCCGCCGGCCTACTACCTGATGGCGACGATCCCCTTCCGCCTGGCCGGTGAGGCGACGGCCGATCGCGTGCGGCTCATCCGCCTCTTCGGCCTGCTCCTGGGCAGCCTGACCATCTGCCTGGCCTGGCGCGCGGCGCGCCTGCTGGATCCCGACGATCCGCTGCTGGCCCTCGGCTGCGCCGGCTTCGTGGCCTTCCTGCCGATGCAGCTGACGATGACCGCGGCCGTGAACAACGATGCCCTGGCCAACGCGGTGGCGGCGGCGGCCGTCTGCCTGGCACTGGCGCGGCCGAACGGACGGGTCGGTCAGCGGGCCTGGGTCCTCGGCGGCGGCGGCTTGCTCGGGCTGGCGCTGCTCAGCAAGCTCACGGCGGTGGCGCCGGTGGCCGCGGCGCTGATCGCGTCCGAGCTGCTGGCCGGCCGGCAGGCGACGCGCGTCGAGCGCTCCGCCGCGCTGCGCCGACTGGCCCCGATCGCCGGTCTGGCAGGCCTCCTGGCGGCACCCTGGCTGCTGCGCAACGCGCGGGTCTACGGCGCCGGCGACCCCTTCGGCCTGCGCGCCCACGCGTGGGCCGTTGCCTGCACGCCGGTGGCGGCCTGCCAGCCCCGCAGCGCCGACTGGATCGCCGAACGGGGGCTGGGCGACATGCTCTGGCGCATGCTGCGGTTCGGGTTCGAGAGCTTCTGGGGCGTCTTCGGCTGGATGGGCGTGTTCTTCGACCGCCTCGCCGGCATCCCGATCTACGGCCTCCTGGCGCTGGCAAGCCTCCTGGCCGGGATCGGCCTGGCGCTTGCGCTGCGGCGCATCGCGGGCGATCCCAGCGCCGGCCTGGCGCGTGACCGGCTGGGGCTGCTCGCGGCCAGCGCCGGCGCGACCCTGGCCGCCTTCCTGATCTACAACCTCGAGTTCGTGCAGCACCAGGGGCGCTACCTGCTGCCAGCCCTGCTGCCGGTCGGATTGGGCTTCTCGCTCGGGCTTCGCGAGCTGGGCCGCTGGCTGGCAGGGCGTGTGGGCCTCCCGCAGGACCGGTCGCGCGCGCTCGCCGACTGGCTGCCGCTCGCCTTCGCGCTGGCGCTGCTCGGCCTGGCACGGCTCGGTCTGTACCACTACATCGTGCCCGGGCTCGGCTGACCCGCCCGAGCGCAGGGCCGGCCGTCGCCCGGAGCGCCGATGGCCGGTGGACGCCATTGTCGCCGCATCCGGCCTGTGCTAGACTCGCTCCCGTGCCGCCGTCGTTCGTGCATCCCCAATCATCCAGTCGTCCTCATCCATCCGGCTTCATCCTACGCACACCCGGCGGGCGCGGCACGCTCCAGGACCAGCCGAAGATTCGAACGGGCAGCTCTGGGGGCTCCCGCCCGATGCCGGGCCTGGTGCCAGGCATCGGGGTTGCTCTGCGATGACGCCGCGGTGGTCCGATCGAGACCCCGGAGTCAGTTCATGCCTCGGCGTTGGATCCGCTTCATCCGCCAGGTCGGCGCCATCATCCTGGCGGTGTTGGGCTACGGCTCGTCGAGCGCGGTGTGGCCCTTCGTCGAGCGCCAGCTGGTCGCACAGGGCCTCGAGCCCTTCGGCCACGTCGTCCAGCTCCTGCTCGGCATCTCGCTCGGCATGTTCGGCTTCGGCTTCGGCTACCTGTTGGCGCCGACCGTTCTGCGCCCGCTCGACATCGCCTACGAAGAGCTCAGCCAGGTCCCTCCCGTCCGCCTGCTCGGTGCCGCGGTGGGCCTCGGCGTCGGGCTCTTCCTCGGCGCGCTCGCCGCGTTCCCGCTGGCACAGCTGCGAGCGCCGCTCGGTCAGTTCCTCCCCTTCATCGTCGCGGTGACGCTGGCCTATCTCGGTGCCGCGACGGTGGGCAACAACCCGGGCGCCTTCCTGGCCCTGTTGCGCAGCACGCTCGGCCTGCGCGACCAGGCCGGCGAGCGGCCGGGCGAGTACATCCTGCTCGACACCAGCGTCATCATCGACGGCCGGGTCACCGACGTGGCCGAGACCGGCTTCATCGAGAAGACCCTGATGGTGCCGCGCTTCGTGCTCGACGAGCTGCAGCAGATCGCCGACTCCAGCGATTCGCTGCGGCGAAACCGCGGCCGTCGCGGCCTCGAGATCCTCAACCGTCTGCAGAGCTCGACCCACGTCGCGGTCGAGATCAGCGACATGGACATCGTCGGCGTGAACGAGGTCGACCGCAAGCTGGTGCAGCTCGCCGAGCGCATCAACGCCTCGATAATGACCAACGACTACAACCTGAACCGCGTGGCCGAGATCCAGGGCATCCGGGTGCTGAACCTGAACGAGCTCGCCAACGCGGTCAAGACCATGGTGCTGCCGGGCGAGCAGATGCAGGTGCGGATCATCCAGGAGGGCAAGGAGCCCGGCCAGGGCGTCGGCTACCTGGAGGATGGCACCATGGTGGTGGTCGAACATGCCAGCGATCGCCAGGGCATGAGCCTCGACGTCCGCGTGACCCGCATGCTCCAGACGGTGGCCGGCCGCATGATCTTCGCCACGGTCGAGCACGAGACCGCCGGCTAGCCGCGGTCGGAGGTGCTCCCGATCCGGGCCCTTCGACCCGTTCCGCCCCTCGCTGCCATCTCACAGGAGGACCGTCATGGGTCAGAACCAGGAAGGCGTCACCCGGCCGGAACGGCGGGTGATCGCGACCGATCGCGCGCCGGCGGCCGTCGGCCCCTATTCGCAGGCCGTTCGTGCCGGGCGCATGGTCTTCACCGCCGGCCAGATCCCGCTCGATCCGAGCTCCGGAAAGCCGATCGAGGGCGACGTCGCCGCGCAGACGCGACAGGTCCTCGACAACCTCGCCGCGGTGCTCGAAGCGGCGGGCAGCGGCCTGGACCGGGTGCTCAAGACCACCGTCTTCTTGACCGACATGGCCGACTTCGGCGCGATGAACGCCGTCTACGCCGAGCGCTTCGGACAGGCGCCTCCGGCTCGGTCCACGGTGGCGGTCGCGGCCCTCCCGCTCGGAGCGCGCGTCGAGATCGAGGCCGTCGCGCTCTGCGACGACTGATGCCGCGCGCCGGGGTCGCGGCATGCGAGCGGTTGTATGCGCCGCGCCCGTCCGGTATAATTCGCGGCCAAATCCCGGTAGTAAGGAAGGTTCATGAGCAAGCTCCTAGAGGCCGGCGGCATGTCGGCACAAGCGTTGGAAGATCATCCCATGTTCGACCTCCTGAGCGAGGTCGACGGCCATCGTGAGTTCAAGCGCGGTGACATCGTCAGCGGCACGATCGCTCTGGTCGGTGCCAACGAGCTGCTGATCGACGTCGGCGGCAAGTTCGAAGGCCTCTTGGCCCCGCGCGAGTTCGCCCAGATGAGCAACGAAGATCGGGCCTCGCGCCAGGTGGGCGACGAGGTCGAGGTCTTCATCGTCAACCCCAACAGCACCGACGGCCACCTCCTGGTCTCGCTGACCCAGGTGCGCATCGGACAGGACTGGGACGACGCCGAGGCATTGCTCGAGAGCGGTGAGAGCTTCGAGGGCAAGGTGGCCAGCCACAACAAGGGTGGCTTGATCGTCTACATCGGACAGGTGCGCGGCTTCATCCCCGTCTCGCAGCTGGATCGTCGACATGCCATCGACCGGGCCAAGGTCGACGGCTCGAGCGACAGCCCGCTGGCGCGCTTCGTGGGCGAGCCCCTGTTCCTCAAGGTCATCGAGCTCGACCGCCAGAAGAACCGCCTGATCCTCTCCGAGCAGGCCGCGATGCGCGAGCGCCGCAAGCAGCTCAAGAGCGACCTGTTGTCGGAGCTGGCCGAAGGGCTGGTCATCAAGGGTCGCGTCACCAGCCTGGCCGACTTCGGCGCCTTCGTCGACATCGGCGGCGCCGATGGCCTGGTGCACCTGTCCGAGCTCTCGTGGAACCGCGTCAGCCATCCCAGCGAAGTGCTGGCGCTGGGCGATCCGGTCGAGGTCAAGGTGATCTCGGTCGATCGCGAGCGCAACCGCATCGGCCTCAGCCTCAAGCAGCTGCAGCCCGAGCCCTGGAGCACGATCGACGATCGTTATCAGGTGGGCGAGGTGATCGAGGCCGAGATCACCCGCCTGGCCGACTTCGGCGCCTTTGCCAAGCTCGAGAGCGACATCGAGGGCCTCATCCACGTCTCCGAGCTCTCGGACGAGGAGCTCGCGCCGGGTGACGTGGTGTCGCCCGGACAGCGGCTTACCGTGCGCATCATTCGGATCGATCCGGAGCGCAAGCGCATCGGCCTCAGCCTCAAGCGCGCCGGTGCCGACTTCGATGCGCTCGGCCTTCCCTACGAGGACGACATCGAGGATCGCAGCGCGGACGACGGTCCGGACGGCGCCACGGAGGCTCCCGCTTCGATCGAGATGGAGGCCGGCTCGGACCCGGCCGACGCCTCCGAGCCGAGCCTGGTTGCCGAGCCCACCGGAGACTGAGCATCGGTCGCAGGTCTCGCGACGACCAGAACCGCATAGTCGCATGCACCGCGCGCATGCGCCGCAGGCAAGCCGATCGGCGCAGCACCGCAACGAGGCAAGGCGCAGGACATTGGGCGCGGTGCCCTCCCGCAAGGAGGGTCCGCGCCCAATTGCTCGCCGGCATTCCGCCCGACTCGTCAGCACGAAGCACGAAACGAGGCTGAGATGGCCAACATCGACGATCGATTCACCGAACGCGCCAGGCGCGTTCTGCTGCTGGCGCAGGAGGAGGCCAAGCGCCTCAACGACAGCTTCATCGGCACCGAGCACCTGCTTCTGGGCCTGGTCAACGAACAGCGCGGTCTCGCGTCGCGCGTTCTGCGTGATCTGGGCGCCACGCCGATCCAGGTCAGCAAGCTGATCGATCAGGCCTCGCGTCGCGCCGGCCAGGGCATCCAGGGTCAGTCGGCGGGTCTCTCGCCTCGGACCAAGCGGGTGCTCGAGGGCGCCGTCGACGAAGCCCGGCGCATGAACCACCAGTACATCGGCACCGAGCACATCCTGCTCGGGCTGATCAACGAGGGCGATGGCCCGGCGATCGACGTGCTCAAGGAGATCGGCGTCGACCTCGACGCCGTGCGCCGGCAGACCACGCGCGCGATCATGCAGCAGGGCGCGGCGAAGCCGAAGGCGGAGCGCAAGAAGCCGCAGCAGACGCCCTTGATGGACACGCTGGGCGTCGACCTGACCAGCCATGCCGAGGAGAACAAGCTGGACCCGGTCGTCGGTCGCCAGACCGAGATCGAGCGGGTCATCCAGATCCTGTCGCGCCGGACCAAGAACAATCCCGCGCTGATCGGCGAACCCGGTGTCGGCAAGACCGCCATCGTCGAGGGCCTGGCCCAGCGCATCGCCGCCGGCGAGGTGCCGTCGCAGCTGCGCGAGAAGCGGGTCTTCATGCTCGACGTGGGCAGCCTGGTCGCGGGCACGATCTACCGTGGGCAGTTCGAAGAGCGCATGAAGCGCGTGCTCGACGAGATCAAGGAGGCCGACGCGATCCTCTTCATCGACGAGCTGCACATGCTCGTCGGCGCGGGTTCGGCCGGTTCCAGCGTCGATGCCGCCAACCTCCTCAAGCCCGCCCTCGCGCGTGGCGAGCTGCAGGTCATCGGCGCGACCACGCTCGACGAGTATCGCAAGCACATCGAGTCGGATGCGGCGCTCGAGCGGCGCTTCCAGCCGATCTTCGTCAACGAGCCCTCGGTCGACGACACGGTCAAGATCCTGCGTGGCATCCGCAGCCGCTACGAGGAGCATCACGGCCTCACCATCACCGACGAGGCCCTGTACGCGGCCGCGCATCTGGCCGAGCGCTACATCACCGACCGCTTCCTGCCCGACAAGGCCATCGACCTGATCGACGAGGCCTCCAGCCGGGTGCGCATGTACAAGATCCCCGATTCGCCCGGACTGAACGAAGCCCTGGCCCGACTGAAGACCGTTCAGGGCGAGAAGGAGCGCGCGTTCACCGAAGGCGAGTACGACGCCGCGGTCAAGCTGCGCGACCAGGAACGCGAGCTGTGGCAGGAGATCGAGCGGCTGCGTGCCGACGATGACGCCAAGCTCGAGGTGAACGACGAGGACATCGCCGAGGTCGTGGCGATGTGGACCGGCGTCCCGGTGGTCCGGATCGCCGGCGAGGAAAGCGAACGGCTGCTGCAGATGGAGCAGGCGCTGCACGAGCGCATCGTCAGCCAGCACGAGGCCATCGAAGCGATCTCGAAGGCCGTGCGGCGGGCTCGGGCCGGCCTGAAGGACCCCCGCCGCCCGATCGGCACCTACATCTTCCTCGGGCCCACCGGCGTCGGCAAGACCGAGCTGGCCAAGGCCCTGGCCGAGTTCATGTTCGGCAGCGAGGACGCCCTGCTGCAGATCGACATGAGCGAGTTCATGGAACGGCATGCGGTCAGCCGGCTGGTCGGCGCGCCGCCCGGCTATGTGGGCTACTACGAGGGCGGTCAGCTGACCGAAGCCGTTCGGCGGCGCCCCTATCAGGTGATCCTGCTCGACGAGATCGAGAAGGCGCACCCCGAAGCCTTCAACATGCTGCTGCAGATCATGGAGGACGGGCACCTGACCGACGCCAAGGGGCGCAAGGTCGACTTCCGCAACACGATCATCATCATGACCTCCAACATCGGCGCGGCCCGCCTCACCCAGCAGCAGGCCCTGGGCTTCGACGTGGGCGGCGACGAGCGGAAGCGCTTCGAGACCGAGTACGAGGAGATGTGCGAGAAGGTGGCCGAGGAGATGAAGCGGCTCTTCAAGCCCGAGTTCCTCAACCGCGTCGACAAGATGCTCGTCTTCCGCCCGCTGACCCGCGAGGACCTGCGCACCATCGTCGACATCCAGCTCGCCCGCATGGCACCGCGTCTGGCCGAACAGGATCTCAAGATCGAGGTCACCGACGCCGCGCGGGACCGGATCCTGGCCGCGGGCTACGACCCCGAATACGGCGCCCGGCCACTCCGCCGCGCCATCCGCGATCTGATCGAGGACCCGCTGAGCGAGATGTTGCTGGCCGGAGACATCCAGCCGGGCGACACGCTCCACATCGATGCCGGCGAGTCCGATGACGGCCTCGAGATCCGCGCGTTGGCGATCGAGCCCGTCGCCTGAGTCACGCCGACCACAGACGCCACCCCGAGCGATGCCTGACACGGCGTCGCTCGGGGTCGTTTGGGGCACCCGACGGCAGCCGCCGACGACGACAAGACGCTGGGTGGAGCGGCATCGGCACGGGGCCTGTCCCATGGACGATCCGCGGCACGGCTCGGGCGTCAGACCTGCGCCCGGGTCGATCCGTGAGGGCTCAGCGCCCGCTGGGGCGGCGCAAGGCGTAGGGTAGCCACACCTGGGCTGGCCGCTCGGAGGCGAAGGGCTCGCGGCGAGCGGTGGCCACCGGACGCCCGTCCGACCAGCTGCCCAGGCCGAGCTGTTCGCGCCCGCCACCGAGCGCCGAGGCGCAGTCCTGGTTGGCGTAGGCGCAGCGCTGTAGCGCGTCCAGCCACTTCCAGGTGCCATACCAGTCGTGCGCGTCCAAACGGCCATGGGGGGCTTGCGTATAGGCCTCCTCGAACCCGGCGCCCAGCACCGGCAGGCCGTGCGCGTCGCCGACCAGGACCAGCCGCTCGCGCCAGTCCATCGGCAGCTGGGCGCTGCGCTCCCAGAGTGCGCGCTCCAGGGCGGGGTCGCGCCCGGGATCGGCCGCGGCGGCGAGGATCAGCAGCCGCAGGTCGGCTGGCAGCCGGCGCAGCGCAAGCAGCTCGAGCAGATCCTCGGGATCCCGAGGCATGGCCGCCAGGAGCACGCGGGGCACCGGCAGGCCGTCCTCGAACCAGTGCGCGGCGGCGTTGGCGGCGAGGACCGCGCCGACCCCGTGGCCGACCCAGGCCATGCCGTCGGGGTCCAGCGCTGGCGTTCCCGGCGCGCTCGGCTCGGCGAGGGCGGCCTGCGCGATGCGCCGCACGCGCAGCGACCAGGCCGTGGGCGGCAGGCCGGGCGCCGCGTAGTCCGGCAGAATGACCCGGTTGCCCGCGCGCGCCAGGTGCTCCAGCCAGCTCAGGTAGGCCGTTGGCTGGCTGGGGTCGGCCGGCCCCGATGCCGGCACGAAGACCAGCAGCCGGAGCGACTCGCCGCCTCCCGGCCCGACCAGGACCTCGCCCTCGGGCAGGACCTGCCACCAGGCCAGGTTGCCCTGCTCGACCCGCTCGAGCCGGGCTTGCGGATAGGCCAGGTCCGCTTCCGATCCCGGCCCCGAGACGGGCGGCTCCGGGGCGGCCGGGCGATTCGTATCCGGGCTGGCCGTCGGGCTCGGAGCCGGGCTGGCGCTGGGCCGAGGCGTCGGGCTCGGCGCATCCGGGCGTCGCTCGGCGACGAAGGCCAGCAGGGCCTCGGTGGGTGGATCGCCGGCGCTGCCGAGCAGGGCCAGCAGGCTCGAGAAGCTGCGTCCTGGAACGGTCAGCACGGCATGGTCGACGCCTGCGGCCTGGAGCTGGAGGGCCAGGTTCGCGGCCTCCGCCTGGCGTCCCGGCAGGTCGGAGGCGGCAACGAAGAGTCGGATCGGCGGCGCGGCGGGCGAGACGTGGTGCAGCGGTGAGGCATCGAGGCGCTGGAGGGGATCGAGGCCGAAGACCTCGGCGCGGTCGCGACTGCCAGGATCGACGCGATAGGTGCCCGAGACGCCAACGACGCCGCGCAGCTCGCCGGGCTCCAGACCATGTTCGGCCAGGAAGCGCCCGTTGAATGCCAGCAATGCGGCCAGGTGCGCTCCCGCGTCGTGCCCACCGAGGAAGATCTCGGTGGTCTGCCGACCCGAAAGCAGCAATCGGTTGCGGACGAAGGCCAGCGCCTGGGCCGCGTCCTGGGCCTGAACCGGATGCTGCACCGGACCGCTGCGATAGCTGGCGACCGCGACCGCCAGGCCCTGGGCCGCCAATCCGCGGCCCAGCTGCGCATAGCTGCGGCGCTCGCTGCGCCGCCAGTCACCGCCGGTCAGCCAGACCATCAGGGGGGCCCCGGGATCGCCGGCCGGAAGATAGAGATCCACCGCCTGAGCCGGGTCGGCGTCGGCATAGGGCAGATCGAGGAGCTGCTCGACTTCGGCGGCTGGCGCCGCCGGACCGGCCGCGACCGCGGCGGAGAGCAGCACCACGGCCACCCCGGTGGCCAAGGCGATGGGCAGTCGCGCGGCGCGAGCCTGCATCAAGGCTCCAGCCAGCGCAGGCTGCCTGCTGGCTCCTCGACAATCCGCCGGCCATCCGAGAAGCGCAGCAACAGGTCGGTGGCGGTCTCGCCCTCGAAATCGGTGGCCTGGCCACGGCCGTCCATGAGGCGATACTCCGGCAGCCGCAAGTAGTCCACCCGTCGGCCCTCGACGCGGGCGCTGTAGCCGAGCAGCCCGTCCGCGCCCAGCGCCAGCCAACCGTTCTCCGGCAGCAGGTAGGGCTGACCGCCGGCCTCGACGCTCCAGTCTCCCTGGCCATGGTTGATCCAGAGGTCGAGCGGCCCGCTCGGGAGCGCGTAGGCCAGGTGCAGGCGCGGTCGAGCCAGGTCGTAGTCGCGTGCCAGGGCTCCCGAGAGGCGCAGCTCGCCCGCATCACCGGCGTAGCTCACCGCGATCAGCTCGGCGTCCAGATAGCGCTGTTGCAGGCCCCGCATCAGGTAGTAGTCCTTGACCTGCTCGGCCCGTGACAGGAAGTCGGGAGCGCCTTGGGCCAGGGCTCGCGTCCCGACCTGCCAGGCGCCCGCATGCCCGTAGGCCAGGCTGGTTGCGCGCCAGCTGTCGATCTCCGAGGCGCTCAAGGGTCGGGCGGCATCGGCCAGACGGCCGTCCGGGTCGCCGAAGAAGCGTGCGTAGTCGCCCATGCCGTAGCCGACCATGCGGGGCCGGACCACGCTCAGCTCGTAGTCGGGCACGACCAGGTAGTCGTCGCCCGCCGCCGGGTCGATCGCGCCGGTCGACAGGCCCCGCCCCGCCCCGTCGAGGTAGCCCGCGTAGAAGCTGTCGTAGCCCCGCTCCCAGAGCCCGGAGCCACCGGGGCTGAAGACCGGTCCGACGACGGCCTGCAGGCTCTGGAAGAGCCGCTTGTAGCTCTGGATCGCATCGCCGACCGTCGCCGGGTGGTTGGGCCGCGGCGAGCGGTCGAGCGCATTGTCGTCGGCGCCGGGCCAGGCATAGCCCGGATTGAAGGCGGCCAGGTCGGCCAGGTCGAGCGCGCCGACACCGGACGCGGCCAAGGACCGGCCGAGGTCCACGCCGATGCGTTCGGCAGCGTTCGGCGCCAGGAGCCAGGCCGCGACGCCCTCGCCTTCGGCGCAGGCATAGCGGCCGGCGGGCTTGGGCAGGCCATCCGGTCCGATGACCCGGTCGGCCGGATCGTAGCGCGGGTTGGCCCGGTCGGGACAGGCGCCCGCCGTGAGCGTCAGCGCCAGGCTGGCCGCCAGGCGCCCCTCGGCCGCCCGCGTCAGGTCCTCGAAGGCAGTCGCGGGCGTCGGGGCGGCATGCATCGGTGGCGAGAGCGCGGGATCGCGCCATTCGGACCGATGCAGGACCAGATCGTCCAGCCCCCAGCCCCGCATCTCGTCCAGCCACGCCGCCTCCAAGGCGGAGTCGGTGGCGTGGGTCGCTCGGCCGCCGAGCATCACGTGCACGCTGCCCACCAGGCTGGCGCGATGGCGCGCGGCTGCGCCGTCCGGCAGGGCGAATGCGTCCTCGATGTCGGGCGACAGCGTGATCCAGACCGTCTCGTCGACCGCTCGGCTGCGGCCGGCGGCATCCGGCGGATAGAAGGCCAGCACCTCGTTGGCCACGGCACCGGGCAGGATCTCGGGCCCGCGCGGAAGGAGCGCGCCGGCCCCGCTGCGGGGATAGTCGATCAGGCTGCTCATGAACCAGCGATGGTCGAGCATGGTCACCGGCACGGCGTCCATGTAGGGCAAGCGCAGGCTGATCGAATCCTGCGCGCCCTCGACGTCGCCCACCGAGAAGCCGGCATAGCCGCCCAGGCCGGGCTCGACCGTACCGTCCAGGCTCTGAGCCCGCAGCTCCAACGCACGGCCCACCATCCGGAGGGAGTAGCGCTTGCGGTGGATCTCGCCGTCGAGCGACTCGGTGATGTCCAGGCGCAGCCCCGGTCCCTGCTCGGCCGGCAACAGGGTGTGCGTGATCTCGGTGACGGCCCCCACCTGGCCGAAGAGCCGCGGTTCGTAGAGCCGTCCATCACCGTCACGATAGTACAGGCCGGCACCCGCCACCGGATAGCGACCGCTCTCGAGCTCGCGCAAGGTCAAGCGACCACGGCTGTTGTCGGGATGGCCCAGATCCAGCTCCCAGGTCAGGGTCAGGCTTCCGCTGTGGTTCAGCCGGTAGAGGCCGGCCACGCGGTCGAAGCGAACCTGGTTGATGCCCCCGCGGTCGGCCGCACGCGGGCGGAGGCGCTCGCCGGCAGGCTCGCGCGGCGTCGGACTCGGACCGAGGGTCGGCGTCGCGCTCGGCACCGGCGTTCGCGATGCGGTCGGTGATCGGCTCGGCGTGGGCGTCGGGCCGGTGGCGGTCGCCGTCGGCTCGATGCCAGGCGTCGCGGTCTCGGTCGCGGTCTCGCTCGGCGTGGGGCGGAAGGTTGGCGTCGGCAGGACCGTCGCGCTGGCGGTCGGGCTGATCTCCGGGCTGGGCGTCGGCCGAGGCGTCTGGCTCGGCCGGGCGCGGGCGGTCTGCGTCGCGGCCCGGGCCTGGGCGGTGGCCGCCAGCGGCACCTCGATCAGCAGCCAGCCGTGGGTCATCAGCGGAAGGTAGATCGGCGCGATCTCCGGTTCGGCCTGAGCCGGAGCCGACGGCACGATCCGGCCACCGTGAGCGATCGGGGCGACCAGCGCGAGCAGCAGGCCGGCGAGGATCCAGGCGGCCGAGCCTGGCCGGCGGTCGCCAGCGCCCGATCCCGGGCGCGCGGCCACCAGCGCACGCCAGCCTTCGGGCTGGGTCGCGCGTGGGTAGCTGGGCCGCCCCGGACCACCTTGGCTCATGCGCCTATTGTGCCAGACCCGGCGGCTTCCTGCCCAGCCCCGTCGCAGGTCATGGCCCGGCGGTCGAGCTGGGCGCCGGCGCGGCCGGATCGGAGGTGGCGATCGCGGGCGGTGGCAGGGGCGGATGCGCCTCCGTCCCGACGGCGGTCGGCTCGACGCTGGGCTCCGCGCTGGGCTCGGGCGGTGGGGGCGTCGAACGAATCGGAGCGCGCGTCTGGCGCGCTTCCGGCGTCCGATCCCGCGGCGGCGGAGTCGGCCGGGCCTCCTCGGTCGCTCGGCGGGCCTCGCGGGTGGCCCGCTGCGCCTGATCCGTCGCGCGCAGGGCCTCGCGGGTCGCTCTCGCCGCGGCAGGGTCGGTCGCGCGCACGGCTTCCAACGTCGCCCGCCGCGCGGCGGCCCCGGCTTCGACGGTGGCGCGAATCGCCTCGGCCCTGGCCGTGGCGGCAGCGGCCATCGCCGAACGGGTCGCGCGGCGGTCGGCTTCGATCGACCGCAGGGTCGCCTCGGGATCGTAGGGCACCAGGGTCGCGGCACCGGGCGCCGCCGGGCTCGCGGCCACCGCCGAAGCCTGGGCGGTCATCGCCAGGATCGGCCGCGGCGTCAGGCTGGCGTGGGCTGCGCTGCCCGGCCCGGGCGTGGCGAGCGACGGGCCGTCATCCCCCGCGGCGCCCGTCGCCGTCCGGACGGGCAGGCCGCGCCCCGGCGTCAGGCCAGCGCCTTCGGCGGGCCAGGCCGTGCCCGGCAAGGGTCGCGGGCTGGGACCCGGCTCTCGACCGGCTTCGATCGCGTCCAGATCGCGGCGTGTCTCGTCGATGGCGCGCACCGCGGACTGGCCCAGCTGTGGCTTGAGCCGTTCGAGCGCCGCGTGATGCGCCGCGGTGCGTGCCCGTGCCGCGTCCAACAAGGCCGGGTCGCCGGTGGCCCGAGCCGAGTCGAGCAATGCACGGTGCGAATCCGCCAAGGCCTCGATCTGGGCCGGCGAGATCGCCAGGCCCCGATCGGCCAGCTGCTGCAGCTCGTCCATCCGCGCCTCGGAGAAGTCCAGGCGCAGGCGGGTCCGCGTCCCCAGGTCGAGGGCCAGGCTCAGGCGCGCCTGCTCGGCCGCGCGCTTGACCGGATAGAGCAGCTGTCCCGGCAGGCTGTCGGCGGAAGCGACCACGGCGCTGCCCGCGGCCAGGATCAGCGCCGTGACGACCGCCAGCCCGCGCAGCAGCAGTCGCGATCCGCCGAACCAGGCCAGGCGAGCCGGTGGCCGGGCCGCGGACCGGGCCTGGAACGCGGCTTGAAGCTCGGCCTGCATCCGCGCCCGACGGGGCGCCGGCAACGCGATCGGCAGGCGCTGTTCGAGACGCAGCGCCAGCTCCAGCATTGCGGCCAGCTCCATGGTCGCCGGGTCGGCGGCCAGCTGGCGCAGCAGGGCTTCGGCCGGCTCGCCGGCGGCGATGCGGTCGAGATGATCTTGCAGGCTCGTGTCCAGATCGCTCATGTCGTGTCCGTGCGCGCCTGCCCGTCTTGGGCCGACGCCTCCTCCTCCAGCAGCCTGCGCAGGCCACGCACCGCATGATGCTGCAGGTTCTTGATGGCACCCTCGCTGCGCTCCATGACCTCCGCCGTCTCCTGAATCGACAGCCCGGCGGCGAAGCGCAGCGCCAGCACCCGCTGTTGCAGCTCGGTGAGCTGCGCCGCGGCCCGCACCAGGCGCTCGCGGTCGCTGGCCGCTTCAGCCTCGCCGAACTGCGCATCTTCGTCCGTGACGGCCAACCGCTCCAAGAGGCTGGTCTCGTCACCGTCCATCTCGCCGGCCTCGGCCCGGGTCTGCGTCCGCTCCGGCCGGCGTCCGGCGCGGCGCCAGTGATCGACGACCGTGTTCCGCGCGATCCGCATCAGCCAGGGAGCCAGGCCACCGCGCCACTCGAACTGGTCGAGCCGACGCATCGCCTGCAGGAACACGTCCTGGGTCAGGTCTTCGGCCAGGGCACGGTCGCGCACCCGAAAGTCGATGTAGGCGAACACGCGATCCACGTGACGCTGATAGAGCAGCCCGAAGGCAGCCGCGTCGCCACGCTTCGCGCGGTCGACGAGCTTCCGCTCGTCACCGGCCACGGGCTCGATCCTCTGGGCTGCGGCGGCGTTGTCTGGATTGCATAACGGCGCAGCGCACCTCGGGGATAGAGCGGTCGATCCGGACTCGGCCGAGGCGGCGGTTCCGCGCAGGGCCGAGGGCAATCATATCAGATCGCGGATCGGATCGCGGCCACCGCGCCGGCTGGCGCCCGGCCCCTTCCGGCTCAAGGCGTGCACTGCAGCCAGGCTGCCAGCGACCGATCGAGGGGCAGCGCCAGCCGCCGCGCGTCGACGGAGTTCGTCGGTCGGCCGGTCCAACGTGACAGGTATCGTGCGTCGGCCTGCTCGCCGAGGGCGACCGCGTAGATCGAGATGCCGGCCGCGCGCGCCTCGGCGGTCAGCTGCAGCATCAGGGCCTCTTCGCTCGCGCCGAGATCTCCCCGGCGCATGTCGGTCACGAACACCAGGCCCGGACGGCGCGCGCCGCCGAGGGGCGGCGCGGTCTCGAGCCGCCAACGCGCCCGATCCAGGGCCGCCCAGGGGTGTCCGTTGCGCAGGCGGATGTGCCCTTCGTCCAGCGCATCCAGCGCCGGCCCGCAGCAGGGCATCAACCCCCCGGCCGACTCGCTCAGCTCGCCCGCCTCGCCGTACTGCAGGATCATCGTCCGGTCGATCCCGGGTCTCAGCGCACCGAGGATCGCCCGCACGACCGACTCGGAGGCCGACCATCGGCTGGCGCCGGCAAAGGGCGGTCCGGCGGCGCCGGCCATGCTGCCCGACACGTCCAGCGCCAGGATCCAGTCACGCGGCAAGCGACTGGCCTCGCCACCACATGCGCCGGACAGCACCACCGGCAGGAAGAGCGAGGGTTGGCCGGGTCGCGCGGTCGTCGGGCTTGCCGTCGGGCTGCGGCTCGGCCCGACCGTCGGGCTCGAGCTGGCGCCGGGCGTGTTCGTGACGGTCGGGCCCTGCGGCGTCGGCGTCGGAGCGGTGGGCGTGGGCGAGCTTGGCAGGGCCTCGCAGCCGATCGTCAGCCGCGGCATCGCCAGGGTCTCGGAACGGATCACGCCCCCCCACATCGGGCCCAGGTAGCGCAGCGTGTAGCTGGCGTCCTCGCTGGAGGGAATGTCGCCGCAGTTCCGCGCCTCGAGCCAGTAGCGCAGCGAGATCTCGAGGCTTCGGGTCAGCGGGTAGCCGGTCCAGGACAGGCGACGGCCATCGATGGCGCCCGGTTGCGCACCGCCGACGTACTCGAGCTCCGGCGGCAACAGATCGACGATGTCGATCCGTTCGACCGGATGGAAGTCGCCGCTGCCCTCGGCCAGGGCCGGCAGGGCAAACTCGATCGGCGACCACTCCGAGGTCGGCGAGAGCAGCGCGAAGCGCGCATCGTCGGTCGACTTGCCCGTCAGGCAACGTCGCCCGCAAAAGCCGGATTCGTCGGAGGCGCAGGCGGTCATCAACACCGTCGCGTCGCGCCGCGAACGCAGCGCGAGCGCCGCCTGCGAGAGCTCGATGCAGGGCAGCTGCGGCTCGTAGCTGGGATCGTCGAGCCGCCGACCGATGCCCGCCGAGGCCAGCACGACCACTCGTCGGCTGCCCTCGACCGCGGACAGGTCCAACACCTCGGCCGCTCGGCGAAGCGCGGCCGCGGCTCCGCAGTTGGAGGCCACGCTGATACAGGGCCGGCTGCCGGTCTCGACCCGGCGGAGGCTGCGCAGCAGGGCTTCGCGATCGCCGGTCAGCGAGAGGTCGCCGTCGAGCAGCCCGCGATCGTCGTAGGCCAGGACCGCGATGCGCATCCCGGCGCCTTCGGCGAGATCGATCCGTGCGATCGCCCGCTCCAGGGCCAGCTTCAGATCGGCCAGCCTCGAGCGCCCGATGTCGGGCGATGCATCCAGAACCAGCACCAGGTCGAGCGGACGCGCGCGGGGCTCGCAGCGCAGGTCCAGCGAGAGCGAGACCGTGATCCGCTCGCCCAGCTGGCCGCCGAGGGGCTGCACCGTCCGTCGATGCGTCACGGTACAGGGCAGCTCGTCGTCGGCGCGAGCGCTCGGCCCGCCGCCGAGCATGGACGCCGAACCGAGCGCGATCAGCCCCGCCAGCGCCGCGGCGGTCAGCGCGCGACGCCTGCCGCCACCCGGCGCAGGGTCGCCGCTCGAGATTCCGGACCGATCCTGCCAACGGGCCGAAGGCCTGGCGGGCACGGATCAGCGCCCGAGGCCCGGATCCGGCGGGTCGGGCGTCGGTCCGGCCGGATCGGTGGGCTTCGCCGGCTGGGTCGGCTCGACCGCCGACGTCGGCGGCACCGCGGTCGGCCAGGCCGGTTCCGAAGTCCAGGTCGGCGCCGGCGCGGGCGGCGGGGGCGGCTCCGTCGGCTGCGGCTGCGGGGACGGTGGGGGCGTCGCCGTGCGCTGTGGATCGCGGGTCGGTCGCGGGCGCTCCGGCACCGGGCTCGCCGTCGCCGGCAGCCGGGGGCTCGCCGTCGGGCTGGCGGTCGGCGCGATCTGGGACGGGCCGGCGGTGGCGCTCGGTGCGGGCGCCACCGCCGTGTCTCCGGCCACCGGCGTCGCGCTCGGCGGCGCCGGATCCCGAGGCAACTCCGGACTCGGGCTGGCGGTCGCGAGCGAACCGCTCGTCGCGCTCGGCTGCGCGGGGCCGGCGTCGACGATGGGCACGGGCTCCAGGGGCGTGCTGGCGGCCAGGCGCCGTCGCGCCTCCGCCAGGGCCTCGACGGCCTGCTCGAGCCTCGGTCGCAAGGTCTCCGGCGCCAGGGCCACCAGCTCGCCGAGCCGGCCGGCCGCTGCCTCGGCTTCGCCATCGGCGCGCAGCGCCACCCGGCGATCTCCCGACTCGGCCGCCAGGCGCAGGGCCTGGCGGTAGTCCGTCAGCAGCGCCTCGAGGAGCCGCTCGGTCGACGGCGCACTGCCCTGGCCCGCCTCGATCCGTCGCGACAGCTCCAGCTGTCGCTGCCAGGCCGAGTCCAGACGCTGCTCGGCGGCGCCGGCCCTGTCGCGGGGCCAGACCTGACCGAGCGCTTCGGCGCCCCGCCGCAAGGAATCGAGCGGCTGCCCGGGCAAGGCTCGGCTCGCGACGGTCGCGACCAGCAAGCCCGAAAGGATCGTCAGAAGCAGGCTCAGCCCGACCACGCGCGGCGCCATCCAGATCGGACGGCCAGGTTGGGCGGGCGCCTGCTGCGGGCCGGCGAGGCGCAGGCGAAGGTCGGTCCGGAGCTGATCCTCGAGGCCGAGGACGAAGCCGACCCCGGCAAGATCGCCGCTCCGGGGAGCGGCGGCGGACAACAGTCCCGCCGTCCGCAGCGGCGCGCGCAGGGCTTCGGGCATGCCCTCGAGGATGTCCTCCAAGGGCTCGCCAGCGGCCAGGCGCTCGAGGGCAGCCTGCAGCTGCCGATCCGCTTCAGCGTCGTGGCTCAAGGCTCTGCTCCTGGACGGCCTGCGAGGCCTTCTTCAGCGCCCGGTGCTGGAGCACCTTGGCGTTGGCGATGGTGATGCCCATCCGTCTGGCGGTCTCCTCGACCGACAGGCCCGCGAGAAAGCGGAGCTCCAGAACCTGGCGGTAGCGGGGCGGCAAGGGTTTCAGCAGCGCCAGGACGCGCTCACGCAAGCGGCGGTCCTCGTCGACCGGCGGTTCCGGGGGCTCGGGCTCGGGCAGGTTCGGCGAGAGCGGCAGGTTCAGCCGGTAGGGCGCGGATCGACGATGGTTGCGCAGGCGGTTGCGCGCGATCTGGTAGAGCCAGTTCTTGAAGCTGGCATCGCCTCGAAACGCGTCCAGGCCTCGCAGCATGCGCGCGAAGGTGTCGCTGGTCAGGTCCTCGGCCGTCTGGGGGTCCCGCACCTGCGCGAGCACGAAGCGATAGATGGCATCGACATGGCGTCGGTACAGCGTGCTCAGCGCCGCCTCGTCGCCCTCCCGGATGCGCGCGATGAGCGCCTCATCCGGTGCCGTCTGCAACCCGCCCACCGCCTCGATCATCCTCCTGCGCTTCCTCGCTGATCCGGTCCATCGCGCTCGCCGTTCGAGGGTACAGACACGGCTGGGTTACGCAGACAGCGCTCGCCCCGGCCGCGCCGCGATGATACACTCAAGCCATGGTAGCACAGCCGCGCGTGGGCGCCTCGGCGAACTCCGCCGCAGGGGAGGGTCCTGACCCCGAGGGCTGGTTGGCGGCTGCCCGCATGGGTGACGCGGAGGCCTTCGAGCGCCTGGTCGCCGGCCAGCGTCGACTGCTCTTCCACATCGCGTACCACCAGACCGGCGGTCTGACCGAGGATGCGCGGGATCGCTGCCAGGACTGCCTCCTGGCCGCCTGGCGCAACCTGACCCGCTTCGAGGGCGACGCGGACGGGTTTCGGGCCTGGCTGACGCGAATCCTGATCAACTGCTGCCGTGATCAGCAGCGTCAGGCGCAGCGACGTGCCGAGCCGCCGCCCGACGTCGAGGCTCGGCTCGACAGCCTGCCCGACCCCGGTCAGTCACCCGAGGCCTATGCCGAGCAACGGGAGCTGGGCGCGCTGCTCGAGCGATGTCTGGCCCGGCTGTCGCCGGATCACCGCGAGGTCGTCCTGCTCGACCATGCCGGCTTCAGCTACGCCGAGATGGCGCAGATCCTGGACACCGAGCCGGGCACGATCAAGTCGCGCATGAGCCGGGCGCGGGTCCATCTGCGCTCGCTGCTGCTCGGCGCGCGCGCCACGATGGAACCGTTGGCGTCCGAAACGCGTTCATACCTTCGGGAGCAGACGCCGCCAGGGTCGCCCGGGCCCGACGCGGCGGAACGGGCCGAGCCATGATCGATCACATTCCGACCGACGATCTGTCGGCGCTCATCGACGACGCGCTGCAGCCGGCCCGTCGAAGCCAGGTGGAGGCCCACCTGGTGGGCTGCGCGAGCTGTCGCGACGAGCTGGCAACGCTCCGCTGGGCGGTCGACTTCGCGCGCGCGCTGCCGCTGGCGCCCCTGCCCGACGACTTCGAGCTGCGCCTGCCCGAGGCTACCGCGGCGCGTGCGGCACGCGAGCTGGCCCTGGACTCGAGGCCCGTCCGCCCCTGGGCGGGACTCCTGGCGCTGGCCGCCGTGCTGACGCTGGGCCTGCTGCTGAGCTATCTGGCGCGGCTGTCGCAGACTCCGTTGCAGCCGGGCGACGCCGCGGCCGATGCGGAGACCGGCGGAGCGGCCAGGTCCCAGATGGCCGAGGCGCCGGCGGGCGCGATCGGTCCGGATGCTGCGGCGCCTGGCCGGGGCCTGGACATCGACCGCGCCGCCGGCATCGCCGAGGAACGGATGGCGTCCGAGGATGCGCCCGAGACGCTGCTTCAGCCCCTGGCGACGGCCCTGACCGGCGATCGCACGTTGACCGGCGAGCTCGGTCAGCGCTCGAGCGATCGGTCGACGGGGCCCGAGGCCGCCGCCACGGCCAGCGTCGTGGCGGCCGACTCGGGCGGCTACCGCCCGCCCGACGCCCAGGTCCCCGGCGCCGCCGCCGCGCGCGACGATTCGGCTCCGGTGGCCGCGACCGCGTCGGCCCTGACGGCGGTGAGGGCCACGGCCGTCGCCGCCCTGGAGGTCTTGAACGCCGCCGGCTCGGGCGAGCCGCCGCCGGAAGCGGGTGGCGGCTCGCCCGAGCTGGCGGCGACCCGCGAAGCCCTCGCCGCGATGCAGCCCGAGGCCACGCTCTCGGCGGTCGCCACGACGATAGCGGCCTTGCCGATCTCGGCGTCGCCTCCGGCGCGCGCCGACGCGGCCGCCGATCCAGGCAGCGCGCCGGAGCTGGCCCTGGCCGCCCTGGCCACCGCGACGGCCCGCGCGCGCAGCGATGGGGCGCCGATCCCATCGGCAGGCGCCGATGTGGACGCGGCGAACGATGCCGCGCCGGACGATCTCACCGTGCCGCCGGCCGCAGCGGAGCAACCGAAGGTGGAGGCCGGCCCCACGCCGCCCCCGCCGACGGCGCGCATCGTCAGTCGGGAGCAGGTGGCTGCCACCGCCACCGCCGACGCGGCCCGCCAGCTGGCGGTCGCCCAGGCCCTCGACGAGGCCGCCGCGGTCGACGGCGACCGAGCCGCCGCCGAGGCGCTTGCCCCCGAATCGGCGTCTCCGCCGGCCAGCGCCGACGCGACCTCGAGGCTCCTGGTGCCGCTGACCGCGATCACGATCGGCCTCCTGGCGCTGGGCCTGCTGCTTCTGCGGCAGGTCGGGCGCCAGCGTCGACGCCGTCGGCATCTCGACCTGTGAACCCATCGCCACCCGCGGAGCTCCGCGCATGAGCCAGCACGCGCCGCCGGCGACCGATCGTCCGGGCCTGGTCCTGATCGACGGCCACGCCCTCGCCTATCGCGCCTACCATGCGCTGGGTCAGGCCATGAGCAGCCCGGACGGCGAGCCGACCAGCGCCACCTTCGGCTTCACCGCGATGCTGCTGCAGGTGCTCGAGCAGTATGCGCCCGAGCACCTGGCGGTTGCCTTCGATCGCGGGCGCAGCGGGCGCGACAGCCTGTATCCGGCGTACAAGGCCAACCGCGCCGAGGCGCCGCCCGATCTGGCGATCCAGCTCGATCGCATCCGCGAGATCGTGACGGCCTTCGACATCCCGATCTACGAGCTGGCCGGCTTCGAAGCCGACGACGTGATCGGCACCCTGGCCCGCCAGGCGGCCCGGGCCGGCGTCGAGACCCTGATCGTCACCGGCGACAGCGACCTGCTGCAGCTGATCGAACCGGGCGTTCGGGTGGCGATCAGCGGCCGCCGTTTCACCGACAGCCGGGTCTACGATGCGGCGGCGGTCGAGGCGCGCTACGGCATCGGCCCCGGCCAGCTGGTCGAGTGGAAGGCCCTCAAGGGCGACAGCTCCGACAACATCCCGGGTGTGCCCGGCATCGGCGAGAAGACCGCCACCGACCTGATCCAACGTTTCGGTGACATCGAGGCAGCCATCGCGCGCGCCGAGGAGATCCCGGGCCGGCGCGTCCGCGAGAACCTGGTGTCGCATGCCGACGACGCCCGGCTCAGCCGGCGCCTGTCGCGGATCCAGCGCGATCTGCCGCTGAGCCTGGACCTGCCGGCCACCGCCGTCCGCGGCTACGACCGCGAGGCGGTGATGCGCATCCTGCGGCGCCTTGCCTTCCGCTCGCTCGTGGATCGCCTGCCCGCCGCCGGCGACGACCCGCGGTCCGAAGCGTTCGAGGCACCCAGTCCGGACGGCGACTACCAGCTGGTCACCCGCATGGAGGACCTGAGGCAACTGGTCGGACAGCTGGTCGACGCCTCGCGGCTGGCCTTCGACACCGAGACCACCGGCATCGATCCGATGCAGGCCGAGCTCATCGGCCTGGCCCTGAGCGATGCCAGCGGCCGCGGCTGGTACATCCCGGTCGGCCACCGGCCGGCCCAGCGCGAAACGGCGGCGGAGCCGGCGCATGGCGCCCAGCTGGCGATGGACTTCGGCGATCCCGAGGCCCAGGCCACCGATGCCGCGATCGAGGCATCCGCGGGTGACGCCGCGGCCGAGCCGCCGGCCAACCTGTCCCTGGCGGCCGTGCTGGAGGCGCTGGCACCGGCGCTGACGGGCCCGGCGATCAAGCTCGCGCACCATGCCAAGTACGACCTGCTGGTGTTGCGCCGGCACGGGCTGACGGTCCAGGAGCCGGTCTTCGACACGCTGATCGCGGCCTGGCTGGTCGAGCCCGGGCGCCGCGCGCTCGGCCTCAAGGACCTGGCCTGGAGCGAGCTGGGATTCGAGATGACCCCGATCAAGGCGCTGATCGGCAGCGGCCGCGACCAGCGTTCGATGGCCGAAGTCCCGGTCGACGAAGCGGGTCCCTACGCCTGTGCCGACGTCGACATGACGCTGCGCCTGGCCGAGCGCCTCGAGCCCGAGCTCGAAGCGCGACGGGCGCGACGGCTCTTCGACACGGTCGAGATGCCGGTGGCCTGGGTTCTGACCGACATGGAGCAAGCCGGGATCCGGGTCGACCCGGCCGTCCTCGGCGCGATCAGCATCGACCTGGCCGAGCGGGCAGGCGAGCTCGAGGCACGGGTTCACGCGGCGGCGGGCCGCCCCTTCAACATCGCGTCGCCCAAGCAGCTCGGCGAGCTGCTCTTCGACGAGCTGGGCCTGCCGGCGACGCGGCGGACCAAGACCGGTTACGGCACCTCGGCCGGCGTGCTGGAAGACCTGCGCGGCGAGCACCCGATCGTCCAGGACGTGCTCGACTGGCGGCACGTCCAGAAGCTGCGCGGCACCTATGTCGACGCCCTGCCCGGCATGATCAACCCGGCGACCGGCCGCATTCACACCAGCTGGCAGCAGACCTCGACCGTCACGGGTCGGCTGAGCTCGACCGATCCCAACCTGCAGAACATCCCGGTCCGCACCGAGCTCGGCGGTCAGATCCGAAGCGCTTTCGTGCCGGATCCGGGCTCGGTGTTCCTGGCCGCCGACTACTCCCAGATGGAGCTGCGCATCCTAGCCTCGCTCTCGGACGACGCCAGCCTGCGCCAGGTCTTCGAGGCCGGTGGCGACATCCACGCCGCGACCGGCGGCTTCCTCTTCGACAAGGACCCGCTGGCCGTCACCGCCAACGAACGGCGCATCGCCAAGATGGTCAACTTCGGCGTGCTCTATGGCATGGGCGCCTTTGGGCTCTCGCGGCGCACCGGGCTGTCGCGCGGGGACTCGGCCGACTTCATCGAACGCTACTTCGACCGCTACCCGGGCGTGCGCGCCTACTTCGACCGGCTGCTGGCCGGCGCCAGCGAACAGGGGTATGTCGAGACGATCCTGGGACGACGTCGCTATTTCCCGCAGCTGCTCTCCGGCGCGGACAGCGACCGCAACACGCGCCAACGCGCCGAGCGCGAGGCCATCAACGCGCCGATCCAAGGCTCGGCCGCCGACATCACGAAGGTGGCCATGATCCGACTGCATGCGGCGCTCCGCGAGCGGGGCCTGGGCAGTCGGCTGCTGTTGCAGGTGCACGACGAGCTGCTGCTCGAAGTGCCCCAGGCCGAGCTGGCCGAGCTGATCCCCCTGACCCGATCCATCATGACCGAGGCCGTGGCGCTGCCGGTGCCGATGGTGGCCGACCTGTCGGTCGGTCCCAGCTGGGCCGCGCTGGAGCGCGTGGAAGCCTGAGGCGGGCGCCGATCGGACGCGGCCATCGAACGCTTCGGCCAAGCCGGGCGTTAACCCCTCGGCCGGCCGGGCGACGGCCGCCGACATCCCGGGAGACCCTGCCATGCCGACCCTGAACCGACGTCGACTGCTTCGCCTCGGCTCGCTCTCGAGCGCGGCCGCGGTCCTGCCGCGGGAGTCGGACGCCCCGCAGCGCTCCCCCATCGCCTGGACCGCGCGCGCGAGCGGCGACATGCCGCCACCCGACCGGGCGGCGCTGATGCTCTCGCGGGCCGCCTTCGGCGCGCGACCCGGCGAGCTCGCGGCGCTGCGGCAGCCGGGCGGCGTCGACGCCTGGCTCGAGCGGCAGCTCGATCCGGCCGGCATCGACGACTCGGCGGTCGAGACCGTCCTGGCCAGCCAGCTGCCCTCGCTGGCCATGCCGGCGCCCGAGCTCTGGGCCTTGAGCCAGGAGCGGGGCCAGATCAACCCGATCGTGCAAGGTCTGCGCATCGCCAGCCTGTACCGGCAGATCTTCAGCCAGCGCCAGCTCTTCGAGGTGATGGTCGACTTCTGGAGCGATCACCTGTCGATCAATCAGGCCGCCGGTAACCCCCGCGTGCTCAAGACCGTCGACGACCGCGACGTGATCCGCCGCCATGCGCTGGGCCGATTCCGAGACCTCCTCGGCGCTTCGGCCCACAGCCCGGCCATGCTGCTCTACCTGGACAACGACAGCAACACCCGTCGCGCACCCAACGAGAACTACGCGCGGGAGCTGATGGAGCTGCACAGCCTGGGGGTCGCCCGTGAAGGCCAGCCCTACAGCGAAACCGACGTCAAGGAGGTGGCGCGCTGCTTCACCGGCTGGACCTGGAACCCGGGTCGACAGGACGCCGACCAGGCCGGGCGCTTCGCCTTCAACGCCGGCAATCACGACCAGGGCGTCAAGACGGTGCTCGGTCAGCCGATCCCGGCCAACCTGGGCCAGCGCGACGGTGACATGGTCATCGACCTGCTCTGCTCCCACCCGGCGACGGCACGCTTCCTGGCCACCAAGCTGGTGCGCCGTTTCGTCGCCGACGACCCGCTCGGCGAGGTCCCGGCCCTGGTGGATGCGGTGGCCAAGACCTATGCCGACACGGACGGCGACATCAAGGCCATGCTGCGCACCATCCTGCGCTCGGAGACCTTCGCCGGCTCCTTCGCGACCCATGGCGGCAAGCTCTCGCGCCCGATGGACCACGTCGTGCGCGCACTGCGCGGCCTCGACCTGCAGCCGGCCGATCTCGGCGCGGACTTCGCGGCCCGCGAGTTCACCGGCTTCGTGGCGGCGCTGATCGGAGGCGCGGGATTCCTGACCCGAATGAACCACGTCCCCTTCACCTGGGAGACGCCGGACGGCTTCCCGGACATCAAGGAGAAGTGGACCTCGACCGGCCTGCTCCTGGCGCGCTGGAACTTCGGTCTTGCTCTGGTCGAAGGCGGGGTCCTGCGCGGCTACGCGCCGACGGCAGGTCGGCCAGCGAGCTTGTCGACGGCGGGAGCGATCGTCGACTTCTGGACCGAACGCCTGCTGCATCGGGCCTTGCTGCCCGAGGATCGCGCCGGGCTGGTCGACTACCTGGCCGACGGCGCCGGCGAGGACGGCCCACCGGCCGCGGGCCGCGAGCCCTATCTGCTCGCGCTGATCCTGGACAGCCCGTACTTCGTCTGGCGCTAGCCGCGCTCAGCCGGCCGGGGGTGGATACCGCTGCTGCCCGGACGCGTCCCAGAGCCGAATGGCCATGGTCGGGCATCGCCGGGCGGCGGCCTCGAGCCGCCCATCGTCATCCGGGGCGCGCAGGATGGCGCGCGGTCCCTCGGCCGTCTCGACCAGCTCGAAAGCCGCGGGGCTCTCGGCCAGACAGAGCCCGGCGCCGATACAGAGGTCCCAGTCGATCATCACGCGCACGGCCGGCTCCCCGCCCTCGGGCGTCGTCTAGGCCATCCGGGCCACGAGCGGCGCCTCGTTCCACAGCGCTTCGAGCTGATAGAAGGCCCGCTGATCCGGCGCGAAGACATGGACGATGACGTCGCCGTAATCGACCAGGACCCAGCCCGAGTCGAAGGCGCCATCGATCGAGATGGGCTTGACGCCCAGGGTCTCTCGCACCTGCTCCTCGACCGACTCGACCACGGCGCGCAGCTGCCGCGCGCTGCCGGCGGTGCCGATCACGAAGTAGTCGGTGATGATGGACACGGGTCGAATGTCGAGCAGGACCAGATCCTCGGCCTGCTTGTCGCCCATGGCATCGAAGATCGCGCGCGCCAACGTGGTCGAGTCCAGCATTCCAGGCCTTTCGTGAGGGCATCGCAACGCGCCGAACGGGGCGCGCTCGGATGTTTTCGGGAATCCAAGTGGGCGTGGCATTATAGGGTGGGCCTTCGGCTCGAGCAAAGGGAAGGCGGGCGGCGATGGGCATCAAGGCATGAAGACGGCGGTCAAGAAGGCAGCGCTGATCGCGGCATCGGCCGAGGCCAACGCTCCGGCCGAGCTGCCCGAAGCCGTGGGCGTGATGGAGCAGCACATCGCGGCGCGCTTCCCCGGCAGCGACGCGAGCATCGTCGGTCGCGCCTACCGGGTGGCCGACGATGCCCATCGCGGACAGCGCCGCGCCTCGGGCGAACCCTACATCGTGCATCCGCTGGCCGTAGCGCAGATTCTGGACGAGCTGGGCCTCGATCCGGGCGCCATCGCGGCGGCGCTGCTGCACGATGTGGTCGAGGACACCTCGATCGACACGGCTCAGGTCGAGGCGCTCTTCGGCAAGGAGGTGGCGCGGCTGGTGGCGGGCGTCACCAAGATCAGCGCCATCGAGGCCCGCGAGAAGGCCGCGGCCGAAGCCGAGAGCCTGCGACGGATGCTGCTGGCGTCCGTCGACGACCTGCGCGTGATCCTGATCAAGCTGGCCGACCGCCTGCACAACATGCAGACCCTCGACGCGCTCAAGCCCGACAAGCGGGAGCGGATGGCGCGCGAGACCTTGGAGATCTACGCACCGCTGGCCAACCGCCTGGGCATCTGGCAGCTCAAGAGCGCCTTCGAGGACCTGGTCCTGCGCGAGCTGGAGCCCGAGATCTACCGCCAGATCGTCGAGGAGCTCAGCGGCCGGCGCGAAGCCCACGAGCTCTACCTCGAGCGGGCCATCGCCACCCTCGATGCCCGGCTGCGCGAGAGCGGCATCGTCGCCGACATCAAGAGCCGAACCAAGCACACCTACTCGATCTACCGCAAGATGCGCCGCAAGGACCTGCCGGCCGAGCAGATCTACGACGTGTTGGCCTTGCGGGTGCTGGTGGACGAGCTGCCGCAGTGTTACCTCACGCTCGGCATCGTCCACGCCATGTGGCAGCCGATGGTCGGCGAGTTCGACGACTTCATCGCCAAGCGCAAGGCCAACCTGTACCAGTCGCTGCACACCACGGTGCTGGGGCCGGACAACCGTCCGCTCGAGGTTCAGATCCGCACCCACGAGATGAACGAGCTGGCCGAGTTCGGAGTGGCCGCGCATTGGAAGTACAAGGAGAACACGCGGCACTCGGCCGACTTCCAGGAGAAGATCGCGACGCTGCGACGCCTGCTGGAGAGCCACGACGCCGACGCCGCCGACGCCGAGGCCTTCGTCGAGAACCTCAAGACCGACGTCTTCAGCGATCAGGTCTACATCTTCACGCCGCGCGGCGACGTGATCGAGCTGCCGGCCGGCTCGACGCCGGTCGACTTCGCCTATCAGATTCACACCGAGGTCGGCCACCGTTGCCGCGGCGCCATGGTCGATAACCGGATGGTGGCGCTGGACACGCCGCTCAGCACCGGTCAGACGGTCTCGATCATCACCGCGCGGGGCGCCGGCGGGCCGAGCCGCGACTGGCTCAACCCGGCGCTCGGCTACGTCAACTCGAATCGGGCGCGTGCCAAGATCAAGCAGTGGTTCCGCCGCCAGGCGCGCAGCGACGCCATCCGCGAGGGCCGCGAGGTGCTCGAGCGCCAGCTGCGCAAGCTCGGCCTCACCCGTCTGCGCCTCGACGAAGTGCCGAAGCTCTTCGGTCAGGAACGGCTGGACGAGTTCCTGGCCGCGGTGGGCCGTCACGACATTCCGACCGAGCAGATCGTCAGCCGATTGCTGGAGCAGGAGGCCGAAGCAGGCGGCCAGGGCGAGCGGGAAGCGCGCGCCAAGCGACGTGCGAAACCGCCGACGGGCACCGCTCCCCGACCGGCCGCCAGCGAGGCCGAGGGCGTGACCATGCGCGGCGCCGACGGGGTCCATACCCGTGTGGCGCGGTGCTGCACGCCCCTGCCGGGCGAACAGGTCATCGGCTACGTCACCCGCGGCAAGGGGGTCACGCTGCACCGATCCAGCTGCTCCAACATCCACCGGCTGTTGGATCGCGAACCGGATCGTTTCATTCGGGTCAACTGGCAGCAGACCGACCAGCAGGCCTACCCGGTCGAGCTTCGGATCGTGGCCTACGATCGATCCGGGCTGGTGCGCGACATCAGCGACGTCATCTCACTGCGCAACGTGCGCATCAGTTCGCTCAGCGCGGGCACCAATCCGAGCGACGGCACCGCCATCGTGACGGTGATCGTCGAGCTGAGCTCGCACGAGCACCTGTCGGGACTGATCGACAAGCTGCAGACGGTCGACAACGTGATCCAGGTCCGCCGCCCCACCGGCTGATCCCACCAGGAACCGCCAAATGAGCCCCCTTCGCCCTCAAAGCCACGGCCCGCGCGGTCGCGTACAGGCCATCGGCACCGCCTCCGGCGCCTTGGCCTCGCTGTTCGTCGTCCTGCTGTCCGTGTTCATCTATACCTCGCGCCTGATCCGCCCGGCCGAAGTCGACGGCGCGAACCTGCGGGAGACGCGCTGGGATGCGTCGAACCCGGATCCGCTGGCCCATCCGGGCAGCGGCGGCGCCTCGGCCGACGGCTCGGAGGCCGGGCCCGGCGAGGCGCCGCCCGCCGGCCTCGAACCGTCGGTCGCGCGGGGCCCGGCGACCGAGGCCAGCGTCCTGCTGGGCGACCCGTCGACCGGCGACGACACGGTGCTGGTGGAGGACCCCGCCCTCGGCGTCCGAATCGCGCTGCCCCGGGGCTGGCAGTCCGCCGACTTCGACGCGGACGACGGCCCGCTGGGTGCCGCCGACCGTGACCTGGTGGTCGAGGACCCGGCGACGGGCGCCCGCATGGCGCTCAGCGCCTGGGATGCCCGCGAGCTGGCGCCCCTGCACCTGTGGGTCATGGGCGTGGCGAGCGGCATGCGCTCGGTCGATGACGTCTGGCCCAGCAACGCGCGGGTGGCCGGCGAGGATGCGATCGCGCTCTGGGCCCCCGAGAGCCCGATCCGGCCGGCCAGCTACGCCGTCTTCCTGGCCCACGACGGCCGCTACTACCGGGTCGCCTACGCCGCCCGTGACGGAGGGGACGCGATCGACCGCTTCGTGACGGCGCTTGCCCAGCTCGACTGGCTGTCGCCCGCGGTCAGCGCCAGCGCGGAGGCCGACACCTTGCCGCCCCTGCCGATGCCGGCAGCGCGCTACTTCCCGGGACAGGGTTTGAGCCCGACGCGCTAGGGCGCCCGCCAGCGCTTCGTCGGCGCCGACGCCCCCAGACCTGCAAGCGCCGGCCCGGGTTCGGCGTCATCCGGTCAGATCGATCCCGCGCGCCGCAGGAGCCACCCGATGAACCCCAGCCGCCAGCCGGAGCAGCCATGCCGCCCGCTTCGACCCGGGCCACCGTCTCGAGCGAGGCGATCGACCTGCGTTCGCGCTCTTCCCACCCGGCCAGCTGGCCGCGCCGCACTGGCCGTCGCCTCGACCCTGTGCCTGCTGGCGCTGACGCTGCTGCCGAGTCGACTCCCGGCCGGCCCGACCTCGATGCCAGCCAGCGGCCCGCGTCCCGGCCCCGCCCTGGCCTACCGATCGGCCGCGGCCTCGCGGGCCTACACCGAAGCCACCGCGACCCCGTTTGCGAGCGCCACGCCTGCGATCAGCGCCACCGCGGCGACACCGAATCCGACCCCGCCGGCCGGCGACGTGACCCCGACGGCCTCGCTGACCCCGACGCAGGCGGCCACCCGGACCTTGGAGCCGCCGGCCTCGGCGACCTGGGTGCTGACGCCGACGGCCACCGCCGCCGCGACCGCCAGTCCCGACGCGACCGCCAGCCCGGTCGGGGCCACGAAAACGCCCGCGCCGGTCAGCCCCAGCCCGGACCGACCGCGGCCGATCTATCTGCCCTATCTGGCGCGGTCGGCCTCCCTGGCCGCCCCTGGACCTCGGGTCTGGGGCACGCAGTTCGTCATGGAATGGGACGCCTCACGGCATGCCGACAACGTCCTGCTGGAGCTGCCACGGGCTCGAGCGGCCGGCATCGGCAGCGTCCGAAGCGATCTGCGGTGGATGGACGTCGAGCCGCGGAACCTGGCGCCCGATGCCTTCGATTGGCGGGTCAGCGATCGGCATCTGGGCGACTATTCCGCGGCCGGCTTGGACGTCCTCGTCAGCGTCATCGCCTACCCGCGTTGGGCCATGGAGTGGAGCTGTGGCGGCCGGATGCTGCCGGGCATGGAGGCCGAGTGGCGCCAGTTCGTGCGCGCGGCGGCCGAGCGCTACGCCCAGGCGCCCTATCGCGTCGCGGCCTGGGAGATCGGCAACGAAGTGGACGGCACCCTGGACATCGACGCCCTCGACCGCGCCCGACCGCCCGAATGGGGCCAAGGCGAGCCGACTACGCCGCATGGCGGCTGCTGGGCCGGGCGCGCCGCCGAGTACCTGCGCTTCGTCCGCGCCGCGCGCGAGGAGATCCTGGCGGTCGATCCCGGCGCACGCATCACCCATGGTGGCCTGGCCTACGTCGATCCCTACGATCGCCCGGCCGAGGTACAAGCCGGACAGGCGCCCGACTTCGACATCCACTTCCTCGACGACTTCCTCCTGTCTGGCGGCTGTGACAGCGTCGACTTCTTCAGCTATCACTGGTTCCTGGACTACCCCTGGCAGCCCGGCGGCGCCGAGCGCCACGCCCGGCTGCGGAGCACCCTGCGCCGCTACGGCTGTCCCAAGCCGATCTGGATCACCGAGACCTTTCGCCTCAGCACGCCCGACGAGCCGGACCCCCAGGAGATGCGTCAGGTCGAGTTCCTGACCCGGGAGATCTTCGAGATCCTGGCCCAACCCGACCTCGAACGCATCTACTGGTACGGCTGGGTCGACTTCCCGAAGGGGGTGGCCGGCCAGTTCACCCAGGCTCAGCGCGGTCTGGTGACGCGGGAGCGGCGCGCCAAGCTCGGCCTTCAGGTCCTGCCACACACCATCTCGCACAGCAACGGCATCCCGGAAGACCTGTCGGACGACCGGGTGGCGCTGTATCGCTTCAGCTGGCCGCGCAGCGGCCGGCAGCACCTGGTCGCCTGGTCCAAGACCGGCCGGTCCGAGCGGGTCGAGCTGCCGGCCCCGGCCATGGCACGCGCCGGCATCACGGCCCGGATCTTCGACCGCGCCAGCCTCGAGGCCGGCCGCTGCTGCACGCGGATCGCGCTCGTCCCAAACATGGGCCGGATCGTGCTGGATCTGGGCAGCGCGCCGGTCTTCATCACGGTCGGAGAATAGCTGCCGCTGGGCTACCATTTCGGCAACATGCCCGAATCCTTGACCCGCCTGCTCTCCGAGCGCTACGACGCGCTGCCGCTGACCGCGCTGCGCCGGCCGGCCGAGACGCTGGTCGTCCTGTTGGCGCTGCTCCTGGCGCGGCATCTCCTGCTGCGCTTCGCCGAAGCCCAGGACCTGACGGCCCAGCAGCGCTATCGCTGGCGCAAGCTCAGCGGCTGGATCGCCCTCGGATTGGCGCTGGCCATCGTCGGTCCGATCTGGATCGGCGGCCTGTCGAACCTGGTGACCTACCTCGGCCTGCTCTCGGCCGGCCTGGCGATCGCCTTGAAGGACCCCGTCACCCACCTGGCCGGCTGGGCCTTCATCCTCGCGCGCAAGCCCTTCGCCGTCGGTGATCGCATCGAGATCGACGGCTTCAAGGGCGATGTGGTCGACCTGCGGATCTTCGCCTTCACGATGATGGAGATCGGCAACCGGGTGGGCGCCGAGCAGAGCAGCGGACGCTTGATCCACGTACCCAACGGCCGCGTGTTCCAGTCGCCGATCTTCAACTACAGCCAGGGATTCGGCCACCTCTGGAACGAGATCGAGGTGCTGGTCACCTTCGAGAGCGACTGGCGTCGCGCCAAGGCCATCCTCGAGCGGATCGTCGAGGCCGAGGCGGGCACGGCGCCGGCGGATGCGGAGTCGCAGCTGCGTCGCGGCACGGCGCGCTTCTTGATCGCCGCCGGCACGCTCACCCCCAAGGTCTACACCTGGCTCGACGCCAGCGGCGTCGGCTTGACCGCCCGCTACCTGGTCCCGATCCGTGGTCGGCGGGGCAGCGAGGAACGCGTGGTCGAAGCCCTGCTGGACGCCCTCGCCGAGGAGCCCGGCATCGATCTGGCCTATCCCACCCAACGCCTGTACTACAACCCGCGCGAAGGCAAGCCGCGGGCCGGTGGTCCCGACCGAAGCGGCGCCCCGATCCCCTAGCTCGGGCGGCCGTCGCCATCTGGCCCCGTGACCCCCTGCGCCGCCGTCGGGGCTTGCTCGCCTGTCGTCAGCGTACTACGATTGCGTAGTAAGTCATCCGCCATCAGGAGATTCGCCATGAGCCAGGTTACCCTGCATGTACCGAAGATCAGCTGTGGCCATTGCGTCATGACCATCCAGCGGGTGGTCAAGGAGGAAGTGGCCGGCGTCGGTGAGATCGTCGGCGACATCGAGGCCAAGACGGTCACGATCGACTACGCGCCGCCGGCCGACCTCGAGGCCATCGTGGCCTGCATGACCGAATGGGACTACCCGCCCGACCCGGCATGAGCCGCGGCATCCATCCCGGCTGCTCGCCGAGCGGCACCCATCGAGGAGACAGCGCGTGACCGATCCCTCCGTCCAGCCGAGCCCCAACGCGACCCGAAGCAGCCTGGCGCGCTCCGGTCGTCTGGCCGGCCCCTTGGCCCTGACCGCCCTGACGACGATGCTCGTCGGCCTGGCCGCCTGCGGCCCGATGGCCGAGCCGATCCTGCCGACGCGCGAAGCGGCACCGGCTTCGGCCGACGCGACGGAGGCCGTCCTGGCGACCGAAGCGCCGATCGAGAGCGGGCAGGGCAAGCTGGCGGTGGCCGACGACGGCGCGGTGCTGGTCGACCTCGACCTCGGCGAGTTCGCCATCGCCTCGCCGATCCTGACCTTCACCACCGGCACGACCTATCGCTTCGTCATCGCCAACACCGGCGTCCTCAGCCACGAGCTGCGGATCCTGCCGCGCGGCACCTCCGAGGAGATGCTCGCCATGGGCGGCGACATGCACAGCGCCATGGGCGATCACGCCCACGGCGGCGAGGTCTTGCTGGCCGGCGGTGGCGAGCTGCTGGGCGGCACGACGGTCACCCGCGACTTCGTCTTTGCCCGCCCGGGCGCCTACGAGCTGGCCTGCCACATCGCCGGGCACCTCGAGGGCGGGATGCTGCTGCCCATCGACGTGGTCGGCGAGGCCCAGCCGCTGACCGAAGCCGACATCGTGGTCGACACCGAGTCGATGCCCGGCATGGCCTGTCACGCCATGGGCACCACCATCATGGGCGACTGCTCCGAGGAGGACATCGCCCGGCTCAAGGAGGAGATCCTGGGCGGCGAGGGCGCTGGGGGCATGATGGACATGCACGACGACGCGGCCGACATGCACGACGACGCGGCCGCCGACGACCATGCCGACCCGGCGATGGGCCCGGGCATGATGGGCGACGATTCGGCCGACGACGGGGCGGCCGAGGGCGACGGCTGATCGGATCGACGGTCGTCGGGCTTCCACGCGCCCGGCGGCGCAGCAAGACGCGCCACACGGGGAGCACAGGCATGACGGTTGAAGGCAACACGCGACGGCGCTCGCATCGAGCGGCGTCCGCCGGGCTGCGGCCGCTGGCCGGCCTGGCGCTCGGTCTGATCCTGGGCGCCTGTCGCGCCCCGAGCAACCTGGACGCGACCGAGACGCCGCCCGACCCGCGGGCGACGGCCGCCGCGCTCGGCATCACCATCGACACCGAACAGATGACCGAGTTTCGCTGCCATGCGATGGGCGAGACGATCATGGGCGACTGTTCCGACGAGGACCTGCTGCGGCTGACCGCTCAGGTTCTCGCCCGACGCGAACGGGCGTCCGCCACCGCCGATGCGGCGGAGGTCGACCCCGGCGCCGGGGTCGACCTGTCGAAGGCGCCGGGAATCGACCCCGATCTGCTGGCGGAGCTGGCCGACGAGGGCATCACGGTCGACCTCGGCGCCATGGCGGACCTGCCCTGCCATGCCATGTTCGACATCGTGATGGGCGATTGCTCGGAAGCCGATGTCCGGCAGGTCGCCGCCGATCTCCGGACCCAGCGCGGCGACGCGAGGTCGGGCGAGCGCGAGTCCGAGGCCGGCTTCGTGCCGGGCCAGGGACTGGTCGACCCCGATCGGTCGGCGCGCAGACCCAGCGAGGCGCTCGACCTGAAGGACGGGGCGCGGATCGAGATGGATGCCCGTCCCGTCCGCTGGCAGGTGGGTGACACGACCCTTAGCGGCTATGGCTATAACGGCATGATCCCCGGGCCACTGCTCCGCGTCCAGGAGGGGGATCGGATCACGGTTCGCTTCCGCAACGCCATCGACATGCCCACCACCATCCACTGGCATGGCCTGCGGCACGACAACGCCGACGACGGCGTGCCCGGCGTCACGCAGCCAGCCGTGATGCCGGGCGGCGAGCACACCTATACGCTGCGCTTTCCCGACCCGGGCGTGTTCTGGTACCACCCGCACGTGCGCGAGGACATCCAGCAGGACGCCGGCCTGTATGGCGTCATCGTCGTCGAGCCGGCCGACTCGCGCTACTACCTGCCCGCCGACCATGAGGAGGTCCTGATCCTCGACGACCTCTTGCTCGAGGCCGACGACAACGTCGCATACGGCAGGACGCACGCCAACTTCGCGATCATGGGCCGCTTCGGCAACCGCCTGCTGATCAACGGCGAACCGGACTATCGCCTGACGGTGGCCCCGGGCGAGGTGGTGCGCTTCCACATCGCCAACGTCGCCAACGTGCGTCCCTTTCGCCTGGCCTTCGAGGACGCCACGATGCGCCTGGTCGGCAGCGATCTGAGCCGCTACGAGGTCGAGACCTTCGTCGACGAGGTGCTGATCGCGCCAGCGGAGCGCTACACGGTCGACGTGCGCTTCGACAGGCCCGGCGAGCATCGACTGGTGCACCGCAGCACGGACCGTGACTACGTGCTGGGCGCCATCACGGCGCGCGGCAGCTCGCAGGCGCGCGGAGAAGCCGCGACCCAGTTCGGCTTCAGCCGCTACAACAGCGCGGTGACGCGCGACATCGCCCAGTTCGCAACTCATTTCGATCGCGAGCCGGACATCGTGCTCGAGCTGGACGTCGACGTGCCGGGCCTGGTGTCCAGCACCGGCGCTTCGGCCGCGGCAGCGCCCGAGCCCGAATCGGGCACGGGCCGGCCCGACGCCGAGCATGCCGACGACGCGGATTCCGACGCGCACGCCGACGACACGGAAGCCGGCCTGCACGCGGACGCCGGAGCGGCACACGGGCGCATCGAGTTCGAGGACGACATGCTGGCCGCCAACCGGCAATCCTTGGGCGGCCAGGATGTGCGCTGGATCATCCGCGACCGCGACTCGGGCGCCGAGAACGGTCAGGTGGCCTACGTCTTCCGGGTCGGCGACATCGTCAAGATCCGCATCTTCAACGATCCCGGCAGCCAGCACCCGATGCAGCATCCGATTCACATCCACGGCCAGCGCTTCGTCACCATCGCCCTCGATGGCGAGCCGCTGGCCAACCGCGTCTGGAAGGACACCGTCCTGGTGCCGATCGGCTCGACGGTCGATCTGCTGATGGAGGTCACCAATCCCGGTGCGTGGATGGTGCACTGCCACATCGCCGAGCACCTCGAGTCGGGGATGATGTTCCAGTTCACGGTGGTCGACTGACGGGTCCCACGCCGACGGGTCTCGCAGGGCTCGAGCGGGCCCGTCGAGGACGCCGCCTGCAAACGGGCCCCGGTCCACAGGGGACCAGGGCCCGCTCTTTTTGCGTCGCGCCGCGTGCCCGCTCCGCGCCGCGGGGCGGGCCGCAACGCCTAGTTCTCGCGGCTGGCGCGGATCTCGGCGGCGAAGCTGCTGATCTCGTCTTCGCTGCAGGTCCCCATGATCACGTTGTCCATCGTGTGGCAGGCCTGGTCGGACATGGTCTGCATGTCGACCAGGATCACCTCGCTGCGGTCGAGGCCCATGTCGGCGATCTGCGCGTCGATGTCCTCGTCCGAGCAGTTGCCCATGATGGTGTTGTCCATGGCATGGCAGGCTTCGTCGGCCATCTGGCTGCGATCGACGACGAAGATATCCCCGGCGGCCATCGGCTCGTCTTCCATGGCCGTGTCGGCCTCCTCGGCGGCGTCCTCCTCGACCACCGCCTCCTCGACGTCGGCCTCGTCGCCGGCCGGCATCTCCTCGCTGATCGACTCCTCGACAGCCGACTCGGCCGCCTCGTCGCCGGTCTCGGCGCCACCGCAGGCCGCCAGGGCCAACGAGCTGCCGAGCAGGGCGGCGAGGGCAAGCGGTCGCAGCAGGCCGGACTTGGGTGCGAAGTTGCGCATGATCTGACTCTCTCCATACGGTTGGAACGGAGCCACCCCCGCGCGAGGCGGGCGCGGCACAGGAATACTACAAAATTGTAGTAGGCGCGCCCACGCGAGACCAAGCCGGAGTGCGTCCGCGTCCCCAGCCGGGTGACCGCCCGCGTCGGACGGTCGATCCGACGGGCTCGAGATGAGGCTCCGATGAGCATGCGCGTGGGCCTCTTGACGCTGGGTGATGTACTACGATAATGTAGTAGCGATGCCTGCAGAGATCGCTCGACCGAACCGCATTCCGGCCGTGCTCGCCCATCGTTGGAGGAAGGATGTCCCAGCCGTCCCAGAGCCGACGCCGACGACCCTCCCAGCGGCCCCCGAGCCGGCTCGCGCAGCCGCAAACACGGGCTTCGGCCCCGCCGTCCGCGACAGCCAAGTCCATCGTGATCGATCGGCGTTTCGGGCTTGCGCTGACCGCGATCGCCGGTCTAGCGGCGCTGAGCGCGCTGGGCTTTCGGCTCGCCAGCAGCGGCCTGTCGCTGCCGAGCCAGGCCGGCATCGCGATCGCCGACCCCGATGCGAGCCTGTGGTTGGTCTTTCTGACCGGGCTATCGATCGGCGGGCTGAGCTGCGTGGCGGTGCAGGGCGGCCTGCTGGCGACGTCGATCGCCGCCCGGGCCGTCGAGCGGCATGCCGGCGCGGTCACCATCCGCGCCCAGCTGCTGCCGGTGACCCTCTTCCTTGGCGCGAAGCTGCTGGCCTATACCCTGCTCGGCGCGATCCTCGGCCTCGTCGGCTCGAAGATCCCCATCGGCCTGCAGGCCTGGCTCATGATCGCCGTCGGCCTGTTCATGCTGATGGTCGTGGCCCAGATGTTCGATCTGCATCCGCTGTTTCGGCTGATCGCGTTCCGACCGCCGAAGGCCCTGCAACGCCTGCTTCGGGCACGATCCAAACAGGGCAGCGCCAGCAGCCCCTTGCTGCTGGGCGCCCTGACGGTGTTCATTCCCTGCGGCGTCACGCTGGCCATGGAGGCGCTCGCGATCGCTTCGAACAGCGCGCTGCGCGGTGCGTTGATCATGGCGGTCTTCACCCTGGGCAGCGCGCCGCTCTTCTTCGTGCTCGGCTTCGCGGCTTCGCGGCTGAGCGGCCTGGCCTTCCGGTCCTTCAGGCCGCTGGCGGCCTTGGCCATCGTCGCCATCGCCGGCCTGTCGATCCACGCGGGTGCCAGGCTGCTCGGTTATGGCGGCATGCGTCTCGGCGGCGAAACGGTCACCGCGACCCAGCTCGGCGACCCGGTCTCGGCCGCCGCCATCCAGTCGGCCGAGATCCAGGTGCGCACGGCGAGCTACTCGCCGAGCCGCGTTCGGATCAAGGCCGGCATCCCGACCCGGCTCAGCCTGGTCAGCGAGCAGGCCCAAGGCTGCGTTCGCGCCTTCTTGATCCCGGGCCTGGGCATTGAACGCATGCTGCCGGTCGACGGCACGGAGCTCATCGAGCTGCCGCCGGCCGAGCCCGGCACGGTCATCCCGTTCACCTGCAGCATGGGCATGTACGGTGGCAACATCGAGGTGGTCCAATGAGTGAGCCGAACATCACGCAGCGCTTCTCGATCCAAGGCATGCACTGCAGCTCCTGCGCCATGAGCATCGACTGGGAGCTCGAGGACCTGCCCGGCGTGGCGAAGGCCACGACCTCCTACGCCCGGGCGACGACCGAGGTGACCTTCGATCCGCACCAGACCTCGCTCGAGACGCTGCTGTCGGCCATCGAGCGAGCGGGCTTCAAGGGCCTGCCGGCCTGATCCGACGCCCCGCGCGGTTCGCGTCCGGTCCTTGACCGACGGGCCAGGCTCCGGTACGCTTATACCCCCCCCCAGGGGGATGGGTAAGAACCCGGCCACGGAGCGCGTCACATGCACATCAGCCCGGACGAGAAGGTCGCCACGCAGCGTCGGCTCAAGAGCGTCGAAGGCC
>JACKBJ010000007.1 GCA_020634625.1 Caldilineae bacterium | reverse complement strand
CACCGGGCACCTGCCGATCGGCGTCGCCGAGCTGCGCGCCGGCTGGAGCGGCCGGGCCGAGGGCCTCCTCGACGAGGCCCTGGCCAACCTGGGCGAGCGCAGCGCGGCCCTGTCGGCCAGCCGCCGGGGCGAGGGCGCGGCGCGGAACATCGGCTTCGCCAGCGGCGACGGGTTCGATGCCGCGCGCCTGCTGCTCCCCGGCCTGGCCGAGACCCTCGGCGCCTGGCTGCCGGGTCGGGCCCACTTCGGCATCCCCAGCCGCGATCTGCTGATGGCGGTCGGCGACGCCGACCCCGCGGTCCTGAGCGACGCCGGCGAGTACCTGCGGTCCTGCCACGCGAGGGCCGGGGCCGAGGCCCTTTCGCCGCATTGGTACCAGCTGGATGCGGCCGGGCGGCTGGCGATCGCGCCGGGTTGACGCCGCGCTCGAGCCCGCTTCACCCAACACGAACGAGGCTGCCCCGGAAGGGCAGCCTCGTCTTCGTTCGATCGCGGTTCGCAGTCCGGCGCGCTCGCCCCAGGCTCAGCCCGCCGTCGCCGCCATGTCTTCCTTCATATGGCACTGCTTGTACTTCTTGCCGCTGCCACAGGGGCAGGGATCGTTGCGACCGACCTTGTCGCCGGTGCGCACCGGCTCGGGCGCCTGCGCGACCGGGCGGGCGGTCGACCGAGCACCCACGTCGGCCAGCGAGCCACGACCCGCGGTCGCGCGCTCGAGGCGCCGCTCCTGTCGGTTGGGCACCGCCTGGCTCTGGACCGGCTCGGCCAGCATCACGCCGCGCGCGATGTCGCCGCCGATGCCCTCGAGCAGCTGCTTGAACATGCCGAAGCCTTCGCGCTTGAAGGTCACCAGGGGGTCCTGCTGGCCGGCGGCGCGCAGGCCGATGCCCGTGCGCAGCTCGTCCAGCGCGGTCAGGTGCCGCACCCACCACTGGTCGATGGTGCGCAGCATGACCGTGCGCTCGAGCTGGTGCATCACCGACTCGCCCAGCCGCGCGTACTTGGCCTCGTAGTACTCGGTGGCCAACGAGATCAGATGGCCCGCGATCTCGTCGGGCGTCCAGGAGCGCCAGTCGGCCGGATCCTCGTCCTCGGGCAGGTGGAAGAGCGTGCGCGCCATCGTCGCCAGGCCGTTCAGGTCCCATTCGTCGGCGTGCTCACCCAGGGTATGGACCGCGACCATGCCCTCGATCTCGTCCTCGACCATCTGCCAGACCGTCGATCGCAGGTCCTCGCGCTTGAGGACCTCGGTGCGCTGCTCGTAGATCACCCGGCGCTGCTCGTTGATGACCTCGTCGTACTCGAGCAGGTGCTTGCGGATGTCGAAGTTGTAGCCCTCGACCTTCACCTGGGCCGACTCGATCTGCTTGGACACCATGCCGCTCTCGATCGGCTGGTCGTCGTCGACGCCCAGGCGGGCCATCAGGTTCTTCACCCGCTCGCCGCCGAAGCGCAGCATCAGCTCGTCCTCGAGGGCCACGAAGAAGCGGCTCTCGCCCGGATCGCCCTGACGACCGGAACGGCCGCGCAGCTGGTTGTCGATGCGCCGGGCCTCGTGGCGCTCGGTGCCCAGCACGAAGAGCCCGCCCAGCTCGCGCACCCGACCGCGCTCGCCTTCGGTGTCGTGCCAGTGCTTGGCCAGGACGCCGGCCCACTCCGGCGGATGCTTCTCGGTCGGATCGCCGCCCTCGCGCAGGATCGTCAACGCGTCATCCCAATCCAGGCTGGTGATCTCGGTCAGCTCGACGCCCTGGCGCCGCAGCTCGGCGCGGGCCATGCCCTCGGCGTTGCCGCCGAGCAGGATGTCGACGCCACGGCCGGCCATGTTGGTGGCCAGGGTCACCGAGCCGATCTTGCCCGCCTGGGCGATGATCTCCGCCTCGCGCTCGTGGTTCTTGGCGTTGAGGATCTCGTGCGGCACGCCCCGCCGCTTGAGGCGCTTGGACAGCATCTCGCTGGTCTCGACGGCGACCGTGCCGACCAGCACCGGCTGGCCCGTCTCGTGCAGCGCGGCGATCTCCTCGACCACGGCGCGCCACTTGGCCGCCGTGGTGGTGTAGACCAGGTCGGCGTTGTCGACCCGCACCACCGGACGATGGGTCGGGATGGCCAGCACCTCGAGGTTGTAGATGCGGTGGAGCTCCTCGGCCTCGGTCAGGGCCGTTCCGGTCATGCCGGCGAGCTTCTCGTACATGCGGAAGTAGTTCTGGAAGGTGATGGTGGCCAGGGTGACCGACTCGCGCTGGACGTGCACGCCCTCCTTGGCCTCGATGGCCTGGTGCAGGCCCTCCGAGAAGCGCCGGCCGGGCATCATGCGGCCGGTGAACTCGTCGACGATGATCACCTCGCCGTCCTGGACGATGTACTCCTTGTCCAGGTGGAACAGCGCGTGCGCCTTGAGCCCGTTCTCGAAGTAGCTGGTCAGCTCGTAGTGCTCCGGGCCGTACAGGTTGTCGATGCCCAGCATGCGCTCGATCTTCTCGATGCCATCGTCCGTCGGCGAGACCGAGCGCCCCTTCTCGTCGATGACGTAGTCGGTCTCCTCGCGGAAGCGGCGCAGCATGTCGGCGAACTTGACGTACCAGTCGGTGGCCTCTTCGGCCGGCCCGGAGATGATCAGCGGCGTGCGCGCCTCGTCGATCAGGATGTTGTCGACCTCGTCGACGATGGCGTAGTGCAGCGGGCGCTGCACCCGCCGGCGCAGGTCCCAGACCATGTTGTCGCGCAGGTAGTCGAAGCCGAACTCGTTGTTGGTGCCGTAGCTGATGTCGGCGGCATAGACCTCGCGCCGCTCGACCGGGCGCAGGTGCTGGTAGCGATCGTCCGAGGCCTGGAACTCCGGGTCGTACAGGAAGGACGCCATGTCGGCGTTCTTGCCCTGGTTCTGGATGACGCCCGAGCTCAGGCCCAGGAAGTGGTAGACCGGCCCCATCTGCTGCACGCCGACCTTCGAAAGGTAGTCGTTGGGCGTGACCAGGTGCACACCCTTGCCGGTCAGGGCGTTGAGGTAGAGCGGCAGCGTAGCCACCAGGGTCTTGCCTTCGCCGGTCTTCATCTCGGCCACGATGCCCTCGTGCAGCACCGCGCCGCCGATCAGCTGGACATCGTAGTGGCGCAGGCCGATGGTCCGCCTGGAGGCCTCGCGAACCACCGCGAAAGCCTCGGGCATCAGGTCGTCCAGGCTCTCACCCTCGGCCAGGCGCGCCTTGAACGCATCGGTCTTGGCGCGCAGCGCCGCGTCGTCCAGCGCCTCGAGCTCCGGCTCGAGCTCGGCCACCGCCTCGACCAGCCACTGGTACTTCTTGACGGTCCGATCCTGGGGATCACCGATGATCGAGTTGACGAGACGCTTGAACATGGGACTGCCTTCGGGGTGATGGCCGAATGCCCGCCGGGCGCGGCGCGGGGCGCGCGAGGCGCCTGGCCGCCCGGCGGGCGGCCAGGGGTAGATTATAGGACCCGGCCAGGGGGGCCGCAATCGCCCGCGGGTCGAGGCGCGTCAGAAGGGCGTTAGAGCGGCGGTGGGCCCTGCGACGCGTCGGGCCACGCGGCTCCGCCCCGGGCGCGGCCTGGCACGCGGCTCAGCCGGCGACCACCAGCTGCGCCAGCAGGTCGGCCAGCAGCTCGAAGGCCTCGCCCACCGGCTCCGGATCACCGGAGACCCGGTACTCCAGCAGCAGGCCGGCGGCGCTGCTCATGAGCAGCGCGTTGAAGCGCGGCAGCGGCACCGACAGGCGCTCGCCGGTGCGCGCCATCAGGGCCTCCAGCAACGTCGAGACGTGGCTCGAGGCCGCCCGCGAGGGCAGGCGCTCGCCGGGGCCCTGGGACTCCGAACGCCGCACCTGCAGGAGCAGGTCGGGCTGCAGCAGCTCGGGCGCCTCGCGGGCGGAGGCCCAGGTTGCCGCCAGCCCGGCGCGGATGGCCGAGGCCAGGCCGGGAGCGCCGGCGACGGCCGGCGTGACCAGGCCGTAGAAGTGGTCGCGCGTAAAGTCCTGCGCGGCGGCGATCAGGCCGGCCTTGCCGCCGAAATGGTACTGGATCAGCTGCAGGTTGACGCCGGCGCGCTCGGCGATGCGCCGCGTGGTGGCCTTGTCGATGCCCAGCTCGTAGATGACCGACAGGGTGGCCTGGAGCAGGCGCGTCTGGGTCTCGCTGTACTCGGGAACGCTGGGCGGCTGGGCGGGCCCAGCAGCATCATTCACTTGCATGATTCTAATATCGGACATACGAATCGCCTTTGATAGCAAGGGTTTTGTGGGGGTCCCGTTCGGATTTGACCCCTAATTGACCCCTGCGGGCACGGTCAAGTGCCTCATTTCGGCTTGAAGAGATCGTCCATTGCATTGGCCGCCTCGTCCTTCAAGGACGCTAGGACATGAGTATAGAGGTCGGCCGTGGTTGCGATGTAGGAGTGCCCGAGCAGGTCGCGCACGACCTGGAGATCGATGCCCTGTGCCAACAGGAAGGTAGCACAGGCGTGGCGCAAGTCATGAAAGCGGATCGGCTCCAGCCCGGCCTCGACCATCAGGCGCTTGAAGTCACGCGTGACGCCCGGCCCGTTGAGTGAGGTCCCGATGGTCGAGGTGAAGACCAGGCCTGAGTCCTGCCAACGGTCGCCGGCGGCTTCTCTGAGCACCTCTCGCACCTCGAGGTGCTTGACCAGGGCGTCGGCCGCCATCGTTGGCAGACGCAGCGTGCGTTGAGAGCGCTCGGTCTTGGGGGTACTGAACGTCGGCCGACCATGCAGGAGCACGAGGGTCTGCCGGACAGATAGCTGGCGGCGCTCGATGTCGACGTCGATCCAGCGCAGCCCCAGCAGCTCGCCTTGCCGCATGCCCGTGGTCAGGGCCAAGATGTAGAGCGCCTCAAGCCGATGACCCCGGACATGGTTCAGGAGCTGTTCGGCCTGCTCAGGCGTGAGCGGGATCTTGCGTTCGCGCTCGATTCGCGGAGGCGTGGCAAGAGCTGCAGCGTTGGAGGTGAGTAGGCCCCAGCGCTCCGCCTGGTGTAAAGCGGCGCGGAGGGTGGCGCGAATGCCGCGGATCGTGGTAGGCGACAGCCCATTCGACGCCAGGCCCGCCATCATCCGCTGAACATCGCGCGGGTCGATCTCATCCAGGCGCATCCGACCGAGCGCGGGCTTGATGTGCAGGCGGACGTTGGACTCGTAGGCGATGTAGGTTCGGGGCTTGACGCTGGGCCTCACGATCGTCTCGAGCCAGTCGTCAAGGTACTCGTCCAGCCAGATTGCTGGCGCCTTGCCCTTGCCGATCGCCACTGCCGCCGCAAGCTGGCGGGCGACCTCGGCTCTCGTCTTGCCATAGATCGACTGGCGGCCGCGTGGTGTCGTTAGGCGGGCTTCCCAGCGCCCGTCTGGGCGCTTCCTGATCGATCCCTCGCCGTGGCTCCGCCTTGGCACGCCCGCCCCCGTTGCGCCTGGCGCCGGCCGCTGCTACGATGGGCCGGCTACGATTCCTCGCACGACGTCCGCCCAGCTCGCAGGCTCCGGCGGGCGTTGTGCTATTCCGGGTCAGGATAGCACGAGATTAAGAACTCGACCGGGGCGTAGACATCGCTACGCGAAGATGATGTCAACCAGCTTCCGCGCCACGAACGTCCTCTGAGGAGGGAGATCGATCTCCACGAGAATCCCAGCACTAACAAGACGTTCAACATCGGTCTTGGCCGTCGGGTAGGATGTCCCAGTGAAGCTGGCAATCTCCGGGATTCTTATCACGGGCTTCTTGAACAGCAATTCGGTGATTTGAGACAGGCGAATACTCCCGCCAGCTTCTCCAGTTTGCTCGCGATACTGCTCCCGCAATGTCAGCAGTTTCTGGCAACGCGAATCAGTATCTTTTGCCGATTCGATTACGCCAGTGAGGCTGAACTCGATCCACCCGCGCCAATCTCCGTGAGTACTAATCTTGAGTAGACGATCATGGTACTCTTCCTTGTTCCGGAAGTAGAACCCACTCATGAAAAGCCATTGGCCTGATAGCTCGCACCACTCCGCAATCAGCATGGCCAGAAGCAGTCTTCCGACCCTTCCATTCCCATCGCGGAACGGGTGAATTGCTTCAATCTGATAGTGCAGTATGAACGCCCATACGAGCTTGTGATACGGCGGGGATATGTGCATGCATTGCTCAAAATTCTGCAACAGTGGTTCAAGGTGAGTGGCCGGCGGTGGGACATATCGAAGCGGACTTCCAACCCCCACCTGCACACCACGAAACTCCCCGGGCTCCTTGTTTGCTCCTCGCACCCCACGCAGCAGAATCGCATGCAGCCCCCTGATTAGGCGCAGGGAGAGAGGGAGGCCTGCGAAATCTCTTTCTCTCGCCATCAAAGCATCTGTGTAGTTTGAGACCTCCTTGAGGTCGCCAGCGTCCTCGTCTCTCGTTTCCGTCTTGTGCCCTATGTCAAAGAGGATTTGCTGCTCAGGCGATGTAAATGTGCCTTCGAGGTTCGATGACCTTTGGGCTTCGTGCCAGTGAAGTGGCAGTCTGAGCAACTCGGCGCTTGGAAGATACCTGCCGATGCTACTCAAACTGGCAAGCGCCGTCATGGCATCCACGAGAAGTGGCCACAGTTCTGCGCTGAATTCCCAGTCCGTTGGGAGTTCGTCCGGAACAAACGCCCATACTTCACCGGAGCTTGAGGAGACCCGAGTGAGGCTACCGGTCTTCTTGTCTGTGAACTGCTCGATGTCCATTCCGCCCCCGGGTAAAATTTTGGTGTCGATATTTTACTCGCCCCGGACTTAGTTCAAACTGGGAGCCTCCATATTCACTGAGCCCCACCCGCCCATCTCTACGCTCACAAGGTCTAGTAGGGGAGACGCTTGGCCCACCACTATGCGCCCAGTATCCCCCCCCCCGTCCAACCCTGCGAACCGCTGCGGAGAGAGCCACGCCACTCAACACGCTCATCATCGCCATCGACGTCTTCATGATCCCGAGCTACGTCTGGGGCCGGCTCAGAGACAAGCCCAAGCTCCCTCATGGTTTATCGGCGCCGGCCACGAGCCGAACCTTCCGTCCGGCGAAGAGGTGGCCCGTCGCCCAGAGCACAGCGACTGGCCACACATGATTTCGGCGCACGAAGAAGCGGGAGCATCCGTCGCACACCCTTGTCAGCGCCACTCCCCACTCCCCCAGCCCTCGTAGATCTCCGCGATCAGCCCCCGCTCGGTGTCATCAAGTAGTAAGCAGCGGCGCTGCGACCCAGCGGCGACCACCAGTACAGACGTGGCGTCCCCTCGGCTGCGTTGACGGCCATCCACCGCAGGCCTACGATTCCGCCGGCCCCCGTCAGCCACACCACCCCAGGAGACCCCCATGCCCATCGAGGCCCTGACCAAGTCCCAACTCGAGAATCAACCCTCCAACCGCCGGCTCCACGATGAGTACGTCGCCTTCCTCTCCTCCGCTCGCCTCGGCACCGGTGGCCGCCTCTACGTCGCCAAGGAAGGCACGAGCCGCCAGACGGTCAAGAAACGCCTGCTGGCCGCGGCCGATCACGTCGGCAAGAAGATCGCGTTCCAGCGTTCGCCGGTAGAGCAGGTGGTGTTCCAGGTCGTCGAGTAGCGCGCGGACCCAACTCGAAAGGGCGCCGGCCGGAGTGGCCAGCGCCCATTTGCATTTCAGGTGGGTGAGGTCGCCCGGTCGACCGCTACTGGCAAGACGCCCTGAACACGAGGCTGTTGTGCAGCGGGTGATAGGCCCGGCCCGAGTCCTGCAGCACAAGGCAAGTCCGATAGGGGTTGTAGGGGCTGTGAGGCTTCGACTCGTCACGGAGCTCGCCGAAGCCGGCGATGCTAGCCGGAGCTGCAATTGCCGTCTCCAGCACGTCCTCGGGCACCACCAACTCGAGACCAGGCGCCACTTGAACACCCTGTGGGCCGCAGCCTGAGATGTCGAGGTGTGCAACGATCGGCGAGCCCGCCGCACGATCCTGGGGCGCGCCAGCGAAGTCGCCCCCAGCGTGGAAGGCCGCCGCGAAACGATCGTAGTCATCCCGATCACCCACCACTCCGAAGAAGAGGGACTCGCACATGAAGTCGGCCACGACGTCGTCGAAGCCCAGGGTGGCGACGTCGACGCCGATCTCGCTGAGCTGTCGGGCCGTGAAGCTGACGATCACCGCGCGCTGTTGGCCGGCCAGCCAGACATGGTTCGGGCTGGACCAGGTGCCGCCCGGGGCAATTAGGCCCGAGCACTCCACCTTCGACGGGGCGGGGCGGGCCTGACCGGTGTCCCGGGCATCGAACATGACGAACACCGTCTTGATAGCATCACGGCCGACGTTGCGAATCGTTACCTCGGGATCGCACATCGGTCCGCCCAGGCTGTTGAGCTCGACCCAGTTGCTGCCCCGAGCCGCCTCGGCGGTGTCGACGTGCGTCCAAAACAGCGTGGAGACAACAAGGACGGCGACCAGGCGGACGAGCAGGCGCGTCAAGACGTGGGACATGCGGCGTGCCTCCTTGGGCGTGCAGGGCAAGGGCCGGCCAACAAGCCAAGACGCAGGCTCGACTGATTCGTTACGGTGCTCTGTCGGCTCTTGACGACCATGGAATGGCAAGGGTACCCTCGCTGCATCGCTGCGCGCCAGGGAGACAATCCGTGAAGCTCGACCGAGTCACCCCCACCCTCACCGCCCAGGAGTTCGTCAACCGCTGGCGTGGCACCACGCTCAAGGAGCGCTCTGCCTCGCAGTCGCACTTCAACGACCTCTGCCGCGTCCTTGGCTGGCCGTCGCCGACCGACGTCGACCAGGCCGGCGACTGGTACACCTTCGAACGCGGTGTGGGCAAGACGCTGGGCAGCAGCGGCTGGGCAGACGTCTGGCTGAAGGGCCACTTCGGCTGGGAGTACAAGGGCCCGAAGAAGAACCTCGACGAGGCCCTGAGCCAGCTGCTCAACTACAAGAGCTCGCTGGAGCACCCGCCGCTGCTTGTCGTCTCCGACATGGACGTGATCGAGGTGCACCCGCAGTTCCTGAACCGCGCGAACAAGCCGGAGCGGTTCACCCTCGACGACCTCCTCAACGCCGAGCGCCGCGATCGGCTCAGCGAGATCTTCTCGAACCCGGATGCCTTCAAGTCGGAGCGAACGACCGAAGAGGTCACGCGAGCCGCGGCGACCGAGTTCGCCAAGCTGGCCGAGCGTCTCCGCGAGCGAGGCGCCGACCCGGCCGGCGCCGCGCGGCTTGAACAAGGAGTTGATGAGATGTTGAACGTTCTGCTGACTTACCTGATGGCGCCCCTGGTCCTGCTCCTGCAGGCCGCGGGTGAGATCCCGACCGACCTGCTTGACCTCATCGAGACGCTGCTGCGGCTGACCAGCCTGGCGCTCTTGGTCATCCCGGTCACCGAAGTGCGCCGGATGCTGGGCGGGCTGCCGGCGATCCCGCTGCCGGGCGGCAACCAGATCAGCGCCGGCCGCTGGTTCTCGTGGGCCGTCTCGGGCGCCGTCGCGCTGTTCGGGCACTCGGTCGGCTGGCTGAGCCCGCCCGACTTCGCGAACTTCCAGGCCTGGTACGCGATCGAGATTGCGATCCTGGCGGGGGTGGCCAACATCATCTACGAGCGGTTCTGGCGGGAGCAAGTTGGGCAAGGGCGTGCGGCACTGTCCCACAGTTGACGGGTGACCATGAGCAACGAGACCCTGGTGTGATACCAGGGTCTCATGCGTTACTTTCGAATGTCACTTGCGACGTGCTCCGGGATGCGGGTAGTCTTTGCGTGGGTCACTTCCGGCTTGGGATTGAAACCAGCGCTCACCCCACGGGATTCGTCGAGCTATTGACATGCCTCAGACAATTTCTGTATAGTGCGAATAGCTTCGACTCCGGTCCGAGCTAACGCGGCACCAGTGTGGTGTGACGCTCGACTGCAAGTGACTTCACGAAAGGTCCAGTGTTTCGAGCCAACATCAGACATATCGCAAATCTTGTTGTGGCGTAGTGGTGCAGCGGCAACAGCACTTGTTGCATGGACTGCGTGTGCCGATGGGTACGATGGCGCCCCTTGCCAAAGATCGGCATCCCCCTTGTTCGAGCACATGACTCTTGCGCTCATCCCTATTAATATCGACTGCGCGGCACGCAGGCTATCCAGTCAGCGCGCATGGCCTCAACGCTGCGCTATCATGACCGATACGCGCGATAGGACTCCGCCAACTGGACCGAAGTGACCACCAGGTCACTCATAATGAAGTGGAGGAATGCATGTGCAAGCTCGAGTCTAGACCCACCCGGCTGTTCCTCGTACTCAGTTCGTTCCTGCTTGGCATTGCGCTTGGCCTGACGCCAACGAGCACTGCTGGTGCTCAAGGTGCATCGGGGGACACTATCGACGGAAGTAGTTGCAGAGATTCAGCCTGCGTTGAATTTATCACATGCACCAACTATGGCGGATCCGACCCGTGGGGGACCACCGATCTGGTGTGGCAGTCAGTGGACGTGCTGCCCCATGAACCAGCGACGCGAAGCAAGTTGGTGTGGCAGGAAGCTTCAGGTGAGTTCCAGCCATTCCGATTCATCGCGTACTGGAAGAGCGGCTCCACAAGCACGACATCAGAGTACGTAGACATCGGCTCTGCAGGCACCGAAACGGGCACCAATAGCCATCCCAACATCCGCTATCACACCAGCACCGTGACACTCTGTGATGGGTACACTCCGGACGGACCGAGCCAGCACACAAGCAGTCACAACGGCAACACTTGTATCGATTGGGTGCGTTACACTTTCGACGTCCGCAGATACAAGGATGGAGACACCGAAAAGTGCTGGGTTGGAAGCCAAGGCTATGCAACGTCCGAAAACTCTAATCTCGATGCAGTAGACGAAAACAGCTGTGGCACTGCCGCCACACCCTACACCTACGCGACTCAGAAGAACCAGAATCTCTACTGCCGATTCAGCACCTATCTCGTGCGCTATTCGGCGCCATAGCTGCACCAGTAGTGTTTGGAGCCGAGACTCTCGGGGCTGCTGTAGCGCCCCGAGGGTCCTCGCTGTGATCAGTCAGTTGTGTGCGTGTACTGGAGCGAATTGGAAAGCCGAAGTTACATACCACAAGTCGACTTGACGCGTGTGCACTTCCTCGGCTATCCTCGCGACGTGCATTGGAATGCACTTCCTCGCTGTGCCACGCACTTCACAGACGACTAGATGGTTGCGGTCCGATCGAGAAGTGACATCGCGAGTGTCGCGGCGTCGGGCCTGTTACAAGAGGTCAGCAAGTGAACACTCGACAGGGACTTGGCCTTGGGCTCACCAGCGCACTCGTACTTGTACTTGCAGCTTTTCACCAACGCACGGCGGATCCAGCACTGTCAACCGAATCGGTGCGTGTCAAGAGGGTTGATGCTGAGACGGCCCTGCATGACGAAGACTCAAACCGTACAACCAGACACTTCGGCGGTGAGGCACGTGCGGTTCTGGTTGACTCATGTGAGGCACACATTGCTGTCGGCCCGAGGATTGCTCGGGTTAAATTGTGTGATCGTCCCGCTCGGGGCGACCTCTTTGGCCCCTTGTTAAATGCACCAATAGTGGCCTTGTTGGCCGTCCAAGATACGCTCGTTGCCATTACCGAGGCAAGCACACTGTACGTGCTCAGCGCAACCGAGTCGACATACTCGGTGTCTGGTTCGATGCAGTTGTCTGGGTCTCCCTACAAGGCGACGGCAACTCTTTCCTACGTCCTGGTATCAGATCAGGAGCGTGGTCTCCAAGTCGTTGACGTATCCAATGCGAGCAGACCGCGCGTGGTCGATCGGTATCTGCCGACCGATGATGGAGAGACTCTCTCAGTTTCTGGTGTCGCGTCAGTAGATACTGCAGTCTACCTGATCTGCCGTGACTTCATTAACGTCTACCTCCAATCACTTGAGCTTCAACCGGATGGCAGCCTTGTCGAGCTGAGGCGAATCACGATAAGTGATGGCACCGACTTTCAGGAGATCGCTGTCTCTGATGGTCTCGCCGCCATTGGCTCTGGCACAGGTGATCTTTTGTGGGTAGACGTAGCCGAGCCGATGAATCCAGAGCGTGTTGCAAGTATGCGACTAAGTGAGGTGGAGCCACTTGCCGGCGGGGTGTCTGGGCTTATCCAGAACCTCTCGGGCACGATCGTAATATGCGGCGACTCACGAGGTAGGTCAGGGCGTGGGCGCGCGTATCGCATTCAACTCGGAGCGAACTCGGAGCCCTTGGTCCAAGCCAGTGTCGATATTCAAGGGTGGTCTCCTTCTGCTGTGGCTGCTGACAACGACTTCGTCGTCGTAGTTGACAGCATCTACGATGTTCGTGTCTTTCACCCGCGCGACCTCAGTCCAAATGCAGAACTCACACGTGAGCTACTACTAACAAGAGTGTCCTCGATATTGCCTCAGCCGCAGTCAATACTCGTCACATCGCGTGCAAATGGACTGGTCAGTGTCGATGACCAGAAGGTAGGTTTCGGGGCAGCCGCGTTGCTCAACCCCACCCTCGTTGTGAGCGTCATTGCGTCGAGTGACTGGCTCGCAGGCGCCTCCAGCAACCGTGTCTACGTGTGGCGAGGGGATCGGGCCATCACCGGCGCAACCGAACTGGAGCTCGACCAGCTGGGACTTCCTCCCGACAGTACGATCTTGGATCTTGAAGTCGTCGGGTCAGCACAATTGCTGGTGCTAGCAGCGAGCTCCAATCGCCGCGGTGGAAGTGAGAGCTATCTTCTCGGTCTGGACGTGTCCTCCATTTCCAGTCCTCGAGTTACTGAAGTGGTGACCTATCCGCGGGAGAACTCAGACTATCCAACAGGGCTAGTGGTTTCAAATGAAGTAGCTCTTGTTGGTAACCGAAACCAAGGAGTGAGGATAGTCGATTGGAGCGTCTTCGATCGCCCGCTCCTATTGAAACAGGAATTGCCTTATGCCGGAGTGTCGACAATGGCCGCTGAGAAGAATACTATTGCAATAGGAGTCGGCGACAGGGTGTTTGTTATCGAAGCGCTGTCGAGTGAGAGTATTCGCGAGGTATCTAGCATCAAACTTACTGGTGAGGCAACGGGCATGGCGATCGACTCTGGAATTCTCTTCGCGACCTACATGGGAGGAACAGGGGTACCGGAACCTGTTTTCTCTTGGCTTGGAAAGTTCGATCTTTCGGATCCGTTGAATCCACAGGAACTGCGTGACGGCGAATTCCCGTGGCCGTTGAGTGGTCGTGCGAACTCGGTTGAAGTCTCGTCACGTGGGATTGTCATTGGTTCTCAGCGCGAGGGTCTGTTTCTTCTAAGCGAGTCGCGTGGATTCACTGTGTACTTTCCGCTGGCACTCGGCCGGGGCTGACAACGCACGTACTTGTTCAGAAATCGTCGGACTGTCATTCTCAGGTTGGCCGTCGGTTGGAGTGATTCGGCAATGTCGTGGGTAGACGTGGTTGGCACGATGTTCAAGTCGGGCTGGAGAGATGCCGATACATCAAGTCCCCGGGCACCTGCTCCGGGGCCCTGGTCTATCTGACCAGCCCTAGCCAGAGGAGTCCTGCTTGTCTCTTCGTTTCACATAGGCGAAGATACCCGCGATCGCAGCCAATGAGGTTACGATCGCGGCAAACTCGACAAGCCCGCTACCATTCTGCATGAACGAATACGCCATCACTAGGATAGCCAAGATTACAACGAAGCCAAACAGTTGGCCAAGTGCCGTCAATAGGAATGCATGCCACTGGCCTCGAGACTCGTATTGGATCCGGTGCTCGACCTGCATCTCATAAGTGGCCAAGATACGCTCTGCTCCGTTGTCCGCAAGCTGGTTCAGTCCCTTGAGATAGCTGATTGCCGGCATTGGACCACTATGGTACTCGACCTCAGCTCGGATCACCTGAAAGGCGCTTAGGACTACTCGCTGGTCTTCATCAGACAACTGGAGTCTGCTGATGACCTCCCGCATCGCGATATCAAAAGAGGGCGGCTCAGGGTCGCCCTCTTGCTCTTCAATCTGCGGCTGCTTGCTCATGCACGGACTCTCTTGCTCTTCTTAATGCGCTTCCGGCGACTCGTTCGAGACTGCGCACTGGCCACTTTAGCATTATTCACCATCCTGGCGGCCTCGCGATGCGCCGCCTCCGACGCCTCTGGCTGCGTATTGAAGAGCTTCAGTTGGACCGCCCTGGGGTCCGAGCCCTCGCGGACAATTCGAATCGACACCCTCATGTCACGGCCCAGGGCTTCCCAGTCCTGGACATGGACATCATGATCACTCGCCTCGAGAGATTGGATCTTGCGGAACTTCTCAGAAGGAAACAGAAGGCCGTCTAGCATCTCGCCTAGGAACGCGACTCCCGTCAGGAATGGCATGTGCTCGTAGAATTGCCTCTGCATCACTGCCTCCAATACTGGCCAGCGTGGGACTTACTTCAGGTGAGACGGGGTGTGATAATGGTGTGTTACGCCTCAAATGCTCCCAGGTTGCGGAGTTTACCACTGCGTCGGCCTCGATAGCAAGGGGTCGATGGGTCATCGGAGCAGGCTGAGGCGTTCCGCGTCTGCCCGCCACCGCCGCACCGTCCGTCGCGCCTTCCCCGTCTCCTCGGCCACGGCCGTGACGTTGTCGCCCAGCTGGCCGGCCATGGCCGCGTAGCGCTGGGCCGCGACCCTGCGGCCATCGGTCATGTCCGGTCGTGGCCGCGTGACCGTTCTGGTGGCCGGTCGTAGTCGCCGGTCATGCCCGGTCGTGTCCTTCTCGGCTTCGGACGCACCCCGGTCATGTCCGGCTGCGACGGCCACCTCCTCGGCCGTGTCCGCCTCGTGACCGGTCACGGCCGTCGTGACCGTGGCCATGGCCACGTAGTGGCCGGCCAGTCGGTGCGCGGCCAGGATGACGACCGCGTACTGCAGCGGCATCACGGACATGGCCAGCGTGTCCAGCGCGGCCGGCGTGGCCGTAGGGTCGATCCCATCCGCAGCGATGGCCACGGACGGCGCGAGCAGAAACACCTCGGCCACGACCAGCGTCCAGTCGAATCCGGTCACGGCCACGCAGAGCCCTACGGCCACGATGGCCGCCTCGAAGCCGATGGCCATGGCCCACTGCGCGGCCACCGGCAAGTGGCCGTGGTGGACGGCCACGGCATCGTGGATCACGAAGGCCTGGCTGCCGGCCAACGCGGCCGCGGCGGCCACGCAGCTGGCCAAGGCGGACACGCGGCCAAGCCCCTGCCAGCTCATCGCTCCATCTCCGTCGCCACCCACCGCCCGGGCTGCAGCTCCGGCCGAGGCTTCCGCCCCCGCTGCGAGTCCTCGAGCATCATCACCGCCTTCGCCGCCCTAGCCTCCGCCAGCGTTGTGTCCGCCTCCTGCCGACGCTGCTGCAGGTCCACCGGCCGATCCACACGGATCGCCGGCAGCTCGAGCGGCGACGCCGCGGGTCCCACCCGCCCCTGCCTCCGCGCCATCACCACCACGACCACCGCCAGCGCGACGACGATGAGCGCCACCGGCACCAGCACGATCATCACCGTGATTCCGGTCGTCAGCATGTCGATATTGGCCGAGTCGAGCTTCTGCACGAAGAGCAGTGCGCCGAGCGCGAGAGCCAGCACCGAGCCGACCCCGAGCAACACCCCTGTCTCCCTCATCTCCCCTATCCCCCCTGTCTCAGGCCGGTCGGACGAACTGGATCACCCTCGAATCGCCCGTCTCCTCGGGGGGAGATGGGGGTGATAGGGGTGATGCCGGGGATGCGGCCAGCTCCTCGTAGACCTGCTCCAGGAACCGCCGGGCGGCCTTCTCTCCGACGCCAAGTGCCTGGCGCGTGCGGACGATTCCGGGCAGCCGGATCTCCTCTTCGGTGACGTCTGAGTGCAGCACGATCCAGTCTCGCATCCACGACTCGAGCGCGCGTGGCTCGGACGCCTGGGTCGGGCGCACCTCGGGTTCAGCGGGCTCCCCGCGATCCGAAGTGGGTCGATGAGTCGCCTGCCGACTCATCGGCAATCGCTGGACGTCCGCCGCGGTCACCAATGCCGCCTGAAGCCGCACCCCGCCTGCGTCGATGAAGTCACCCATCGGCTCTCGAGGCAGCAGCTCCGCCCCTCGCCGGCCGATGATCACCTCTGACGTCGTCGCCTTGTTCACCTTCCCGGCCAGCAGGTTCCCGAGGTTCCCGGTAAGGTCGGTCGGCAGCACATCAGCCTTCGGAGTCTGCGTCGCCAGCACCAGCGTCACCCTTCGCTTCCGGCACCGCTCAGCCAGGTCGACGAGTAACCCCAGCATCGCCCCGTCCCGCGTCAACATTCGCACCTCGTCGATCACGACGACGAGCGGAACGGAGTCGGCGTCGCGAGTGGCGAGCTCGCCCAGCAGTCCCTCGAGCATCCGCGTCGCATCCTGCCGGCGCGTGATCACCGGCTCGCGCAGGTGTGCCAGCAGCGTGAACTCGCCCCAAGTGCTGCCCTCCAGGTCAACCAGCACCATCTCGATCTCGCCCGGCTCGTTCTGCCTTGCCAGGCCCGTCACGATCGTCCGCAGGGCCTCCGACTTCCCGCAGCCCGATGCTCCGGCGATCAGCGCGTGCGGCCGGCTCTCGAGGTCGAGCACGTAGGCCCGCCCGCGGCCGTCCCCGCCGATGGAAACCCTGAGTCCCTGGCAGAGAGGCAACTGGCTCACCGAGATCGAGCGGCGCATCTCCCGTGGAAGGGGCAGCTCCACCGCCACCCCGGCCGCCGTCTGGTACAGCCGCAGCGGATCGTCTGAGTAGGCGCAGCCCCGCAGCGCGCGCTCAAGAGTCAAGATCCTGGCGACGTCCGAAGGCCCGGGCTCGAGGATCACCGTCGCACAGGCCGGCCCCATCCAGAGCGGCCCCGACGCGGCGACGATGTCGAAGCGGTCGTAGAGCAGCTCCAGGAAGGCCACCTGGCTCGCCTCCGCCCAGGCCCGGACGTTCATGACCCCTCCGTCGCATCCAGCGGCGCCACCGGCCAAACGAAGCCGCACTGCTTGCAGACGGCGCTCAGGTGCTCCCGCGGCTCGTCGTAGGGCACCGGGGTAGTACGGTCGAACTGGGGATCATCCGTGGCGGGGATCCACGTGAGGTTGAAGGCCGGGCAGCCGCACTTCACGCAGGGCGTGTCGAGCGACGGCAGCGGCGGCGACGTAGAAGAAGACATGCCGGTTCCCTCCGAATCTGATGTTGTAGAATTGGGCTGCCGGATTCCCTCCGGCACGGCCCGGTCGGTGTTTGCCCACCGACCGGGCCACCTACCCCCTCACGACTATGCCGAACTCGCCCTGGCCTCGATGAGGCTGGGGCGTGCTTCGCGTGCAACGCGCTCGATGGCTTCGGGCTCACAGCCCATCCCGCGCAGCGCATCCGCCAGGGCCTCGCGCTCGGCGTCGAGCCGCTTGGCCTCGGTGGCCAAGCGCCGGATCGCGCAGGTCGGGTGGGAGAGCTCGCAGCCCGACCAGTGGGTGTCGACGCCGGGGAACGTCCAGGCCTTCAGGATCTCATCGACGGTCGGCATGCTCGTCCTCCTGGTCGATGCCCTCGGCGCGCCCGGTCGCTCGCAGCGCGTACTCGATCGCTTGCGCCCGGGAGCGCAGGCCGTGCCTCTTCGCGAGAGCCTGTGCAATGGCGACGGCAACAGCCGAGAGGCTGACGCTCATGCGCCGGTCGCGCGGCTCTGGTGAGGTACTGCACCGATCTCGCATGGGCGCCAGTCTACATGAACGGAGCGGCCAGCGCAAGACCGTTTGACCCCGATTTGACCCCTAAATAGCCGGACTCCAGTGGACGCCAGCGGACGAAGCAGCCCAGATAGCCCTATGTTTGGGCGCCCATGGACACCCACGGACTGGCACTACACAGATGCATGATTGGGATGGTAGGGTGCGCCTGGCGGGGGGTCAAGTCGAGGCGGCGCAGGGGCTCGCGAGCCCTGCGGGGTGGCGCGACGGATCGCGGCGGGCGCGAGGTCGACGTGAGCCGGGATCGCGACCCTGCTATCGTAGTGCGCGTGAGCGGCCGATCTTCGAGCGCGTTGGCGATAGGGGGCGAGCATGCAGGGGCGAACGGTGGGCAAGGAACGCTGGCGCCGGGTGACCGGACTGACCCTTGGCCTCGGGCTGCTGGCCGGCGGCTGCCGGTCGGGCAGCCCCCCGGCGCCGATCGAGGGCGGCGAGCCGCTCGCGACGGCCGCGACGTCGGCGCCCGAGGCCGAGCAGGCATCGCCCGCATCCGCGGATGCGGCGCCGCGCGTCGGCGAGGGCACGCGCCGGATGGCGCATCAGATCTCGCGGGTCATCGCCGGGCTCGATCCGGCCCGGACGCCCTGGCTGGCCTCGCGCCGCGCGCGCCTGCTGGAGCAGGTGCCCCTGCCGACCGATCCCTTGCAGCGGATGGCCTATCGGGCCCAGCTCGGCAGCACGCTGCTGGGCGCCGGCCGAACGCGGGAAGCGGTCGAGACGCTCTCGGCCTTGGCCGACGAGGTCAGGGAACGCAGCGATGGCGTCGGCGAGCAGACCCGACACGACATCCTGATGTTGCTCGCGGCGGCCAACCTGCGCCTGGGCGAGGAGGAGAACTGCGCCGCCAACCACAACGCCGACTCCTGCCTGCTGCCGATCCAGGGCGGTGGCCAGCACCAGCTGCGCGAGGGCTCCGAGCGGGCCGCGGCGGTGCTGGCCGAGGTCCTGGAGGCCGCGCCGGAGGACCTGGAGGCGCGCTGGCTGGCCAACATCGCCGCCATGACCCTGGGCGAGTATCCGGCGGGCCTGCCCGAGGCCTGGCGCATCCCGCCCGAGCGCTTCGCCTCGGAGGACGACATCGGCCGCTTCTACGACGTGGCGCCGGCGGCCGGTCTGGCCACGCGCGGGCTCTCGGGCGGCGCGGTGACCGAGGACTTCGACGGGGACGGGCTGCTGGACCTGATGGTCAGCTCCTGGGGCATCGAGGATCCGCTGCAGCTGATGCGCAGCCAGGGCGACGGCCACTTCGAGGACATCGCCGAGGCGGCCGGCATCGCCGCGCTGACCGGCGGGCTGAACCTGATCCAGGCCGATTACGACAACGACGGCCTGATCGACGTGCTGGTGCTGCGCGGGGCCTGGATGGGCAGCCAGGGCGAGTTCCCCAACTCGCTGCTGCACAACCTGGGCGGCGGGCGCTTCGAGGACGTCACCGAGGCGGCCGGGCTCCTGAGCTACCACCCGACCCAGACCGCCAGCTGGGGCGACTACGACGGCGACGGCTGGATCGACCTGTTCATCGGCAACGAGACCCAGGACCAGGGCCAGCCTGGTGCGGGCACGCGCCATCCGGGCGAGCTCTACCGCAACCTGGGCGACGGGACCTTCCGCGAGGTCGCCGCGGAGGAGGGCCTGGAGGTGCTGGGCTGGGTCAAGGGGGTCACCTGGTTCGACATGGACAACGACGACCGGCTCGACCTCTACGTGTCCCGGCTGGGGCAGGCCAACCTGCTGTTTCGCAACCGAGGGCCGGCCGCCTCGGGGGGGCGCTTCGAGGAGATCGCCGCGGCGGCGGGCGTCGCGGAGCCCGAGTACAGCTTCCCGGTCTGGGCCTGGGACTACGACAACGACGGCTGGCAGGACCTGATGGTCCTGGGCTACGGGCACGCCGAGGACTTCCTGGGCGGCTGCGCCGACGACGTGGCCGCCGACGTGCTGGGGCTGCCGGGCGGCGGCAGCCGGCCGCGGCTCTACCGCAACCGGGGCGACGGCCGCTTCGAGGACCGGACCGAGACGGCCGGCGTGAACGACGTGCTCTTCGCCATGGGCAGCAACTTCGGCGACCTGGACAACGACGGCTGGCTCGACTTCTACGTCGGCACCGGCGACCCGGCCTTCACCTCGCTGGTGCCCAACCGCATGTACCGCGCTGACGGCGCCGGCCATTTCCTCGACGTGACCAGCTCCGGCGGCTTCGGGCACCTGCAGAAGGGCCACGCCATCGCCTTCGCCGACCTCGACAACGACGGCGACCAGGACGTCTTCGCCAACCTGGGCGGCGCGGCCGAGGGCGACTGGTACTACAACGCGCTCTTCGAGAACCCGGGGCAGGGCCAACGCTGGATCACGCTGCGGCTCGTCGGCGAGACCGCCAACCGTTCGGCGATCGGCACGCGCATCGCGCTGGTGGTCGAGGGGCCGGAGGGCCGGCGCGAGATCCACCGGACGGTGTCCTCGGGCGGCAGCTTCGGCGCCTCGAGCCTGCAGCAGGAGATCGGGCTGGGCCGCGCCGAGGCGATCGTCGAGCTGCGGCTGCGCTGGCCGGCCAGCGGCCTCGATCAGCGCTTCGAGGGCCTGCCCTTGGATCGGGTGCTCGAGATCCGCGAAGGCGCGGAGGGCTGGCGCGAGATCCAGGCGCCCCGGATCGACCTGCCCGAGCCGGACTTCGAGGGCCACGGGCACATGTCGATGGACGAGGGCTGAGCCTCGCCCGCTGGCCGAGGCCCGGGTCAGCGCTCCGGAATCGCGAGGTCGGCCAGGTGGAGCAGGTCGCCGGGCCAGGCGTCGGGGCCGCTGACCGGCAGGCGCGCGCCCGTGAGGGGATGGTAGAAGGCGGCCACGAGCGGGTAGCTGCCGGGCGCCAGGTCGGCCGGCAGGTCCAGGCGGTGCGGGTCGCGGATCAGCTCGCCGCGAATCCAGCCGGTGGTCGGGCGCGCGCCCCCGGCCGGGTCGCCGTCGTGCTGGGCCAGGGCCCGGGGGTTGGCCCCGGCGTCCGATAGGAGCTGGACCGTCACCCGATAGGGGATGGCCGAGGCGCTGATGGCGCGCCAGCTGAGCTCGACCTCGAGCGCGAGATCGGGAGCGAGCTCGAGGTCGACGCCGAGCAGCTCGGCCAGGTCGCCGACGCGGGCCGAGCGAACCTCGGCGGGAGCCGGGCTCGGGGCGCCGAACCGGTGGCCCCTGAGGTCGCGGGTCAGAACCTCGACCTGGCCCAGGTCGACCGGCTCGGCGCCGGGCAGGGACCGCCCCGCCGCATCGACCAGCACGGCGCCGAGGCGATAGCTTCCGCCGACGGCGTCGGGTTCGAGCGGCAGGTCGACCCGCTGCCGCAAGACCAGCGGGCCGGCCGGCCAATCGGCGGCCAGGGCGTCCGGCGCGCCGGGCTGGGCGACCCAGTCGGCGGCCACGGCGCCGCTGGCGGCATCCGAGAGGGTCAGGCGCAGGGCGCGGTCGGGCGCCGGGCCCGTCGCGGCCCACCAGAGGTCGAGCGGCAGGACCCGTCCGGCCTCGACCGAGGCGGTCGGCAGCGGCCCCCGCCCGAGCAGGCGCAGGGGCGCATCGGCCGGAAGGGCCGGCCGCTGGCGCAGGTCGAGGTCGAGCAGGCTGGCGGGGACGCGATCGGCCTCGACCGGCCAGGCCGCGATCCGGACCTGGCCGACCAGCACGCTCTGGCCCAGGGGCTGCCCACCGGCGTCGAAGGCATCCAGACCGGCCACGGCAGCACCGGCATCGTCGCCCCGCCGATACAGGCCCAGCACCAGGTCGTAGCTGCCCGGCGGCAGGCCCAGCGGAACGGTGATGGCCAGGCGTTGGGCGCTGATCTCGCCCGGGCGCCAGCGGCTGGTCGGCCGGACGCGCAGGCGGTCGGCGCCGTCGGAGGCCAGGAGGCCGGCGTCGCCCTGGGCCCACTCCCGGCCGCGGCCGTCGAGCAGGCGCAGGGTCAAGCCGAGGTCGGCGATCGGCTCCGGCTCGGCGCCCGGCTCGGGCTCCGGCATGCGCCAGGCCGTGCGCAGCTCGAGCCGATCGCCCGAGCCGGCCTGGCCCGACTCGCTGGCCGCCGCCAGCAGGCTCGGACCGCCGGCGAAGCGGGCGCGGGTCGGCAAGGGTCGATCCAGGGGCGCGTAGACACGATAGCGTTGGTAGTCGCGTTGGATGAAGCCGGCCGGCGGGCCGTAGTGCTCGGCCAGCCAGGCGTCGAAGGCCGGTCGGTCGGTCAGGAAGCTGAGGTGGGCGTACTCGGCATCGGTGTCGAGGACGATCAGCGGCGGCAGACGGCCGGCCAGCTCGGCCTCGATGCGCGCCCAGGTGATCTGGCCGCTGCCGGCGGCGCCGGCCGAGAGCGAGGCGGCCGAATAGGTGGTCGGCCGGCGGGCATAGAAGTTCAGCTCGGAGTAGTCCGAGAAGAGCAGCTCCTCGGGCCCGGTCAGCAGGCGCACGACGTCGGCCAGCTTCTCGGTGCCGGTCTCCCAGCGAAAGGCATGGTCGCGGTCCAGCAGCCGCCAGGGCAGGAGCAGGGCCAGCGCCAGCGCCAGCGTCAGGGCGCCGATCAGGCCGGGCAGCTGCCGACGAAGGCGCGTGGCCGATTGGGCGTCCCCGGGCGCCGGAGCGCTTCGGATATCGGGGGCGCCGAGCAGCAGCGCCCGCGCGCCATCCAGGAGGCCCTGCAGGCCCAGGGCGAAGAGGGTGGCCAGGGCCGGCATCAGGTAGACCAGGTGGCGCGGGTACTTCTCGCGCGACAGCAAGAGGAAGATCAAGGCGGTCGGTAGCTGCCAGCCGAAGAGCAGGGCGCGGCGGTCGCGGGCCGGCCAGGCGGTCGCCGCCACGGCGAGGGCGACGCAGACCAGGAGGGCGTTGTTGTTCTGGCGCAGGAAGGCGCCGAAGAAGGCCAGGCCGCTGGACAGGACCTGGATGGCCGGGGTGCCAGCGCCCTGCCGGGTGTGGTGGCCGATGACCGCGGCATAGACCAGGTCCGCCCCGGCGATGTAGGCAAAGAGGCCCAGGCCGGCGCCCACGACCAGGACGCAGGGCAGGCCGGCCGCCAGGCCGTCGAGCAGGATCGCCCGCCAGGCCCGACCCCGGCGCCAGCCGTCGACCAGGAGCCAGGCCAGGCAGCCGGCCAGGGCGAAGGGGCCGAAGAGCTTCGACAGCGTGGCCAGGCCGAAGGCCAGGCCGGCGGCGACCAGCCAGCGCCGGTCGGGCGGGTCGATCTGGCCCGGCCGCGGGAAGGCGGCGCGGGCGAAGAGGTAGAGGCCCAGCGCGGCGAAGGCCAGCATGAAGGGGTCGGCACGAAAGCTGCGGCCCTGCAGGAAGACGTCGGGCTGCAGGAGCAGGGCCGCGCCCGCCAGCAGGGCCACCAGCGGGCCGAAGAGCCGGCGCGCGCTGGCCCAGGTCAACAAGCCGGCGGCCAGGGTCAGGGCCGCGGCCAGGGCTCGGGTCGGGCCGAGCGCGGGGCCGAGCCAGGCCATCAGCCAGCCGCCGGGCATCAGAAAGGCCGGCAGCTGGGGCGTGAGGAAGTCGCGGTAGGGCAGCTCGCCCAGGCCGATGCGCCAGGCCGCGTACAGGTAGCTGCCCTCGTCGTCGTTGATCAGCCAGGCATCCAGCCGCCAGTAGTAGAGCCAGGCGATGCTCAGGAAGAGCAGGAGCGCCAACAGGTCCGGCCAGCGCCTGCGCAGCCGCTGGATCACGCGGAGGGCGCCGCGGCCAGGCGGGCGGGCGCCCGATCGGCGCCCGGTCGCCGCCAGACCCAATCGACCAGGCCCCAGACGAGCCAGGCCGCCAGCAGCGCCAGCAGCGGCACGATCGGAACGCGGTAGCGCACCTCGGCGTTGGCGATCAGGCTGACCAGGTATTGGCTGGCGATGCTGCCCGACAGCAGGAGGCGCGGATGCCAGGCCAGCCGCGGTCGCAGCGCCAGGCCGAGCAGGGCGCCGACCAGCACCAGGGGGTAGAGCCATTCGTCGTCCGGCGTGAGCATCAGCTCGTGCGAGATCCGGTGGCCGCCCTTGGCGTCCCAGAGGATGCCCAGCTTGCGGGCGTAGATCTTGGGCGCGTCCGCCGGGTGCGCGCGCAGGTAGTCCAGCGCCGCGCGGCGGAAGGCGGCCTGCTCGGCCACCTCGCCCAGCCCCAGCGCGTCGATCGATTCCTCGCTCGGAATCTCCTCCGGCGCGCTCAGGTCCGGCACCTCGGTCAGGCTCTTGTAGAAGGTGTAGCCGCCGTTGGTCGAGATCAGGATGAAGCGGCCATGGAACTGCCAGTTGCGCAGGGTCACCGGGCCGACCGTGAGCAGCATGCCGGCCAGGGCCAGGGCCAGGTGCCGCCGCTTGTCGGGCAGCGCCGGCGCCAGCAGCAGCCAGAGCAGGTAGCCGGGCAGCACGAAGACCATGAAGGGCCGTGTGATGTTGGTCAGGCCGAGGGCCGCCGCGGCCGCCAGGCTCAGGCTCGGCCGCCGCCAGCGCAGCGCCGCCAGCGCCAGGACCACGAAGAGCAGGCTGAGCCAGAGGTAGAGCGTCTCGGACAGCAGGCGCGCCACGAAGAGGCTCAGGAAGTCGTAGCGCGCCACCAGCAGGGCGGCGCTGAAGCCGACGGCGCGGCCCAGGAGCCCGCCGAAGACCAGGCAGCCGGCGACGAGGATCAAGACCATGCTGCTGGCGTCCATCCAGGCCTGGACCTCGCGCACCGCCGCGAAGTTCTCCTCGCCGGCCAGCCGGTAGATCGAGCCCAGGAACAGCACGTAGCCCGGCGGCCGGTGGGTGAAGGAGCCGAGCGGATGCCAGGGGAAGGCCAGCTCGCGCGGCTCGGCGCCCTCGCCGCGCGCCCAGGGGATGGCGTAGCGGTTGTAGAGCCGCTCCTCGCTCTGAGGCGGCGTGTCGTAGCCGCGCGCGATCTCCAGGCGCGGGCCGATGGCGGCCGCGAAGACCAGCAGTGCCAGCAGCAGGTCGAGGGCCAGACGGGCCCCCGGCCGCTGCCAGAGCGCCCGCCAGGCGGCCCGGTTCATCGGCTCGCGCACCCGACCTTCCCCCCTGCGGCGCTCATTCCCCGCCGACCGAGATGCCACCGAAGCGCGACATGCCCAGCTGACGGGCCAGAAGCAGGCTCTGCCCGTCCTCGCCGATGCTGAGTCCCTCCCCCAGCTCGATGCCGCGCGGCCCCTCCGACCAGTGCGCGCCGCGATCGGTCGACCAGATCACGGTCTTCTCGCCCAGCGCCGCGATGACGGCCGTGGTGAAGGGCTGGCTGCGCAAGACGCTGACCAGCTGCACGTAGCTCTGGCTGGGCAGGCCGGTCACCGAGTCCCATTCCACGCCGTCGTCGGTCGAGACCACCAGGCCGCGCTCGGTGCCGGCGAAGATGCGCAGCGGATCGGCGCCCACCGCGACCGCGTGCAGCGCCAACACCGTGCGCCGGCGCAAGCTGCTGTCGTCGACCACGTCGAAGCTCGCGCCCCCGTCCTTGGAGGCCCAGATCGAGTAGGCGTCGGCGTCCACCGCGTCGGCGGCCACCCGCCGCGCGATCCAGAGCCGCTGATCGCTGGCGTACTTGGGCGAGAAGGCGGCGGCGGTCCATTCCTTGCCCTCGGCATCCGGCAGCCAGGCCCAGCTGGCGCCGCCGTCGCGCGAGATGCGGCCGTCGGCCAGCAGGCTGCGGTCGCTGGCGTAGGCCGGCGAGATCGCCAGGCTGCGCACCGGCGCCGTCGCGGCGCTGGGCTGCCAGCTGGCGCCGCGGTCGCGGCTGATCCAGAGACCGCTCTCGGCGGCCGCGAAGAGCGTGCCGTCGCTGGCATAGGCCGGCGAGGCCAGAAGCGCATTCACCCGCTGACCGTCGCCCTGCGGCAGACCCGGCGCCGGCCGCCAGTTGCGCCCGCCGTCCTCGGAGCGGTAGAGGCCCGAGGCCTCGGTCCCGGCCAGGGCCAGGCGGCCCTGGCTGCCGGGCAGGATCAGGACGCTGCTGGGCGAGGCGCTGAAGAGCGTGGCGTTCGAGGCCTCGCGCAGGGCCTCGGGCCAGGTCCGGCCGGCATCCTTGGAGCGCCACAGGCCGGCGCCGTCGGTGGCCAGGTAGATCTCGCGGCTGCCCCGATCGGTCGGGACGGCGGCGTAGGGTCGGGTCTCGGCCGGACGGCCGGTCAGGATCAGGAAGGGCAGGTGCAGGATCGAGCGGTTGTCGTCCTCGTACCAGATGTCGAAGCCGGGCACGCCGAAGTCGCGCGCCAGGGCCACCGAGGTGCCGGTCAGCGGCGAGCCGGCCGGCGCGTCGACGAAGCGCCAGCTCTGTCCGCCGTCCTCGGAGACGGCGCCCACATGGCCGGGATCGGCCAGTGCCACGGCCAGGACCGGATCGGCCGGCCAGCCGTTCGAGAAGCTCAGATCGCGGATTCGCGTCGCGGCCAAGGGCAGCTTGCGCCAGCTGTCGCCGGCGTCGTCCGAGCGGTAGAGGCCGCTGGCATTCCAGGCCATCACGCTGCGATCGTCCAGGTCGTAGCGGATGCTCAGGTCGTCGCCGAAATCGGCGGGCAGGGCCATGCCCTGGAACTCGGGCGCGCCGCCCTCGGGGCCGAAGACTGGCGCCCCCTCGGCCGGAACGGCCACCCGCTCCCAGCGCTGACCGCCGTCGGAGGTGCGGTAGATGCCGTCCTCGGCGCCGACGATCACGAACTCGTCGCGCTCGTAGACCGGCGAGAAGGCAGCGGCGCCGACCGCATGGACCTCGCCGGGTTTGAGGACCACGTCGACCCAGTCGCGCAGCCCTTGCTCGTAGCGGAACAGGCGCCACTCCGTCTGGACGATGGCCAGCGCCAGGCTGTTGCGGTCGTAGTTGGGCGCGATGGCCAGCACGCGGCCATCGCCCTCGCCCGGAACCGCGGCACGCGACCAGCGCCGACCGAAGTCGAGGCTGCGCCAGGCCTGGCCCGTCGCATCGCGGGCAAAGACGACGCCCGCCAGGTTCGAGACCGCATAGCGCGTGTCGATCGGGTCGTCGGTCTGGCGCTCCCAGGCCAGGCCGCGGGCCGAGCGATGCGCGGTCAGGCCGGCGGCCAGCAGCACCTGGGCCGGCTCGCTGGCCGGCTCCGCGAGCAGGCCCAAGACCGGCGTGGCACCACCGGCGCCGGTGACGTACAGGCTGTAGACCCCATGCTCGGCCAGCTCGAGCCGCAGCTGGGTCAGCACCGTCGGGCTGCCGCTCGCGCGCAACCGGGCCTCGACGCCGCCGGCGTCCAGCGTCTGGTAGCCGTCGATCCGACCGGGCAGCACCCGTCGGTAGCGCGTCTCGCCGCCGGCCAGATCCAGCTCGACCGAAGCCAGGTCGCTGGCATTGATCACCCGCAGCCGGGCCGTGCCCGGTCCCGGTCGCGCCTGGCCATCGGCGAAGGCATCCAGGCCGATGGCACCCGGCGCACCGGCGACCGGCCGCACCAGGGCGCTGTAGTGCCCCCCCTTGTCGAGGCGCAGCCGCGTCTCGGCCAGGATCGGGCCGCTGGCGCCGGCCGGAACGGCCTGGATGCGCCGGCTGCCCTCGCGGCTGTCGGCATAGCCCGCCGGCTTGCCGTAGGCCAGACCCGAGACCTGCACCCGGCCATCGACCAGCAGGTCGACCGCCGGCGCGCCCGGTGCGACGTGGATGGCACGCAGCTGTGGATCGGGCTGCTGTTCGGCCGGCAGGTTCATGGCCTCGATCGCGTGGACGGCACCGCCCGGCAGGAGGCTGTGCTCCCAGTCCGGCGCGACCTGCGCGGGCGCCGCGGGTCCGGCGGCCGACAGCGCGCCGCCCGGGATCTCGAGGGTCGCGGGCTCGGGCGCCGCCGCGGGAACCACGGTCGGCGCCAGGCCGACGATCAGCACGATGGGCAACAGGGCGCGCCGCAGGGCGGGCATGGCCTTCCTCCTCGGTTGCGACGGTTCGGGCTCGGCCTCAGGCGGCCGGCCCGTCGAGCATCTCGCGCACGGCGTAGATCGGCTTGTTCTGCGACTCGTAGTAGGTCCGGACCATCAGCTCGCCCAGGAAGCCCATCGAAACGAACTGGACGCCGATGATGATGAGCAGCACCGCCAGCATCAGGAGCGGGCGGTTGCCGATGTTCTCGTGTCCGAAGAGCTTGACCCAGCTCAGGTAGGCCGAGATCAGGAAGCCCAGCCCGAAGCTGGCGATGCCCATGCCGCCGAAGATGTGGATCGGCCGGGTGGCGTAGTTCAGGAGGAAGTGCAAGGTCAGCAGGTCGAGCAGGACCCGCGGTGCCCGCGCCAGCCCGCGGCCGTACTTGGAGCTGCCGTGGGCACGCTGGTTGTCGCGCACCGGCACCTCGCTCACCCGCACGCCGTACCAGCTAGCGACGGCCGGGATGAAGCGGTGGAAGTTGCCGTAGAGCCGCGTGTTCTTGATCACCTCGCCGCGATAGGCCTTGAGCGAGCAGCCGGTGTCGCGCAGGTTGACGCCGGTCAGGCCGCGCATGACGCGGTTGCCGAAGAAGGAGGGGATCCGCCGCAGGAGAAGCGGCTCCTTGCGGTCCTGACGCCAGCCGCTGACGATGTCGTAGCCGCCGGCATCCATCTCGTCGAGCAGCTTGCCGATGTCGTCCGGATCGTTCTGCAGGTCGGCGTCCATGGTCACCACCACCGCGCCGCGCGCGGCGTCGAAGCCGGCCGCGAAGGCGGGGGTCTGGCCGAAGTTGCGCCGCAGCTGGATGATGCGGAAGCGTGGATCGGCACGATGCACCGCCGCCAGGGCCTCGAAGGATCCGTCGCTCGAGCCGTCGTCGACGACGACCACCTCCCAGCTGCGGCCCAGGCGCTCGAGCGCTTCGCTCAGACGCCGCGCCAGCTCGGGCACCGTCTCGACCTCGTTGTAGAGCGGGATGACCACCGAGAGATCCGGCGCCGCTGCGTGCCGGACCGGCGGCGGGCTCGTGATGGGGCCTTGGGTCATCGGTCTCGTCTCCCTCGTGGTATCGGCCGGCGCGCTCGCCCCGACCGGGCCGGCGCGGAACCGACCTAGCCGCGCGGGGCCTCGCCGCGCAAGGCCAGGTGCCAGGCGACCTGGGCCCGCAGGCCGGCCTCGATGCCCGTGCGCGGCGACCATCCGAAGGCCGCGCGGGCCTTGCGGGTGTCGGCCAGGGCGCGCTGCTGCTCGCCCGGCCGGGCCGGGCCGTGCTCGATGCGGGCCTTGCGCTCGGTGATGGCCTCGATCAGGCGCAGCACGTCGATCACCGACACCACCTCGCCGCCGCCGACGTTGAAGACCTGGCCGCTCGGTCCGGCCTCCATGGCGGCCAGGGTCGCGGCCACGCAGTCGTCGACGAAGGTGTTGCCGCGCGTCTGGCTGCCGTCGCCGAAGACGGTGATCGGCAGCCCGTCCAGGATGCGCTCGATGAAGATGTGATAGCCCATGTCGGGCCGCTGCCGGGGACCGAAGATCGAGAAGTAGCGCAGCACCGTCACCGGCTGGTCGAAGATGTCGGCGTAGGCCAGGACCAGCTTCTCGGCCGCCAGCTTGGTCACGCCGTAGGGCGAGATGGGTGCGGGCATGCGATCCTCGTCGCCCGAGGAGTCGCGGCCGTAGACCGAGGAGGTCGAGACATGGACCAGATGCGGCGAGCCGGCCTGGCGCAGGGCCTCCAGCAGGCGCTGGGTGCCCTGCACGTTGCAGGTCATGTAGCCGTCGAAGTCGGTCCAGGAGCGCAGCAGGCCGGGCATGGCCGCCAGGTGGAAGACCACGTCGGCGCCCTCGACCAGCGGGGCCAGGTCGTCGCGGCGCAGGTCGACCTCGGCCAGGCTGAAGCATGCCGAGGCCAGCGCGGGCTCGACGTTGCGCCGCTTGACGGCCGGGTCGTAGTAGTCGGTGAAGCAGTCGATGCCGACGACCCGGTGGCCGGCGGCCAGCAGGGCCTCGGCCAGGTGGCTGCCGATGAAGCCGGCGGCGCCGGTGACGACGCAGCGACGGGGGCCGGTCTGGCCGGCCTGGCGCGTTTCTGACATAGGGTCGGGTATTGTAGCGGCGGGCCGACGGGCGCGCCAGCGCTGCCGGGCAAGCGCGGCCGTCCAAGCGCGGCTTCCGCCGCCGATTCGCCGGTCGCGATCGAAGGCCGGGATGGCAGCCGCCCGGATGGATCGGTCGACACCCGTTGCGCCCGACCAGGAATCGGGCACAATGGAGGCGCGGCAGCGCCTGTCGCGATCGGAGTCCGCTCGAGCCCCGCGGAGACATGGGCGTGCACGACAGCAAGGCCGGCAGCCTGGCCCAGCTCACCGAAGCCAACACCCGCGAAGCGCTGCGAGCCCTGCGCTTTGCCAAGCCCTTGGCCGGTTCACCGCTGATCCACCTGGCCCAGGTCGATGCCGCGTTGGCCGCCGAAGGCCTGGATGACACGCCCGAGCTGCGCGCCTGGCTCCTGCATCGGATCGTCCACACCCTGAGCGTGACGGCCTTGGCCCGGTCGCGCGGGCTCGAGACCCTCGCCCGCGATGCCCTGACCCCCGAGGCCTTCCTGGCCGAGATGGTGGCCGACTTCCGCGCCGACGCGGTCGACCGCGAGGCCTGGAGCGTGCTCTGCCTGCGCCACGTGGCCGAGGCGCGGGTCGCCAACGCCGAGCTGGCCGATCGGCTGGGCGTGACGACGCGCACCGTCATCCGCCGCCTGGGTCGCGGCTACGCGCTCTTGACCGACCGGCTGCGCGAGCAGGAGCTGGCGGCGTTGCGCGAGCTGGCCGCCGCCGAGGGCCAGGCGCCGCGCGCGGCGACGTCGGCCGGGCCGCCCGAGGCGCGCGATGCGGTCGCGATGCGCGACCCCGCAGGGGCCGACGCGACCGACCCGCCGGCCGACGCGACCGACCTGCCGGCGGGCGCGAGCGGCGCCCCGCGCTCGGCCCGACCAGCCGGCGCGTCGGATACGGCGGCGCAGGCGGCAGGGCTGCGCGCCGAGGCGCTCGAGGACCAGCGCCGATCGCGCATCGCCGCCTGGTCGGCGCCGCGCTACCGGGTGGACGCGCGCTTCGTCGAGCTGGGGCTGCTGGTCGACCAGGGCGAGTCGGCGCCGGCCGGCCGCTGGCAGGTCGCGCGCGAGCGCTACGCCAGCCTGGCCGCGCTGCTGGCGTCGATCGATGCGCCGGCGCTGGTGCTGCTGGGCGCGCCCGGCGCCGGCAAGAGCTCGCTCCTGCGCCGGCTCGAGCTGGACTGCTGCCAGGCCGGCCTGCGGGGCGACGAGGCGCCGATCACGCTGCTCGCCCCGCTCTCGGGCTACGCGCCCGAGCCGGGCGAGGGGGCGATTCCGCCACGCCGCTGGCTGGGCGATCTCTGGCGCCAGCGCCATCCCCGGCTTCCGGCGCTCGACACCCTGCTGGCCGAGGGCAGGATGCTGCTGCTGCTCGACGGGCTCAACGAGATGCCGCATCGCGACCTGGCCGAACACCGCGCGCAGGTCGCGGCCTGGAAGCGCTTCATCCAGGAATGCCTGGACGGCAGCGGCAACCGAGCCGTCTTCAGCTGCCGCAGCCTGGACTACAGCGCCCCCCTCTCGACGCCCGAGCTGCGGGTGCCGCAGGCCCGGGTCGAGCCCCTGGACGACGCGCGGATGCAGGCCTTCGTCGAAGCCTACGCCGGGCCGAGCGCGGCCGAGCTCTGGGCCCAGATCGCCGACTCGCCCCAGCGCGACCTCTTGCGTCGACCCTATCTGCTGCGGCTCCTGATCGACGCCGCACGGGCCGGGGTGGCCAGCCCGAGCGACCCGGCCTCGCTGCTGACCGGCTTCGTCCGCCGCGCGCTGCGACGCGAGCTCGAACGCGACCATCCGGCCCTGAGCCCGGGCGCGGCGCTGTCGGAGCGGGACGTCCGCCGCATCGTCAGCGCCCGGCGTTGGCGCGATGCCTGGGAGCTGCCCGAGCGCGGGCCCCTGATCGGCGGGCTCGAGCGCCTGGCCTTCGCCATGCAGGTCAGCTACGGCGGCGAGGACGGCCGCGCGATCCGCGTGCCCTACGACGAGGCGCTCGACCTGATCGCGGGCGAGGCGGCCGAGAAGGCCGAGGCGGTCGTGGCGGCCGGCCTGGCCCTGGCCATCCTGGACGAGGACCGCGACCGCGACGAGCTGATGTTCTTCCACCAGCTGATCCAGGAGTACTTCGCCGCCCGCGAGCTCGCCCGCCGGCCCCAACCCGAGCTGACCCGCGACAGCTGGCGCGCCGCCGAGCTCGAGCCCGCCCTGCCCGGCGTGATCGCCGCCTTGGGTCCGGGCGAGCCGCTGCCCGCCCTGCCCGGCAGCGGCTGGGAGGAGGCCTGTCTGATGGCGGCGGTGATGGCGCCCGATTCGGAGGCTTTCGTCCAGGGCCTGGCCGACGCCAACCTGGTGCTGGCCGGACGCGCCGCGCTCCAGCCCGAGCTGGCCGGGCGACTCCCCGACCCGCTCCTGGCGCGGCTGCGCCGCGACCTGATCGCGCGCAGCCGCGACCCGCAGGCCGACCTGCGCGCGCGCATCGCCGCCGGCCGCGTGCTGGGCCGGCTGGGCGACCCGCGCTTCGAAGCGCGCCAGGGGCCCGAAGGCGCCTACCTGCTGCCGCCGCTGGTCGAGATCGCCGCCGGCCGCTACCCCATCGGCGACGACGCCGCGCTGCGCTGGGAGGACCAGCGCTTCGACGGCCACCAGCCGGCGCATCGGATCGCGCTCGCCGGCTTCGCCATCGGCCGCTTCGCGGTCACCAACGCCGAATGGGCCTGCTTCCTCCAGGCCGGCGGCTACGAGGACCCGCGTTGGTGGCCGGGCGCGCCGGCGCAGGCCTGGCGACGGGGCGCGGGCAGCGACGACGACGCCCGCCGCAACAACCGCGAATGGCGCCAGCACTTCCGGGCCTCGCCCGAACGGATCGCGCAGTTCTCGAGCCTCGGCACCTTCGACGAAGCGACGGCCGAGCGCTGGCGACGTTGGTGCGCCATGGACGACGCGGCCTTCGAGGCCGCTCTGGCCGAGCGTTGGCCGGGCCGGCGCTTGACCGAGCCCCGCTTCTGGCGCGAGGCCCGGCTCAACCAGCCGGGCGACCCGGTGGTCGGCATCTGCTGGTACGAGGCCCGGGCCTACTGCTGCTGGCTGGCGGCGCAGAGCGGCCTGGACTTTCGCCTGCCCAGCGAGGTCGAATGGGAGGCCGCGGCGCGCGGGCTCGCGGGCCGCCGGCTGCCTTACGGGGACGCCTACCAGCCGCTGGCCGGCAACACGGTCGACGCCCACCTCTTCGGCCCCTCGCCGGTCGGCGTCTTCCCGGCCGGCGACACGCCGGAGGGCGTCAGCGACCTCGCCGGCAACACCTGGGACTGGACCGCCTCGGCCTGGGGCTCCGTGGCGCAGGGCGCGCCGGGCTTCGCCTACCCCTACGTGGCCCGGGATGGCCGCGAGGATCCATCCCTGCCGCCCGAGACCTTCCGCGTGGCCCGCGGCGGCGCCTGGAACGGCTCGCCGGCGGGCACCTTCGCGGTCAACCGCAACCCCCAGGGCACACGCTTCCGCGTCGACGACGTCGGGATGCGGCTGGCGCTTTCGGGTTAGGGCGCCAGGCGAAAGACCGTCGGCGGGTGGAGCCAGCTCTGCTCGTCGAAGAGGATCAGCCGGCCGGGCGAGAAGCCGGCCGGATGCTCGACCACGAGGCCGAGGGAGCGCGCGTCCAAGGGCACCTCGAAGACCCGCAGCGTGCCGAGGCGCTCACCCAGCGCCAGGGTCGAGGTCAGCGCCGCGGTCGGGCCATGCTCGGCCTCCCAGGCCGCCTGGCCCGACCGAGAGACCGGGTAGCGCCGACCCCGATCGTCCAGCAGCCACAGCGCGACGCTGCTGGCCCGCTGGCTCCGGCCGCGGGCCTGGTTCGAGAGCCGGATCTCGACCGCGTAGAAGCGCCCCTGCGCCCGAAGGCGCCGCGTGCTCGGCCCCAGCTCGGGCAGAACGCTGTAGCCGGTGGCCGCGATGCACCAGTCGTCGAAGCAGCGATCCTCGCCGAGAGGGAGCACACGCTGCGGCGCCGTGAGCGAGAACAGGACCAGCGCGCCGAGGTAGGTGAAGGCGACGAGGGCGTAGCCTCGCAGCAGCCGGCGGGCGAAGCGCCAGCGCCCGCCCAGGGCGGCGGCGACCAGCCCCAGCAAGGTCGCCGCCGAGACCATCACGACCAGCAGGAACAGGATGTCGGAAGCCACGGCGCGATCTCCCAGCCCATCGGTCGGCCCGGCATGCCGGAGGGCCATCAACGCTAGGCGCCGGCGCACGAACCGACAAGCGCCGGGATGCCGGCAAGCAGCCGAGACGCGCACCGCGATCCGCGGTCGTCCCGCTGTCACTCCAGGGTCGCTCGGGCCTGGAGCCGCGCGCCGCGATCGGCGATGCTGTCCCCGTCCACTCCGAACCCCTAACGACGGGAGCAACCGACATGCGACGCATCCTCATCTTCGCCTACGGCCTTCTGGCTTACGCCATCGGCATGGCCTCGCTGCTCTACCTGGCCGGCTGGATCGCCGGCGTCGGCGTGCCGCGGCCGCTGGACGGCGCGCCGAGCCTGCCCTGGGGCCAGGCGCTGGCCATCGACCTGGGCCTGCTGACGCTCTTCGCCGTCCAGCACAGCGGCATGGCCCGACCGGCCTTCAAGCGCCGCTGGACCCGCATCGTGCCCGCGGTCGCCGAGCGCAGCACGTTCGTGCTCTTCTCGGGGCTGGCCCTGATCGGCTTCTTCGTCTTCTGGCAGCCCATCGGCGGCAGCGTCTGGTCGGTCGAGACCCCCGCGCTGCGGGCGCTGATCTGGGGCCTGTACGGGCTGGGCTGGGGCATCCTGGTCGGCTCGACCTTCCTGCTCAACCACTTCGACCTCTTCGGCCTGCGCCAGGTCTGGCTGCAGCTGCGCGGCCGGTCCTACACCGCGCTGGAGTTCGACATGCCGCTGCTCTACCGCTACCTGCGCCACCCGCTCTACCTGGGCATGCTGATCCTGCTCTGGTCGGCACCGACCATGAGCCTGATCCACCTGATCTTCGCCCTGGGCGCGAGCGCATACATCCTCGTGGCCATCCAGCTCGAAGAGCGGGACCTGGCCTCGGCGCATCCCGAGTACACCGACTACCGCCGCCGCGTACCGATGCTCATCCCGCGCCGACGCCGCGCCGAGCGCATCGCCGAGTCTCCCGCCGCCGCGGACTGAGCGCCGCCCAGCGCGCCTTCAGGCCGGGGCGACGCCCGGCCGGTCCGGCACGCAGGCCGCGAAGATCCGCTCCAGGGTCGCCGCCGGATCGCGGGTGCGGCCGCCATGGACGGCCGAACTCTGGATCACGGCCGAGCGGGGCGCGGTCAGCCAGTGGAAGCGCTCGGAGGGCGGCAGCAGGCCGATCGGGCCGCCCTCCGGGCCGCCGGCGCAGACTCGCGCGTAGGCCTCCAGGCCACGCAGGGCCATCTCGAGGTCCAGCTCCGGGAAGCGCTCGGCCCAGGCCTCGGGCTCGAGGCGCAGGCGCAGGTCGAGGTAATCTGCCGAGCGCGCCTGGAGCACGACGCCCACCGTCATGAAGTCGCCGAGGTGCACGTGGGGCACCAGGCGCAACAGGGCGTAGTCGTAGCCGATCCAGGCCGCTGGGGCCTCGCTCATCGTGGGTCGCTTCCTCGGCGGTCGGGTCGCATCGTCGATGGCCTCGTCTCGGGCCGCCGCCGGCCGGCTCGCGGGAGCCGAGCCGGGGCTCAGCGGCGGTAGGACAGCGGGCGCTCGGTCCGCGCGGCGCGCTCGGCCTGCTGCGCCACGGCTGTCTCGAGGAAGGCGCGCGGCGCCTCGAGGCGGTCCAGGAAGTAGCGCAGGTAGGCCTCGCGGTTGGCCTCGGCCGAGTCGAAGTGGGCCGCCGAGCCGGCCGCGTCCGGCTCGAGCAGCGCCTCGGGAACCGATTCGAGGATGGCGCGCAGGAGCGCCTCGCTCAGGCGGGGCGTCAGGCGCGCGTCGGCCGCGCGCAGGTCGCCAGCCAGCGGCAGGAGGACGTGCTCGCCGATGCCCGCGAAGGGCCGGCGGGCCGACTCGCGGTCGACGGCGGCCCAGCGGTGGTGGAAGTAGAGCGCCGCGCCGTGGTCGATCAGCCAGGGCGCGCCCTGCCAGATCAGGATGTTCGGGTTGCGTGGCGTGCGGTCGATGTTGCTGCACAGGGCATCGAGCCAGACCACCTCGGCCGCCAGCTCGGGCGAGATCCGGTCGGCGCCCGACAGCGGATCGTAGTTGAAGGCCCCGTCGAGGTAGCGCAGGCCCACGTTGAGGCCCTGGCTGGCGCGCAACAGGTCCTGGATCTCCTGGTCGCGCTCGAAGCGCTCGAAGGCGCGGTCGAGCTGGATCAGGGCCAGCTCGGGCACCGGCAGGCCCAAGGCGCGGCCGAGCAGGCCCTCGATCAGCTCGGCCACCAAGGCGCGTGGGCCTTGGCCGGCGCCGCGGAACTTCAGCACGAAGAGGCCACCGGCCTCGGCCTCGACCACGGCCGGCAGCGAGCCGCCCTCGCGCAGCGGGACGACATAGCGGGTAGCCGACCAGGTGGGCAGCTCGATGGGGCTCAATCCAGGCTCCGGCTCGCGGCGGGCGCGGCGGCTTCCGCGCCGGGCGCCGATCTTAGCGCATCGCGGCTGGCAGGGGCGAAGGCGGAAGCTCGGTCGCCGACGGCGTCGGCCTTCGCGTCGGCCGCGGCGCCGGGCTCGAGCCGGGCAACGGACCGCGCGCGGGTTGGGTCGCGGCCGGGGTCGGCGGCGCGATCGGCGCCAGCCGGAAGGCGATCCGGATCGGCAGTCCATCGCCGGGCAGGTCGACCGGGTTGGCCGCTTCGCGGGATGCCTGGCCGCGGTACCATTGCGGCTGATAGCCATCGGCCAGGGCCACCGCCAGGTAGCGGCCGCGCTGCAGGCGCAGCTGGTATCCGCCGTCCGCGCCGGCCTCGGCCTGGGCCACCCGACGCCCGCTCAGGGCGTCGACGAAGCCGATCTGCGCGCCGGCCACGACGCCCCCCGTCTGGCTGGCCACCGTGCCTTCGACCCGATTCCAGGTCACCGGTGGCGCGAGCTCGGTCGCGGTGGCCGGCGGCAAGGTCGGGCTCGGCGGAGACGGCTCCGGCTCCGGGGTGGCGCTGGGCGGCCCTGGGTCGGTCGGCGCCGCGACCTCGGGCTCCTCGGGTTCCGCCCCGGAGCCAAGACCCGGCCCGGGATCGGAGGTCGACTCCGGCGCCGACGCGAGGGTCGGCGCCGCCCGGCCTGGCGCGACCGCCCGCACCCGGCGCCCGGCCTCCTGCGCGGCGGCCGTCCCGACTCCCCCACGGGTCGCCTCGGCCCGGGCGAGGCGCAGCTCGGGCGTCGGGCCGCGGCGCATGACGGGCGTGAGCCGTGGCACGCCCTGCCCCGAGACCCCCGGCGTCCCGGCGACTTCCGGGCCGAGGACCGAGTCCGGAGCGAGGCCGGGCCAGGCGGCGCGGGCCGATTCGAGCGCCTGACGGGTCGGCGCCGGCAGCGCCGCCAGCCAGGGTGCCAGCTCCGTCAAGCCGGCCAGCGCCGCCCGCGGCGATCGGCCCGATCGCGCCAGCGCGGCCGCCTCCTCGAGCCGGCGCTCGGCCAGGCGCAGGGCCAGCTCCGGCTCGCGCGCGGCGGGCAGCAGGATCAGCTGCGCCCGCTCGATGCCGCGCTTGAGCGGATAGAGCGCCGCGCCAGGCAGGCTGTCGGCCGAAGCGCGAACGGCACCGGCCAGCAGCAGGGCGCAGGCCAGCAGCGCCGAGGCGACCCGCAGCGCCGGCCGCGGAACGGTGGAGCCCCGGTCGCGGCGCGAGACCCACGGAATCCGGACCCGGCGCCCGAGCCTCGCCGGCCTCGTATCGGCCAGATCCGCCGCCGCTGCCGCCCGCGATGCGGGCGCCTGGAGGCCATCGGCGGCCAGGGCGCGGTCGATGCGCGCCGCCAGGTCGACCGGCGCCGCGCCGCGTGGCAAGCGCCGCAGGGCCTGCGCCACCTCGAGCAGCGGCCGCAGGGCTTCGGCATGCTCCGGCCGGGCATCCAGCGCCGCATCCAGAGGCTGGCCGGCCTCGATCCGCTCGAGCAGGTCGCGCAAGGCCGCCGTCGGGTCCACGCCCGCTCGATCCGTCATCGGGCTGCCTCCGCTCGGCTGAGCTGGCGCCGCAGGGCCGCCAGCGCGTTGTGTTGCAGGTTGTGGATGGCGTTCGGACGGCGATCCATGATCGACGCCGTCTCGGCCACGCTCAGCCCCGAGACGAAGCGCAGCGCCAGGACCTGGCGCTGCAGGTCGGTCAGACCCGCCGCGGCCTCGAGCACCCGGTCCAGGTCGAGCTCCTGGCCGACGGCCTCCTCGGGCATCGGGTCGCCCGCGGGCAGGCGGTCGAGCAGGGCCGCCTCGGTCGGCCGATCCCAGCGCCGGCGCTGGTGGTTGATGACCGCGTTGTGGGCGATCTGGAACAACCAGGCCGCGAATCGGTCGGTCTGTTTCAAGGTGTCGAGCTTGCGAAAGGCCTTCAATGAAGACCTCCTGCGTGAGGTCGGCGGCCGTCTCCGCGTCATGCAAGCGAAAGCAGACGTGGCCGTACACGCGGTCGAGATAGGCCTGATAGAGCTCGCCGAATGCGGCGCGATCCCCCTGGGCTGCGCGCGCGACGAGGGCGGGCTCGCTCGCGGCGACCTCCGAGATCCCCCGGCGCTGCGTGACGGCCGCCTCGATGCTGCGCTGCACCCGCACCCCTTGTCTCTCGCTCGTGCGTCGGCCGTCGGACGCTGGACGGCCGGCTTCGATGCGGCCCGAGTCGAAGCCGGCCGGTTGGGACCGACGCCGCGATCAGGGCCGGCGCGGGCTCGGCGCGATGGGCGAGACCGAACCGCGCCCACAGCTCGCCTGGCAGCGCTGGTACAGCGCGCGCGCCTGTGCGGCGCAGCCTTCGCCGCCGGCGGCCTGACAGCGGGTCAGGAAGGCCACCGCCCGCTCGCGGCAGGTGCGCTGGCAGTCGACCGGCCGGCTCGGCGCGCAGGAGGCGGTGCATTTGGCCAGGAGCTCGCGCGCCTGCGCGCCGCAATCCTCGCCGCCTCGCTCGACACAGCTGGCGTACCAGGCTCGGACACGGCTGGCGCAAGCCGTCGAGCAGTCGTCGGGCTGTGGCGCGATCGAAGGCTGGCAGGACGCCAGGCACCGGGCCAGCATCTGGCGCGCTTCCGACTCGCAGTTCTCGCCGCTGCCGGCCTTGCAGCGGGCCAGCCAGGCTTCGGCGCGCTTCTGGCAGGCATCCTTGCAGTCGGCGGGCTGGGCCGGAGCCGGTCGGGGCTCGGTCTGGCCGAGCGGCGCCGCCTGCGCCGAGCCCAGGCCCAGCGCGAAGCCGAAGGCGGCCGCCAAGAGCGCCAGGGCCAGGATTCGGGTGACGTGACGGGCAATCTGCGTCATGGAAGGGTCTCCTCGTGGATGCTCGCGGAGCGGGGCGCTCCGTCTCGCCTTACAGGACACCCGAGGCAGGCTGGACTTAGCGTCGCGGCGCAGATTCGCTCAGCCCAGCGCCGCCAGGGCCTGCACCGCGGCCGCCAGGTCGAAGCGGTCCGGATCGTAGTCGGCGGCGACGTAGGCCCGGGCGTCGCGGTGATCGGGCTGCCCGGGGTCGCGCCAGGCCTCCAGGAAGGCCTCGTAGCCCTCCGGACCGCCGATGTCCTCGGGCGGACAGGCGCGCTCGCCGGCCAGGCAGCGCGGATAGCGCTGGCCCGGCTCGGCCGGCTCGATGGCCTCGATCTCGATGCGGTGCTCCCACTCGTCGGCGAAGTCGTAGTCGTACTGGAAGCGCTGGCCGGCGCGGCCCAGCACGGCGTCCAGGCGGAAGTCCTCGGCCACCTCGGCCTCGATCTCGTCCTCCCGAAGCTCGGCCACCGTCTCGGGGTCGGTGAACTCGATGCCGCCGATGCTGAAGGCACCGAGGTGCTCTCCGCTCCATCCCATGGCGGTCTGAATGATCGAGCCCAGCTGCTCGAGGTCGACCCCGCCGGAGACCTCGAGGCGCCGCCAGATCGGCGGCTCGATCTGCAGGAGGCGAATCTTCAGCCGGTAGATGCTGGGTTCGGGCTGGCTCATGGTCTGGCCTCCGTCGATTCCGCGCCCGGCTGGCACGAGGCCCGCAGGCAGCAGGCACGTCGATTATAGTCCCGGCCGGCGCAGCGCGCGGTGACCGGCCGGCTGGGATGGTCGGAAGCCCGGGCGCGACGCTACCATACGGGCGAGTCTGGCCGCCGCTCGGCCGTCGCAGCGCGAGCGGCCGCGAGGCCGCGAAGGAGACCCGATCATGCAGCCCGAACGCCGGCGATTCCTCAAGCTGGCCGGCCTGGGCGCCGGCGCGCTGGCCTGCGGCCGAGCAGCCTTCGGCCCCGAGCGCGGCGTGCCGGCCGTCCCGGCCGCCCTCGCCCAGACCGGGCCGGATCTCGAGCTGGCCCTGGAGGCCGGCTTGGAGCCGATCGCGCTCCGACCCGACTGCGTCGAGACGATGCTGCGCTACCGCGCCCGCGTGATCGCCGGCGATCCGGCTGCCGTCTGGGATCCCGGGCCGCCCTTTCCGGGTCCCGTCCTGCGCGCACGGCGCGGCCAGCGTCTGCGCATCCACTTCAGGAACGCGCTGGCGGAGCCGACGACCGTCCATTGGCACGGACTGGAGATGCCGGACGACATGGACGGCCATCCGCGGCACGCCGTCGAGCCCGGCGCCGGGCGGGTCTACGACTTCGCGCTGCGCAACCAGCCGGCCACCTACTGGTTTCACCCCCATCCGCACGGTCGGACGGCCTGGCAGGTCTACCACGGCCTGGCCGGCCTGCTCCTGATCGACCCGGCCGAGTCGCAGCCGGCCGAAGCGACGCCGCGGGAGCTGGCGCTGGTGCTGCAGGACCGGCGCTTCGATGCGGCCGGCGCCCTGGTCTACGATCCGACGCCGATGGGCTTCTTGGGCGACGAGGTCTTCGTCAACGGCCGCCCCGCGCCCGAGCTGCGGGTTCCGGCCGAGCCGCTGCGGCTGCGCCTGCTCAACGGCGCCACCCACCGCAGCTTCAAGCTGGGCTGGTCCGACGGCCGACCGGTGCGGGTATTGGGGACCGACGGCGGCGCGCTGGAGCCGGCCCTGGACAAGCCCTACGCCATGCTGGCGCCCGGCCAGCGCCTGACCCTGCTGGCCGACTTCGGCCCGCTCGCCGAGGACGGCGAGCTACGCCTGGAGCATCTGGGCTTCGAGGACGGCGCGGGCGGCATGATGGCGCTGGCCACCCGCTTGCCGCTTGCCGCCCGCTTCCCGGTGGCGCGCTTTCGCGCGGCCGAGCCGACGGCGGCCGCGACCCTCTTCCTGCCGTCCCTGCTACGGGGCGCTGGGAGCCGTGGCGGCTGGGCCGCGGCCAGCCCGGGCCTGCAGCCGCTGCCGCCGGCGACGGACCGGCCGACGGTCCGCAGCAAGGGAGGCCGCCCCAGCCTGCCCACGCAGGACGGTCCGGCCGACCGGAGCTTCCGCCTGCTCATGCAGCAGGGTCGCTGGACCCTCGACGGGCGCAGCTTCGAGATGGAGGCCGTGGCGGCCGACGAGCGGGTCGCGCTGGGCGCCGAGGAGGTCTGGGAATGGGTCAACGGCAGCGGCGGCATGGGCATGGGCGGCATGATGCAGATGCCGCACGCGATGCACCTGCACCTGGTCCAGTTCCGCGTCGTCGGGCGTGACCCCGACCCGCGCTTCGCGGCTGCCTACGCCACGGTCCGCGACGGCTTCGTCGACGAGGGCTGGCGCGACACGGTGCTGGTCATGCCGGGCGAGCGGGTGCGGATCCGGGCCCGCTTCGAGGGCTTCACCGGTCTCTACCTGCACCACTGCCATCTGCTCGAGCACGAAGACGGGGGCATGATGCGCAACTTCCGCGTCGAGGCCTGAGCCGCCGTCCCGAGCGCCGCACGGCCCAGCCAGGGCAGCCAGAGCGCCGGTGCAGGCTGGGCGACCGCCGTCAGCGTGGCCGCCACGGCCGTGCCGACCAGGTCGGGCGTCGGGCTGGGCCGCGGCGTCGGCGCGGCGGCGGTCAGGGTCGCCGCGACGCTGGTGCCGACCGCGTCCGGGGTCGCGCTGGCCGGCCGGGTCGGGGCCGCGGCGGTCAGGGTCGCCGCGACGGAGGTCCCGACGCGATCCGGCGTGACGCTCGGTGGACCGGCCGGCGTATCCGAAGCGGTCGGCGATGGGCTCGCGCTCGGGCTGGGGGTCGCGGGCGGCTGGGAGCTCGGCGTCGGCTCGCTGCTGGCGGTCGGGCTCGGGCTGGGCGTCGCTTCCGCGGTCGGCGCCGCGCAGGGCGCCAGCTCGAGCGCCCAGACATCGCGCAGCAGCTCGCCCTCGTTCTCCCAGCCGCCGAAGATCACCTTGCGCCGACCGGACGGGTCGAGCGCGGCGGCGTGCGCATCGCGCGGTCGCGGGCGCGCCCCGTTCGGATCCAGCTGGGTCCAGGCCTCCATGCCGGGCAGGGCCAGCGCCAGGGACCAGCTCGCGCTGGTGTCGCTGACGCGGTAGCCGCCGCTGGCGCTGCCGCTGCCCGTCAGGCCGCCGAAGACCAGCATGCGCGGGCTGGCCGGGCAGGCGTCGTAGACCGCCGAATGCCAGGCCAGGGCCGGTGGGACGGGGCTCGGCGGCTCGATCCGCCGCCAGCAGTCGCCGCGGCCCGACAGGTCGAAGGCCCAGAGATCGTCCAGGGTGCGCCAGCTGCTTCGCACGCGGTCCCAGCCACCGAAGACGATCATCCGTTGGTCGCGCGGCTCGTAGATCGCCGAATGCCCATCGCGCGCCGTGGGCCCGGGCGCGCAGGCGGCCCCGAGCTCGGTCCAGGCCTCGCGACCCGGCTGCAGATCGAAGGCCCAGACGTCGGCGAAGCCCAGGCGGCTGACGTGATCCCAGCCGCCGAAGAGCAGCATCCGTCCGGGGCCGCCCGCCGCGCCGGGCTGGTGGACCAGGCTGGCGCCGCGGCGAGCCGCGGGCTTGACGGCGCCGAAGGGCAGCTTGACCCATTCGGGGCCGTCGGCGCCGCCTAGCTCGAGCAGCCAGCTGTCGTCGTAGTAGATCGGGCGGGAACGGGCGGTGTCGAAGGCGTAGCCGCCGAAGACCAGGGCGCGGTCGCCGACCGGGTCGAAGGCCATCGCAGCCTCGCGTCGGCTCCCGGGCTGGGTCCCGCGCGGCCGCAGCAGGTCCCAGGTCTCGGCGGCCAGGTCCAGCCGCCAGAGCTCGTTCTTCTCGTCGACCTGGTCGGTGCCGCCGAAGACCAGCAGCATGTTGCGGCCCGGGTCCCAGGTGTGCGCCGCCCATTGCAGGGCCTGCGGAGCCCGACCGCCGGGCCGCAGCAGCTGCCAGTGGTTCTCGTCGGCCAGGACACCGCCCGCCAGCACGAAGCCCGCCAGCAGCAGGCCGATCGGCAGCCGGCCGGCCAGGGTCAAGCCGGCCGGCCCTCGGCCGGCCCGGCGCCAACCGGCGGAGCCGGTCGCGCGACCGGTCGTCCCCGGCAGCCGACGTTTCGCATCGCGGGGCGCCGTCCGCGGGGACGGACGGCGCCCTGGCGCGCTGCCTTGCCCGGCCGGTGTGCCGCCCGCCCGAGTCGAGCCGGCGCTAGCGCGCCGGCAGCCGCCAGCCCCGCAGCCAGGGCGGCAGCCGCAGGGCGGCGCTCCGGGCCTCGGCCACCCGAGCCAGGCTGGGCAGGTAGAGCCGGTGCGGGTAGCGCAGCTCGGGCTGCAGCACGTTGCCGCCGACCACCTGGCCGTCGATCAGCTGGCTGATGTGGAGCGTCGGCCACTCCGAGCCCTGCGCCAGCCCGGCCAGCGGCGGGCCGCTGCCGGGCAGCTCGATCCGGGCCTTGAGGCCACGCTGCTCCTCGCCCTCGAAGGGCAGGCGCTCCAGCTCGCCGCTGGCGCTGCCCGGCTCGCCACCCTGGCCGGGCGTCACCTCGAGCTCGATCGCCTTCTCACCCGGCAGCAGCTGGCCGCCGATGACCCGGCCGCCGGCCCCCTGCCAGCGGTCGTAGAGCACCGGGTCGAGCTCGATGACCACCCGCGCCCCGGGCGGCAGGTTGCCCGAGCCGACCCGCAGGCCACCGTAGCCGGAGCCGCGGTTGCGGTTGCCGATACCGATGCCGGTGGTCGAGCTGCCGCTGCCCGGCGCGCCCGGCGCGGCGATGATCTGCACGTTGCGCTGGCAGATGTTGTTGTCGAAGGGCACCCAGCCGTCCAGCTTGATCGGATCGGCCAGGGCTTCGATGCGGACCAGGAAGCAGAAGTGGCCCTCGCCCAATGGCACCCAGGGCACCGACACCACGGCGCTCGAGCCGGCATCCAGCCGCGCGATCGACGCCGATCCGATGGACGGCATCCAGTCGTCCGGCCAGCGCAGGTTGGTGGCGCCGACCGCGTCGTAGACCCAGACCTGGATGTTGTCGACCGCCACGTTGCCGATGTTGCGCACCCGCACGTAGACCTGGTTGGCCTGGCCGGCGATCGGGTTCTGCATCGCCTCGATGCCGTCGGGCGCGTTGCGGACCCAGATGTCCGGGCTGTCCCACCAGGACTCCACGACGCGGTTGGAGGGCAACGAGCCATCGTCGCGGTCATGGTCGCGACAGATCAGCTCGGGCTTCGGCTCGGCCTCGGTCGTGCCCGGCTCCGGCGGCGCAACCACGGTCACCTGCGGTACCGGCAGGCTGAAGGTAGCCGGCTGGCCGCGCGAGTTCGTATAGCTCACGCTGGCCGAGTCGTTGGTCGGCCAGGTGCCCGGCACGCGGGTCATGCGCACCCGGTAGCTCAGGACACGGGTCTCGAAGCCCAGGCGCGGAATCTCCCAGGTCAGGGTCCGGCCGTCGCGGCTGACCGTCGGCGGCGGGGAGCCGGTGAAGGAGCCCGGCACGAGCTCGACGTAGGACGAGAGCCGGTCGACCAGGCGCAGGTTGGTGGCCGGCGCGCCGCCGATGGCGCCGGCGATCTGCTGGTAGATGGCATCCAGCTGCGCGGCGCCCGGCGCGAAGAAGTAGTCGGCCGGCGAGGAGGCCAGGGCCCGCATCAGGTCGGGGTCGACGTCCGTGCCCAGGCCGATGGTGAAGATGCGCGCCCCGTCGCTCTTGAGCGCCTGGGCCGCGGCGCGCGGATCGCCGGTGGTCGGCTGGCCGTCCGAGAGCAGGACGACGACCGGCTGGTTGCCCGCCAGGTGGCGGCCGCTCGAGAGCTCGGCCCGCGCCACCTCGAGGCCGCCGATGATGTCGGTGCTGCCGCTGGCGGCCTGCCGGTCGATGGCCGCCCGAACCAGGCCGGCCTGCCGCGTCAGACCCTGGTCGAGCAGCGCGCTGTCGGCGAAGCTGACCAGCGCCAGCTGGTCGCGCGACAGGTCGACCCGGTCGACGAAGGCGCGCGCGGCAGCCTTGGCGGCATCGATCTTGCCCTGGTCCTGCATGCTGCCGGAGCGGTCGAGCACCAGCACCACGTCGGCCGGCGGCCGCTGCGACAGGCAGGCCCCCTCGATGCCCGTCAGGTCGATCAGCACCGTCACCTCGCCCGCCGGGGCCACCACCCGCGGCTGGGCGACCTTGTTGCCCTCGACCCGGCAGGGCGGCGAGGGCGCGCAAGCCGTCAGGTGCACCTCGTCGATCAGTACGATCACCGACCAGGCGTCGCGGGTGACCTTCCGCAGCTGGAACACCAGGGCCACCTGGCGGCCGCGGACGCGGTCCAGCTCGGCCGGCGTCAGGTTGTAGAAGGGCGGGTCGATGTCGCACTCGGGCACCGGGTCGAACTCCCAGAGCCGCACCAGCTCGCGGCCGCTGGCCGGGTCGACCAGCATGGCCCGGAAGCGGTCCAGGCCGCTGACCGGCGGCGGGTCGCCGATCACCGTGTGCGCCCGCGCCACGTCCCCGACCCAGAAGCTCGAGGCCGTGACGTCGGGCGGGAAGTCGACGATCTGGTAGATCCGCTCGTCGCCGGGCTGGTACGGCGAGGCCTCGAAGCGGGCCGAGTAGAAGCCGGTGCGCGCCATGTCGCTCGAGACGAGCTGACGCCCGCTGCTGCTGAACTGCCCCCAGCTCTGGCCCTGCTTCTCGAAGCCCGGGTTGCGGACGTAGTTCGGCCCGACGCAGCCCGGCTCGACCTCGGGCCGGGTCGGCGGGCACTGGGTGGCGCCGCAGTTGCCCACCTGCAGGGCTCGGGCTGCCGTATGACTCCAGCCGCCCGGCGGGTTGATCACCTTGACGCCGAAGACGCCCTGGCCGAGGGTCGGGTCGACCCGGCAGGCGATCTCGGCGTCGGAGATGCGGATGACGCCCTGGGCCGGGCGGCCGCCGATCTCGACCGTCACGCCGGGCAGGAAGGTGGCGCCCAGGATCCGGATCGTCTCGGCGGCGGTCTCGATGCAGGGCGGCACGACGCTGCTGATGCTGGGCGTGCAGGCCGCGGCGCCGATCAGCTGGGCGATGCCGTCGGCCAGGTCCTTGGCCGGATCGCTGGTCTTGAAGACGCGCCCGCCGGTGCCCTGGGCCAGGGCCTGGGCCAGGCTCTCGACGGCCGCGTCGAAGCCGGTGCCCAGCACCGGCGAGACGATCACGTGCCCCGCCCGTGCGGCGGCGATGGCGGCGTTCACCGCATCCCGGTCGTCGCCCGGATCGTTGACCGGGTCGCCGTCCTCGGGGCCCTCGTCGCTGATGGGGATGATCAAGCGGGCGTGACCGGCCAGCCAGCCATAGCGCCCGGCCAGGTCGGCCACCGCCGGCGCCCAGTCCTCCTGCTGGTTGACCTGGCCGCCCGGCAGCAGGCCGGCCACGTGCTCGGTCGCGCAGACGCGCGGCTCGTTGATGCCCAGGATGCGGTAGCGCAGGCCGACGCTCATGCCCGCCAGCCGTGCCACGATGTCCGAGACCTGCCCGCACAGGGCGTCGAACTCGTCGTCCATCGAACCCGAGGTGTCCATCACGAAGACCACGTCGACCGGGCCGGCGTTGGGACAGGGCGGCTGCAACGGGTTCTGGGTCGGCGGCGGTGTGAAGCTCGGCGTCGGCGTGGGCCGCAGCGTGGCCGAGGGCCCGGGCGTGTTGCTGGGCCAGGGGGTCCAGCTGGGCGTCGGCGTCGGCGAGCCGGCGCAGCCGCCCAGCTGCAGGGCCGCCGGCAGGGTGTGGCTCCAGCCACCCGGCGGGTTGATCACCGTCAGGTCCCAGCTGCCGAAGCCGAGGCCGGCGGCCGGCCGGGCCCGGATCTCGCTGTCGGAGACGCGCACGACGTCGCGCGCCGCCAGGCCGCCGATCCGGACCGAGGCGCCCGTCAGGAAGGTGCTGCCGCGAATGCGCACCGTCTCGTCGGCGGTGTTGACGCAGATGGGCTCGACGCAGCAGACGACCGGCGTGCAGGCGGCCGAGCCGATCAGGTCGGCGATGCCGTCGGCCAGGTCGGCCGCCGGGTCGCTCGACTCGAAGACCTGGCCGCCGGTGGCGCTGGCCAGGGCCTGGGCCAGGACGGCGATGGCCGGCTCGTCCTCGTGGCCGGAGCCGAGCACCGGCGAGACCACGACCTGGTTGGCCTTGGCCAGCGCGATCGCCACGTTGATCGCGTCGCGATCGTCGCCCGGGTCGTTGGTCGGGCTGCCGTTCTGGGGCCCCTCGTCGCTCATCGGGATGATCAGGCGGGTATGGCCGGCGCGCCAGGCGTAGCGCTCCGCCAGATCGGCCACCGCCGGAGCCCAGTCCTCCGAGTCGTCCACCCGGCCGCCGGGCAGCAGGCCGCTGACCGTCCCGGTGGCGCAGTCGCGCGTCTCGGAGATGCCCAGGATGCGGTAGTTGACGGTGATCCCCATCGCCTGCAGCTCGCCGACGACGCTGGCGACCTGCCCGCACAGGGCCTGGAACTCGTCGTCCATCGAGCCCGAGGTGTCCATCACGAAGACCACGTCGACCGGGCCGGCGTTCGGGCAGGGCGGCGGCTTGGGCGTGCCGGGCGAGGGCGGCGCGCCGGTGGCGGTGCCGCAGGCCGGATCGATCGAGACGGTGATCTCCGAATAGCCCTGGAAGCAGTCGTCCACGGCATCCCACATCATCGCCCGCACGGTGTAGCGGTCGGGGAAGAGGTCGGCGGGCACCGTGATCGGGATCACCCGTTGACCCGGCGCGCCGAAGGTGGCCTCGCCCGAGGCCCAGATCACGTCGGCCTGGGCCAGCTGGGCCTCGACCCGAACCTGCTGGCCCGAGTGGCTGGTCGTCACGTCGACGAAGACGCCGATCTGCGCGCCGGGCGCGTAGCAGCTGCGGTCGGTCGAGAGCGTGCGGATGCTGGCCGTAGGCTCGCAGGCGTCGAGGTCCACGCGCAGCGCCACGTCGTCGACGAAGGCGCCGCCGGAGTACTGGGTCGAAGCGTCGCTCTGGAAGACGAAGGCGACGTAGACGCGCGGCTCGCCGGCCAGGGCCGACAGGTCGACCGTCTTGGAGATCCAGCCGTTGACCGCCGCCGGGTCGTCGTACCAGTCGCCGGCCCACCAGGGCCCGTCGAAGCTCTGGCCGTCGGTCGAGACCAGGGCCCAGAGCCGATCGCTCTTCTGCGAGCACTGGCTGCCGACGCATTCGCTGTTCAGCCAGAACTTGAAGTCCAGCGCGGCCGAGGACACGCTCGAGAAGTCCAGCGGCCCATAGGCCATCCAGCTGTCGGCGTTGGCCGGGTAGGCGACGTTGCAGCTGCCGATCTGCCGGCCGCTGGCGCCGCCGCCGACCGCCCAGGCGCTGTGTTGGCTGCCGGCGCCGGTGCAGCGGTTGCTCCAGTAGTACTCGCCGGCCGTGGCGCCGTCGTTGTCGAAGACGGTCCAGCCCTGGCTGGGGAAGCTCGACTCGAAGTCCTCGCGCATGACCACGGTCGACTGGGCCGGCCCCGCGAACCGGGCCAGGGCCGGGGCGACCTCGGGCAGCCGCGGGGCATCCAACTGCAGCAGGTCGCGCCCGCTGCCGCGCCGACCGGCATCGCCGGGGTCGGCCTGCGCCCGGCTGGCGCGGCCGTAGCCCAGCGCCAGCAGCGCGATCAGGATCAGCGCCACGGCGATCTGCCGCGGGATCGTCAGAATGCGCAGCCTCATCGTCCACCCCCTTAGCGCCCGATGCGTTTCAGGCTTGCGCGCACGACCGCCCAAGGGGGTGCCGGGTCCGGCGCCCGGCCGGCTCCTCGCGGGTCGGGCGCGCAGGCGTCGACCCACGTTCGATTGTGACCGGTCGCATTGTATCGACTCGAGCGACCCGGCGCCATGGCCATCCGGGGCATCCCGACCTGGCCAGGCGCCGGGTCCTGGCCCTGTCCGCCTGACCAGGTTTCGCCTGCCCGGCCGGCCGATGCTCCCGCGTGGGCCTTCGGGTAGCATCGGGGCGGTGCCGGCGGCCGGCGCCCTTTCCATCGATCTCAGGAGGCTCAACATCATGTCCGCCAAGCCCGGGCGCCTCGCCTATCAGCACCTGGGGGGCGAGCGCCCCCTCGTCGGCGAGACGGTCGATGACTGCTTTCGCGCCAGCGTGGCGCGCTACCCCGATCGCGAGGCCGTGATCGCGCTGCCGCAGGCCCGACGGCTGAGCTACCGCGAGCTCGACCGGGAGGTCCAGCGCCTGGCCAAGGGGCTGATGGCCATCGGCGTCGCGCGCGGCGACCGGGTCGGCATCTGGTCGACCAACACCCTCGAATGGGTGCTCCTGCAGCTGGCCACGGCCCGCATCGGCGCGGTGCTGGTCAACATCAACCCGGCCTACCGCATCGCCGAGCTGGAGCACGCGCTGCGCCTGGCCCGGGTGCAGACGCTCTGCCTGATCCCGGCCTTCCGCCGTTCGGACTACGTCGACATGGTCAACCGGCTCTGCCCCGAGCTGGCTGGTTGCGCGCCGGGCGCGCTCCATTCCGAGCGCCTGCCCGAGCTGCGCAACGTGGTGGTCTACGAGCCGGAGGACCCGAGCGCCACGCGCCGACCCCTGCCGGGCTACCGGACCTGGCCCGAGCTGCTGGACGCGGGCGAGGCCCTGACGGACGGAGCGATCCAAGCCCGCGCGACCGAGCTGGACTTCGACGACACGATCAACATCCAGTTCACCTCGGGCACCACCGGCTTCCCCAAGGCGGTGATGTTGAGCCATCACAACATCGTCAACAACGCCAGCCAGGTGGCCGGCTGCCTGCGCTTCGGGCCCGAGGACAAGCTCTGCGTGCCGCTGCCCTTCTACCACTGCTTCGGCATGGTGCTGTCGAACCTGATGTGCTTCTCGAGCGGCGCGGCGCTGGTCATCCCGGCCGAGCACTTCGAGGCCGGCGCGGTGCTGCGCGCGGTCAGCCAGGAGCGCTGCACCGCCCTGCACGGCGTGCCGACCATGTTCGTGGCCGAGCTGGAGCACCCCGACTTCGGCGACTGCGACACCAGCAGCCTGCGCACCGGCATCATGGCCGGCGCGCCCTGTCCGCCCGAGCTGATGCGCAAGGTCATCGGCACGATGGGCATCCGCGACATCCTGATCGCCTACGGAATGACCGAGGCCTCGCCGGTCACCCACATCACCCGACCCGACGACGCCTTCGACACCCGGGTCGAGACGGTGGGCACCAACCTGCCGCACCTCGAGGTGAAGCTGGTCGACAGCGAGACCGGCGTCACGCTGCCGCGCGGGGCGCAGGGCGAGCTCTGCTTCCGCGGCTACGGCGTGATGCGCGGCTACTTCGACAACCCGGAGGCCACCGCCAAGACCATCGACCCGGCCGGCTGGCTCCATTCGGGCGATCTGGGTACCATGGACGAGGCCGGCTACGTCCGCATCACCGGCCGATTGAAGGACATGATCATCCGCGGCGGCGAGAACATCTACCCAGCCGAGATCGAGGCCTTCTTCTACGGCCACCCGCAGGTGGCCGAGATCGCGGTCTTCGGCGTGCCCGATCCGCGCCTGGGCGAGGAGGTGGGTGCCTTCGTCAAGCTGCACGAGGGCGAGCGGGTCGATCCCGAGCAGCTGCGCGACTTCGCCCGCGAGCGCATCGCCCACTACAAGGTGCCGCGCCACATCTGGATCGTCGACGAGTTCCCGATGACGGTCACCGGCAAGATCCAGAAGTTCCGCATGCGCGAGATGGCGGCCGAGCGGCTGTCGGCGGCGCAGGCGGCGACCGAATCCACCCCCCACCTGGAGCCCGCCTGATGCTCATCTTGATCTGCGACGCCTTCTCGCCCGACCTGCCGGCCCGTCTGGCGCCCTTCGGCGAGGTCAGCGACGACCCGGCGCGCCTGGCCGAGGCGGACGTGGCGCTGATCCGCAGCAAGACCAAGGCCAGCGCCGACTGGATCGACGCGGCCGCGAACCTGAAGCTGATCATCCGCGGCGGCGTCGGCCTGGACAACGTCGACCAGGCGCATGCCCGACGCCGGGGCGTGGCCGTGCACAACACGGCCGAGGCCAGCAGCATCGCGGTGGCCGAGCTGGCGCTGGCCATGCTGCTGGCCATGCCCAACCACCTGATCCGAGCCCACGGCAGCATGCGCGAGGGCGCCTGGCTCAAGAAGGAGCTGAAGCGCAGCGAGCTGCACGGCAAGACCCTGGGCCTGCTCGGCGCCGGCCACATCGGCAGCGAGGTGGCGCGCCGGGCGCTGGCCTTCGGCATGACCGTGATCGCCCACGACCCCTTCCTCGACCGGCACCCGCTGGCCGAGCTGGTGCCGAGCCTGCCGGACTTCCTGGGCCGCTGTGACTACATCTCGATCCACACCCCGCTGACCGCCCAGACCGAGGGCATGCTGGATGCGGCGGCCTTCGCGCGGATGAAGGACGGCGTCTATCTGGTCAACACCGCCCGGGCCAAGGTGGTGGTCGAGGCCGACATGCGCGCGGCGCTCGAGAGCGGCAAGGTGGCCGGCTACGCCACCGACGTCTGGGCCAGCGACCCGCCCGAGGACAGCCCGCTGCGCGACGCGCCCAACATGCTGATGACGCCCCACTTCGGGGCCTCGACGGCCGAGAACATGGGCCGCATCGGCGACGTCATCGTGTCGCTGCTCGGCGACTTCGTGAGGGTCGAGGCCTGAGGCTTGCCGCCAGGCGCCGAGCGCTCGGCGCCTGGCCACGCACCGGTCCTGCCGGATCCCTTCCCCAGATCAGGAGCCCTTCGATGCCGCAGCGCGTGATCAACTTCAACCCTGGCCCGGCCGCCCTGCCGCTGCCGGTGCTCGAGCAGGTGCAGGCCGAGCTGCTCGACTTCGAGGGCACGGGCATGTCGATTCTCGAGAGCAGCCACCGGGCGCCGGCCTTCGACGCGGTCAACACCGAGGCCCAGGCGCTGCTGCGCCGGCTCATGGGCCTGCCCGAGGGCTACCAGGTGCTCTTCCTGCAGGGCGGCGCCAGCCTGCAGTTCGCCATGCTGCCGATGAACCTGCTGGGCCCGGACCAGCATGGAGATTACGTCAACACCGGCGTCTGGAGCGGCAAGGCGATCAAGGAGGCCGAGATCGTCGGCCGCGCCCGCCTCGCCGGCAGCGGCGAAGCCGAGGGCTTCCGCCGCATCCCCGAGCCGGACGAGGTGGTCTGGGACCCGGCGGCGCGCTACGCCCACTACACCTCGAACAACACGATCTACGGCACCCAATGGCATCGGCTGCCCGAGGTCGGCGACCTGCCGCTGATCTGCGACATGTCCTCGGACATCCTGTCGCGGCCGATCGAGGCCGCCCGCTACGCCATGATCTACGCCGGCGCCCAGAAGAACCTGGGCCCCTCGGGCCTGACGGTCGTGATCATCCGCGACGACCTGGTCGAGGCCGGCCGCGCCGACATCCCGAGCATGCTGCAGTACCGGATCCACGCCGCCAAGCGCTCGCTGTACAACACGCCCAACACCTTCGGCATCTACTGCCTGTGGCGCTGCCTGCAGCATGTCGAGCGTCTGGGCGGCGTGCCGGCCGTCGAGGCCGAGAACCGCGCCAAGCAGGCGCTGCTCTACGCGACCATCGACGCTTCGGAGGGCTTCTACCGCGGCACGGCCGACCCGGCCAGCCGCTCCTGGATGAACGCGACGCTGCGCCTGCCGGACGAGGCGCTCGAGCAGCGCTTCGTGGCCGAAGCCGCCGCCGCGGGCATGGTCGGCCTCAAGGGCCACCGCTCGGCCGGCGGCATCCGGGTCTCGATGTACAACGCGGTGCCGCTGGCCGGCGTCGAGCGCCTGGTCGACTTCATGCAGGACTTCAAGCGGCGGGGCTAGCGCCGCCGGCGAGCCGATCGCCGAGCCAGGCGCCGACGACCACGACCAGCGGGCCGGCCAGCCACATCCAGGTCGGATGCGGGAGGGTGCTCAGGTTGACGGCGGTGCCCAGGAGGATCAGCCCGCCGATCAGCCGGCCGTTCCGGCGCGCGGACTCGGGTGCCAGGCGGGCGGCCAGCCAGACGCCCAGGGCCGTCCCGACCAGCCAGGCGGCCAGAGGAAAGAGCATGAGGCCCAGGGGTGCGGTCGGCATGTAGGCCTTCCAGGCCTGCATGAAGGCCTCTCGCGCGACCGGGTCCGCCATCGTCGTCGCATCGGCCTGCAGCTCCGGCGGCAGGCGGTAGACCCGGCTGCTCGCGTTCTCGATGACGAAGATCAGCGCGTTGGCCAGGACGAGCCCGGCGACCAGGGCGAGAAGGCGGCGGACCGACGGGTTGCGCATGCCTGACTCCTTGCAGGGTCGAAACGATGCGCACAGGATAGCAGAACATCTGTGCGGCGTCGAGCCTCGGTCGGGTGCGGGCCGGGCACGCGAAGCGCCGGTGCCCCATGGCCCGAGCGCTTCGCGCATCCGCTGGCGAAGACGCGGCAGGGCCCCGGTGCCGAAACGGCACCGGAGCCCCAAAGCCGCGACGAAGCGCCATCCGGCGCCACGGCTACCGCTGCAGGACCACGCGCGGCAAGAAGATCGTGGTCGAAGCCGGAGCGTCGCCGGGCGTCGGGTCCACCGGCCCGATGGGCGTGGGGCCGCCCGGCTCCGGCGTCGGCGTCGGCAGCCCCGGCTCCGGTGTCGGCGTCGGCTCCAGCGGGGGCACCGAGCGGCTCACGCGCAGGCCTACCCGCGCCGTGTTGTTCGCGCTGCGCGGATCGGCCATGCCCGATGCCACCGCGGCGGCCAGCTCCAGCTCGCGGTCATCCACCTGGCCCACTTCCACGAACAGCAGCCGCGAAGCGGTCTCGCCCGGTGCCAGATCGCCCAGGGCACAGCGCCAGGCCGTCCCCGCCTCGCCCAGCGCCAGGCAGCCGGCCGGCGCGCCGTCGACCGTCAGGCCGGCCGGCAGCGAGATCAGCATCGCCGATTCCCGGGCCAGGCTCGGCCCCACGTTGGCCGCCGTCAGGGTCAGGCTCAGCACCGTGCCCGGGCGGGCCGCCGCGGGATCGAGCTCCGCCCCGATCGCCAGGTCGGACCAGCCCTCGACATCGACCGGCTGCTCGGCCAGATTGTCGGAAGGCGCCCGATCGACCGCGGACGCGCCGACCCGGGCCTGCATCCGCAGCCGGCTGCCGGGCTCGGCCGCCGCGCTCACCCGCGTTCGCAGCACCAGCTCGCGCTGCTCGCCGGCCAGCAACGGCGCCAGCTCGCAGGCCAACCGCGGCAGCTCGGCCAGGCTGCAGCCGGCCGGAGCCTCCAGCACCTGGAGCCCGTCGGGCAGCGCGAGCTCGAGCGAGGGATCGGCCGCGTCCGCCGGCCCCGCATTGGCGACCGTCAACCGATAGACCAGGCCGAGGCCTGCCGCCACGCGCCCCGCCGCTTGAATCGGCGTCGTCGGGTCGCCGGCTTCGAAGGTCTCGCCCAGGCCGCTCAGGCCGAGGCTCAGATCGGCGGCTTCGCCGATCGAGAAGCCGACCTCGGCTCGGTTGTCGGCCGCGCTCGCCGCGCGCCCGGGTCCGCCGCGATCGTCACCGCCGCCCGGCCCTCGCCGCCCCGAGCATCCAGGTCGGCCCGCGCCCGGAGCTCCAGCCGGCCCGTCGCCCCCGGCGCCAATTCGCCCAAGGCACAGATCAGGCGACCCTCGGCGAGCCAGGGCGCAGCCCTCCAGGCTCCGCCCCCAGCTCGAAGCTGCCCGGCAGCTCGAAGACCAGCCGGGCGCCGCGCGCCAGGGAGGCCCGCCGCTGCGGTACTCGGCCACCAGATCCAGGCGCTCGCCGGGCAGGAGCTGGGATGGCGCCGCGCCAGGTCACCGCCAGATCGGCCATCGCCGACACCGTCGTCAGCTGGCGCGCCTCGTTGTCGTCCGGCGTCGCTTCCGCCTCGGCGCCGAGCAGCCGGGCGCTGCCAGCCTCCAGCCGCGTGCCCTCCGCCAGGCCCGGATCGACCGCGAAGACCAGCTCCAGCCGCCGCGCCTCGCCTGCCTCCAGCTCGCCCAGCTCGCAGCGGAGCAAGGACGCCGCAGCAGCGTCGCAGACCGCCTCGCCGTCCTCGATCAGGTCAGGCCCTCGGGCAGGCGCATCTCCAGCCTCAGCCCGGTGGCCCGCGCTGGCCCGGCGTTTCGCGCCCAGGACGGCGTAGGTCAACGCGCGACCGGCCGTCACCGCCCCCAGCGACTGCCCGTGGCGGGCGGATCGCCCGCCCGCAGCAGCTCGCCCGTCCCGCTGAGGCTCAGCTCCAGGTCGATCAAGGCCTCGACCGTCACGTCGACGGCCGCCGCGTTGTTGGCCGGATCCGGATCGGCCGTCCGCTGGCGACCTCGGCCGCGTTCGTCAGCCGGCCCGGCGCCTGGTCCTCGGCCAGCGCGGTCAGGACGTCTGCACCGCGAGGCTCGCGCCCGGCTCGATCCGACCCAGCGCGCAGTCCAGCGTCGGCAGCTCGCCGAGGTCGCAGCCCGCGTCGTCGCCGACGAAGACCAGGCCCGCCGGCAGCCGGTCGCGCAGCGCTCACCGCGCTGGCCTGGGAGGGACCCAGGTTCTCGATCCGAAGCGCAGCGTCAGGCTCGCTCGCCCTGGCGCCCGCTCGGCCTGCGAGGCGGTCTTGGTCAGCCGGAGGTCGGCCTGCCGCGCCACGGCGGTCAGAGCCGTCGCCCGGTCGTTGTCCGGATCCGGGGTCGATCGCCGCCGAGCCGCTCGGCGCTGGCCACCAGGGTCGCCCGTCGCTCAGGTCGGCGTTCAGGACGACCTCGACCTGCAAGGACGCCGCGGCGTCCGGTCGAGGGCCGGCAGCTGGCAGACGAGCAGCGGCAAGCCGCTGACGTCGCAGCCGGCGTCGTCGGAGCGGTAGCGCGCGCCGGCCGGCAGCCGCAGGCTCAGCTGCGCGCGCCCGCTGAACGCCGCTGGGCCGAGGGTCGCCCAGGTTGCGCAGCGTCCAGGTCGTAGCGCAAGCCATCGCCGGCCAGGGCCAGGCCGCCCGCCAGGCGTCGCCGCCAGGCTCAAGGCCAGATCGGCCCGGCGCGAGCCACGATCAGCTCGACCCCTGCCTGGTCGTTGGCCGGGTTCATGTCCGGGCGGTCGCCGGCCACATCGGCCCGCACCGCCAGGCGCCAGAGGCCGGCGCGCCGCATCGGCAGCCAAGGCGACCCGCAGCTCGCGCTGCGCCGCCACGCCGACCCCGGCGTGCCCAAAGGCACATCCGAGCTGCGACTCCGATTCGAGCGTGCAGCCGGCCGCGTCGCCGACGTAGCGCAGGCCCGCCGGCAGCGTCAGCCGCAGCCGCGTGTTCGGCGCCGGCCGCGGACCGTTGTTGCTGGCCAGCGCCCGCAGCGTCAGCTCGGTGCCGGCGGCGGGCGCCGGCTCCGAGGCCTGCAGGGTCAGGGCCAGGTCGGCCGCGTCGGCCAGGGTGACGGTCGTCGTCTTGGCATCGCGATCGTTGGCCGCGTTCGGATCGACGGTCGCCGAGCCCAGCTCGGCCGTGTTCACCAGCTGGGCCCCGTCGGCCAGGTCGGCGCTGGCGGTGGCCTCGACCCAGAGCTCGACCTGCTGCCCGGCGGCCAGGCCGCCGAGCGCGCAGTCGATCAGGCCCGCGCGCTCGACGCAGCCGGCCGAGGAGGCCAGCTTGAAGCTCAGGCCGGCCGGCAGGCGGTCGACCAGGCGCAGGTCCTGGGCATCGGAGGGCCCGGCGTTGGCCAGCCTCAGGCGGTAGCTCACCGGCTGGCCGGGCTCGACCGCGTCCGGTCCGTCCTTGGTCAGGCTCAGGTCGGCCTCGGTCGAGATCGTGATGTCGCGCCTCGAGCGGGCGCTCGCCGGATCGGGGTCGGGCGCCGCGCTGACGGCACCGGCCTCGCTCGTCAGGTGCAGGCCATCGGCCAGGCTGGCGTCCAGGTCCAGGTCCAGGCCGAGCTCGAGGCTCTGGCCGGGCGCCAGATCGCCCAGCGCGCAGCGCAGCCGATCGGCCTCCAGCGCGCAGCCGGCCGGCAGGCTCCGCGGGCGCAGGCCCGCCGGCAGCCGATCGGTCAGCATCAGCTCGCGCGCCGCCGAGGGACCGGCGTTGGTCAGGCGATGCACCTGGCGCAGGCTCGTCCCGGCCAGCGCCTCGACCAGGCCCGGTTGGCTCTCCAGGCGCAGGTCCGCCAGCGCGCCGACCCGGACCGCCGAGGCGGCCGCATTGTCGGCCGGCTGGGTCTCGCGCGTCGCGGTGCTGGCCGCCGCGCGCAGGCTCAGGACCGTGCCGTCGGGCAGCGCCGGGTCCAGGTCCAGGCGCACGGCGATCCGCCGCGGCGCCTGCCCGGCCGGCAGGCTGCCGATGACGCAGCTCAGCTTGCCGTCGGCCAGGCTGCAGCCGCCGTCGTCGGACAGGTAGCGTACTCCGGCCGGCAGGCGGCTGGTCAGGACCACGCCCTCGGCCGGCGAGGGTCCGCGGTTGCTCAAGGTCATGGCGAAGCCCAAGGGCCTGCCCGCCACGGCCGGCGAATCGACGCCTTCCAGGGCCACGACCAGGTCGGCCTGGCGCTTGACGGTCACGACCGCGCTGGCGCTGTCGTTGGCCGGGTTGGGATCGAAGGAGGTCGCGTGCAGCGTCGCCGACAGCTCGAGCCGGCTGCCGTCGGCGAGGGTCGCGTCCAGGCGCGTGCGAATGGTCTGGCTGGCCACGCCGCCCAGCGCGAGATCGCCGAGCTGACAGACCACCCGCCCCGAGCCCGGCGCCGTCTCGGCACAGCCGTCGGCCCGATCGACGAAGCTCAGGCCGGCGGGCAGCGTGGCTTCCGCGCTCAGCCCGGCGGCACCGGTCGGACCGGCGTTCTGCAGCCGCAGCTGCCAGTCCGTCTCGGCACCGGCGCTGGCCGAGGCCGGGGCCACCACCGCCAGGGACAGATCCGCCTCGCGGCGCACCGTCACCCGACTGCCCGAGGTCTCGTTGTTGCCGGCGTCGCGTTCGGTGGTGTCCGAGACCAGCCGCGTCGTGCCGCCCAGGGTCGCGCCGTCGGCGACCGTCTCGGACAGCTCGACCGTCAGCCGGATCCGACGCTCGGCGCCGGCCGGCAGCCGACCGAGCAGGCAGGTCTGCGTCGACGGCGGGGCCTCGCTGCAGCTGACGCCCTCGGCCGCCACCAGCCGGAGCTCGGGCGGCAGGCTCTCGATCAGGCTCACGCCGCGCGCGTCGGAGGGCCCGGCGTTGCGCACCGTGATCGTCCAGTCGAAGCGCTCGCCCGGCCGCACCGTCGCCGGCCCCAGCTTCTCGATCGACAGGTCGGCCTCGGCGATGCTGGTGGTCTGGCCACCCGCCAGGTTGTCGGCCGGGCTCGGGTCGGTCGACCCCGGTGCGCTGACCTGCAGCGTCGGGCGCAGCAGCGTGCCCGGGTCCACCGACGGATCGACGCGCAACAGGAGCTCGAGCTCGGCCTCGCCGCCCAGCGGCAAGCGGTCACGCAGACAGGTCAGCGTGCCGCGACCGCCCATCGGGACCCCGCTGCAGGCGGCGCCCTGGCTGCCGGCGTAGGTTGTGCCGGCCGGGATCTCGACGGTCATCCGCAGGCCGGGCGCGTCCGAAGGCCCGGCGTTTCCGACGCGGAAGCGGCTGCTGAAGGTCTCGCCGGCCACGACCGGATCGGGCGTCGTCGCCTGGTTCGAGAGCCCCAGATCGGCCTCGGCGACGATGAAGACCGTCGCGCTGCCGCGGTTGTTGGCCGGGTTCGGGTCGCCGGCGCCCAGGGGCGCCACCGGCTCGCCATCGGCCAGGGACAGGACGGTCGACCCGCCCAGCTCGACCGAGGCCGTGTTTACCATCGGCGTGCCCGGCGCCACGCCCGGATCGACGAAGGCCAGGACGGCGAACAGGATCGAGTCGCCGACCGCCAGGTTGCTGAAGCTGCAAGTGATCGCATCCGGGAGCGTCCCGGTCAGGCTGCAGGCGCCGCCGGTCGTGTCGCTGGCGTAGCTCAGGCCGGCCGGCAGGGTGTCGCGAACGATCACCTGGGCGGCCGGGTCCGGCCCGTCGTTGAAGACCTCGATCAGGTAGGCGAACTGCGTGCCGGCCACCGGCGTTGCGGTCAGCGCGCGCTTCACCAGCCGCAGGTCCGAGCCCGTCAGGGGCGGCGGAGGCGGCGGGATGACCACGACCGGTCCGGGCAGGTTGCCGTAGTCGCCGCCGAGGCGCGGGCCGACGTAGGGCGGGTTGCCGGTGTCGGCGTCGGGCAGGATGCCCGGACGCCAGCACTCGGACACCACCTGCAGATCGACCTGCCCGAGCGGCGGCGGATCGTCCTCGGTGTAGGGCCCCGGCTCCAGGGCCGTGCAGCCGTAGAAGGCCAGGCGGTTGAAGGGCGAGCGCCAGCTCGAGGTCAGCAGGTACTGCTGGTCCCGCGGCAGCCGGAGCTCGGTGAAGCCGTCCGCGGCGGCGACGGCCTGGTGGGTCTCCCAGGCCGGGCGCGTACCGAGGGTGCCGGAGATGCTGTAGGTCTCGCGCAGCTCCGTGGCGCGCCGCGGCTCCCGCTCCTCGGCCAGGATCGTCTCGGTCAGCGGGCCGGCCGCCCGGATCGGGCCGTTGCACTCGGTGAAGGCGTCCGGATTGTTGAAGTCGCCCGGCTCGATCCGCTCGACGTCCACACGGATCGTGTGATCGACGTTGAAGGGCGGCATGACCGACATCTGGGCCGGCAGGCCGTCCAGGAAGTAGCCCTGCTGGAACAGCGAGTCCTGGAAGTTGTACTGGCTGCCCGCGAGCCGGCCCTTGGGCACCGGCGTCCGGATCGTGATGAAGGCGAAGTCGCCGTTGCATTCGGCCGGGTCGAGCGGGTCCGCGCCCGGCGCGGTCCGCGTCATCAGCGCCACCACGTTGTACTCGTGGCCGTCGACGTAGAAGCGCTTGAGGTACCAGGGGTCGCCCGGCGTCAGGTCGTGGTTGCCGTTGCCATCGTCGATGGCCGAGTGCGAGGCGCCCAGCGCGCGGCCGACCGTCACCACGACCAGGTCGCCATCCGAGGAGACGTCCTCGACGAAGAGGAACCAGGCCCCGTCCAGCCCGCCCAGGTTGTCCTGGCCCGGCCGCACGCGGCGCAGGCCGCCGCCCAGGTGATCGACCACCACCGCGTCGCCCACGTCGAGCGAGATCAACCCGCCCGGCACCGCCTGCGGCACGGCCGAGGCCGGGCCGCCGCCGGTGTAGCGGATGCTGAACTGGGCCCGCGGGAAGCTGCCCCCGGTCACGTTGGTCACGCTGGCCATGTGGTCGAGGAACATGACGTTCGAGCCGATGCTGGTCGTGGCCGCGTCCCGATCGAGCACGATGCTCTCGAGCGCGAAGACCACCATCTCGTTGCCGTTGAGCGCCACGCAGTCGGCGTCCAGATCGTCGGCGGCGCTGCCGTCCCCGTCGAAGTCCAATAGCGGGCCGGGCGGCGCCGGCAGCGGCAGCCCCGGAAGCTGGGGCACGACCGCCTGCCAGGCGGCGTCGAGGCGGGCGTTGAGCGTCGCCTCGCTGTGGATCGTCACCGCCTCGGGCTGGCCGTCGAAGTCGGCGTCGAAGGTGGTCAGGCCATAGCCGAAGGCGGCGTCCGGCGGGTTCGTCCCCGGCAGCGGCAGCTCATCGGCCCGGGTGGCCATCGGGAAGGCCAGCCGGCTGGTGCCGGGCGGCATGGCGCGCGGGTTGGCGGTGGTGTCCAGCGCCAGGAAGCTGTACTCCTGCATCAGGGCCGGGAAGGCGATGTCCTCGCCGCAGTCGTCGGCCTGGCGCAGCTTGGTGATGTACTCGGGCTGGTACCACATCCGGTGGTAGACCTTCTGCAGCGCGTTCTGGCCATCGTTGGCGATCTGGCTGTACAGGCTGGCCAGGTCCTCGCCCGAGTTCTGGTACTCGCTCAGGAAGGCCGGGTTGAAGGTCAGCGAGTCGGAGCGTGGCGCGTCCGGATGCTGCGGGTTGAAGGGCGCGAAGGGATCGGTGTAGGGCAGCACCTCGACCGGCGCGCCGCTGAGCGGATCCGCCAGCGCCCGGACGTCGCCGGCGCCGTAGAGGATCGAGGGCCTGGCCGCCGCGCCGCCGCCGCAATCGGCGTCGGCGCAGGGCAGGTAGCCGCCGTAGAGGCGCACGCCGTCGCCGTCGGCCACCAGCTTCTCGGGGGTGTCGGGGTCGAACTCGAAGCTGGCGCGGCGCGGGGCGCCGTAGCTGCCGCTGACGGGATCGAAGCCGCCGTAGTCGGCCAGCAGGTCCGGCGGGCCGGGCGGCACCTGGGCCGGCACGCCGGCATCGGGCATGCGCCAGCGTCGGACCCGCGCGTTGGGATCCACCAGGCTGGTGGTGACGTAGTAGCCGTCCGGGTCGCACAGGACGTCGCCGCCGGGATCGGTCGGGTCGTCGAGCTGTGGCAGGTGGAACTCGGTGAAGTGGTTGGGCGCCGCGAGCACCTGCTCGTTGTAGAAGAAGGCGTCCGGCGCGCTGAGCGGCGTCGGGCAGCTCGGGTCGGAGCTGTTCACCGCGCCGTACTTCTCGCGCAGCTGGCCGACGAAGCCCGGGTTGACGTCCTCCAGCACGTAGAACCAGCGGCTGGCCAGGGTGTCGGTGTAGGGGCCGACCGGCCGGTTCGGGTCGCGGCCGACGTAGCCGTCCGCGTCGGCCTCGCCCAGCACCGGCGGCACCGGACCGACCGGGCCGCCCATGTACAGGATGTCGGGTCGGTCGACCGGCGGCGGCCCGGCCGTCGACAGCGAGCAGGATTCGAAGCCCTCCGGCGCGGCAACGTCCTCGAGCAGGGTGTGCTCGTGGTTGAAGGGCGGCGGCAGGGGCAGCGACGCCGTCGGCAGCTGCGCCTGCAGCCGCACCGAGTGCTGCTCGATGGTCACGCGCACCTTGGGCAGCGGCGAGCGCAGGCTGAGGTACTGGAAGCCGCCGGTGTCGCAGCTCATGATGGCCGTCACGTTGTACTCGTGACCGTCCACGTAGAAGCGCTTGAGGAAGTAGGGCGAGCCCGGCCGCAGGTTGCTGCGGTTCGGCCCATCCTCCATCGAGGCGCAGGGCGCGCCCAGGCCGCGGCCCAGGATCACGATGGCCGTGTCGGCATCCGGGTCGGAGTCCAGCACGTGCACGAACCAGGGGCCGCGGGGCACCGAGCCGAGGTTGCTGCCGCCCGGCGCGATGAGCTGCGCCGGGCCGATGTCGCCGGCCAGGGCCGTGGCGCCGTTGCCGACCAGGACCTGCTGGACCGTGCGCGGCTGCAGGTCGCCCGAATAGACGATCTGGAGCACGGCGCCCGAGTTGGTGACCGCCGCCACCCGCACGAAGTGGTCCAGGAACTGGGCCGTCTCGCCCAGCCCGATCGTCACCGCGTCGGTGTGGAAGACCGCCAGCTCGTCGCAGGACAGGGCGCCGGCGCCGGGGCTGCGGTCGCCGTCGAGCACGTCGACCAGGCCGTCGCCGTCGAAGTCGATCCGGGTGCCGCCGATCAGCGCCGGCAGGTTCGCCTCATCGGAGACCGTGACCATGTCGTTGACGCCGTCGAAATCGACGTCCAGGCTGGTCAGGCCGTAGCCGACGGCCGGCGCGTTGGCCGCGGTCTCGGTCAGCGCGGTGCCGACCGGGAAGACGATGCGGGTGCCCGGGCCGGGCGCGCCGCAGGTGGGCCGCGGCGCCGAGCGGTGCAGCTGGCTCGGCAGCGGATCGGGCTGCGGCAGCGGGTTGTTCTCGACCAGCAGGTAGGTCAGCTCGGTCATGATGGCCGGGTACCACTCGTCGGTGCCGGAGGGCGTCGGGTTCATCGGCGCATCCGGGATCCCGTCCGGGCCGCCGTCCGGCGCGCCGCGCAGGTCGGTCAGGCAGCCGTCCGCGTTCAGGTCCTTGTCGAGGTGGGTCGGCTCGTACCAATGGCGCAGCCAGACCTTCTCGGAGGCGTTCACGCCGCCGGCGCGGATGTTGCTGCCCGCGCTCACCTCGTCGAGGCCGTTGGCGCAGCCCCAGCCGGCCATCAGGCGGCTGTCGCCCAGGCGCTCCGAGATCCAGGCCGGGTTCCAGGTGACGTAGTCCGACTCCGGCGCCTCGGGCGAGAGCGGGCTGAAGGGGCCCTCGGGATCCGTGTAGGCCGGGTCCTCCGGCACCAGCCCGGTGGCCGGGTCGATCGCGCTGTTGGCGCCGGCGGTCACCGGCAGGTTGCCCGCGCCGGACGCCTCGGGATCGCAGACCGCGGTCTGCCCGTAGACCCGCAGGGTCGGCAGCAGGTCGGGCCCGCGCTGGTTGACGTAGACGTCCTCGCCGTCCTGCGGGTCGTAGAAGAGCTTGGCGCGCGAGGTGCCCGCGGCCAGCGAGGGCCGATAGGCGAAGTCGACCAGCAGGGTCACCTCGCCGGAGAGCAGCTCGACCTGTGCCGTGTTCGGCGTCTGCAGGCCGTCGAGGTCGTAGCTCGGCGCCAGGCCGAGCGGCAGGGTGCTGGTGACGATCGTCACGCGATAGGTGCCGCCGAGCAGGTTCTCGAACAGATAGGCGCCGTCCGGCCCGGTCGTCGTCGTGTAGACGAAGGGCATGCCGTTGACGGTGCCGGTCAGCCGCACCAGCACGCCCGGGATGCCCTCGCCCGGATCGGGCTGGCCGTTGCCGTCGGCATCCAGCCAGACCTGATCGCCCAGGCGGCCGGTCCCGACGAAGCCCAGGTCGAGCGTGAGGTTCGAGTCCGGGTCGCCGTCCTCGGCCACGGGCTCGGTGCCCGCGGCGATCGACACCGCGAAGGTCGACACGCCGCCCAGGGCATCGGCCTCGCCGTTGTCGTCGCCGTCGACGTCGTCGTCCGGGTCGGTCGGCGGACCGCCGCCGAAGCTGCTGACGGCCAGCGGCAGGGGGCCACCGGGCAGGAAGTTCGTCGCGTCGACCTGGACGATGTACTCGCCGTCGCGCAGCAGGCAGAAGCGGTACTGCCCGCCGTTCACCGTCAGCATGCTGCCGATGCGCGTGTCGGTGGCGTCCAGGACCCCGGGAACGCTGCCGTCGTCCCGATACAGGTTCACCAGCACGTTGTTGAGGCCCACCTCGCCGGTCTCCGGCTCGAAGCGGCCGTCGTTGTCCAGGTCGTAGAAGATCCGGTCACCGATGCAGCTGGTGCGAACGACTTCGGCGACGTCGTCGTCGAACACGTTCGGCAGCCCGGGCAGGTCGACGCCCGCCGCGTCGCTCGGGTTGGCGCCGACCTGCGCGCGGTTGACCCGGCTCTGCAGCAGGCTGCCTTCGAAGTACCAGGTTGCCGATGCGCCCGGCGCGAGCGGCAGGCTCCCGCTCGCGAGGGTCATCTGGGCCAGGCTGATGCCCAGGTCGAGGTCGAGGATGGCGAGGTTCGCGAGATAGGTGTCGCCGCTGTTCCGGACCGCGAAGCACCAGGTCAGCGGGTCGCCGGCCGCACCCAGAACGAGCTCGCTGCCGGGGCAGCCGGCGCCGGCGTCGTGACCGGCGTAGACCGTCTTCTGGATCTCGACCGCCGGGCGCACGAGCACCACGGCCGCGTCGTCCTCGGCGCTCGGGCTCGGGATACCAGGCAGGTCGCGGCCGTTGACGTCGGTCGGGTTGCCGACCGCGCGGCCGACGTTGGTGACGTCGTCGCTCGGGCTCGCCGTGCGCATGCAGGTCTGCATGGCGCCGGGCGCCAGGGGGCCGGCCAGGGTGCAGACGGCGCCGAGGATGTTGTCGGTCACCGCGATGTCGGACAGATAGGTGTCGCCGGCGTTGGTGACCGTGTAGCAGTAGCCGACCACGGTGCCGGGCAGGATCGACAGCCGCTCGACGCCGGGGCACTGACCGCCGGTGCTCACCGTCTTCTGGATGCGGATCGCCGGAGCGACCACGTCGACGAAGGCGCTGTCCCGGTCGGTGACGCTGCGGCCCAGGCTGTCGCGGCCGCTGGCGACGACCGTGTTGAGCGTATCGCCCGCGACCGAGGTCGTGCAGCTGTACTGCCAGGTCTCGCCCGGGTCCAGCAGCCCGTCGCTGTCCAGGTCACCCGCCGGCAGCGGTCCAGCGACCGGGCTGCAGGTGTCGTCGGACAACGCCACCGAGGCCAAGGGATCGTCGCCCGGGTTCGTCACGTCATAGCGATAGGTCACGGCCCCGCCCGAGATGGTCACGACGGGATCGACGCGCTTGACGACCTGAATCGCCGGGCGGATCACGTCGACCTCGGCCATCGCCGAATCGGGCGCCTGCGGGTTGCCGAGCGCATCCTCGCCGGTCACCGTCGCGACGTTCACCGTATCGTCGTTCAAGACGGTGCTGCAGCCATAGACCCAGATCTCGCCCGGATCCAGCAGGCCGTTGGCGTTGGTGTCGCCGCTCGGGTCCGGGCCGGTGATGGGCGTGCAACGGTCGTCGCTGACCACGACGTTGTAGGCGGCGGCGCCGCCGACGTTGCCGACCCGATACGTGTACACGACGAGGTCGCCGGGATCGATCGTCGGCCGGTCGACCGACTTCTCGAGCGTCAGGTCGATGTCCAGCGCATCCACCAACGCCGTGTCCGAGTCGGAGACCGGGTTGCCGAGGCTGTCGTCCCCGCCGCCCGTGGCGACGTTGACGGTGTCCGAGGTCGGCCTGGCGCTACAGCGGTAGATCCAGGTCTCCCCCGGGTCGAGCAGGCCGTTCGCGTTGAGATCGCCGGCGGGATCCGGACCGGTCACCGGGCTGCAGGTGTCGTCGCCGACCGACACGTTCGAGAGCGGATCGTCGCCCGTGTTGGACAGCTCGAAGGTATAGACCACCGGGTCGCCGGGCGCGATGACGCTCGGATCGACCGACTTCACCAGCTGCACCGACGGGTCGATCGCGTCGACCGCCGCGCTGGCCTCGTCGCCGACATCCGGCAGTCCGGGCAGATCGTTGCCGTTGTCGTCGACCGGGTTGAAGGTGGCGCTGGCGGTGTTGACGAGATCGGCGTCGACGGCGCGGGTGCAGGCATAGGCCCAGGTCTCACCCGGATCGAGCAGGCCGTTGGCCGTCGTGTCGCCGGCGGGATCCGGGCCGGTCAAGGGGCTGCAGCGGTCGTCGGACACGGAGACCGGGTCCAGGGCGACGTCGCCGGTGTTGCTGGCGAGGATGGCGTAGGTCACGAGATCGCCCGCGTAGACGATCGGCGCGCTGGCGTCCTTCTGGAGCAGGACCGAGGGGGCCACCACGTCGACGAAGGCGCTGTCCTGGTCCTGCACCGGCCCACCCAGGCTGTCCTGGCCGCTGGCCAGCACCGTGTTGGTCGTATCCACGAGCGGCGCGGCGCTACAGGCGAAGATCCAGGTCTCGCCCGGGTCGAGCAGGCCATCGGCGTTGGCGTCGCCGCCGGCCTGTGGGCCGCTGACCGGACCACAGGTGTCGTCGCTGAGGCCGACCCCCGAAAGCGGGTCGTCGCCCGGATTCGTCACCACGTAGCGGTAGACCACCGGCGCACCGGACAGGATGACGTTCGGGCTGGCCGACTTCACGACCCGAATCGCCGGATGGATCACGTCGACGCGCTGCATCGACTGATCCGGCTCGACCGGGTTGCCCAGCGGATCCTCGGCCACGACCGTCGCGATGTTCGTCGTGTCCTCGGTCAACACCTGACTGCAGGCATAGGTCCAGACCTCGCCCGGGTCGAGCAAGCCGTTCGTGTTGGCATCCCCGGCCGGGTCGGGGCCGGAGACGGGCGCGCAGCGATCGTCGCTCACCCCGACGTTGGAGGCCGGCTCGCTGCCCGTGTTCCGCACGGTGTAGCGGTAGGTCACCAGGCTGGCATCGTAGACCGTGTCGGCATCCGCCTGCTTCTCGATGTCCAGGCCGACGATGACCACGTCCACGAAGGCCTCGTCGCTGGCCTGCACCGGCCCGCCCAGGCTGTCCTCGCCGGTCGCGGTGGCGACGTTGCGGTGATCCTGCGTCGGGTTGGCCTGGCAATCGAAGATCCAGGTCTCGCCCGGGTCGAGCAGGCCGTTGGCGTTGGCGTCTCCACCGGCCTGCGGCCCGACGACCGGGCTGCAGGTGTCGTCGCTCAGGCCCACGTTGGCGAGCGGGTCGTCACCCGGGTTGCTGACGATGAACACGAAGTGCACGGGCTCGCCCGGCCGCACCCGATCCGGAATGGCCCGCTTGACGATGGCCAGCCGCGGGTTGATGACATCGACGGTCGCCGTGTCCGTGTCGCCGACCGGCGGTTGACCGGGGATCGGGTCGCCGTCCGCGTCGCTGGGCGTGGCGGTCACCGTACCGGTGTTGGTCGTGTCGCTCGCCAGCGCCTGGCCACAGCTGTAGCGCCAGGTCTCGCCCGGATCGAGCAGCCCGTTGCCGTTCGTGTCGCCATCGATCAGGCCGGAGATCGGACCGCATCGGTCGTCGCCCAGCGCCACGTTGGCCAGGATGGTCGTCCCCAGGTTGGACACGGCGTAGGTGTAGACGACCGGGCTGCCCGGATAGACCGTCGAGACGTCGGCGGTCTTGACCAGGTCGACCCGCGGCGTGCCCGGCACCAGGCCGGCCACCTCGGCGGTGTCGACGTCGCTCGGGTTGGTCAGCCCGGGCAGGTCGTTGCCCGCCGGGTCAACCGGGTTGGCCCGGGCGCTGACCGTGTTCAGCAGGTCGCCGGCAATCGAGGTCTCGTAGTACCAGGTCGCCGACGCGCCCGGCGCCAGCGGGAAGCTCGGGACGCCCAGCAAGGTCGCCTGCGCCTCCGACACGCCCAGGTCCAGGTCCAGCAGGGCAACGGAGTCCAGGTAGGTGTCACCGGTGTTCGTCACGGCGAAGCAGTAGGTGATCGGGTTGCCGATGAACTTGGAGACCAGCTCGCCGCCCGGGCAGCTCGCGCCCGCGTCATGGCCCTGGTAGACCGTCTTTTGGACATCGATCGCCGGCGCCACCACATCCAGCGCCGCCTGATCCGCGTCCGTCGGATCCGGCAGGCCCGGCAGGTCGTTGCCCAGCCCATCGGTCGGGTTGCCGGTCACCGTGCCCGTGTTCGTCACGTCCACGCTCGCCGTCGCCGTGGCGATGCAGCCCTGCGTCGCCCCCGGCGCCAGGGGCCCCGCGATCGTGCACACCGCGCCCAGCACGTCGTCCGTCACCTGCAGCGACGACAGGTAGGTGTCGCCGGTGTTCGTCACCCGATAGCAGTAGGTCACGCCGCTGCCCGCCTCGGCCGCCAGGCTGTCGGCGCCGGGGCACATGCCGCCCAGGGTCACCGTCTTCTCGATCCGCAGCGCCGGCGCCACCACGTCGACGAAGGCGCTGTCCGCGCCCGTCACCGGGTTGCCCAGGCTGTCGTCGCCGCCCACCGTGGCCGTGTTCGTCGTGTCCACCGCCACCGTCGTCGTGCAGCCGTAGCTCCAGACCTCGCCCGGATCCAGCAAGCCGTTGCTGTTGCCGTCGCCGCTCGTCGGCCCGCTCACCGGGCTGCAGGTGTCGTCGGACAGGCTCACGTTGGCCAGCGGATCGTCGCCCGGGTTGCTCACCCGGTAGCCATAGGTCACCGTCCCGCCGCTCAGCGTCACCGCCGGGTCGGCCGACTTCTCCACCCGGATGGCCGGGTTGATCACATCGACCTCGGCCATGGCCATGTCGGGCGCCAGCGGGTTGCCGAGCAGGTCCTCGCCCGTCACCTCCGCCATGTTGACCGTATCCTGGTTCAGGATCGCCTGGCAGGCGTAGCTCCAGGTCTCGCTCGGATCGAGCCGGCCGTCCGAGTTGGCGTCGCCGCCCAGGAAGCCCACCAGCGCACAGCGATCGTCCGTCACCACCACGTTCGTCGCCGGATCGCTGCCCAGGTTCGTCACCTCGTAGCGGTACAGCACCAGGGCGCCGGCATAGATCACCGGTTGGTCGACCGACTTGGTCAACGACAGCAGCACGTCCTGCACGTCCACCAAGGCCATGTCGGCATCCGTCACCGGGTTGCCCAGGCTGTCGTCAGCCGTCACCGTCGCCAGGTTCACCGTGTCCACGTCGACCACGTCGCTGCAGGTCCAGACCCAGGTCTCGCCCGGGTCCATGAGCCCGTTGCCGTTCGTATCGCCCGCCGGGTCCGGTCCGCTCGGCGGCCCGCAGGTGTCGTCGCTCAGCGCCACGTTCGTCAGCGGGTCGTCGCCGGTGTTCGTCGCTTCGAAGCGCCAGACCACCGTCGTGCCCGGCGCCACCTGCGGCTGGTCCACCGTCTTGACCAACCCGATCGAGGGGTCGATCACGTTCACGTCGGCCGTGTCGCTGTCGCTGACCTCCGGCAGGCCCGGCAGGTCCGTGCCGGCCGAGTCCACCGGGTTGGCCTGCACCGTCGCCGTGTTCGTCAGGTCGACGTTCAAGACCGCGCTGCAGCCATAGGTCCAGGTCTCGCCCGGGTCCAATAGCCCGTTGCTGTTCGCGTCACCGGCCGGATCCGGCCCCGTCACCGGGCTGCAGCTGTCGTCGCTCGGGCTCACCGCGGCCAGCGACACGTCGCCGTCGTTGGTCGCCTCGAGCGTGTAGTTGACCGTCGTGCCCGGGTAGACGATGGGCTCGCTGGCCGTCTTCACCAGCGCGATGGACGGGCGCACCACGTCCACGAAGGCCGTGTCCGTGTCGTCCACCGGATTGCCCAGGCTGTCGTCGCCGCTGGCGATCACCGTGTTGGTCGTGTCGACCGTCGGTGCCCCGCCACAGGCGTATTGCCAGATCTCGCCCGGGTCCAGCTGCCCGTTGCCGTTCGCGTCGTCGCCCGGCTGCGGCCCGCTCACCGGCCCGCAGGTGTCGTCCGACAGGCTCACGTTCGACAGCGGGTCGTCGCCCGGGTTGCTCACCCGATAGCGGTAGATCACCGATTGCCCGGACAGGATCACCGTCGGGCTGGCCGTCTTCACCACCTCGATCGCCGGGTGGATCACGTCGACCGTCGCCACCGCCTCGTCGGGCGTCACCGGGTTGCCCAGCGGATCCTCCGCCGTGCCGGTCGCCACGTTGGTCGTGTCGGCCGTGAGCACCTGGCTGCAGCTGAACGTCCAGGTCTCGCCGACCTCCAGCAGCCCGTTGTTGTTGGCATCGCCGCCGTCGAAGCTCAGGGGCGCGCAGGTGTCGTCCGACACCTGCACGTTCGACAAGGGGTCTTCGCCCGTGTTGACCGCCGTGTAGCGATAGGTCACCAGGCTCGCGTCGTAGACCACCGTCGCGTCGGCCGTCTTCGTGATGTCCATGCCGGCCACGATCACGTCGACGAAGGCCGTGTCCGCGTCCGTCACCGGGTTGCCCAGGCTGTCGTCGCCCGTCACGTCGGCCCTGTTCAGCGTGTCGCCGGCCACCGTCGTCGTGCAGCTGTAGACCCAGGTCTCGCTCGGGTCCAGCAGTCCGTTGCCGTTCACGTCGCCCGCGATCAGCGGGCTGATCGGGCTGCAGGTGTCGTCGCTCAACGCCACGTTGGCCAAGGGGTCGTCGCCCGGGTTGCTCACGATGAAGCTGAAGGTCACCGATCCGCCGGGCGTCGTCTGGGTCGGCAGCGCCGTCTTGAGCAGCCGGATGCTCGGACGGATCACGTCCACCGTCGCGGTGTCGCTGTCGCTGACCGGCGACAGCCCCGGAATCGGGGTGCCCTGGTCGCCGGTCGGCTGTCCGGACACCGTGGCCGTGTTCAAGGTGTCGACGCTGAGCACCGCGCTGCAGGTGTAGGTCCAGGTCTCGCCGATGTCCAGCAGCCCGTCCAGGTCGTCGTCGCCCGACTGATAGGCCAGCGGCCCGCACTGGTCGTCCGTCGGGGCGATGCCGTCCAGCACCGTCTCGCCGCTGTTCACCACCCGGTAGGTGTAGACCACCGTCGCCCCGGCATAGACCGTCGTCGGGTCGGCCGACTTCAGGATCTCGATGCCCGGCGTGCCGGGCACGATGCCCTGGACCTCGGCCGTGTCGGCGTCGGTCGGGTTGCTCAGGCCCGGCAGGTCGCGTCCCTGGTCGTCGGTCGGGTTGGCCGCCGCGCCGGCCGTGTTCAACAGGTCGCCGGCGATCGTGGCCTCGTAGTACCAGGTCGCGGTCGCGCCCGGCGCCAGCGGGAAGCTCGGCGCGCCCAGCGGCGTCATCGCCGCCAGCGTGATCCCGAGGGCCGGGTCGGCGATCGCCAGGCCATCCAGGTAGGTGTCGCCCGTGTTGGTCACGGCGAAGCAGTAGGTGATCGCCGTGCCGTTGAAGTCGCTGACCAGCTCCCCGCCGGGGCAGCTCGCGCCCGCGTCCTGACCCAGGTAGACCGTCTTGTCCAGACGCAGCGACGGGGCGGCGGGCGTCAGCCCCAGGTCGACCGTCAGGTTGCCGTCGACACCGTCACCGTCCGCAAGCTTGTCCGGCTCCTGCCCACAGCCCAGGCTCACCGCCCGGGTCGCGATCAGCAGGCCGGCACCCAGGTCGATGGCCGCGCCATTGTCGTCGTTGTCGACGTCGTCGTCCGGGTCGGTCGCCGGGTCGTTGCCGCTGCTCGAGACCAGCCCCAACAGGCTGCCGCCGGGCTGGAACTCGCTCGGATCGATCACCACGATGTAGTCGCCGGCCGTCAGCCCGCAGAAGCGATAGTCGCCATCCGGCCCGGTCTGCGTGTCGCGGAGGAAGACGTCGCCGGCCGAGAGAACCCCATCGGCATCGGCATCGCGATACAGGTCGACGGTGACCGCGTCGATGCCGGACTCGGTTCCCGCGTCGAAGATGCCATCGTTGTCGTCGTCGCGGAAGATGCGATCGCCCAGGCACAGATTGCAGACGAAGCCCAGGTCGAGCGTCAGGTTGGTGTCGCTGTCGCCGTCGCCATCCGTGATCGGCTCGCCGCGCCGGACGAGCGTCAGGGCTCGGGTGGCCACGCCGAAGCCGCTCACCGCGTAGCCGTTGTCGTCCCCGTCGACGTCGTCGTCGGGATCGGGCGCCAGCCCGCCGACTTCGTTCGCGCCCGAGCTCAGCAGGCCGACCAGGGCGCCGCCCGGTCCGAAGTTGCTCGGATCGACCTCGACCAGGTAGTCGCCCGGCTCCAGGCCGGTGAATCGGTAGCTGCCGTTGCCCTGCGAGTTCGTGCTGGTCAGCAGCGTGTCGCCGGCCGAGAGCCGCCCGTCGCTGTTGCTGTCCCGGTAGAGGTTCAGCAGGACCAGCGGCAGGCCGATGTCCCCGTCGCCCGCGTCGAAGACGCCGTCGAAGTTGAGGTCCTTGAAGATCAGGTCGCCCAAGGTCAACGTGGGCACGAAGCCGAGATCGACCGTCAGGTTCGAGTCGGTGCCGTCGCCGTCGTCGGGCTTGTCCGGCTCGCTGCCGCAGCGCAGGGTGAGCGCCCGGGTCGCCACGCCGAAGCCCGTGACGGCGGCGCCGTTGTCGTCGTCGTCGACGTCGTCGTCCGGATCGGGCGCCGGGTCGTTCCCGGCGCTGCTGCGGAAGCCGGCCAGCGCGGCGCCGGTCTGGAAGTTGGCGGCGACGACCTCCACCACGTAGTCGCCCGCGCTCAGGCCGCAGAACGTGTAGCGCCCATCGGCGTCGGTCTGGGTCGAGTCCACCAAGGCGTCCCCGGCCGAACGCTGGCCGTCGGCGTCGGCATCGCGGTACAGGCTGACCTCGACGTTCGCAATCCCGACCTCGTCCAGCGCGTCGAACACGCCGTCGTCGTCGAGGTCCTCGAAGATCCGGTCGCCGACGCAGAGCTGGCAGGTGAAGCCGAAGTCGAGGCTGAGGTTGGTGTCCGCGTCCGCGTCGCCGTCCGTGGTCGGCTCGGTGCCGGAGGCGAGCGTGATCGCGCCCGAGGCCACGCCGAAGCCCAGCACGTTGCGGCCGTTGTCGTCGTCGTTCACGTCGTCGTCGGGGTCGGGGGCCGGATCGTTGCCGGAGCTGGTCACCAACCCGCTCAGCGGAGCGCCGGGGTCGAAGTTGAGCGGATCGACCTCGACCAGGTAGTTGCCATCGGCCAGGCCCGAGAAGGCATACAGGCCCCCGCCGACGGTGTTGCCGCTGGCCAGCTGCGTATCGCCGCCATCCAGGGTTCCCGCGCTGGCCCCATCGTCGCGATACAGGTTGAGCAGCACCGTGGGGATGCCCAGCTCGCCGTCGCCGGGCTCGTAGCGCCCGTCGTTGTCCAGGTCCCGGAACACGAGGTTGCCGAGCGTGACCGCGGCGTCCGGCGCAGCCGGGAGCTCCGAATCGATCCGCCGAGGCGGCGCCCCATCATCGATGCGCATGGCCTCGACGACCGTGCCGCCAAGCCAGAAGGTCGCCAGCAACGCCAACGCCAGCCCTAGGGACTTGGTTGGCCGGGACCGGTTCAGGCGCTCACGTGTGCTCATGCTTACCCCCTTGCGTGCCAGGCATTTCGCCGGCAGCGACCATAGCTGCAATTCATGCGCTCCCGCGGCCGAGGCAGTCGGCCGGCGAGTCCGGGGACCACCCGTGGCGGGGGTCCCGGGCTCGCCGGCCGATCGCATGGCCTACATGCCCGGGTCGCGCTGCCAGAGTGCCGGCAGGAACAGGCGATTGGCAGGCAACGGCTCGATCACGACCTCGACAGCGCCATAGACCTGGCTGCTGCCATCGTCGTTCACGACCTCGATGCGGTAGTAGTAGGTCCCGGGCGCCCCCGGCAGGTCGACCAGCTGGTAGCGGCCGCCGCCGATGACGTCCGCCGCCGGCACCAGGTCGGGATGCACGGGCGCGTAGGGCCCCTCGGGCGTGGAGGATCGCAGGATCCTGAAGCCGGACACCCCCACCTCGCTCGACGTCGACCAGCGCAGGTCGACCGTCTCGCGATCGCGGAGCACCGCCTCGAATCCCGAGAGCCGCACGCCGGTGGGCTCCTCGCGCTGCGCGAAGCCGAGATCGACCGTCAGGTTCGTGCTCGCGTCGCCGTCCTCGCTCGTCGGCTCGGCGCCGTGCTGCAAGGTGACCGCGGCGGTCGAGACGCCGCCCTCGATGTCGGGCGAGCCGTTGTCGTCGTCGTCGACGTCATCGTCCGGATCCGGAGCGGCGCCGAAGACATCGTTGCCCGTGCTCGACTGCGCGAAGGCCAGCGTGCCAGCCGGCGCGAAGTTGCCCGGATCCACCTGAACGATGTAGTCCCCGTCCGCCAGATCGCAGAACGTGAAGCGACCGCCCGCCGCCGAGGTCGCGCTCGACACGAAGGCGTCGCCAACCGAGAGCAGCCCGCTGCTGTCGGAATCGCGGTAGAGGTTGATCAGCAGGCCGTCGATCCCGAACTCGCCCGAGCCGGGCTCGAAGCGCCCGTCGTTGTCGAAGTCGAAGAAGACCCGGTCGCCCAGACAGCTGGTCGGCGAGCCGAGATCGACCACCTCGGCTCGATCCGTGTCGGACGGGTTGGTCAGCCCGGGCAGGTCGTTGCCGACCGCGTCGGTCGGGTTGGCCCTGACGCTGGCCGTGTTCACCAGGTCGCCGGCGATCGTGGTCTCGTAGTACCAGGTCGCCGATGCGCCCGGCGCCAGCGGGAAGCTGGGTGCGCCCAGCAGCGTCATGTTCGCCAACGTGATCCCGATGTCCGGGTCGTCGATCGTCAGGCCGTCCAGATAGGTGTCGCCGGTGTTCGTCACGGCGAAGCAGTACGTGATCGCCGTGCCGACGAAGTCGCTGACCAGATCGCTGCCCGGGCAGCCGGCGCCCGCGTCCTGGCCCGCGTAGACCGTCTTCTGGATCGCGATCGCCGGCGCCACCACGTCCACCGTCTCGGTGTCGGTGTCCGTGACCGGATTGCCCAGGCTGTCGTCACCGCTGACCGTCGCGGTGTTGGTCGTGTCCGACGTCAGCACCTGCGTGCAGGTGTAGGTCCAGGTCTCGCCCGGTTCCAGGAGGCCGTTGCTGTTGGCGTCGCCGCCCGGTGCCGGTCCGGTCACCGGGCCACAGACGTCGTCGCCGAGCGTCACGTTGGCCAGCGGGTCGTCACCCGGGTTGCTCACGAGGTATTGGTAGACGACCGTCTCGCCCGACTGGATCAGGGTCCGGTCGGCCGACTTCAGCACCTGGATGGCCGGGGCGATCACGTTGACCGACGCGGTGTCGCTGTCCTGCACCGGGTCGATGCCCGGCAAGGGGTTGCCCGCCGGATCGGTCGGCTGCCCGCTGGCCTGCACCGTATTGGTCGTGTCCAGGCTCAGCGTGGTCGTGCAGCCGTAGACCCAGGTCTCGCCCGGATCCAGCCGGCCGTTGCCGTTGGCGTCACCCCCCGGGGCCGGGCCGGTCACCGGGCCACAGGTGTCGTCGCCGAGCGCCACCGGCGCCAGCGGCGTGTCGCCCGGGTTGGTCACGCTGTAGCCGTAGACCACCGTGTCACCCGGATAGACGATCGCCGGATCGGCGCTCTTGACCACGTGGATGTTCGGGCGCACCACGTCCACCGTCTCGGTGTCCGTGTCGCTCACCGGGGCGATCCCCGGCAGGGGATTGCCCGCCGGATCGCTCGGCTGGCCCGCCACGTTCACCGTGTTGGTCGTGTCGTCGGCCAGGGCATGGCTACAGCCGTAGGTCCAGGTTTCGCCCGGATCCAAGAGCCCGTTGCTGTTGGCATCGCCGCCGGATGCCGGCCCGGTCACCGGGCTGCAGCGGTCGTCGACCAGGTTCACGCCGGCGAGCGGCGTGTCGCCGGGGTTCGTCACCACGAAGACGAAGGCCACCGTGTCGCCGGGCAGCACCGTCGTCCGATCGGCGCTCTTCACCACCCGGATCGCCGGCGCGACCACGTCGACCAATGCGCTGTCGCTGTCGTCGACCGGGTTGCCCAGGCTGTCGTCGCCGGTCGCCGTCGCCGTGTTCGTCGTGTCCAGGCTCAAGGCCTGCGCGCAGCCGTAGGACCAGGTCTCGCCCGGATCCAGCAGCCCGTTGCTGTTGGCATCGCCGCCCGCCGCCGGCCCCGTCACCGGGCTGCAGACGTCGTCGCCGAGCGTCACGTTCGCCAGCGGGTCGTCGCCCGGGTTCGTCACCAGGTAGCCGTAGGCCACCGTCTCACCGGCCAGGATCACCGCCTTGTCGACCGACTTGAGCACCCGGATCGCCGGGTTGATCACGTCGACCGTCGCCATCGCATGATCCGGCGTCACCGGGTTGCCCAGCGGGTCGTCGCCCGTCAGCGTCGCCATGTTGGTCGTATCGATCGCCAGCGCCGTCGTGCAGCTGTAGGTCCAGGCTTCGCCCGGGTCCAGCAAGCCGTTGCTGTTGGTGTCGCCACCCGTGAAGCTCAGCGGGCCACACTGGTCGTCCGTCACGCTCACGTTCGAGATCGGGTCGCTGCCCGTGTTCGTCGCCGTGTAGCTGTAGATCACCGTGTCGCCGCCGTAGATCGTCGGCTTGTCGACCGTCTTGTCCAGCTGCAGCCCGACCATGACCACGTTCACGAAGGCCATGTCCGTGTCGTCCACCGGATTGCCCAGGCTGTCGACGCCCGTCGCCGTCACCGTGTTCACCGTGTCGTCCACCAAGGCCTGCGAGCAGCCGTAGGTCCAGGTCTCGCCCGGATCCAGCAGCCCGTTGCTGTTGGCGTCGCCGCCCGCCGCCGGCCCCGTCACCGGGCTGCAGACGTCGTCCACCAGCAGCACGCTCGCCAGGGGATCGTCGCCCGGGTTGGTCACCACGTAGCCGTAGGCCACCGTTTCGCCGGCGTTGATCAGCGTCGGGTCGGCCGTCTTCACCACCCGGATGGCCGGGTCGATCACGTTCACCGTCGCGCTGTCCATGTCGGTCACCGGACCGATCCCCGGCAGGGGGTTGCCGGTCGCGTCGCTCGGCTGCCCGGTCGTGGTCGCCGTGTTCGTCGTGTCCACGCCCAGCGCCGTCGTGCAGCCGTAGGTCCAGGTCTCGCCCGGGTCCAGCAGCCCGTTGCTGTTGGCGTCGCCGCCCGGCGCCGGCCCCGTCACCGGGCTGCAGCGGTCGTCGCCCAGCACCACGCCGGCCAACGGCACGTCGCCCGGGTTCGTCACCGCGTAGCCGTAGACCACCGTCCCGCCGACGTACACGATCGTCTGGTCGACGCTCTTCACCACGTCGATCGCCGGCGCGACCACGTCCACGCTCGCGCTGTCCGTGTCCTGCACCGGGTCGATGCCCGGCAGCGGGTTGCCCGCCGGGTCGCTCGGCTGGCCGGTCGCGGTCACCGTGTTCGTCGTGTCCACGCCCAGGGCCTGCGCGCAGCCGTAGGTCCAGGCCTCGCCCGGATCCAAGAGCCCGTTGCTGTTCACGTCGCCGGCCGGGCTCGGCCCCGTCACCGGGCTGCAGACGTCGTCGCCCAGGCTCACCGCGCCCAGCGGCACGTCGCCCGGGTTCGTCACCACGTAACCGTACGTCACCGTCGCGCCCGCCAGGATGATCGTCGGGGCGGCGCTCTTCACCACCCGGATCGCCGGCGCGATCACGTCGACCAATGCGCTGTCGCTGTCGTCGACCGGGTTGCCCAGGCTGTCGTCGCCGGTCACCGTCGCCGTGTTCGTCGTGTCCAGGCTCAAGGCCTGCGCGCAGCCGTAGGACCAGGTCTCGCCCGGATCCAGCAGCCCGTTGCTGTTGGCATCGCCGCCCGCCGCCGGCCCCGTCACCGGGCTGCAGACGTCGTCGCCGAGCGTCACGTTCGCCAGCGGGTCGTCGCCCGGGTTCGTCACCAGGTAGCCGTAGGCCACCGTCTCACCGGCCAGGATCACCGCCTTGTCGACCGACTTGAGCACCCGGATCGCCGGGTTGATCACGTCGACCGTCGCCATCGCATGATCCGGCGTCACCGGGTTGCCCAGCGGGTCGTCGCCCGTCAGCGTCGCCATGTTGGTCGTATCGATCGCCAGCGCCGTCGTGCAGCTGTAGGTCCAGGCTTCGCCCGGGTCCAGCAAGCCGTTGCTGTTGGTGTCGCCACCCGTGAAGCTCAGCGGGCCACACTGGTCGTCCGTCACGCTCACGTTCGAGATCGGGTCGCTGCCCGTGTTCGTCGCCGTGTAGCTGTAGATCACCGTGTCGCCGCCGTAGATCGTCGGCTTGTCGACCGTCTTGTCCAGCTGCAGCCCGACCATGACCACGTTCACGAAGGCCATGTCCGTGTCGTCCACCGGATTGCCCAGGCTGTCGACGCCCGTCGCCGTCACCGTGTTCACCGTGTCGTCCACCAAGGCCTGCGAGCAGCCGTAGGTCCAGGTCTCGCCCGGATCCAGCAGCCCGTTGCTGTTGGCGTCGCCGCCCGCCGCCGGCCCCGTCACCGGGCTGCAGACGTCGTCCACCAGCAGCACGCTCGCCAGGGGATCGTCGCCCGGGTTGGTCACCACGTAGCCGTAGGCCACCGTTTCGCCGGCGTTGATCAGCGTCGGGTCGGCCGTCTTCACCACCCGGATGGCCGGGTCGATCACGTTCACCGTCGCGCTGTCCATGTCGGTCACCGGACCGATCCCCGGCAGGGGGTTGCCGGTCGCGTCGCTCGGCTGCCCGGTCGTGGTCGCCGTGTTCGTCGTGTCCACGCCCAGCGCCGTCGTGCAGCCGTAGGTCCAGGTCTCGCCCGGGTCCAGCAGCCCGTTGCTGTTGGCGTCGCCGCCCGGCGCCGGCCCCGTCACCGGGCTGCAGCGGTCGTCGCCCAGCACCACGCCGGCCAACGGCACGTCGCCCGGGTTCGTCACCGCGTAGCCGTAGACCACCGTCCCGCCGACGTACACGATCGTCTGGTCGACGCTCTTCACCACGTCGATCGCCGGCGCGACCACGTCCACGCTCGCGCTGTCCGTGTCCTGCACCGGGTCGATGCCCGGCAGCGGGTTGCCCGCCGGGTCGCTCGGCTGGCCGGTCGCGGTCACCGTGTTCGTCGTGTCCACGCCCAGGGCCTGCGCGCAGCCGTAGGTCCAGGCCTCGCCCGGATCCAAGAGCCCGTTGCTGTTCACGTCGCCGGCCGGGCTCGGCCCCGTCACCGGGCTGCAGACGTCGTCACCCAGGCTCACCGCGCCCAGCGGCACGTCGCCCGGGTTCGTCACCACGTAACCGTACGTCACCGTCGCGCCCGCCAGGATGATCGTCGGGGCGGCGCTCTTCACCACCTGGATCGCCGGCGCCACCACGTCGACGAAGGCGTCGTCCTGGTCGCTCGGGTTGCTCAGGCCGGGCAGGTCGATGCCGAGCTCGTCGGTCGGGTTGCCGGTGGCCGTCGCCACGTTGGTCGTATCGACGCTCACCGTCGCGGCGGCCGTGCAGCCGTCGGTCGCCCCCGGCGCCAGCGGCCCGGGAATGCTGCAGGCCGCGTTGCCGAGCACGTCGTCGTCGATCACGATGTCGGACAGGTAGGTGTCGCCGGTGTTGGTCACCGCGTAGCAGTAGGTCACCAGATCGCCGGCCGTGGCGTAGGCCGGGTCGATCCCGGGGCAGCTTCCGCCCAGGCTGGCGGTCTTGACGAGGACCAGGTCGGGGATGCCGGTCGTGAGGTCCTCGAAGTCCTGCGCCGTCTTGTCCTCGCCGATGGCCAGGTTGGTGGTGATGTTGTCCGGGTTGCCGCCGTCGGCGTCGGCCACGCTGTCGAATCCGGCCGGGTTGGTCTCGACGATCTGATACAGCCCCGGCTCCAAGCCGGTGAAGCTGTAGCTGCCGCCGGCGTCGGTCTGGGTGATCTGCGTCTCGTCGTCGGCGGTGTTGAGGATGCCGTCGGGGCCGGCCCAGGTCAGCGTCACGTCGACGCCCGCCAGCACCGACTCGCCCGTGCACTGGCCGTTCCCGTCGCCCTGACAGACGCTGCCGCTGATCGAGCCGAGGTCCTCGATGTAGCCGAAGTCCAGATCGGCGATGTCCGCATCGACCGTGATCGGCACGGCCGGCTGCTCGGTGGCCAGGAAGGCGGTCGAGGGCAGGTCGGTCTCGTCGGCGTCCAAGACGCTGCAGACGCTGCCGTCGGGAATGCCGTCGATCGACCAGTTGCCGTCGCCGTCCGAGACGGTCATGAAGCTGCCGCTGTCGCAGGTCACGCTGACGGCGACGCCGGCGAAGCCGTTGCCGGGGCCGTCGTCGTCGCTGCCGTTGCCGTTGAGGTCGTTGTAGACCCGGCCGGAGATCGTGCGCAGGATCGTCGTGGGCTGGTAGCCGAAGTCCAGGCTCAGGTCGCTGCCGCCAGCCACGACCAGGGCCGTGCCCTGCGCGTCGCAGCCGCTGCAGGCGCCGGCTTCGTCCGGGTCCTGAGTCTGCGTGAAGCCCGGGGGATCGGCCAGCGGGATCGTGGACGCGTCGATGCGCACGATGTAGGTTCCATCCGCCAGGCCCTCGAAGCGGTAGTCGCCGTCGGGGCCCGTGGCCTGCTGCGCCAGCAGGATCGTGCCCGTGGCGTCGTAGAGCTGCACCGTCACGCCGGCGAGCCCGGGCTCGCCGGGCTGCTGCGTGCCGTCGCCGTTGGCGTCGAGGTAGACCCGGTCGCCGATGACGCCGTTGTGGTCGATGCCGAAGTCGAGGCCGGCGATCTCCTGGCCCGCGTTGGGGCTGATGGCATAGCTGCTGACCGTGGTCACATCGGTCAGACCGGCGTCGATGGCCAGGACGTCCGGCTGGCTATAGGTCACCGTGTAGTTGCCCGGCGGCACGATGAAGCTGTACTCGCCGCCGCCGTCGGTGGTGGTGGTCAGGCTCACCGGGTTGTTGCCGATATCGAAGCCCGTCAAGGTGACCTCGACCGGCGTCAAGCCCGGCTCGCCCGGGTCGCGCACCCCGTTGTTGCTCACGTCGTGGAAGACGTGGCCCTCCACCCGCGCCGCCTCGATGAAGCCGAAGTCGGCGTCGACGAAGTCCTGGCTCGGCGCCAGGCTGACGCCGATCCCCTCGCCGTTGGTCGGCACCATCGTGCCATACAGGCCCGGCGTGCTCGGGCTCTCGACCGTCTGCTCCTCGGCCTTGACGAAGTAGGTGCCGGGCGGCAGGTTGTCGAAGGTGTAGGTGCCGCTGCCGTCGGTCTCGAGGATGCCGATGAGCGGATCGCCGAGGTCGAACTCGCCGTTGCCGTTGATGTCGTAGAACAGCGTCACCACCACGGCGGTCGCGACCGCCTCCAGACCGTCCTGCACGCCGTTGCCGTTGTCGTCGTAGTAGGTCGTGTCGCCGATCGAGCCGGCCCAGTTGTAGCCGAAGTCGACCGTGTCGATCACGCTCGAGTCGGTCGGCAGGTTGACCGCGACCGGGTTCGAGGCCGAGCCGGAGACCAGCTCCATCGCCGCGGCGAGGGTCGTGACGACGCCGTAGGGCGTCGTGACCGGGCTGGTCTCGTCGACCCGCACCACGTAGTCGCCCGCGTACAGGCCGTCGAAGGTGTAGGCCCCGCTGCCATCGGTGGTGGTGGTCGCCAGCAGGTTGATGCCGCTGCTGTCGTAGAGCCGCACCGTCACGCCCGCCAGCGGAAGCTCGCCCATGTCGACCATGCCGTCCTCGTCGGCGTCGATCCAGACCGTGTCGCCGATCGACCCGCCGCCGGGCGGGCGCAAGCCGAAGTCGGCGGCCGTGTAGTTGCCGCCGGCGGCCTGCAGCTGGAGGCTCGTCACCGTCAGCATCATCGGGGTGGACGCCACGTAGTCGGTCGGCTCGGTGCCCGGGGTCCAGCTGACGGTATAGTCCTTGGTGTCGTCGATGCCGAAGATGCGGTACTCGCCGCTGGCATCGGTGGTGGCGCAGAGCGTCGCACCGCCGCCGACCGGCGTGGCGCAGACCTCGACACCGCCCAGGCCAGGCTCGCCCGGGTCCTGGTCGCCCTGGCCGTCGAGGTCGGCCCAGACCCGGTCGCCGATCGAGGCCTGGATGGCCGTGGTCGCCGTGTCGCTGGTGGCCGGGATCACGCTGTCGCTCATGATGGTGGCCGTGTTGACCACCGGATCGACCGGCGCCGGCGGACCGTCGATGGTCACCTGATAGGTCAGCTCGGGCGCCACCAGGACGCTGTTGGAGCTGGCCGACACGAACTCCACCCCGCCGTCGCCCATGGCGCTGGCCGAGAAGGTCAGCGCGGCGGGCAGGGCGGTGACGCCGCTGGTGTCGGCCACGCAGCTGTAGCTGAAGAGCGCCACCGAGCCGACCAGCACGTTCTGGCTGGCCGGCGAGGGGCCGCTGCAGCTGACGGCCGCCGCGCCATTGGAGGCCGACACCGCAATCGGGCTGGTCGGCGTCACGTTGTTGATCGTCTCGGTCGCCGTCAGCGCCATGGTGATCTGGATCAGGTCGCCGTCGGCCACCAGGGTCGGCCCGGCCGAGATTCGGTTGCGGGTGGCTGGCCCGCCGCCCGGCGCCTGGTAGCTGACCCGCAGCACCGCGCCGTTGCCGCTCTCGCGCACGCCCCACTGGGCCTGTCCGCCGTCGGTGCCGGTGGCCAGCAGCACGAAGCCGCGGTTGGTCGTGATGCCGTCGGCCCAGTCCTTGACCAACTGGGTCAGGTCGCTGCTGGTGGTGGTCTTGAGCCCGGTGCTCGCCGCGTCGAGCGTGCCCAGGACGGTCGCGCCCCAGGGCGAGGGCGTCGTGCGGAAGTTGCCGCCCGCGCCGTTCCAGCCGGTGCCGGTGTCGGTGCAGTTCGGCGCGTTCCAGCTGGCGCCGACGCTGCAGTTGGCGTCGGCCTGGGTGCCCTCGGTCCAGGCGCGCAAGGCCTCGCGCACGCTGAGCACGTGGTTGCTGCGGGCGGCGGTGTTCTGCATCCGCAGCGTGGCGCCGGTGACGACGGCGCCGGTGGGCAGGGCCGTCATGTCGAAGCGGATCAGGCCGTGGCGCTCGGCGTTGCCGGCGCCGTTGTTCTCCGGGTTGGTCTCGAGGGTGGTGCTGGCGCCGTAGTTGCGGCCGGCACGGTCCTCGCGCACGTAGGCATCGGCCACCACCGGCAGGTCGGCCGTCACGATCTCGGACAGGTAGCTGACCACCAGCCGGGCGCCGTTGCCGTTCTCCTTGACGCCCCATTGTGCCTGACCACCGTCGGTGCCGGTGGCCAGCAGCACCAGGCCGCGGTTGGGCTTGCTGCCGTCGACCCAAGCCTGGACCAGCGCGGTCAGGCCGCCGCCGCTGATCGACTTGGTGCCGGTGCTCGAGGCATCCAGCGTGCCCAGGACGCTGATGCCCCAGGGCGTGGGCATCGCGCGGAAGTTGCCGCCCAGGCCGTTCCAGCCGGTGACGGTGTCGCTGCAGTTCGGCGCGTTCCAGCTGGCGCCGGTGCTGCAAGCGGAGCCGGTCTGCGTGCCCTCGGTCCAGGCGCGCAGCGCCTCGCGCACCTGCACCAGGTGGTTGTTGCGCGAGCCGGTGTTCTCGACCTCGAGCGTGGCGCCGGTGATCGTCGCGCCGGCCGGGATGGCGCTGGTCGAGAAGCGCAGCAGGCCCTGGCGCTCGTTGTTGCCCGCGCCGTTGTTGGCCGGGTTGGTCTCCATGAGGGTGCGGGCGCCGAAGTTGTCGGTCGCGTCGTCCTCGCGCACGTAGGTGTCGGCCGCGACGGCCAGCGTCAGGTTCGAGGGGCAGCCGCCGGTCTGCAGGAACTCGTAGCGCAGGGCGAGCGTGGCGCCGTTCCCGTTCTCGCGGGTGCCCCAGTCCGCCTGGCCCGTGTCGGTGCCGGTGGCCAGCATCACCAGCCCGCGGTTGACCTTGGCACCGGTCACCCAATCCTGGACCAGCTGGCGCATGTTGGCGCCGCTGACCGTCTTGGTGCCGGTCGACGCGGCGCTCATCGTCCCCAGCACCGTCGCGCCCCAGGGCGCGGGCGCCGAGCGGAAGTTGCCGCCCGCGCCGTTCCAGCCGGTGCCGGTGTCGGTGCAGTTCGGCGCGTTCCAGCTCGCGCCGGTGCCGCAGGCCGAGCCGGTCTGGGTGCCCTCGGTCCAGGCGCGGGTCGCCTCGCGCAGCTCCACGACGTGGTTGTTGCGCGAGGACGTGTTGACCACGCTCAGGTTCGCCAGCTTGATGGTCGCCCCGGCCGGGACGCCGGTGATGTCGAAGCGCAGCAGGCCCTGGCGCTCGTTGGTGCCGGCGCCGTTGTTGGCCGGGTTGGTCTCCAGCAGGGTGCGGGCGCCGAAGTTGTTGCCGGCGTTGTCCTCGCGCACGTAGGTGTCGGCCAGCACCGAGAGCGTCGTGTCGACCACGCAGAGGAAGGCGCCCTGCTTGCGTCCGACCGTGCCCTCGTCGTTCGTGCCCAGGTTCCACTTCAGCGGGTCGGGGCCGCTGGCCAGGGGCGGGCTGGCCGAGCCGCCGACATAGGTCGTGCCCGCCGGGATCGGATCGGTGACCATCACGTTGGACAGCAGCTTGGTGCCGGGATAGCGCACGGTGATGGCATAGGTCAGCGTCTCGCCCGCGTCGGCCTTGGGCTTGTCGACCGTCTTGTCCATGATCCGGACGAAGGGGAAGTCGACGTCCGTGCGGTTCTCGCCGAAGCCCAGGCTCACCGGGATCAGGTCGGCGCTCGAGAAGTGCCCGCCGGGCACGTCCGGGTCGTTCTGGTCGACGTCGACGATGTAGTTGCCCGGCGGCAGATTGCCGAAGCTGTACAGGCCGTCGATGTCGGTGCTGGTGGTGGCCAGCAGGGGCTCGCCGAGGTCCAGCTCGCCGTTGCCGTTGCTGTCGCGGTAGAGCCGGACGGAGACGTTGGGCAGCCGGGCCTCGCCGGCGCAGCTGCCGTCCGCGTTGGCGTCTATGCAGACCTCGTCGCCGATCGAGCCCGGCACGATCTCGTAGAAGCCGAAGTCGGCGGCGCTGTAGCTGCCCGCCAGGCTCGGGACCGGATGCGGGTCGAGGGTGGTCTGCAGGGTCGGCGCGCCGCTGAAGTAGGTCGCCAGGTCGGGGTCCGCGGCATCGACGTCGACGATGTAGCTGAAGCCGAGCGCCAGGCCGCCGAAGCCGTACAGCCCGCTGCCGTCGGTCTGCGTCGTCGCGATCAGGGCATCGCCGGCGTCGATGAGGCCGTTGCCGTTCGTGTCCTCGTAGAGGTTGACGGTCACGTTCGGGATGCCGGCATCGCCGGCGCCCGGGTCGTAGCTGCCGTCGTTGCCCAGGTCCTCGAAGACCAGGTCGCCGATGGACCCGGCGCCGCCCGGGCGCAGGCCGAAGTCGATGTCGAAGTTCTCCTGGTTCTCGGCCAGGCTGACCGTGGCATAGCCGTCCAGCGCGCCCTGCGGATCGCCGGTGACCGTGTGGCCGGCCGGCGGGATCGTCTCGACGCAGTAGTCGCCGGCCGTCAACCCGTTGAGCAGGTAGCCGCCGCTGGCGTCGGTCAGGTCGCTGCGGATCACGCCGCCCATCGGCGGGCAGCTGCCGGCATACAGGTTGACCGTCACCCCGGCGATGCCCTCCTCGGTCAGCGGATCCTGGCTGCCGTCGCCGTTCCAGTCACGGTAGACGGTGTCGCCGATGGCCGCGCCACCGATGGTGACGCAGGCCTCGCTGCCGGTGGTCAAGGGCACGTTGGTGATGGAGGTGAAGACGTTGCAGTAGCCCGTGCCCGGGCTCAGGTTGGGGCTCGTGGTGGCGCTGAACCTGAGCACCAGCTTCTTATCGGCGTTGATCGGCTGCGCGATGGTGAAGACCGGGTCGTTGGGCTGGCTGGCGTTGACCGTGGTCGAGCCCAGCGCGTTGGCGCCGTTGACCTGCACGCTGTCCAGGCTCAGGTAGCTGAAGCCGGTCGGCAGGTGCTCTTCGATCTTGATCGGGCTGATCGAGGGCCCCGAGCCGATGTTCTCGATCGTCACCGTGTACTGCACGTTCCCGCCCGGCGCGATCGCCGTCGGGCTGACCGACTTGGACTGCTTGAGGATCGGGTAGCTGCCGGCCAGGGTCGACTCGGTGGCGGTGGAGGTGATCGGGTCGCCGCCGGGCGTGGTGACCCCGGTGGCCACGACGGTGTTCTCCAGGATCCCGCTCGAGCTGGCCTTGACCGTCACGGTGGCCTCGAACTTCTGGCCGCGCAGCAGGCTGCCGACGTTCCAGACCAGCGGGTTGGGGCCGCTGTTCTGGGCCGGCACGGCGCTGATGAACTGCACGCCGCTGGGCAGCGTGTCGCGCACCACCACGCTCGACAGGTCCTGGGTCGGGCTGGTGTTGTAGACCGCGATCTTGTACTGGAAGGTGTCGCCCACCTTGACCGCCTGGCGCGTCGCCGGCTTGCCGACCGCCAGACAGCCGTTCCAGGTGACCTTGGTCGGATCGTAGTAGCGCCACTCGTGGTCCTTGCCGCCCGAGTCGCCGCCGGCGTCGCCGCCGAAGGTGTCGGCGTTGAAGATCGGGCAGCCGGTCGCGTCGACGATGGCCGCCAGGTCGTCGACCCGGAACTTGACGTAGGCGTACTCCGGCCGGCCGTTGGTCAGCTGGCCGACCGCCCAGCGGATGGCCTTCGGGCTGGTGGTGTCGGTCTGCGAGACCGTCGAGGCCAGGGGGCTGGCCGGGCTCAGGTCGAAGCCGACGTTGGAGCCGTCGGCGCCGGAGGTGTAGGGCTGCACCGGCGGGTTGTTGCCCGGCGGGTCGTCCGAGATCTGGCTGCCCGGGTAGCGCAGGCGGTTCCAGGGGCCGATCTGGTCGGTGGCCGCGTCGATGCAGGCCTTGCTCGGGGCATAGGGCACCGGGTCGCAGGCGGCGTAGTCGTCGATGTCGAAGTCCCAGGCGTAGCCGCTCTGGGGGCCGGCCACCACGTTGGCCAGGCCCCAGGGCGCGTTGCCGCGCCCGTTGGAGTCGATCAGCGGCGTGGCGGGCCAGTTGGGGTTGGTGGTGCCCTTGATGCCGTAGGCCGCCATCTGCTCGGCGTCCCAGGCGTTGTAGGGGCTGAACACATCGCCGCTGTTGCTGGTGATCGTCCCGCCGCCCTTGAGGGCGACCCAGCTCCCGAAGGCCGTCTCGGGGTCGGTGCTGTAGAAGATGCCGGTGTCGCCGTAGACGCCGACGACCGTGCCGAGGTTGACGTTGGCGGCATCGACGATCGGGCTGGTCACGCCCAGGGCGTTGGGCCCGCGCGTCAGGCCGACCAGGCTGACCGTCGGGCCGCCGCCGGCGCCGACCGAGGGCATCAGCGCCTGGCCCTTCATGTTCACCTCGTCGTAGCCCCCGGCCAGGTTGGGCAGCACGTAGGCGGCGTCGACCACGGTCACGCCGTTGGGGACGTAGAAGTCGATGTAGCCCCCGACGCCGGTGGTCGTGCCGTCGGTCGGGATGACCTTGATGATCATGCCGATCTCGTCGCCCACCTGCAGCAGCGGCTCAGGCGGCGTCAAGGTCGGGATGCGGGCGTCCAGCAGCGCCTTGGTCGCGGGGTCGAAGAAGAGGTACACCATGCGCTGGTTGAGGTTGTGCGCGCTGACGATCGGCAGCACGCCATGCGGCGAGGCCGCCGGGAGCGTGGCCAGGAGGGTCGCCGCGAAGAGGGCCAGGACCAGGCGGACCAGAGGCCGACGTCGGGCCGCGCGACGGCCGCGGGTGGGGGCTGCGTTCGGGCGCATCATGCGCTGTTCCATCGGACTCCTCCAGTCAAGGTCGCTCGGCCGCTGACCGCAATTCGAGTCGAAAGCACCCCGGAGCAGGCACCCACGCCCCGGGTCTTGCACGCGTCGCTTAGGGCCTACACGAATTCTTGCCAAGCGCCGACCCGGAGAGGGCTCGGACCTTGGCGCATCTCAGGTTCTGCGGCCAGCAGGCGGGCCGCGGTCAAGCTCGACGCACGACTCCTGCCCCGACGCCCGGCGCAGCTCAATCGAATCGGCGGCACCCACCCGGGCCCCGCCGGCGCGCACCCAGCCAACGACGCGCCCCACAAGCAAACCCGTCCGTCTAGCGCGACGCCCCGTCTCACGCGCTTCGGGCGCTGGGCATCGACATCCGGCAGCCACACTATCATGCAGCCGCGTCATCGGTCAATGCAATTCCGGTGCCCATTGCGATGCAAGCGGGGTGACTTGCGTGAGCCGCATGCTCGGCACGACGCCCATTCAAAGCGCCGGCAGAATCCGCAGCTGCAGGCCCTCGGTGCCCGGCAGCACCTCGAACGCGTCACCGGCCAGGCGCCGCGCCTCGGCGACCATCGCGTCCAGCGCGTCGTCGTCGTGGTTCGGATCGTGGTGGAAGGGGACCAGCCGACGCACCCCGGCGAGCCGGGCGAAGGCCACCACCTGGGAGGTCGAGCTGTGACCCCAGCCCAGGTGCTCCGGGTACTCGTGATCGAGGTATTGCGCATCGTGGATCAGCAGGTCGGCGCCGCGCGCCAGGTCGAAGCCCGAGGTCCAGGCCGGATCGCCCGGGAAGGGGTCGCTGGCCAGGGCCGGCTCGTGGTCCGGCAGGTAGACCAGGGTCTTGCGGCCCTCGCTGATGCGGTAGCCGACCGTCGGCCCGGGGTGGCAGACCAGGGCGGCCGTGACGACGAACTCGCCGATCCGCACCCGATGCGCCGGCACGTCGTGCAGGGTCAGCCGGCAGGGCAGCTCGCGCAGGCGCACCGGGAAGAGCGGCGGCGAGAGGTAGCGCGCCAGGCGCGCCCGCAGGTCGAGCGTGGTCGAGGACGGTCCCCAGATGTGCACGTCCATGTCCGGGTCCTGCAAGGGCTTGAAGAAGCCCAGGCCCTGGATGTGGTCCATGTGGAGGTGGGTGAGCAGCAGGTCGACGCGGCCGGCCGTGCCGTTGAAGGTGGCGCCCAGGTTGCGGATGCCCGTGCCGGCGTCCAGCACCAGGCGCGTCCCGTCCTCGCCGACCACCTCGACGCAGGCCGTGTTGCCGCCGTAGCGCACGGTATCGGGCGAGGCGCTGGCCAGCGAGCCGCGCGTGCCCCAGAGCCGGACCCTCAAGACGGCTCGGCCTCCCAGAAGATGGCCAGCGCTCCCAGGTGTCGGCCGCCCTGCGCCTCCAGCGGCAGGCCGGTGACCTGGATCTCGCGCCAGACCCCGTCGAGGGCCTTGAAGCGGACCTGACCGTGCGCCGGCCGGCGGTGGATCAGGGCCACGCCCAAGGGCAGCTCGCTGGCCGGGATCGCGTTGCCCTGCTCGTCGCGGGTGTCGAAGATCGCGCCGAACTCTTCGACCGGCATCGGCCCCGATTCCTCGAAGCGCTTGCCGAGCAGGCGTTCGGCCGGCTCGTTGTAGTAGAGCAGATCACCGTTCGCGCCGGCCAGGAAGACCGGCATGATCAGCATGCTGGCCCAGCGTCGCACGAGAATGATCTCGACGTCCTGTTGCGACATGGGGCTGCCCTCCAGCCATGGTCCGCGCGTGCCGCGGGCCGCCCCATCCTATGCCGAACGCGCGCGGGCGTCAATCGCCCCGGCATCGCCGCTAGGCGGTACGCTCGGAGGCGACCGGGGCACCGCCACCCAGGCCGAGCAGCTGGCGCAGGAAGCGCTTCAGGGTCTCGGGTGGCACGGCCTCGAAGAGCCGCCGGTTCTCGGCCAGATCGTTGCGCTCGTCCAGGAAGGCCAGCGCCAGATCGCCGCGCTCGGGCGTGAACATGCCGAACATCAGCTCCTGGGCCAGGGCCGGCGAGCGCTGGAAGATGCGCGCGCTGCGCCGGTCGGCGGCCCGGTAGTACCAGGCCGTGCGCGCGCGGTAGTAGGGCTGCCCGGTCTTGGCCATGGACGCGGCGATCCGCCGCGAGTCGGCCAGGATCCGGGTGAAGGCGTAGCTGGTCGAGGCCTTGATCATGCCGCTGCGCACGCCGATCGGCAGCACCCGGCTGCCGGGCCGCCGCTCCGGGAAGCGGCTGGCCAAGGGCAGGCGGCCGAAGCTCTGCCGGGTCACCCGGTAGCGGCTGCAGCCGAAGCGATCGGCCAGGTAGCGGTCGATGACCTCGGCGCAATGCTCGCGGCTCACCCGGGTGGCGAAGGGCGTCACGAAGGCGGCGTTGACCAGGGCCCGCCGCTCGGTGTAGGGCAGGAGGTACATGAAGTCGAACTGCGGCGAGTCGAGCAGGAAGTCGAAGAGCGTGGCCAGCTCGGGGTCGAAGCAGGCCGTCTCGGCCTCGATCTCGAGCGCCAGGCCCTGCATCAGGAGCAGGTCGGGATCCGCGTCGCGGATGCCGTCCAGGCTCGACCGGCTGTCGAAGACCCAGTCGGCGTGGACCCGGCCCTCGCGGGTCTCGATCTCGGCATGGTCGCCGTGGTCTTCGACGGCCAGCACCTCGGCCTCGAGCAGGTCGACGTTGGGATGGGCGCCCAGCTCGGCGTGCAGGTAGGCGTCGAAGTCGTCGCGCCAGAAGGCATGCAGGGCATAGCGCTCGAGCGGACAGACGGTGCGCCGCTGGCCGTGCCGCAGCTCGATCCGCCGCCAGCTGCCGGCCATGATCGGCGCGAAGGGCGCCTCGCCGTCCAGCCAGAAGCTGATGTTGTAGTCGGGGTCGTCGTCCTTGTCCAAGAGCAGGATCCGCTGCTCGGGCGCCAGGACGTCGGCCAGATGGTGGGCCAGGGTCAAGCCGGAGATCCCGGCGCCGACGATGACCTGGTCGTAGTGGACGCGATCGTTGCGCATGGCATCGCTCCTCGGAGCCCTTCAGGCCCATCGCGACGGAAGACGCCTCGCCCTAGCCTAGCGCCGCCGGGGCCCGAACTGGTGGCAAATCGGTGTCGACCGCGATCGGGCTCGGCGCACCCAGGACCGGCGCCCGGTGTTGATTCAAGCGGTCGGGCCGCTCGCCCGATCCCGGGCCGCTTGGCCCTGCCACCAGCACTGGGGAGGAACGGGCGATGCGCGAAGACGACCGAAGCCAGATCCTCGCCGCCCTCGCGGCCGGAGGCCGGCTGGCCCCCATCGCCGACGAGGAGGGGCCGGTCGAGCTCATCCTGGTCGTCAAGGGCGCCGGCATCCAGGCTGCCGACGATACGCTCGACCTCTTCACACGGGGCTTCTGGCCGGCCGTCCTCAGCCTGGAGGGGCTCGAGCGGACCCACCTGCGCGAGCGCAGCGACGTCTTCCCGCCCGGACACCTGCTGTCGGCGCATGCCACCGGCAGCCACAACCACGTCACCGAGATCGAGGCCTGGCTCACCCCGGCCGAGGCTCGGCGCGCCGCCGAGGCGGCGGACGATGGTCCGTCGGCCGCGCCCGGACGGCCGACGAACGCCGACCGGCGCCGCCGGGTCTGGATCCGCGAGATCGACTGGGAGGTGGCATTGGAGCCGGACCCGCCGCTGGAGGCGGTGCTCCGAGAGTGGCGCATGGCCTCCTGGGTCTTCTTCTTCGAGTTCTACCAGTGGCTGGCCAGCCTGGCGCGCTGGCTGGTCCACCGCCTGCCCGACCGCGCGGCCAGGCCGCTGGGCCCGGCGGGCAACCGCGTCACGCTGCCCAACCTCGTCGGCGCCTTCACCTTCGCCTACCTGGGCCTCCTGCTGGTGCTCGACACGGTCGTCCGGGCCACCACCGGACGCGAGCACCTGCTGGACCTGGTCGGCCGGCTGCTGGGCCTCGACCGGGCGCTGGCGGCCCTGCCCGGTCCGCTGACCGCGGCCCTGGCCCGGCTCGGCGCCGTCCGCGGCCTCGACGCCATCGTCTTCCTGGTCGCCATCGCCCTGGTCGCCGCGCTCCCGGCCGCCCTGCGCTCCCGGTGGTGGCACCGGCACCTGACGGAGTCCCACGACGGGCGCCCACCCAGCCTGTCCAACTTCTTGCTGCTCGCGCTGATCGCCGCCCTGCTCTACAGCCCAAGCAACTACCTGGCGGCGCTGCTGCTTCTCATGGCCTGGCAGGCGGCCCTGCTGCTGATCCGCGCCGCCTACTGGAACCGCCGCCCCTTGGACGAGAGCGACATCGAGACCCGCTACGCCGGCAGCCTGGCCGCACAGCGGCGCAGCCTGACCGGCCAGGCGCCGCCGACCGACCCGCCGCCGCTGGTCCCGCGACGCCACCCGCCGGTGCGCTTCGCGCTCTTCATCTACCGCGGCATCGTGGTGGTGGCGCTGCCGCTCTTCTTCGTCCTGCTGGCCCTGGCCTGGCTGATGAAGCGCAGCCGGGTCCTGGCCCTGCCGGGCAAGGGGCTCGAGTCGATGCTCTCGGTCTGGCTGGGCGGCATCATGGGCGACGTGGTGTCCTACGCCATGGACCCGGCCAAGGCCGCCCGCATCCGCTCGACGGTCGAGCACGAGCTGCGCTTCTTCAACACCGTCGACGCGGTCCGGGCGATCCACGTCGTGGCCCACTCGCAGGGCACGCCGATCACCTTCGAGCTGCTCTTTCGGCACCTGGCTGCCGACCAGCGGCGCAAGGTGGCGACCTACCTGAGCCTGGGCAGCGTGCTGAGCTACTACCACCACGCCAACGCCGTCCTCGACCCCTACCGCTTCGACCCGCGCTTCCCGCCCCCGCGCTATCCCGATCCGACCGACTTCGACCCGCGCTTCCGCTGGTACAACTGCTGGAACCTGGCCGATCCGATCACCGAGTTCTACGGCCTGGACGAGTACGTCCTCTTCGGCGAGCTGGCCCAGCCGGCCTCGCCGCTCGAGCTGCCGCCGATCGAGGCGGCCGACTTCGAGCGGCTGAGCCCGCTGTCGCCGACCAACGTCAAGACGCCGGCCACCCGGCGCCACCATTCCGACTACTGGACCAACCAGGAGTGGGTCCAGCGCCCCCTGGCCCGGCGCATCCTGCTGGGCGCGCCAGGCTGGCCCGAGCAGCCGCGCGAGCCCGGCCGCTCGCACGCCCTGCCGGTCTTCGCCTGGCATGCCCTGGCCATGCTGGCGATCTTCGGCGTCTGGGGCGTGGCGGTCCTGGTCTGGAACCAGCGCACCTATCCCTGGCTGCTCGGCCAGCTGGGCGGCGGCCTCGCGGTACGCGGGGAGCTGCCCTTCGTGGGCGGCAGCCTGGCCGCCGTCGGCGCGGCGGTCGAGGCGCTGAGGTCGCCGGCCTGGCAGGCCTGGCGAGCCGACCTGCTGGCCCTGGCCGCGCTCCTGGTGGTGATCGCGTCCTTGCTGACCCTGCCGGCCTACGCCATCCAGCGCGCGCTGCGGCGCCGACACGCGACGCGGGTCGAGACCAGCGCGAAGGACGCCTGAGCCCTGGCTCGCCGCAGATGGCCCGAAGGCGCCCTGCCGGCGCCCTGCTCGCGGCGCCGCTCGCTGGGAAAGCGAAGATCTGGCCGGAACGGCGCATCGCATGCTCGACGCGGCTCGAACCCTGTCACCTAGCGCCCCAGAAAGGAAGCCGGCAACCATGCACCAGCCCATCCGCGGCCTGCACCATGTCACGGCCATCGCCAGCGATCCGCAAGCCAACATCGACTTCTACACCGGCCCGCTCGGATTGCGCCTGGTCAAGCAGACCGTCAACTTCGACGACCCGGGCACCTGGCATCTGTACTACGGCGACGCGCTCGGCAGCCCGGGCAGCGTCCTGACCTTCTTTCCCTTCCCCGGCGCCCGGCCGGGACGCGTCGGTGCGGGACAGGTGGTCGAGACGGCACTGGCCATCCCGCAAGCCTCGGTCGGCTTCTGGATCGACCGATTGCAGGCCGCGGGCATCGACGTCGCGCTGCCGGAGCCACGGCGCGACGGCGAGACGGCCCTGCGCCTGCGCGATCCCGACGGCCTGCGCCTGGCCCTGGTCGGCCAGGCGCAGCCCGAGGCCGAGGAGCGGCAGCCCTGGCCGGAGGTCGGTCTGCCCGAACGCCATGCCATCCGGGGCTTCTTCGGTCTGCGCCTGGCCGTCGCCTCGCCTCCGGCCAGCCGGCGCCTCCTGGGTGACGGGCTCGGCCTGACCGAGCAGGTCGGCCCGGCCGACAGCGCCCGCTTCCTGGCGGCCGACGGCGGCGCCGGCGCGGCGCTGGACCTCCTGGACGGCGCCTCGCTCGCGCGCGGCGTCGGCGGCGCCGGCACCGTGCACCACCTGGCGCTCCGTGTCGCCGACGGCGCCGATCAGCTCGCCTGGCGCCAGCGGATCGCGGCGACGATCCCGACGGTCACGCCGGTCGCCGACCGACACTATTTCCGCTCGATCTACTTCCGCGAGCCGGGCGGCATCCTCTTCGAGCTGGCCACCGACGGGCCGGGCTTCGCCGTCGACGAGCCGGTCGCGCAGCTCGGGGCCGCCTTGCGCCTGCCGGCCTGGCTCGAGCCGCAGCGGCCGCGCATCGTCGAGGCGCTGCCCCCGATCCGCCCGCCTCGGCCGAGCCCCGAGGCCCGCGACCTGCTGGAACGCCTCGCGGCCGGCCCGGCCCGGGACGCGGCCGACCCCGACCTTCGCAAGCCGGAAGCCGATCGATGAGGACGCCCGGCAGCGGCACGCACGCCGACCAGCCGCTGGTCCGGGCCGGTCCGCCGCCCGGAGCGGCCCGGGCCGGCCTGATCCTGCTCCACGGTCGCGGCGGGCACGCCGCCGACATCCTCGCGCTCCACCGCCTGCTCGAACGCGACGACGTCGCCGCCCTGGCCCCCCAGGCGGCCGGCTTCAGCTGGTATCCGGACGGCTTCCTGGCCCCCTGGACCGTCAACGCCGCGGGGCGCGACAGCGGCGTCTCGGTGATCGACGGCCTGGTCGCGGCGCTGCTGGCCGAGGGCCTGCCCGCCGACCGCATCCTGATCGCGGGCTTCTCGCAAGGCGCCTGTCTGGCCTGCGACTTCCTGCTGCGCCACCCGCGGCGCTACGGCGGGCTGGCCGCCCTCACCGGCGGCCTGGGCGGCCCTCCCGGCAGCGACTGGGCCGCCTGGCTGCGCGAGGATCGCCCCCTCTCGGGCATGCCGGCCTACCTGGCATCCGGCGACCCCGATCCGCACGTGCCCTGGCCTCGGGTCGCGGAGACGGCCGCGGTGCTGGAAGGGCTGGGCGCGCGGGTCGCGCTGCATCGCCTGCCCGGGCAGGGCCACCAGATCGGACCGGCTTCGCTGGACGGCCTGCGGGCGCTGGTGCGCCAGGTCGCGGAGGCTCCGCCGCCGGCCGGGTGATCCCCGGCCCGTCGTCCGCGACGGCCCGTCCGCGCCTCAGCACTCGATGATGTTCACCGCCAGGCCGCCGCGCGAGGTCTCCTTGTACTTCGTCATCATGTCGGCGCCGGTCTGGCGCATGGTGGCGATGACCTTGTCGAGCGAGACATGGTGCGTGCCGTCCCCGCGCAGGGCCATGCGGGCGGCGTTGATGGCCTTGACGGCGCCCATGGCGTTGCGCTCGATGCAGGGCACCTGCACCAGGCCGCCGATGGGGTCGCAGGTCAGGCCCAGGTTGTGCTCCATGCCGATCTCGGCCGCGTTCTCGACCTGGGCCGGCGTGCCGCCCAGGGCCTCGCAGAGGCCGGCGGCGGCCATCGAGCAGGCCACGCCCACCTCGCCCTGGCAGCCGACCTCGGCGCCGGAGATGCTGGCGCGGGTCTTGTACAGGATGCCGATGGCGCCGGCCGTCAGCAGGAAGCGTAGGATGCCGTCCTCGTCGGCGCCGGGGACGAAGCGCTGGTAGTAGGTCAGCACGGCCGGGATGATGCCGGCCGCGCCGTTGGTCGGCGCGGTCACCACCCGTCCGCCGGCCGCGTTCTCCTCGTTGACCGCCAGCGCGAAGAGGTTGACCCAGTCCATCACGCGCAGCGGGTCGCGCGTGTCGCCGGCCTCGGCCTCCAGGCGGCGGTGCAGGGCCGCGGCGCGGCGCTGGACGCCCAGGCCGCCGGGCAGCTGGCCCTCGCTGCGGATGCCGCGCGCGATGCAGTCCTGCATCACCGCGACGAGCCCGAGCAGCCCCTCCCGGATCTCGGCGTCGTCGCGCCAGACCCGCTCGTTCGCGCGGGTGATGTCGCTGATGCTCAGGCCTTCGCGCTCGCAGGCCAGCAGCAGCTCGGCGCCGCTGGTGAAGGGATGCGGCAGGACGCTGCGGTCGGCCACGATGCGATCGGCGCCCAGCGCCCGCTCGTCGACGACGAAGCCGCCGCCGACCGAGTAGTAGACCCGCTCGTGCAGCACCCGGCCCTCGGCGTCCTCGGCCCGGAAGCGCATGCCGTTGGGATGGCCGGGCAGCGACTTGCGGCGGTGGAAGACGATCTCGCCCGGCCCGAAGCGCAGCGCCTGCCGCCCGCCGAGGCTCAGGCGCTCGCTGGCGCGGATCTCGGCCACGCGGCGCTGGGCCTCGTCCGGGTCGACCGTCTCGGGCTGCAGCCCCTCCAGACCCAGCATCACCGCGGTATCGCTGCCGTGGCCCTTGCCGGTGGCGCCCAGCGAGCCGAAGAGCTCGACCGTGACGCGCTCGACCGCCGACAGGCCCTGCTCGCGGTCCAGGCCCTCCAGGAAGCGGCCGGCGGCCCGCATCGGCCCGACGGTGTGCGAGCTGGACGGGCCGATGCCCACGCTGAACATGTCGAAGACGCTGAGCGCCATGGCTGCCTCGGTGGGGATTGGGATGCGGACGAAGCCGCGCGCGGGGGGCAGGGAAAAGGGCCGGGGGGCAGGGACGAGGGCTTCCCACCCTGTCGGGGCCGGGCGGCTAAGCATAGCCCTCCGCGCGCCGAACTGTCGCGCCCCGCGTCGGACCGCGCGTCACATTTCGATTCCGCCGCGCCCGACGCAATAATGCCCGGATGCGCGACCCCAGCCGCCGACCCGAGACCCTCGCCACCGACGCCGTCGCCGGCCCGGGCCGAGCCCTGCTGCTCGACCGCGTCCGGGGCGCTTCCGAAGCGGAACCCGCCGCGGCGCCGAGCCCGGCCGGCCCCAGCCTGGGCGAGATCTTCAAGGGCTGGTGGCCGCTGGCCGCCAGCTGGCTCTTCATGTCGCTCGAGCTGCCGGCCCTGGTGGCGGTGGTCGCGCGCATGCCCGATGCGCCGATCCACCTGGCGGCCTACGGCGGGGTGGTCTTCCCGCTGGCCCTGATCATCGAGTCGCCGGTGATCCAGCTGCTGGCCGCCTCGACCGCGCTGTCGCGGGACGCCGCCTCGTATCGCAGCCTGCGGCGCTACATGACCTGGATGGGCGCGCTCTTGACCCTGCTGCACCTGGCGCTGGCCCTGACGCCGCTCTTCGACCTGGTCGTGCGCGGCTGGCTGGGCGCGCCGGAGGCCATCGTCGAGCCGGCGCGCCTGGGCCTCCTGATCATGACGCCCTGGACCTGGACCATCGCCTATCGGCGCTTCCAGCAGGGCACCCTGATCCGCTTCGGCCGATCGCGGGCCGTCGGCCTGGGCACGGCGGTGCGGCTGACCACGGTCGGCCTGGTCCTGGCCATCGGCTTCCGGATGGGCAGCCTGCCGGGCATCGTCGTCGGCACCCTGGCCATCGCCAGCGGCGTGACCATGGAAGCGCTCTACGCCGGCCTGGCCATCCGGCCGGTCCGCTCGGGCCCGCTGGCCGCCGCCCCGCCGGTCGCCGAGCCCCTGCGCCTGGCGCCCTTCGTCGCCTTCTACCTGCCGCTGGTGCTGACCTCGCTCTTGGTCCTGCTGGCGCAGCCCATCGGCAGCGCCGCGATGAGCCGGCTGCCGATGGCCGTCACCTCGCTGGCCGTCTGGCCGGCCATCACCGGCCTCGGCTTCGCCATGCGTAGCTTCGGCATCGCCTACACCGAGGTGGTGGTGGCGCGCCTGGACGAGCCGGGCGCCGCGCCCCAGCTGCGCCGCTTCGCCTGGCTCCTGGTGCTGGCCTCGACCGGCTTCGCGCTGCTCCTGACCGCCACCCCGCTCTCGACGCTCTGGCTCGGCAGCGTCTCGGCGCTGCCGGCCGAGCTGGTCGCGCTGGGCCGCCTCGGGCTCTGGCTGATCCTGCCGCTGCCGGCGCTGACCGTCGCCCAGAGCGTCTTCCAGGGCGCGCTGGTGCAGGCCAAGCGGACCCGCGGCGTCACCGAGTCGGTGGCCCTGTACCTGGCGATCAGCTTCGTGATCCTCTTCGGCTGGATCCGCCTGGTCGAAGGCGGCGGCGCCATGGCCGGCCTGGCCGGCACCAGCGGCCTCTTCGTGGCCCTGGCCGCCATGACCGGCGCCACCGCCGGACAGACGGCCTGGCTCTGGTGGCGGGCCCGGGCGCTGGACCGCCCCCGTACCGACCCGGCCTAGCGCGACGATCGATCGCCGAGGCCGAACGATCCCGCCGGATCGCTCGACCTCGGTCCACCCGACGCGCTCAGCCGCGCCGCAGCTGCGGCAGGTAGAGGCGATACGGCTGCCCCTCGGGCTCGCGCGTGGCGCCGGGCACCGGCGTCGCGCTGGGGGCCGGGGTCGGGCTGGGTCGGGCCGTCGCGCCCGCCGTCGGCGTCGCGCCGGGATCCAGCGGGTCGCTGCCGAGCCAGGGCCGGGCCTGCTTGATCTCCAGCCCGTCCTCGGCGGTGACCTTGTACTCGATCTCCATGGCGAAGCCCGGGTCGTCGCCGGCGCCGTAGAGCGCTTGGAAGCGCTGCTGGATCACGCCGAGGTAGCGCCGCAGCGCCTCGAGGTGCGCCTCGGACAGGACCTGCTCGCCGGCCGCCACCTGGTTCGAGGGGCGCACGATGGTGTAGCCGCTGCCCTCGGCGGCGCCCAGCAGGATCTCCTCCGGGACCGACAAGGCGTCGGGGTTGGTCACCAGGTTCTCGCCCACCTGCGTGTTGAGGTAGTACGTGTCCCGGGTGCCGTAGATCGGGTCGACCGTCACCCCGACCCCGTTGGCCGCCTCGTCCGCGTAGTTGGCGTGCACCAGCACGCCCATGGCCGTGGCGAAGTGGTCGATGCGGTAGAACTGCCGCTCGTCGAAGGCGCGGAAGGTCCAGGTGCTGGCGTAGACCTGCTTGATCGACTTGGCGATGTGCCCCTCGTCCGGCTTGTGGGTGTAGGACTCGTAGAGGCCGGCCCCGCTGAAGCCCGGCAGGTCCTCGTTGTTGGTGCTGGAGCGGCAGCGGATCGATTGACCGACCGGGAAGGTGGCCTGCATCGCGGCCAGCGCGTCCAGCATCGCCGGCGGCATGTCCGCCGCCTCGATGGCCTCCCGCAGCTCGGCCAGCCGCGCCTCCTGGACGTCGTAGTCGCTCTGGAAGGCCGGGTCGGCCAGCAGGGCCCGGACCTGGTCGTAGAAGCCGTTCTGCTGCATGAAGGCGTCGTAGAAGGCGAAGGGCACGGCGAAGCCGTCGGGCACCGTTCCCTCGGGAAAGCCGAAGCGGCGCATGCTGGCCAGGTTGGCGGCCTTGACCCCGAAGCGGGTCCAGTCCTCGAAGCCGATCGCGTCCAACGGCAGGATCTCGGTCGCGTCGAGGTCGCGCACGGGCACCTGGGGCTCGCTGGGGCGCAGCCCGGCGTAGTGGGCCTCGACCTCGGCCAGCGTCGACTCGCGCAGCGTGTAGCCGTCGGCCGCGACCCGGTAGTAGACGTGCTTCCCGACCAGGCCCGCGATGGCCGGATCCTGCAGGGCGTCGGCGATGTAGGCGTTGGGCACGTGGTCCTGGATCGCGCGCAGGTTCACGTGCGACAGGGGCGTCTGCGGCACCGTCGTGATGATGCCGCCCACCCGGGGCATCTCGTTGGGCAGCGCCTCGTAGATGACGATGTCGCGCGGGTTGGGCCGCGCGTTGGGGTCCATGACGGTCAGCAGGCCGTAGCCTTCGGCCGGGTTGAGCGGGATGTAGCGCGTGTCGGCGTAGATGTCCTCGTCCAGGATCACCTTGACCCGCGAGGCGTCGTAGAGCGCCTTCTCCTGCCGGTAGCGGGGCAGCGCCGCCTGCGGCATCGGGTAGTAGGCCAGGTTGTTCTCGAGCAGGGGCATGTTCTTGGCCAGCAGCTCGTAGCCCAGGCGCACGTCGGCGAAGGCGTAGCTGTCGTTGGGCTCGAACTCGAAGCGGTAGACGCCCAGGCGGCCGTTCGGGCTCATCACCGCCGGGTGGTAGACGATCTCGCCGCGCATCTGCCCCGCCACGCCCCGCCCCGGACGCCCACCGCCGGGGATCCCGATCGCGCTGGCGAAGCGGCCATGCGCCCGGTGCGTGACCGTGTTCATGAAGTAGACCTTGGGATTGTCGGTGTTGGTGTCCAGCAGATAGAACTTGACGAACTCCAGGTCCTCGAGGTGGGTGTCGATGAGCACGTCCTTGCCCTGATAGGACAGGGCCTCGAAGGTGGCGCGATCCGGGATGCTGACCGCGCCGTCGACGAAGTCGATCTCGGCGGCCGGGTTGAGCGGGCCCTGCCGGCCGAGGTTCGCCAGCTCGGTGAGGTCGTCGATGCCGTCGCCGTCGAGGTCGCCCGGCTCGGCGATGGACTGCTGGACGACGCGATAGTGCGCCGCCGGATAGGCCGACAGGGACTCGCTCAGGGTGGTCGTCCCCGCCTGGCCCAGCGCCATCGAGACCGCCCACTCGGGGCCGGCGTCCAGGTCGTCGCGAACGTAGAGCCGGTAGTAGTGATCGGGCGAGGAGGGCACCTGCACCCGCACCCGTCCGGTGGCGTCGACGAAGACGGCGCTCGGCGGCAGCTCCTGAGCCGCGACGCCGGCGGCCAGGCCGGCGCAGAGGAGGAGCAGCAGGGCGAGGATCGAGGGCTTCATGCGGATTCTCCCGGGGTCGGAGGTGGGCGCGTAGACGGCCACATCGGCCCACCACGGCGCGAGGTTAGCGGCGGCCGCGCAAGAACCGCGCCCGGGGCCGCCGACGCGCCGCCCGGATCGACGCCGGGCGGGGACCGCGGCGGCACCGAAACCGGATTTCCACCTTGGCGCCGCGCCGCGTCGGATACAATCGTAGCCAATCCTCGGGAACGCGGGCGATCGTCCCGGACCCACGTCATTAACAACCCTCGATCGGCGAGACCGGAGTCCCGGTCCCTCGAGCATCAGGATGGAAGCCCATGGAGATTCGAATCCACGGCCGCGGCGGCCAGGGCGGCGTCACCTGCGCCAAGATCCTGGCCGCCGCCTACGCACGCATGGGCAAGAGCGTGCAAGCCTTCGGCGACTATGCCGCCGAACGCTCGGGCGCGCCGATCCGCGCCTACACCCGGGTCAGCGACGCGCCCATCACCAACCGCAACAAGGTCTACCACCCGGACCACCTGCTCGTGCTGGACCCGGCCCTGCTCGGCGAGGCCAGCCTGGCCGGCCTGGCCGAGGGCGGCAGCCTGCTGATCAACAGCCCCGATCCGCCGGAGCGCTTCGCCGAACGCTTCCCGGGCACCCGCCCCGCCAGCCTGGACTGCACCGCCATCGCCCGACGCCACGGGATCGGCACGCGCTCGGTGGTCATCGTCAACACCACCATCGCCGGCGCCTTCGCCCGAACCCAGGGCATCCCGCTCGAGGTCCTGGAAGGCGCCTACGAAGACCTGGGCCTCGCGGGCGACCTGCCGGCGGCCCTGGAGGCCTACGCGGCGGTGCGCATCGCCGAGCCGCGGCCTCGCGCGGCGGTGGCCGGGGCGGTAGCCTCCCCGCCGCCGGCTCCCCGAACGGTGGCACCCGCGGCGTCGACCGCCCCCCCGCCGGTGCTCGCGCTCACCGCCCATACCGAGGGACCGGAGACCGGCCTGAAGACGGGCGACTGGCGCAGCCAGCTGCCGCGGTTCGTGCGCAACCTGGCCCCCTGCAACGCCTGGTGCCCGGCCGGCATCGACGTGGTGGGCTTCGTCCAGGCCCTGGCCCGGGAAGGCCCCGAAGCCGCGGCCGGCATCCTGGCCGAGGCCACGCCGCTGGCCTCGGTCTGCGGCCGGGTATGCCCCGGCTTCTGCATGCTGGGCTGCAACCGGCGCGACTACGACGGCGCGGTGAACGTGCGGGGCCTGGAGCGCTGGGTGGCGGATCACGCGCCGATCGCCCGGGCCGCCGAGCAGCCGACCGCCCAGCCGCGGCGCCTGGCCGTGGTGGGCAGCGGCCCGGCCGGCCTGTCGGCGGCCTACGCCCTGGCGCGCCAGGGCCACCGGACCGAGCTCTTCGAAGGCGAGTCGGTCCTGGGCGGCGTGCTGCGCACGGGCATCCCGGGCTATCGCCTGCCCGACGCGGCCCTGGAGCGCGACCTGCAGGGCATCCTCGACCTGGGCGTGGAGGCCCACACCGGCGCCTTCCTGGGCCAGGCCGATCTGGAGCGGCTCAGCCAGGACTTCGACGCGGTCATCCTGGCCACCGGCCTGCAGCAGGCGCGAGACCTGGACATCCCCGGCAGCGAGCTTGCGGGGGTGGAGCAGGGCATCGCCTTCCTGCACCGCAGCAACCTGGAGCCGGGCGCCCGGCTCACCGGCCACGTGGTGGTCCTGGGCGGCGGCAACACGGCCATGGACTGCGCCCGCAGCGCGCTGCGCTTCGGCGCCGACCGCGTCACGGTCGCCTATCGGCGCGGCCGCTCCGAGATGCCGGCCATCCGCGAGGAGATCGAGGAGGCCATGGAGGAGGGCGTGACCTTCCGCTTCCTCCAGGCGCCGGTCGCCTTCGTCGGCGAGGACCGGGTCACCGGCCTGGAGCTGGCCGAGGTCGAGCTGGGGCCGCCGGACGACAGCGGTCGGCGGCGCCCGCTGGTCACCGAGCGCCGCAGCCGCATCGCCTGCGACCACGTGCTGCTGGCGCTGGGCCAGTCGCCCGACCTGGCGCTGCTGCCCGAGGACTGGAAGCTCCAGGACGGCCGGGCTTTCCGTTCCGGCGAGGCGCTGAACGTCTTCGCCTCGGGCGACCTGTCGACCGGCGCCGGCACGGTGACGCATGCCATCGGCGACGGCCGGCGCGTGGCCCGGCAGGCGCTGATCGCCCTGGGCGAGGCGCTCGAGCCCCTGACCCGCCCCGACCGCGCCGACGCGGTGCCGCGGGAGCGGATTCGCTTCGACTACTTCGCCCGGCGCAGCCCGGCGCAGCTGCGGCAGGCGGCGCCGGCGGAGCGCATCGGCGGCTTCGACGAGGTGAGCCAGGGGCTGCCGGACGCCAGCGAAGCCGAGCGCTGCCTGTCCTGCGGCTCCTGCACCTATTGCGACACCTGCCTGATCTACTGCCCCGAGGGCATCATCCACCGCGAGCCCGACGGGACCTACGCGATCGACGCCGAGTACTGCAAGGGCTGCGGCATCTGCCTCTCGGTCTGCCCGCGCTGCGGTTTGGAGATGGTGACCTGATGAGCACGCAACTGATGACCGCCAACCACGCCGCCGGCCTGGCGGCGACCCTGGCCGGTCGGGCCAACCGCCGGGGCAGGGGCTTCGGCAGCGGGGTCTATCCGATCACGCCTCAGACCGAGTGCATCGAGTTCCTGTGCAAGCAGGACATCGAGAAGGGTCACGTGGTCCGGGTCGAGAGCGAGCACAGCGCGATGGCGGTCTGCATCGGCTTCTCGATGGCCGGCCTGCGCGCCTACACCGCCTCGTCCTCCAACGGCCTGGCCTACATGACCGAGAACGTCTTCGCCGCCGGCTTCTACCGCCTGCCGATCGTCATGATGGCGGTCAACCGCACCATGGGGCCACCCTGGAACATCTGGGTGGACCACGGCGACACCCTGATGCTGCGCGACGCCGGCTGGATCCAGCTGTACTGCGAGGACAACCAGGACCTGATGGACCTGTCGCTGATGTGCTTCCGCGTGGCCGAGGACCCGCGCATCCTGGTGCCGGCCATGCTGGGTCAGGACGCCTTCGTCCTGTCGCACACCATCATGCAGATCGAGGTGCCCGATCAGGCGCAGGTGGATCGCTTCCTGCCGCCGCTGGACCTGCCGCATCGCCTGACCGACCAGCCGCGGACGGTGGGCGGCCTGGACTTCCCCCACGAGATCGAGCAGCACCGGGAGCATCACGCGGCGGCCATGAACCGGGTCTTCGAGGTCTACGCCGAGGCCCAGGACGCCTTCGAGGCCGTCTTCGGCCGGCGGCCGGCCGACCCGGTCGTGCCCTATCGGCTGGACGACGCGGAGCTGGCGCTGGTGTCGATGGGCACCACGGCCAGCACGGCGCGCGCGGCGGTGGACGAGGCCCGACGCAAGGGTATCCGGGCCGGGTCGCTGCGGGTCAACCTGTTCCGCCCCTTCCCGGAACGGCAGCTGGCGGCCCAGCTGGCCGGCATCGAGCGGGTGGCCATCCTGGACCGGGACCTCTCGCCCGGCATGGGCGGGATCCTATGGGGCGAGTCGCGGGCCCTGGCGCCGCGCGATGCCCTGGTCCAGAACTACATGCTGGGGCTCGGCGGCGGCGACGTCCGCCCGGAGCACCTGGTGGCGGTCATCGACGACCTGGCAGGGCTCGAACGCGCCGGCGCGCCGATCATCCAGGAGGTGGCCTGATGAACGAACCCGCCCTCGGCGGCATCGCCCAACGGGCGCAGGACCGACCCGAGCCGATCCTGCGCCCGGGCAACACCAACTGCGGCGGCTGCGGCATGTCCATCGGCTGGCAGTTTCTGAGCCGCGCGGTGGCGCACGAGCCGATCCAGATCGTCATCCCGGCCTGCTGCGGCATCGTCACCGCCGGGCCCTACCCCTACTCGGCCTACGGCGCGCCGATCCTGGCCTCGACCTTCGCCTCGGCCGCGGCCATGGCCACCGGCCTGTCCCAGGCCGCGCGCCTCAACGGCGAGGCGACCCGCGTCCTCTGTTGGGCCGGCGACGGCGGCACCTACGACATCGGCATGGCCACGCTCTCGGCGGCCGCCGAACGCAACGAGAACATCCTGTACATCTGCTACGACAACGAGATCTACGGCAACACGGGCGGGCAGCGCTCCTCGGCCACGCCGCTGGGCGCCGTGACCACCACCACGCCCATCGGCAAGGAGGTGGGCAAGAAGGACATCGTGGGCATCATGGCCGCCCACGGCATCGCCTACGCGGCCAGCCTGTCGCTGGCCCACCCCGACGACGCCATGCGCAAGTTCCGGCATTGCCTGGATCTCGAGGGCTTCCGCTTCCTGCACATCCTGTCGCCCTGCCCCACCGGCTGGAAGTCCGAGCCGGCCGACGGCGTCCAGCTGCTGCGCCTGGCCGTCAGCTCCGGGCTCTACCCGGTGATCGAGGTCTTCGACGGCGAGCGGACCGTCATCAACGTCGAGCCGAGCTTCTCGTACGAGGACCTGGCGACCTACTTCGCCGCCCAGGCCCGCTTCAAGCGCGAGCGCTACAGCCTGGAGGCGGTCGCGGCGCGGATCCAGCGCAACTGGCGCCGGCTGCGGGTGCAGGCGGCGGCCTCGGCGGCCTTGGCGGAGCCGCTGCCCGAGCCGGCGGGGGCGCCGCTGGCCGTCTGAGGCGCGCCGCGTCCGGCGATCGCCGAGCGATCGCCGGACGCGCCCGCGAAACGTCGACGATCGGGGGCCGCATCGGGCGACTTGGACCGCGGGCCTATACTGCAGCCACACGCATGTCCAAGGAGGCAAGCCCATGTCCCAGCCGCCAGATGGCGCGCGGGTCTCGATCGCCGAGTCCATCGGCCTCATCCCGCATCCGAGCGATTCGAGCCGGCCGCCGATCGAGCCCTATGTCAGCGATGTCTTCGCCGACCTGCTCGCCAAGTACGACGGGCTGGGCGTGGTCCTGGCCGTCTTCGACTCGGACTCGGGGATCAGCGATCACCCGGTGCCCCCGTCGATCCACGTCTACGCCGACGAGGAGACCGGTGTGACCGGTCTGCCGCAGAGCCCGAGCCCGGTGTCCTCGCTCCGGGACGCCGAGGACTGGCTCATGGGCTACTGGCAGCATCCGCGCCAGGACTTCAACATGAGCAAGCTCGCGCCCCAGCAGGTGCTCATGATCGACGAGCGGCCCTTCCTGGTGGTCACGGGCCAGCTGGGCAAGACCGAGCTCGGCCGCTTGATCCACAACGAGCGCTGGACGGCGGACATCGGCGGGATCGACGAGGCCTCGCTCGAGTTCCAGGTGGTCGCGGCCGTCGCCCGAAACTATCGCTGAAGGCCCGGGCGCGTCGCGAAGGGATCGCGCCACAGGGGCGCCGCCGGTCCGCGTCAGGGCCGGCCGACCGGCGTGACGGTGGCCGCCGGCCTCGGGGCCTTCGCGCAGTCGAGGCCGGTGGCCGCCAGGATCCGATCCCAGCCGACGAGGGCGACGTCGCGGTCGTTGTTGGCGGCGGCGAAGAGGCCGGCGGGATGCCCGGGTAGGGCCTGCTGGGTCGAGGCAATCCCGTCGGTGTTGCGCACGCCGGCCAGCTGCAGGCGCCCGAGATGGGCCCAGCTCCGGCGGTCGAAGAACTCGAAGTCGCTCGCGTCGGCCTTCTGGTCGGAGACGATCAGCCAGCCACGGCCGTCGTCGGCCCGACCGTCGGCGGGACAGCGGTAGCCGGCGATGCCTTCGGCGTCGGCCTCGAAGATCCCCTGGCCGCCGAAGCGCGTCTCGCCGCCGCGGCGGTAGGGGCTTCCATCCGGCCGATAGGCGTAGATGCCGCTGCGATGGGTCTCGTCGGGGATGTACAGGACCTGGTCGAAGGCATCGGCCAGCAGCGTCTCGAGGCCCTCGGCCGGCGCGAAGCTGCCCAGCGCCGCGCCGCTCTCGGGGTCGTAGGCGTAGACCCGGTCGTCGGCCGACACGTAGAGCCGGCGGGCGCCGTCCGGCAGCTCGAGCAGCGCCAGGTTCGGTTCGCTGCGCAGGTCGACCGCAGCGGCGACCAGCTGTCCGCGGAAGCGCAGGTCGGGCAGGTCGAAGACCGCCACGGTCGAGGCCGGCCGCGAGACCGAGACGTAGACCCGGTCCAGCGCCTGGTCGACCACGATGCCGTTGACCTGGGTGCCCGTGCCGAAGCTCGGATGCTGCAGCGCGGGCAGCTCGCGGCCCGCGAAAGGCTGCTGCCAGACCTCCACCCGCTGGTTGCCCTTGGCGGTGACCAGCAGCAGGCTGTCGGCGGCGTCCGGCGCCTCCCAGAAGGCGAGGCTGTCGATGATGCTGCCGCTGCCCTCGAGCAGCAGCTCCGGCTCGAGCCGCACCAGGCCGAAGGGGGCGAAGTCCGAAGGGATGGCGGTCGCGGGCTCGGGATCGGGCGTGACCGGGTCGGGCGTCGCGGGATCGGGCGTCGCGGGGTCGACGGTCGCGCTCGGAGCCGGGGTTCCCGTGGCGCCGGCCGCCGGCCGCGTGGCCGGCGCAAGCGGTGTGGCCCAGGGGGCTTGGGCCGAGCGCGCGAGGACGGGCAGGTAGACGATCGCCTGGCCCGCCTGCGCCAGCGCGGCCGAGCCGGCTTCCCCGAAGGCCGCCCGGATCGCGACGGGCGCCGCTCGGACGGCGCCGAGGCACGCGGCCGCACCCGCGCCCCAGCCGAGCGCGACCCACAGCAGCGGGACGGCAAGGCCGCGCAGGATCTGCCGCAGCTCCGTCCTGGTTCGTCGGCACATGGACATCATCCTGATTCCTGGCGGCGCGGCTTCGTGGTCTGGCAACGACCCGACCCGTGGTGTATGGTAGACGGAGCGGCGAGCGCAAGCGCGAACGGCCGGTGGATCGACCTCGCCGGGCATGCTGCGCGGCCCCTCAGCCCAGGACGGCTCCGATGCGCTTTCCGGAAACCTTCCCCGAGCTCGGCACCGAACGCCTCCGGCTCCAAGCCCTGCGGGCGGACGACGCCGAGGCGCTCTTCGCCATCTTCGCCGACCCGGAGGTGATGCGCTACTGGAGCCGGCCACCGATGCGGGAGCTGGCCGAAGCCGAGGCGCTGGTGGCCGATGCCACCGCGGCCTTCGCCGCGGGCGACAGCTTCCGCTGGGGCCTGCGATCGGACGCGGAGGATCGGGTGATCGGCACCTGCTCGCTGTTTCACCTGGACGCGCAGAACGGCCGGGCCGAGATCGGCTATGCCTTGCGGCGCCCGTCCTGGGGCCAGGGCCTCATGCAGGAGGCGCTTCGGGCGGTCATCGGCTACGCCTTCGACGCACGGGGCCTCGACCTGGGCCGCATCGAGGCCGACCTCGATCCGCACAACCAGGCCTCGGCGCGGCTGCTGGAGCGTCTGGGCTTCGCGCGCGAAGGCCTGCTGCGCGAACGCTGGACGGTGGCCGGTGTCACCACCGACTCGCTGATCATGGGCCTGCTGCGCCGGGAGTGGCGACCCTAGGGCGACCGCTCCGCGGGCGACGGCCGGCCGCGTGCCCCGTCGCCCGATCGCGCGCAGGTCGCCGCCCGGCATCGCCCGCAGCATCTCCCCCGGCGCCCCGCGCCCTCAGGGATCGCAGGGGAAGCGCTCGCAGAAGCCGACCTTGCGGTAGTCGGTGGACCAGCCTCGGGCGCCGCTGCCGTCCTCGATATGCACCCACCAGCAGTAGCTCGGACCGAAGGCCGTGCCGGGCGGCAGCTCCCGCAGGCGGTAGGTGTCGGCGTGACCCAGCGGCTCGGAGAGGAAGACGTCGTCGCGCTCGATGTCGCCGCGGGTCAGGTCGCAGCTGCGCGACAGGGCCCAGCGGTAGTCGTCGGTCGCCAGGCTGCGCGGCTGCCAGTTGAAGGCGCGCGGCAGGGGCCAGCGCAGGCCGCCGATGGGCATGGTCAGCTCCAGGTCGTCGCCCACCTCGAAGCTGCCGACGTCCACCGTGTCGCCGGGGCCGAAGGCCTCGATGTCGGGGCTCATCCAGCGCTGCAGCATGTCCTCGAGGAAGAGCCCGCGGTCGACGTTCCACCAGACCTGGTAGGCCTCGCCGGGGCCCAGCGGAGCCGGGTTCTCGAAGCTGAAGCTGCCGGCCTCGCCGATCACCGTATAGGCCTCGCGCTCCCAGCGCCCGCCGACGCGCCGGCGCAGCTCGATCTGCGGGCCGTCGAAGAGCTCGCCCATGCCGGCCGGCGCCGGCTGGCCCATGATCGTGATCCGACCTCGGATGTGGCTCGGGATGGGGGTCTCGGCCGGCGTCGGCGTGACCGGCGGCTCGGTCGGCGTCGGCGGCTGCTGCGTGGCGGGGCCGGTCGCCGTCGCGACCGGAGGCGGCGCCGGCGTCACCGTCGCGGGCGCCGGCAGCCGGGCCAGATCGACGCTGCGCAGGATCGCCGGCGCGTGCACCGCGTAGGGCAGCGGCGTGGGCCGGGGGCCGGGGTCGACGGTGGGCCGGGTGGTGGGCTGGCCGGTGGGCTCGGTCGGCTGGGTCGGGTTCGGATCGGGGGTCGGGATCGCGGCCGCCTGACGCAGCAGGGCCGGGTAGAGGCTGGTGTCCAACCGCCAGGTGTCCCAATAGCCCTCGGCGCGGAAGGGCGTGTCCTGCACCAGCACCGCGACCGGCTGGCTCGACTCGAGGCTCAGCTGGCTGCCGGCCGGCGCCCGCTCGGAGACCGGCAGGACCCGGGTCTCGCCGGGCGGCACGCTGGCCCGCCAGGCGGCGTCGAGGTGGAAGCCCCCGTCCTCGCGGCGGTAGCCCAGCTCGAGCTCGGCCGCGACCGGGCCGGGGTTCATCACCAGGAGCTGGGTGCTCCGCCCGCTGGCGGCATCCAGCACCCGCGGCACCTCGAAACGAACACCGACTTCGTCCGCGCCGAAGGCGTTGTAGGCCGAGGCGGCGAAGAGGTGGCCGCGGAAGATCAGCTCCTCCTGCGCCATGGCCAGGACCGGCCCGCTGGCGCGCACCGTCAGGTTGCCGAAGAAGCCGGCCGGGCCGAGCAGCTCGGCGGGCGGCGCCACGTTGCCCCGTCCGCGGTCGGCCAGGTCGAGGTAGGCGGCGCCGCTTCCCCGGATCTGGAAGCTCTGGCGGTAGCCGACCGCGCGCCCGCCGTCGCCCGGCGCGACGCCGCGATAGTCCAGCTCGACCTCGACGGGGTCGTTGCGGCTGACGTTGGCGATGGCGACCAGCGAGCTGCCCTGCGCCTTGGCGCGCAGCGCCGGCAGCAGCTGCAGCGTCGAAGCCGCCTCGACCGGCCGGGCCAGGTAGGCCGAGACGCCTTCGCCCGTCGTCTCGTCGCCGTAGGCCATCACGGCGACCGGGTTCCGAGCCCCGAAGCGGACGGGCCCGATGAAGCCGCCGAGCCGGTCGGTCGGCAGGGTCCGGAAGCGGGGCATGACGGTGCTGTCGTAGATGTAGACCGACTCCGGCTCGAGCGCGTCGGTCATGTCGACCAGGAAGGCGCCCGAGCTGGGGTCGAAGACCTCGATCGTGAGCTCGGTCGAGGAGTCGGGGACGCCGTAGCTGTTGTAGACGTTGAAGATGCTGGCATGGCCGCCGACCCCGCGCATCATCATCGGCAGGATCAGCTCGCGGCCGACGGCGGGCGCTTCATAGGCGGTCAGCGCGCCGTTGGGCCACTCGGTGCGCGCGACGATGCCGATCGGCGCCGCGGCGCGGACGATGGCGCCGAAGCGCCCCAGGCCGAGCTGGCCGGCGAGCTGGAACCAGCTGTGGCCGGAGGGCGCCAGGGTCCGCTCGAAGCGTTGGTCGGCCGTGTCGAACTGCTGCAGGGTCAGGTCGACCGCGTTCTCCGCGTCGCCCAGGTTGACCAGCTCGATGTCCGAGCTGCCGAAGCCCTCCATCCCGTCCGGGACCGCGCCGCGCGCCAGGCTGGCCAGGCCGGCCTGGCCGTCGGGCACCTGCAGGTCGGGCAGGTAGCCGGCGGTGGTGCCGGCCTGGCGGGTCGTCAGATCGTCGGGCGCGGCGCGCGAGCCCGAGGCCGGTGCGAGCGCCAGGCCGAGCAGGATGGCCAGCAGGCAGACGGAGACGGTCGTCCGGGCATGCTTGACGGCGGGTCGCATCGTTCCTCCCTGTCAGGGCCGCGGCGCGCGGGCCGCCCGATCCTCGCGGGCCACAACACCAGGGGCGCCCAAAAGGGTAGTCAGTCGCCGTCCTCCAGCCAGCTCAGGTCGTAGCGCGGCAGCTCGGGCGCGGCCTGGGCGTCGCGCGCCTCGGGCGACAGCACGGCGAAGTGGCCGGGGATGCCCAGCGCGGCACAGCCGGTCTCCCAGTTGGCGCACCAGATGCCCAGGGCGACCGGCGCGTAGTAGCGCGAATGCGTGGTCGCGTAGAAGTCGAGCCGAATCGCGTCCGTTTCGGCGGCGCCCTGCGCCACGGCGACGGCCCGGGTGGTCTGCCCGTTGTAGGAGGACGGCGCCCAGCGACAGGCCTCGAAGCAGCGGCCGAAGCGATCGAAGGGCGGCGCGGCAAGGTCCAGCGGCGCCTCGAAGCGCGGATCGGCGAAGACGAGCGCTTCCAGCGGCAGGCGCCGCCGCATCGCGAAGCTCATGACGCGCACCGATAGGGGGATGAAGCGCGAGGCGTAGCCCAGGGCGCAGACGCAGACGATGTGATCCCTGGCGGGGTCGAAGCGCGCGCCCAGGTGCCGCTCGATGCTCAGGTGGTCGGCTCCCGGGCCGATCCAGCAGCTGGCCAGGCCCATCCGGGTGGCCTGGAGGACGACCTTCTGCAGGCAGCGGCCGACGTCGATGACGGCGAAGCGGTCGTACTCCAGCGGCGCGATCGCCACCAGGAACTCGTGAGCGCCCACCACGGGCCAGACGGTGAGCGGGGCGGAGACGTACTCGAAGCGGATCGGCCGCTGGCCGAGGCGGCGCTCCGGCTGGCTCTGGGCGCGGACGGCGTCCATCAGCTCGGCGCGATCCTCGGGGCGCAAGTCGCGGGCCTGGAAGGCGCGGCAGGAGCGACGCTCGCGCATCAGCTCGAAGGCGTTGCGCGCATCCTGGCGCCGCGGCAAGGGCTCGGCGGGACGCAGGCCCAGCTTTACCGTGACCAGATCGAAGACGAGCACCAGGAGCAGCAGGCCACCGAGGGCGCCGGGCAGCCGAACGAACGGGCTCGAGCCGGCACCGGCCCATCAGCCGACGAGGGCCGGCAGCAGGCAGACCAACGCCGCCACCAGGTTGAGCAGGTACTGGAGCCAGCCGGTGAACTGCAAGCGCTCCTTGATGTGCCAGATGGGGGAGCGCTGGATTCGCGAGATGATGCTCATCGGGCAACGAACCTCGTGGGTTGGCATCCCGGCGCCACGTCGGCGTTGGGTCCGGCCATGGCAGCGCGCCCGTCGCTGGGCCGAAGCCTGGGCATGGGGCAACCCTAGGCCGCCGGCGGCCATGAGGCAAGCACCGGGGGAAGAAGGCGGTCCGCCGTGCCCGGCAGGGCACCGGTCCACCCGGCCGGCCGGGGCAACTCGCGCGGGCGCTCGGCCTCCGATTCGGCCGAGCTGCGACACGGCGATCGGGAACCCTTGGTCGCGCGCGGGACTCCATGCTTGAAGCCGATCCGCCCGATCCCAAGCCACCCTTCCACGGAGTCAAGCCCATGAACACACCGCGCTGGAACCGCCTGAGCCTGATCCTGCTCCTGAGCCCGGGCCTGTTGACGGCCGGCTGCCTGAGCACCGACGAGGCGCCGGAGACGGGCGCCTCGGACAGCGCCGCGTCGGTCGAGGCGGAGGTCGATGCCGAGGCCGCGGTCGAGACGGACGTCGATGCCGAAGCCGCGGTCGCGGACGGCAGCCAGGCCGAGGACGCCGAGCCCGTCGCCGACGACCCGGCCCAGACCGGCCTGGGCATGCAGCACCGCTACATGCAGGACGCGATGCACGACACGATGCTGAGCCAGGCGGTCGAGCTGGGCATCTTCAGCGCGGACGACGCGCGCTTCTTCGCCGAGGCCCACGCCAAGATGGAGCCCTACCAGCCCGCGGGCGCCGATAGCGCGATGGGTCGCGCCATGGACGATGCGGGACACCGGGCGATGCAGCGCGCGGTCACCGACCAGGCGGTCGCCGATGGCGCGCTGAGCGATGCCGAGGCCGACCGCTTCACGGCGCTGCACGACCGCTTGATCGAGAACGGCCTGATGGTCGAGGACGCCATGACGCCCGGCGCGGCGGCTGGCCCCGGCATGGGCCGGGGCATGCACCACGGCATGATGCAGGATGCGATGCACGAGGCGATGCTGAGCCAGGCCGTCGAGCAGGGCCTGATCGAAGCGGCCGACGCCGAGCTCTTCACCCGCGTGCATGCGGCCATGGAGCCCTTCCAGCCCGAGGGCGCCGGACCGGGCTCCGGCATGGGGCGAAGCCTCGATGCGGCGGGCAAGAAGGCGATGCAGCGCGGCATCCTCGCCCTGGCGGTGGCCGACGGCGCCGTCAGCGAGGAAGATGCCGCGCGCTTCACCGAGATCCACGACCTGCTGCTCGACGAGGGCCTGATGCCGGACATGGAGTGAGGCCGGGCGGCGGGCCCGGGGGCATCGCCCCCGGCCCGCCCTTCGATTGGAGCGCTTGCGATGAACCCAGGACCCGCCAAGCCCCTGCTCGCCCTCCTGGCGAGCCTGACCCTGGCGCTCGGTCTGCAGACCAGCGCCGCCGCGCAAACCGAGCTGCCCGCCTGCCCGATCTGCGACGCCTTCGATCTCGCGGCCTACGCGGGGCCGCTGGAAGACGGCGAGGTCATCGGCCTGCTCCACGCGCTCAACGACGAGTACCACGCCTGGGCGCTCTACGACCAGGTGATCGCCGAGCATGGCCCGGTGACGCCCTTCACCAACATCCTGGGCGCCGAGGCGCAGCATGTCCAGCGCCTGGTGCCGCTCTTCGAGGGCTTCGCCGTGCTTCCGGTCCCCGAGAACCCCTGGCCGGGCCAGGTGGCGAGCTTCCCGTCCCTGGTGACGGCCTGTCTCGCCGGCGTGGAGGCCGAGCTGGTCAACATCGAGCTCTACGCCTGGCTCCTGACCAGCACCGAGCGCGAGGACATCCTGGCCATCTACCGCGACCTGCAGCGGGCCTCGCAGGAGAAGCACCTGCCGGCCTTCGAGCGCTGCGCGGGGGTTGCCGGTGACCCGGGCGGCGGCCCCGGAGCCGGGCCGGGCGGCGATCCCGGCCGCATCGGTTTGACCGAGCGAGCCTACCTGCCCCGGCTGGTGCGCTGAGCGCCAACGGCACCGTGTCTGCCATCGGCGGGCCGGCGGTCGGTTCACGGAACGGCCGCCGACCCGCCCCCTGTTCGACAACGAGGGATCGACCCGGAGCGACGGCCGGTCCGGGCTCGGTTTGTGGCGCCGATCGAATTCGGCGATACAATCCGCGAACACCACGCAGCCCAGGGGAGGACGCATGCGACCGAAGGGAGTCGGAGCGAGGGGTTGGGCGATCCGCGCGTCGCTGGCCTTGTTCCTCGCCTCGCTCTTCTTCCCGGCGCTGCGGTTTCAGGATCATGCGCCGGTGTCGGGCGGACAGGCATTGGCCTGGGGCTGGTGGGGCCTGCTCACCGGAGACCTCGCCTGGTTCGCCAACCCGGCCTACTTGGCCGGGCTGATCCTGATCTCGAGGCGGCGCGTCGGCGGGGCGCGGATCGCGGCGGTCGGCGCGCTCGGGCTCGCCTCGCTCTCGGTGCTTGCCGGCGAGTGGTGGTTCAACGAGGGCAGCGGGACGCCCATCACCGGGCTCGGCCTCGCCTTCCACATCTGGATGGCGAGCCTCGCCAGCCTGCTCGTGGGGACCCTGATTCCCGCTGAAGACGTCGCCCGGCGCGGGTGAAGGCGCGACCCGACCGCCTGCCAGGAGACACATCGTGACGCGGCGGTCCGGACTCACGCGGCTTCCGTTCGTAAGTCCGTTCTCGGGCCTCCTCGCCGGCATCTGGCTCTCGGTCTCCCGTCGCGCCGAACAGGCCAAGGCCGCCGATCGCGACCGGATTCGGAACTGGAGGGCGTATACTCGGAAGGCAATCGTGCCGGCAAGGAGGAATCGGGTGATACGCTATGGGCGACGAATCGGAACGCACCGGCAGCGGGCCGGTCTGGCGTTGGTCTGCGCCGGGCTGCTGCTGACGGCCACGGCCTGCAAGCCGGGCCCGAAACCCGGGCCGGACGCGGGCGACACGGAAGACGTCGCCGCCGGCACGACCGGCGAGGGCATCGACCCGGCTTCCACCGGCGACGCCGCGGCCGGCTCGGATACCGCCCAGCGCCCCGAGGACGTCGACCTGTCGGCGATGGACGCCGCCTGGCCGACCGAGCTGCTGGCCGGCGAGTCGGGCGCGCCCAAGAAGGTGATCCTGAACGCCATCGGCGCCGGCAAGCTGCCGGCCGAGCTGCCCCTGACGGCCGATTTCAGGGGCGAGGACTTCGCCGAGCGGCCGCGGATCGATGCCGGCCTCGAAACCGGCGTCAGCCTCTACGACTGGGGGTCGTCGCTGGATCCGGCCCTGCCGGCCGAGCGCTGGGCCGAGCGCTTCGACGCCTGGCTGGCCGAGTTCGCCGTGGTCGACCACACCGAGATCCACACCTGGGAGGTCCAGCTCCTGGACCGACCGGGCTACGAGGCGGCCGTCGAGGTGGTCGAGGCGCTCTGGATCGAAGGCGCCACGCCCGAGGGCCGGCGCCGCGAGGACCGGCTGTACCTGGTCTTCGAGCTGGTCAAGGACCCCGCGCTGGCCGCCACGGCCGAGCCGACGGCCGAGGCGACCGCCGTCGCCGAGGGCGATGCGGCCGCCGCCCAGGCCGAGCCTCCGGCGCCCAAGCCGGCCGATCTGGGCTGGCGCATCGCGGCCATCCGCAGCCGCGAGGGCCGCACCGCCCTGATCGACGCGCCCTACTTCAAGGACGTGACCGAGCGCGTCATGCCGGGCGGCTACGACCAGGCCGGCGCCGAGGTCTACACCGCCGCCGGCCCCGCCCTGGGCGACGTGGACGGCGACGGCGACCTGGACCTCTTCCTGCCCCGGATGCACGCGTCGATGCGGCTCTACGCCAACGACGGCAGCGGTCGCTTCAGCGACGTCACCGAGGCCTGGGGCCTCTACGACCGGCCGACCCTGCAGGACAGCATCAGCGGCGTCTTCACCGACCTCGACCAGGACGGCCGGCTCGACCTGCTGGTGCTCTTCCAGGGCCGGGGCCTCAGGGCCTGGCACAACGAGGGCAGCCGCTTCCGCGACATCACCGGCCCGGCCGAGCTGGCCGGCCCCGGTGAGTGGCAGACCCTCTCGGTGGCCGACGTGGACGGCGACGGCTACCCGGACGCCTACCTCTCCAACTACAACCTGATCGACGCCACGCACCAGCCGGTGAGCTACGTGGACGCCACCGACGGCCTGCCCAACCGGCTGCTGCGCAACACCGGCGATCTCCGCTTCGAGGACGCCACCGAAGCCTCGGGGCTGGGCCTGGACAACACGCGCTGGACCTACGCCGCCGCCTTCGCCGACTACGACGCCGACGGCGACCCGGACCTCTACGTGGCCAACGACTATGGCCCCAACCACCTCTTCCAGAACGACGGGAAGGGCGGCTTCGTCGACGTGACCGACGCGCTGAAGGCCGGCGACCAGGCCAACGGCATGGGCGTCAGCTGGTTCGACTTCGACGGCGACCTCGACCTGGACGTCTACGTCTCGAACATGCAGTCCTTCGCCGGCAATCGGATCACCCGGCTGGCCAACTTCCCGGGCACGCCCGAGCAGGCGGCGCTCTACCGCCGCTTCTCGCAGGGCAGCACCCTGCTGCGCAACGACATGGGCTCGCCGATGGCCGAGGCCGCCGCGCCGCCCGACCCCGCGGCCGGCTTCACCGAGTGGAGCGAGCAGGCCGGCGTGAAGGCCTCGTTCTGGGCCTGGGGCTCGGCCCCCTTCGACTACGACGCCGACGGCGACGAGGACCTCTTCGGCTCGGCCGGCTTCTACACCGGCGCCAACGCCGCCGACACCTGAAGCGTCTTCTGGCGCCAGGTCATGGCGTCCGACAGTGAAGGCGAGACCGCCCAGCGCGAGGCCGGCCACCAGAACCACTTCCGCCTGCTCAGCCAGGAAGGCCAGAGCTGGAGCGGCCGCGAGCCGGACGTGCTCTTCCAGAACCGCGGCGACGGGACCTTCGACGAGGTCGGCAACCTGGTCGGCGTGGCCAGCCGCCTCGACAGCCGCGGCGCCGCCACCGGCGACCTCGACGGCGACGGTGACCTCGAGCTGGTGGTGATGAGCCGCAACAACCCGATCCTCAAGATCTACCGCAACGACACGCCGGCCAGCGGCCGGGTGCTGCTGGTCGACCTGGTCGGCGGCGCGGCCGGGACGGGCGCCATCGGGGCCCAGGCCGTAGCCCGCTGCGGCGATACGGCCGTGCTGCGCCAGGTGACGGCCGGCTCGGGCTACCTGGCCCAGTCGGCTTCCACCCTGCACTTCGGCCTGGGCGCCTGCGAGGGCCCGGCCCGCCTGGACATCCTCTGGCCCGGCGGCGAGCGCCAGAGCGTCGAGGGCCTCGAGGTCGATCATCGCTACCGGATCGCTCAGGGCGAGGAGGCCGTGCAAGCCCAGGACCTGCGCGAACGCAACTACAACGCAGGCGAGGTGCCGCCGCCGGCCGGCGAGATCTCGGCGCCCCTGCCCGAGGTCAACCTGGACTGGCTGGACGACGCGGGCAGCTTCGCGCCGGCCGCCGCCGAGGGCATCCACGTGCTCAACTTCTGGGCCACCTGGTGCACCGCCTGCATCGCCGAGATGCCCGACCTGGAGGCGCTGAGCGCCGAGTTCGGCCCGCAGGGGGTCGACGTCGTCGGCCTGATCATGGACGAGCGCGACCTGGAGGCCGAGGTGCGCGACTTCGCCACGGCGCGCGGCGTGACCTACGCCCAGGCCTGGGGCACGATCGACTTCGAGAGCCAGGTCGCGTCCATCGCCAACGCGCCGGCCGGCGCCATCCCGCTGACGGCCATCGTCGAGGACGGCCTGGTGCGCTACACGGTGGCCGGCCGGATCGACCCGGACGACATGGCCCGCCGGCTGACGGCGCTGCTCGGCGACTGAGCCGGTTGCCGCGCCAGCCCGAGCGTTGACCCTGCCCCGGCCCGTCGATGTATCGTATCGACGAGCCGGGGCGGTTCTGCCGCCGGCGCCGCGTCGCCGCATGCTATCTTGACGGCCGGTCGAAACGCGACGGCGCACCGCCATTGCAGTCGGCATGGAAGATGCAGCGTGCAGGCGACGCCACGAGGTGCGCACATGCGGTGCATCGGGGCCGACTCGGAAGCTGGAAGTCGAGACGGGGCGCACATCCGTGGAGCAGAACCGCCGTCGCTCTGACTATCTGCATGAACACGCACAACACGCAAGGGGGGAGGATGGCATTCCATGACTGCGCGTGGACGCCATTGAGTTGGCGACCGATCAAACGCCTCGACCAGTCACTCCGCGCCGCAGGAACCACTCGGCGAATATTGGGTGCCATCGGAGTCGCGATCCTCATCGACGTAGCAGGCGCCCGAGTCGCGCGCGCCGGCACGGAGCAATGGTCGGCGGTCTTTGCCACGCTCAGGATCGAGACCTGCTTCGAGCCGGTCGCGATGGGCAATGCAGTCCCCCTGATCGCCGTGAGCCCCCACGACCCGGCCTTGGTGTTGACCTGTGGTCTCGGTCGTTCAGATCGAGGCGGTGCGGGCTGGCGACCAGACATGGATCCTCTAACCAGCCCAAGCTTCTCGAGGAACGATCCAGCACTCGCATATGCCGTGGAGCCCGAGTCGCTACGCCTGATTCGCTCGAGCGATCGCGCTGCGACCTGGCAACCGGTGGAGGCATTCGACAGGGCCTCTGCGGTGTGGACGGCCGACGATGGCCGTGTCTACGTGATAGGGGACGGACGAGGCGGCCCAGGTCTCCACGTCGGCAGCGATGCAGGCGGAGACTGGCGCGACATCAGCCCACAGATTGACTGGGGGGGCGAGGTCAAGCGCGCGTCTTTGAACAGCCTGGCCGTGGGCACGGGCGAAGAGCCGGTGCTCTATGCCAGCACCGGTGGGGATGACAAGGATCTCGGAATCTTCCGCTCGCGTGACGACGGCGCGACATGGCGACAGCTCTCGGGATACGTCTGGAACACGGGAGCATTCATCGAGGGGCCGACCGATGTGCTGCAGTTGGCACTGCATCCGGACTCCGACGAGCGCCTCTATGCGATCCAGCGGTCGGGTCCCGATGATCTCTGGCTCACGGACGATGGCGGGGATCATTGGACGCGCCGCGGCATACCCTTCATTGCGCTCGCCATCTTCCCACTGCCCTGGAGCGAGCATCGGCTGTTGGCTAGCGCACGCAACGGGATCTGGTACTCGGAGAGCGAGGGCCGGGACTGGCTCCAGGCCGAGGGCGTTGATGGACCCGTCTACGGCCTGGCAGCCGATCCCAGCGATCCGAGACGCATCTTCGCTCTTGGTGATACTGGGCTTTGGCGCTCCATGGATGGCGGGCGAAGCTGGGTCGCGGCGTTCGACGCGCGCCTGCGTGTGATGCCCACGCGGGAAGAGCCACTGCGGATCCTCTGGCGCGCGTCCGACCCGCGCGTTGTCGATGCGCTACTTCCCTTGGACGACGAGCATCTGGCGGTGCACAGATCCGAAGATGGAGGCTGGACGTGGCATGCCTTGCCTAGCCCGGTCACGACCGAAGGCTGGTTGGCCGGCCCGCCCGACGTCGTGCAAACGCTTGTCCTGATCGATCCGGCCCGATCCGGTTATTGGCTGAGCGAGGATGGTGGCGACCAGTGGGAGCGCATCGACGAACCCTGCCAACTGTCAGAGCTCCACTTCGGATCGCGTGCGTCGGGGTTGGTCTATGCGCTGTGCGAGCACGATGCGATCAGCCAAGTCTACTCGAGCCAGGACGGAGGTCGCAGCTGGCTCGCAGCCGGTCTTGGCCTGCCCCCTGCAGCCGAAGAGAATCCGGGGCTGCTCGCTGTGGCCCCGACCGATCCATCCCGTCTCTATGTAGGCTACGAGGACGTTGACGGGCTCGCACTCTTCACAAGCAGCAATGCTGCACGCCGCTGGGAGCCCGCGGCCGGACGCGGCTCGCCGAAAGCCGGCTGGCCATGGGCACTGGCCGTGTCACCCATCGATCCGAAGCAACTGATCCTTCTCGGCAGCGATGGCGTGTTCGAATCGCGCAACGCCGGCGACGATTGGACGATGCTCGCCCCACTTCCCGATGAAGAGGGCTCGGACGTCTTTGTGCAGCGATGGCTCCTCGACTTCGTCCAGGACGACCCGAACTCACTGTTGGCGCTTGGCCCAGGTCTGCAACGTTCCTCAGACGGTGGTCGCACCTGGACATCGCTCCTAAGCTCCGACCCAACGGACGACTCTGCACTGAGTTGGCTCAGAGTGACTGCCGCGGCGGCGGATCCCGGCGGCAGCGGCACGATCCTGGCCATGGACGATGGCGCCCTTGGTGCGGCAATCTACCACTACCAGTGGCAGGCGGCAGCGAACCGACTTCGGACCTACCTGCCCGCTGGTGCAGCTCTCGGACTCCCGACGGATCGCGAGCCCACACCAGTGTTTGCGGCGGCGACCACCTCACAGTCCGGCTGGGTCGAGCTGGCCCTGCGCGACGATGCGCCGACGGACGAGGCCGGCGAACTGCTGCCTGTCGCGGTGCAGATCGAATTGCCCGAAGCGGCACCACACGAGCCATCGGTCGTCGTGCTGCAGCTCGACGACACTGTGCTGGCCACATTGGATTCGGTTGCGACGCTCGGCGTGCGCTGGTCGGGCGAGCGCGTGGCCGATTGCCTTGCCGGAGTTGGCGCCGCCCTGCCGGCGCCCTGTGTGTTCGAGCGCCGCGCGCTCGCTGGCTCGAGCCAGATCAAGCTGCGTGTGACCGGAAGTGGGACCTTGAGGCTGGACCACCTCGGTCCCGTGTCCAGCAGTCATCGGATCTTCCTGCCCACAGTGGGCGGCTAGGATCAGACCAGTCGGAATTGACCTGTCCCCTGGAATGCGTCCAGGTCTGACGTTAGACTTGGACTCAATCCAGAAGGGCAGGTCAGTGCACACGCTCCGCTCCCATCGACCGGGGAGAACATCATGGAATCGGTCAAAGGCAGCGAAGAGGCCGCTCCAACCGCCTTACCTCGCCAGTGGCTCAGCCTGGTCGTGGTGTATCTCTCGATCCCGCTGGCCCTGTTCGTCTGTGCCGGAACCCTCGATTGGTGGCAGGGCTGGCTCTACTCCGCGCTGCTCCTTGCCGCCGGCATCGGGGGACGCGTGTGGGCGGAGCGGCGCCATCCCGGGTTGATGGCCGAACGACAGAGCGCCGAGAGCGCACGGAACGCCAAGGCCTGGGACAAGGTGCTGGCGCCGCTCATGGCGATCAGCATCGGGCACCCGATGGTCATCGTGGCCGGGCTGGATCACCGCTTCGGTGGGTCGCCCCCGTTTCCGCCGTGGCTCAACGGGATCGGCTTCGTCATGATCTCGCTCGGATACGCCGTCGCGGTGTGGGCGCTGGCCGAGAACCGCTTCTTCTCCAGCGTGGTGCGGATCCAGCTGGACCGGGGTCACACCGTGTGCGACAGCGGCCCCTACCGCTACGTGCGGCACCCGGGTTATGCCGGGAACATTCCGCCCCTCTTCGGGATGGTGCTCGCGTTGGACTCGACGTGGACGCTGGTCCCGGCCGCGGCGGCGACGATCATCGCGCTGATCCGGACGGAGCTCGAGGACCGAACGCTGCAGGCGGAGTTGCCGGGCTATCGAGACTATGCCCGTCGCGTGCGCGATCGCTGGTTCCCGGGGCTCTATTGAGGCCGGCGGTCGACTCGCCGTCCGGCATGACGCCAGGGCGGTGGGTGGCCATCCAGCGAGATGCTCGGTGATATCTTGACCGCCGCGAGCCGGCACTCGATCATTAGTGGCGCTGGCGGCCCCGCCTCGCGGCGCGGCGGTCGCTGCGCCCGACCGACCGGCCGCGCAGAGCCCCCGTGCTCGAGGATGCAGGACCCCCGATGACCAGCACTCGGACCCACTTCGCCATCGCACTCTGCGCGCTGCTGCTGGGCGCCTGCTCGACCGAGCCCACGGCTGCGCCGGACCCGGCCGGCCTGGACGGCCCGCCGGCGTCGAGCCCCACCGAGGCACAGCCGGTCGCGATGGCGACCGAAGCGCCCACCGGGGCGGGCGAGACGGGCGGGCCGGCGGACGACACCGGGACGACCGGTCCGGACGCCGCGGGCGGCCTGCCCCAGCCGGCAGGCGGCGCGCCGAAGCTGTCGCTGACCGAGACCTACACCAGTGACCTCTGGGGCTACGCGCTGGACTACCCGACGGGTTGGCTGATCGACGACACGGGCGGGTCGGTCATCCTGCGCAGCGCGGCCAGCGAGGGGCCCGGGAGCGACGGTGTGCCGGCCCACATGACCAAGATCGACATCGTCACGCTGGAAGGCTTCGCCTTGGACCTCGACGCCCGGGTGGCGCAGGTTCGGGAGGAGCTCGACGCGCTCACCGAGGAGCAGCGCTTCACGCTCCAGACCGGCCAGGACGCCGTCTGGCTGCGCGGCAGCGGCGCGATGACCGAGGACACCGGCATCGTGCTGACCATCGTCGGCAACCAGCTCTACCAGCTGCAGGCCTTCGGCGATCCGCGGCCCTTGCCGGCCATCGCCTTCACCTTCCGGCCCGCGTCCGGCGACTGATCGTCCCGCCGCCCGGCGGGCGGCGGCGAGGCCGCGCGCGCCGCGCGCGAACCCGCCCGAGTCCGGCCATCACGGCGTCGCTCGAGTCACGCGGTTCGCGACGAGGTCCCAGCGCCAGGCGTCCTCGGAACCCGTGGCCAGGCGGATCGACTGGGAGTCGGCGTCCCAACCCACGTCGGTCACTTCCGCGGCCGGGTCGGGCAGCGTCTGCCGCAGCACGCTCCCGTCGCCCGGGCGGACGGCGTAGACCGCCGCCAGGGCGTGACCACAGCCCCGCGGCCAGTCCGGCACCGCCAAGCCGGTGCCGTCGGGCGACCAGACGAGGTCGTCGGGACGGACCGCATCCGGAAGCGGGTAGGTCGTGGCGCTGGTCAGGTCGACATCGTGGACCTCCACGGCGAACCCGCCCTCGTCCAGCGCCACGATCCGGGCGACCCGGTCGCGGCCCGACGACACGGTGAATCCACCGATCGTCGTGCCGGCGCGTGAGTCCCAGGCCCGCAGGCCGGGCTGCCATTCACCGCAGATCTGCCCGTCGGGGCCACCTTCGCGGTCCCGAGTGTAGTAGAAGACAGCCCCATCCGGCGACCACCAGCGGCCGTCCAAGCCGTAGGCGCCCAGGCCGCCGCAGAGGATCAGCTGCGAGTCGATCAGCGTGGGCGGCTCGTCGGCGACGCGGGCCAGCAACCGCTCGTAGCTTCGCGGGACCGCCGGGTGCGCCCCGCCGGAAGCGGACGTCTCGATCTCGGGCGCGCCCTCGGTCGGGCAAGGCCAGACCTCGATCCAGGCCTCGCGCTGGCCCTCGGCCGAGCGCCAAGGGCCAAGCGTGCCCGGCGTCACCGCGGCGGCGGCCCTGCCGAAAGCCAGCGCCTCCCGCGTGCCTTCGGCCCGAAGCGCGGCAACGGTGCCGGTGGCGTCCGGCGTCGGGGACGGGGTCGCGCTGGCGCGCGGGCTCGGCTTCGTGGTCGTCGTGCTCGCCACTTCCGAGTCGGCACGCAGGGTCATCGATGGCACGGGGTCGAGGATCGGACCGGCCCTGGGGAGGCCCTGCGTCGGCGATGCGCAGCCAGCGAGCGTGGCGAGGGCGACCCCGATCGCGATGGCGACCGACATCCGCGTCGCTCGCCGCCGCTCGCCGGGAACCTCGACCGCGACGCTCGCCTCGAAGCAATCGGCGGCGGTCCAAGCCGCGGCGCCACCGGCAGGTCCAACGGGAGGTACGGTCATGCTATCGATCGCCGTCCTCGTCTTGATCGTCGTCGTGGTCGTCGTGCTGATGAACACGCCGGACGACTAATCCCTTCCCGAGCGCGGCTAGGGGAGGGAGCCCTGTGCGCCGTCGGCGCGGGATGGCGCTTGCTGCCTGCCCTGCCAGATCGCGCGCACCGGGAGTGCCACGACACACGCCAGAACGTAGGGCCAGATCGATCGGCCGATCCACCGTACATGTTTACCGTCAACCCAGGCTCGGCGAGGCCGCGACAATGGATGGTGCACTGTCTATCGAGCGCTGCAGTTTGATCAAGAAGTCCAGCACGGGTACGCCGCGCTGCCGACATGTGGCGCCGATGCTGGCGAGCACGGCATGGGCATTAGCGCCTTCGTCGGACCGGTTGCAGCCGCCGACCTTGCGCGTGATGACTCCCGGCCGCAGGCCGCGCTCGGCAGCGTTGTTTGTCGGCTCGATCCGTTCGTCGTATAGGAACGGAAGCAGTCTCGCTCGATGCTTGTTCAAGTGCCTCGCCATGCGACCCCTGTCGTCGATGGCATCGCTCTGATGGGCGTTGATCAGCTCATCAAGCCTGTATTCGATCGCTGCCGCCGCCTCGGCGAAAGTGCGCTCATCCACTTCGTCGCCCAGCCGGGCCAGTTCCAATGCCTGACGCAAGACCGTGGTCATGCCTTCCCCCAGCGCGACATGCTGCGCCTGGCTGCTGGCCGACAAGGTCTTCAATTGGCGCAGGATGTGCGCCAGACACTTCTGCTGAAGCCAGTCGGACAGGGCTGCGGCGTTGTAGGTCAAGAGCCCGTCGGCTGTCAGTCGCCCTTTGAACTTCTCGCCCAGGATCTCCAGCACGACCTCGTGCCCTCGACTCCGTCGGATGGTGTAGACCGTTACACCTTCTCCGCAGAAGATCCACAGCCAGGCGGAGAGCGTCCCGATCCGCCATCCGGTCTCGTCCACATGCACTTGCCACAACTGCCGGACCAGATCGAGGAGTTCGGTGTACACCGGACCGGCTCGATCCGCGAGCCGCATGTCGGCGCGGAACAGACCACTGCGCCCAGCCTTCATGTCGAAGACCGTGTCAAAGAAGCCGCTGATCTTGCCGTAGCTCACCCCGAGGTGATGTTTCATATCGCTGGCCAGGGCCTTCGCTCGCGGCCCGATCACCACACCAGCCGCTCCCGTCGCATCCGAGATCTGGTCGGCGTGGCGCGACCGAACCCGCTTTCCGCAGGCTCGGCAGTAGCCGCTCTGGCTCACGAAGCAGGTCAGCACGGGCTTCACCTGCGGGATGTCCCACTCGAAGTGCTCATGCCGCCGCAAGTCCGTCAACTCGCAACCACATCCCGGGCATCCATCGAGACTGCTACGCTTGATCTCCGCCTTGGACCGCTGCTCGTCGGTCGGCTTGCTCCGGTTCGACCAAGTGCCCTTTCCAGGCTTGCGCCCCGCTTGCTTCGGCTCCTTGCTGAGCTTCTCTGGATCACGCCGAAACCGACCCGCTTGTCGATGCGACTGCCGCTGCAGCGCTTCGACCGCGTCCTTGAGAGCCGCCACCTGTTCGCGCAGATCCTCGATCTCCTGCCGCTGAGCACCGATTTCGGCCGCCTGACGACCCAACTGCCCTTGCAGCTCCCGGATCTCTTCTCCGCGCCGCGCGTAGGCGGCCTCCAGTTCCCAGCGTTTCATGGCTCAGCATTATACCATGCCTGTCAAATCAGCTCGAGCGGGGTTGCGGACGGTAAACATGTACGATCCACCAGTAGGCCGTCGAGCCAATCCCGTCGGGCTGCCACCGCTCCAACAGGTCCCAGGCGGCGAGGCCGAGGTAGTAGGGCATCACCAGCGGCCGCAGGAGTACCTCGAGCGGTGCCCACATGTCCCCATCGTAGACGAGCGGGACGAGCAGCCAGAAGAACGCGAGGATGCCGAGGTTCCAGCGATCGGGCAGCAACCAGCTCAGGACGCTCGGCAGTCGCGTCGTGCCTCCGTATCGGTTCATCGGCTTGACCTCCTGATGGGCTTGGCCTGCAGCGGGCAGCCGTGTCGAGGCTCGGCGCGCACGCCAGCTATCCCAGCTCCTGGGCGAGCCCGATGAGGATGCCTTCGGGCCCCCGGATGTAGCACAGCCGATACGCGTCGGCATAGTCGACGACGTCCCCGACGAGCCGCGCTCCCCGCTCGCGCAGCCGGGCGAGCGTGGCGTCGAGGTCGTCCACGGCGAACATGACGCGCAGGTAGCCCAGCGCGTTGACGGGGGCGGTCCGATGATCGGCCACGACGGGCGGATCGAGGAACCGCGAGAGCTCCAGCTTGCCATGGCCGTCTGGCGTGACCAGCATGGCGATCTCGACGCGCTGGGAGCCCAGCCCGGTGACCCGTCCGGCCCACTCGCCCTCGATCATGGCGCGCCCTTGGAGCTCCAGGCCGAGCTCGGTGAAGAACGCGATGGCCGCATCGAGCGACTCCACGACGATTCCGATGTTGTCCATCCGCTGGACGGGCATGGTCTGGGTAACTCCGTCGTCGTTCGCTCGATCCCTACTGGCAGGCGGCCCTGAACACCAGGCCGCGATGCAGCGGATGACAGCCCCGGCCCGCGTTCAGCAGCACGGGCTGACACCCGGCTGCCCACGTCGCCGACTTGCACGTCTCGGCCCCGTCCGTCCACGCGAGGCTACCACGGTTTCGGATGGTGCGCCACGTCGATCTCGAGCGGACGCGACGGCACGCCGCCGCCCGCGTATCCGCCGTCCGGACCGTTGACCCCACCTCGGCCCACCGATATCCTGATCGGCCAGTCGGGGTGTTCCCAACCCCGGTTGCACCGCGGAGCCGCTGCCCGGCAGGAGGATGTCCTCGGAGAAGGAGGCTGACTTGTCGCATCGGATCGTTCACGTCGCCCAAGCCTCGGACTGGGCTCGCGCCCGGCTGGAGGGCGCCTATCGGCCGGCAAGCCTGGCGCTGGAAGGCTACGTCCACTTCTCGACGCCCTGGCAGGTGCCGCGGATCGCCGACGGCAACTTCCCCGGCCGAGACGACCTGGTCGCCCTCGTGGTCGATCCCGAGCGGCTGGGCGTCGAGCTGCGCTACGAGAACTGCGAGGGCGGCGTCGAGCCCTTCCCGCACGTCTACGGACCGATCGATCTGGACGCGGTGATCGAGGCGATTCCGCTGGAGTGGGACGCTCGCAAAGCCGGGTATCGATTCCCCGACGGCTGGCGTCCCGGCGGATGAGGAACGCGCCGGGCGCGAGGCCCGGCGCCGGGCCATCCCGTCGGGCACCGTACGGGGCCGGGCGTCCCGAGGGGCCGATGGTCCCCTGAGCCGCCCTCCGGTCCCCCACGAACCGACCGATTGCGCCATCCGATGCCCGGGCGCACAATGCGGTGGCTCGACGGGCCGCGGCGGTTGGACAGGAGGTCGGCATGGCGATCATCGACAAGGACTTCGTCAAGGCCTACGTACGACACGAGGACGGATCCTACCACCACTCGGGCACCTTGGTCTGGGGCGACGCCGTCGAGGTTCTGGACGACGACGGTAGCCACCCCCACTACACGCGCGTGCGCTGCTCGGAGCTGTTCGAGGGCGATCGCAACCGATTCATCCGCGGCAATGCGCCACTCCGCCCCGATGGGCAGCCCGGGATCCTGCGCCTGTCCATGGTCGACGTTCAGCAGGGGGACGGCCTGGTGCTGGAGACGCCGAAGGACCGGCAGATCATCCTGATCGACGGGGGCGACAACAAGCTCTTCGCCCGGCATCTGGCCGCTCGATTCCTTCACCGCAGGACCCGAGCGGACCAACGACTGCCCGTGGACGCCATCGTGATCACCCACGGGGATGGCGACCACTTCGACGGGCTCAACGACATCCGGCGCTCGGAGGCGCTTCCGCAGACGGACGACGAGGGCTTTCCCAACCGCAAGCGCATCTTCATCCGCCCCGAGCGGATCCTGCACAACGGGCTGGTGAAGCGCCCCAACAGCGGCCGGCATGACGCGGAGCTGCTGGGGCCGACAAAGGACCACGATGGCCGGCTCTATGCCATCGACCTGGTCGACGATCCGCGCGCGGTGCCACATGCCGAGCGCAATCAGCACTTCCGCTACTGGTGCCAGTCGCTCGACCATTGGGAGGCCGACGGGCATGCGATCGCCATGCGCCGCGTGCACGCCGATCAAGATCCGTCGGACGTCTTCGACTTCCTGGACGACTCGCTCTCCATCGAGATCCTCGGCCCCTTCGAAGAGTCGGTCCCCTCGGAGCAGGCCGGGGCGGTCCAGCCCGCGCTGCGCTTCTTCGACACACCGGCCAAGTCGGCCGTGTTGCACCTCGAACACGGCAGCCCGGGGGTCGGTTCGCCCTCGAGCTCGCACACGATCAACGGGCACTCCATCGCGCTGCGGCTGACCTACGGCAACGTCCGAATCGCGCTGACCGGTGACATGACCCACGACGCGATGGCGCACATGGTCCAGACGCTCGAGGCCCGGCACGGCCCGGAGGCCGCGGCGAGCATGCTGGAGGCCGACATCGTCAAGGCCCCGCACCACGGTTCAGGCGACTTCTCGCTGAAGGTCCTCAAGCAGATGAATCCCATCGTCGCGCTGGTCTCGTCGGGAGACGAGAGCGAGATGAAGGAGTACATCCACCCGCGCGCGACCCTGATGGCGAGCCTGGGCCAGTCGATGCCCGCCGATGGCGCCGGGCTGGTCTTCGTCACCGAGCTGGCCGCCTTCTTCAAGTACCGCAAGCAGGCCTACACGCGCAGCGACCTGGTGCGCTTCTTCCAGACCCTGAAGCTCGCCGATGGGCAGGCGGTCGACGGCGTCGACACGGACACCCCGACGTTTTCCCGCAACGACGTGATCGACCTGCTCGAAGGGGACCGGTCCAAGCTGGACGCCGACAGCCCGAGGCTCGAAGGCTTCGAGTCCTTCGAGCGAACGAACTTCGGCATCATCCACCTGCGCACGGATGGGGAGCGGGTGCTGGTCTTCACGCACAGTGGCCGCGCCGGGCTCAACGAAGCCTACCGGTTCACGGTCGGACGGGATGCCGCCGGGCAGCGAGTGGTCCGCTTCGCCGACGAGGTCGAGACGCAGTAGCCCCTCGACCCCGTCGGCGGACGCGCATTACATCCAGCCCAGCTGCTTCAAGGCGAAGCCGTCGTTCCAGATCTTCGTCATGTGGCGGATCCGCCCGTCCTCGAAGTCCATGACGTAGACGTAGTCGGTCTCGGTGGACCGGCCCGTCGGCGGCATGGGGCCGCCCTCCCCGGAGTGCGTGCCGCGGAACACGCTGACCGCCGTGACCTTCTGGCGCGCCTCGTCGGCGGAGAAGGATTGGATGTCGTAGCTGTTGCCGGGCATGGGCGTGAAGAGCCCCTTCACCCAGTCCGTGTAGCCCGCGAGGGCGGTGACGTTCGCCAGGGCCCCCTTCGGGGCCGGCGCCCAACCCGTAGCAGCCTCGGCGCCCGCCTCAGCCCTCGTCGCCCCGATGCGCCGCCTCCAGCGCCGCGATGTCGAGCTTCTGCATCGCCAGCATCGCCGCCTGCACCCGTCCGGCGGCGGCCGCGTCGCCCTGCGACATCAGCGCGCCCAGGGCGCGCGGGACGATCTGCCAGGCGATGCCCCAGCGGTCCTCCAGCCAGCCGCACTGCACGGGCTGGCCCCCGTCGGCGGTGAGCGCCGTCCACAGCCGGTCGGTCTCCGCCTGGTCGTCCGTCAGGACCAGGATCGAGGCCATGTCGTTGTGCGCCTGGTGCGGTCCGGCGGCCAGGATCTGGTAGGGCGCGCCGGCCAGCGTGAAGTCGATCAGCATCACGCCCTGCGGATCGCCGGTCGTCGGGTCCTCGAAGCCGGCCACCTGCTCGATGCGGCTGTCCGGCAGGAGCGAGACGTAGAAGCGGGCCGCCGCCATGCCGTCCCGCTCGAACCACAGGCATGTTCGGACCTTCGCGCTCATCGGGCAGCTCCTCCGGGACGGGCCGGGTGGGGGATCGGGGATCGGTCGTGTCGCGGCCTAGAGAATAGGTCGCGGGCCCGTTCTCGACAACGGGCGCCGCGGACGCCCGCCCCATGCCGGCCCAGGCGCGCCTTGACAGGCCCGAGTGCCCGTTCACAATGAATGAGCATTCACTCGCCGTCTACCTTTGGGAATCGCGCCATGCCGAACGCCGACGCCGACCGCGGCCCCGCCGCGCCGCGCCCGCCGGCCCCGCCGCCGGCCGGCACCCTGACCCGCCTGCGCCGCTGGTTCTGGCGACCGCCCCGCGCGCACGGCGAGGTGATCGAGGACCGCACCGTCAGCTACCTGGAGCTGTTCTACGACCTGGTCTACGTGGTCGTCATCTCGCAGGCGGCCCATCCGCTGGCCACGCATGCCTCGCCGCGGGCGGTGCTGGACTTCGCGATCGTCTTCGGGCTGATCTGGATCGCCTGGGCCAACGGCTCGCTGTACCTCGAGCTGCATGGCCGCGAGGATGGCCGGACGCGCGCCTTCACCTTCCTCCAGATGGCCGTCCTGGCCCAGCTCGCCACCTTCACCGCCGACGCGGCCGGCGCTTCGGGGCCCGCCTTCGCCCGGGTGTACGCGATCTTCCTGGCGGTCATGACCTGGCTCTGGTACACCGTCCGGCGCCAGGACGGGCCCGAGTACATGGCCGCGACCGGGGCCTACCTGGTGGGCATGCTGCTCTCGATCGGGGCCATGGCGGCCAGCGCCGGCCTGCCGGCCGGGCCGCGGTTGGCCATCTGGGCCCTGGTCGACGTCGGCTGGATCCTCGGCATGCAGGCCATGGGCCGACGGCGCGACGAGCAGTTCGCGGCCGGGGTGCGGGCCACCGACTCGCTCGTCGAGCGCTTCGGCCTGCTCACCATCATCGTGCTGGGCGAGGGGGTGGTCGGCGTCGTGAACGGCCTCAACGCCGCGCCGCACGACGCCACGTCGATCCTCACCGGGCTGACCGCCCTGGGTGTCGGCTTCGGCCTCTGGTGGATCTACTTCGACGTCGTCGGTCGGCGCCTGCCGCGGCAGGCGGGCGGCCCGCTCACCAGCTGGATGACGAGCCACCTGCCGGTGACCATGGCCATCGCCGCCACCGGCGCCGGGCTTGCCGGCCTGATCGCGCAGGCACACGTCCCGCGGACGCCCGGACCGCTGGCCGGGCTGCTGGCCGGCGCGGTGGCCCTCGCCCTGGTCGGGCTGACCTGGACGGCCCGGACCCTGGCCGACTTCGAGCTGCTCGGGGCGGTGTTCCGACCGACCACGCGGGCCATGCTCGCGGGCGCCGGCGCCGCGCTGTTCATCGGATGGCTGCGGCCGGCGCCCTGGCTGCTCGCCCTGGGGCTGACGGGCGTGCTCGCGGCGATCTGGCTGCTCGCGGTGCTGCGCTACGTCCAGGTGGATGCCTGGGCCCGCGACCCGCGCGCCCGCGACGGAGCCGGCGAGCCGCCCTGATCGGGGCGCGGCGCCGCCGGGGCGCCCGACGGCGGCTTCGGCAGACCGTAGCAATCCGCCCTGCTTCGTCGTATCATGCTCGCGGCGGGCCGCGCGCCCGACCTGTGTGTGTCGTTGGGATGTATTCACCGCGTCATGCGCTCGGAGGGGTGTCCATGGTCCTCGGCTGGTCGGCTCCGCGTGTCCCTCGTCGTCCCGGGTCGTCGCATCGCCCGGCCCCCGCGCTCGCGGCGCTGGCCGCCGCGGCGCTGCTGCTGGCCGCCGGGCCGGCGCCCGGCCTGCGGGCCCAGCCCACGAGCGCCGTGGTCGTGCGCCTCACCATCGACGCCGCCGACATCATCAACTGCTTCGACGAGACGGCGGGCATCGGCTGCGGCGATGCCGACTTCTACCCGGTCGTCACCGTCGACGGCGGGGCCGAGCAGGTCGGGACCAAGATCAACGACGACAACCACCCCCGACCCAGCGACTGGCGCTTCGAGTCGGGCGTGATCCCCTACGCGGCCGGCACGGTCGTCCCGCTCACCGTCGACCTCTACGACTCGGACGGCCTGTTCCGCGGCGACGACGACCATGCCGACATCAGCCCCACCGACGGCCTGCGCCAGCTGGCCATCGCCGTCACCCTGGGCGACGTGCCCTGCGCGGTGGACCTGCCCACCGGCGTCCCGGACGGCTACTGCGGCGAGGCGCTGCAGGCCTGGGGCTTCGAGGGCGGCGAGGGCGCCGAGATCACGTTTCGGGTGGACGTGCTGAACCAGTCCACCGACAGCGACGGCGACGGGCTGGCCGACGACTGGGAGCGCGACGGCGTGACCTTCAACGGCCAGTTCGTCGACCTGCCGGCCATGGGGGCCGACCCGGCCAAGCCGGACCTCTTCATCCACCTGGACTGGATGCAGGACGCGACCCACGACCAGCGCCTCTCCGACGCCGCGATCCGCACCGTGGTGGCCGCCTTCGCCGGCTCGGGCTACGTCAGCCCCACCGGCTCGACCGGCATCAACCTGCACGTCGACCAGGGGCCCGGCAGCACGCTCGACGTCGGCTCCGGAACGACCTGGGGATCGCTCAGCCGGGCCCAGGCGCTGCCCTGGCAGCAGAACCTGGGCACGGGCGGCGGCGACAACCCCTACAACTGGGCCCAGTTCCAGGCCATCAAGGTCGCCAGCTTCCACCCGACGGGCCGCTCGCCTATCTTCCACTACGCCATCGCGGCCTTCTTCCAGGAGCCGCCGGGCCTGGACGGCGACGGCATGCTCCAGCCGCAGAACACGTCCAGCGGCATCTCGCGCAACAGCGTGGGCGCCGGCTTCGGCGACGGCGCCAGCGACTTCCTGATCACCCTGGGCGGCTTCGTGGGCGGGACCGGCACCACGCAGCAGCAGGCCGGCACGCTGATGCACGAGTTCGGCCACAACCTGGGCCTGTTCCACGGCGGCGACGAGAACGTCAACTTCAAGCCCAACTACCCCAGCATCATGAACTACTACTTCCAGCTGGGCGGGCTGGCCGTCACCACCGCCGGGGTCCTCGCGCCGGGTGTGGTGGACTACTCGCACGGGACCCTTGGCGGCGTGAACGAGGGCGCGCTCGACGAGGCGGTGGGCTTGGGGGCCGCCTTCTCGCGCTTCGGCACGGCCACCCGCTGCCCCATCGCCGGCAGCAGCCCCCAGGACTATAACAGCCAGTGGACCAACCGCGCCGACCAGCCCTTCGCCTGGAACTGCGACGGCGACACGACCGACGGGATCATCAGCTGGGACGCCAACGGCAGCGCGCACATCGACGCCCAGCTGCGGGACTTCGACGACTGGTCGAACCTGGTGTTCCTCGGCGGCGCCATCGGCGACGTGGGCGACGGCGACCGGGACGCGCCGCTGGAGAGCCCGGTCGAGCCGGTCGTCTCGCGCGACACCCAGCCCCCGACCACGACCGCGACGCTCGCCGGCAGCCTGGGTCAGAACGGCTGGTACACCTCGTCGGTCGCGGTGTCCCTGAGCGCCACCGACGCTGGCGGCTCGGGGGTGGCCTACACCGAGTACCGGCTGGGCGCCGGCGACTGGACGCTCTACACCGCCCCGGTCGAGATCGCGGCCGAGAGCGACGGCAACCTCCTGGCCTTCCGCTCGGCCGACCACGTGGGCAACCTGGAGCCGACGCGGTCGATCACCATCAAGATCGACACGACGCCGCCGACGCTGGCCTGCGGCGTGGCGCCCGAGCGGCTATGGCCGCCCAACCACAAGCTGGCGGCCGTGTCCGCCAGCGTCGTGGTGACGGACCTCGGCTCGGGCCCGGCCGGCTTCGGCCTCGAGGCCGCCAGCAGCAACGAGCCGGACGACGGCACCGGCGACGGCGACACGCCCGACGACATCCAGGGCTTCGAGCTCGGCGCCGCCGACACGGCCGGCTGGCTGCGCGCCGAGCGCGCCGGCACCGGCAACGGTCGGCGCTACACCCTCGGCTACCGGGCTTGGGACCGGGCCGGCAACACGTCGACCTGCCAGGTGGCGGTGCGGGTGAGCCCGAACGGATGAACCGGCGCCTAGGACCCTGGGCAAGGCTCGTCTGAAGCCGGACCCGAGTCCATCGGTCGCCGCGGGCCGACCGTCAGGACGGATCGTCGTCCGGCGCGTCGGCCCGCGGCGGCCGCTCGGCCAGCAGCTCGACGTAGCCCGCGCTGCCGTCCACCCGGATCCACTGCCCGTCCCGGATCCGTTCGGTCGCGCGCTCCACGCCGACCACCGCCGGCAGGCCGTACTCCCGGGCGACCACGGCGCCATGGGTCATCAGCCCGCCGACCTCGGTCACCAGGCCGGCGACGGTCACGAACACCGGGGTCCAGCTGGGGTCGGTGAAGGGCGTGACCAGGATGTCTCCCGCCGACAGCTCCGCCTCGGACATGTCGTGCAGCACGCGGGCCCGGCCCTCGACCCGGCCGGCCGAGACCGCCAGGCCGGCCAGGGCGCCGGCGGGCAGGTCGGCGCGCCGATAGGCCCCTTCGACGACCTCGCCCTCGGAGGTGATGACCCGCGGCGGCCGAAGCTTGCGGTTGGCCGCGTGCGCCGCCCGGCGTTGGCGAATCTGGTCCGCGTCCAGCGCGCCGGTGCGGACGAGCTCGCGCAGCTCCGGGAGCGTCAGGTAGTCGATGTCCGAGCGCTCGGCGAGGATCCCGGCGCGCCGGAGCCGCTCGGCCTCGGCCAGCAGGGCCTGCCGGTAGACGAAGTAGCGGCAGACGATGGCGTACTTGGGGTACTCGCGGTAGCCGATGAAGGTCCGGAGCCGGTGGATCATCACCCCGGCCGCGTCGGCCTTCTCGGCCCCCTCCGGCAGCGCCCGTAGGCGTGCCAGCAGCGACTCCGCCTTCGCCTCGGCCGCCCGCAGGCCCTGCGCCTGCCTGCGGGCCGCGGCCCCCGGCTCGAAGCCCTCGACGTGGCCCAGGAGGGTGGGGACGAGCAGGGTCGGGCGCTCGCTCCAGCGCGGCCGGGTCACGTCGATCTCGCCGGGGCAGCGCATGCCGTAGCGGTCGAGGAAGGCCCGCAGGGCGGCGCCGGCCGCCGACCCGCCGGCCGGGCGGGTGAGGCCCTCCCAGAAGCCGGCGTCCTCGGCCCGGCGCAGGTAGGCCACCACCTCCGGGTGCGGCCGGATCGCATCCGCCACGTCCAGCAGGTCCAGCCCCATCCGGGCGCTGATGTTGTTCGGCGCGGCCTGCGAGAGCGCGTCGGCGGCGTTCGTCTCGCCCAGCCAGTCGCGCATGTGCGCGTTGATCCAGGCCGCGGCGTTGATGCCGGCCATGACGGCGCTGACGTTGCGCGGCTCGGAGATGCCCTGCCGCAGCACCTGGACGTCCTCCAGGATGGCGTCCAGCAGCGCCACCCCGGACAGCGGCTCGAGGCGGGTCCGCGTGGCCTCGATCGCGGCCTGGCTGCCCTGGATCAGGTCGACCACGATGGCGGGGTCGTCGTCGATGGGCGCCGGCGCCCCGATCGACCCGCCGGATGCCGGATGCGGGGCCGGCGCCTCGGCCGTCGCGGTCGGGATGAAGCCCTCCCGCGCCAGGACGGTGGCGATGGCGTCCTGGATCAGCGGGTCGGAGCGGCCCATGAGCGCCAGCATGGCCGCGCGGCTGGCGGGCGCCGAGAGCTCGGGCGTGGGGTCGACGAAGAGGCGCCCGCCCGCCTCGTACATCGGGCGGCCGGCCGTCAGCTGGAACAGGGACAGCCCCAGGGGCTTCATGGCGTCGGTCATCATCTGCTGGTGGCCGACCGAGATGAAGACGCGGTTGCCCTCGGCGCCGGCGTCGGGGATGGGGTAGAGGGTCGTGATCGGCCGGCTCTGGACGACGTGGATCGCGTCGTCCGCCAGGCACCATTCGATGTCCTGGGGCCGGCCGAGCTGCGCTTCGATGCGCCGGCCCAGACGCTCGAGCCGCAGGACCTGCGCGTCGCTCAGCACGGCCCGGTCGCGCCGCTCCGGCGCCAGCGCGACCTGCGCCGTGCCGCCGCCCGCGCGGGCCCGCGTCGCCAGCGCCTTGCGGGCGATCGACCGCTCCACGATCCGACCCTCGCGCAGCCGGTAGCGATCCGCCGGCGCCTGGCCGGACAGCATGGCCTCGCCCAGCCCGTAGCCGGCTTCGATCGAGCTCAGCTTCCGGTTGCCGTTGAGCGGATCGGCCGTGAACAGGGTACCGGCCGCCTCCGCCGCGACCAGCCGCTGCACCACCACCGCCATCGCCACCCGGCGCGGGTCGATGCCCTGGCGCAGGCGGTAGGCCAGCGCCCGCTCGCTGAAGAGCGAGGCCCAGCAGGCTCGGATGCGCTCCAGGATCGCCGGCGCGCCGACCACGTTCAGAAAGGAGTCCTGCTGGCCGGCGAAGGCGGCCGCCGGCAGGTCCTCCGCGGTCGCGCTCGACCGGACCGCGTAGGCCTCGCCCGGGCCCAGCCGGTCGAGCATGGCCAGGATCGCCGCCCGCGGCGCGTCCGGGATCGGGCCGCCCGCGATCCGATCGCGGAGCGCCGCGCCGGCGGCGCGGATCCCCTCGCGGTCGGCCGGCTCCAGGGCCGCCAGGCGCTCGAGCGCCGCGCCGATCGCCGGCCTGGCCGCCAGGGCCTCCGCGAAGGCCGCCGTGGTCACGCAGAAGCCGTCCGGCACGCGGACGCCGTCGATCCGGGTCAGCGCCGCCAGGCTGGCGGCCTTGCCGCCGACCTGGTCGATCCGGGCCGGATCGATGTCCTCTAGCCTCAGCACGTAGGTCTGCAACGGTGAATCCCTCCCTCGAGCCTGGCGAGCGGCGCCGCGCTGCCGGCCGATCGCCGGGCGACGGGCGAGCGCAGCCGGTGGAAACGCGACAGGCGACGGATCGTTCGTGCGGATCGTTCCTGCGACCGCGATCCGGGCCGGCTCGCCGGCCCGCTGACGCCCGAAGCGCGGATCCCGTGTGGATGGCGCTCGACATCGCTAGCGGCTGGTCCGGCTGTCGCTAGCGACTCGACCCGATGTCGCTAGCGACTCGGCCGAGCATCGCTAGCGAGGGCGACGGCCATCGCTCGTGGATCCGGGCAAAGCCCTTCGCGGCGTCGCGGCGCGTCCGGAAAGGGCTCGCGGCGGGGCGCCTGCGAGCCCGCCTTCGGCGCCGAGGCGCCCGGGAGGTCGGCGGCCCGACGCGATAGGATAGCCCATGCCGCCGCCTGGCGCTGGCATGGCCGCGCCGGGGCTTGCGGGAGACCGGCCAAACCCGGTCCGGTGGCGTTCGAGCGACTCAGGGACAGCCGACGTGCCATTCGGGCTTGTTCCACAACGGATGGTAGTCGAGGTTGGGATGCGCCATGCTCAGGCAGGCTCGCAGGGGGTTCGCCGGCCCCGGTGGCAGGCTTGGGTTGAGCGGCACCCGCCAGCCCTTGTAGCTCGCCGGGTTGGCCATCGCGTCGTGGATCACGGCCGCCGGGACGCGCGCCAGGACCCGGGGGCAGACGCAACGGCCGGTCTCGCCATCGGGCGTGGCCGAGGCGGTCGCGGTCGGCGTCATCGGGTCGTTGGGGGTGGCGCTCGGAGGGCTCGGGATCGGCGTCGCAGCGCGGGTGGCCGTCGCGGTCAGCGTCGCGGTGCGGGTCTCCGTCGCGGTCGCCGTCGGTTCCGGTGTCGGCGTCGGGACGAGCGGGGCGAGGCTGACGAAGGCCGATCCGCAGACCGAGCCCGAGCTCTCGGGGCCCACCGGGCCGATGTCGACCAGGCCGTCGACGCGACCGGCGACCGGGTCGAGCTCGATCGCCATCAGGTGCGCGCTGCGGCCATCGACGAAGAAGAGGCTGCCGGCGGCGAAGTCGCGCCCGCCCGGCCCGGGCACGGCCACCGGGTTGCGCGCCAGCGAGCAGACCGAGAAGCGGTCCACGAAGGTGGTCAGCGGCTGGACCCGAGCGCTGGCCGGATCGATCAAGGCCAGGGTCTCGTAGGCGAAGCGGTCGTCGGCCAGGAGCGAGATCAGCCGGTCGGCGCGGGGCTCCCAGGTCAGGTTGTCGCCCAGGTAGGCTCGGCCCGCGTCGTCTCGCAGCGGGCCGACGAGGGCGAGCCGGCCGCTGAGCGGGTCGAGCACGCGCAGCGTCCGATCGTGGTCGACGACGTAGAGCTTCGGCTCCGCGCCCCCGAAGGCCAGACCGCGCTGGGGCAGGACGCCCTGGACCAGCGTGCGCTTCTCGGCCATGCCGCTGGGCAGGTCCACCCGCGACAGGTAGTCGGCGCTGATGGCCGTGTCGAAGATGAGGCCCATCAGCGCGCCGGCCTCGAGCCGGCCGGTGACGGTCTCGAGCCTGGCCGGCGCCATGTCCATGCCCGAGCCGCGCGAGCTCCAGCCGGTCGCGCCGACGACGCTGGCGGCGCCGGTTCGAGTGTCCAGACGCAGGATCTCCGAGCGCAGGTTGTCGTGGCCCATCAGCACCCAGGGCTGCGCCTGGGCCCGGAGCGGAGCGCGCGTCGTCGCGATCGCGCCCGACATGGCCAAGGCCAGTGCGAGCCAGGTCAGCAGAGCCAGCGGGGCCAGCGGGGCCAGCGGGGCGAGCCGGCCCTGCCGCGATGCCCGCGCGATCGGATCCGGCGCGACCGCCTCGGCACGTCGATGCCGGCCGCTCGGATGCCTCGACATGGCTGCCTCCTTGTCGGTGTCGGCGAGATCGCGCGCGAGGGGTTGCGTGGTCGGAGCTCAAACGTGACCACTTGAAACGGAGGTTGGATTCCGGACTTCTACGAACCGCTCCCAATCGAGCATCGTCTACGGAATCGTAGACGGATCAGTCGTAGGAACGTGCGGGGCCTCGGTGGCTTGACGGATGGGAATGCGCTCATCGTCCATCTGGGTCAATCGCGTGAGATCGTCCTCCGACACCAACGCTCCACCCGCAGCGAGAGCCCCACTGTTGGCATCCCACACCCAATATCCGGCAATGGCAGGCCGAGCATCGTTTGATTCAATTCCGGCCACCCTGATGAGATTCGAGACCGCAAGTCCTGTGCCGCGGATCGCCACGATCCAGGCCGGCGATGCGTCATCCCAACCTGAAGCGATACTGTCGTTCCAGATTCGGACCGATTCGAACGACACCTTCCGCACCGTCACGGAGCCCGCACTGAATTCAGACGGAAAGAAGTCAAGCGACCGCTCCACGGCATCGTCAGCTGTGAGGATGACACCGTATCTCGGCTGCGAGACGGCTGCCTTCTGTGCGACAGGGGCGTCCTCGTGTTGGCGCAAGGCGAACATCCCAAGCACCACGCATAGCAGAAACGT
>JACKBJ010000006.1 GCA_020634625.1 Caldilineae bacterium | reverse complement strand
TGCCCGCCCGAGCTGCGCGGAGGTCGGATGCGGGTGGCCGACACCCGCATCGGCGACCGCACCTTTCTGGGCAACCACGCGCTCGTGCCGGCCGGCGCCGACTGGCCCGACGGGCTCTTCGTGGGCGTCGCGACGCCGGCCGACGCGCGGCGCGCCGGCCGCGACTCGAGCTGGTTCGGCCACCCGCCGATGCGCCTGCCGCGCCGCGAGGTCGTCGAGGTCGACCGCCGGCTGACGCATGCGCCGGACCCGCTGCGACGCGCCACCCGGGCCTTCTGGGAGACGCTGCGATTCCTGCTCCCGGGCCTGCCGGCCGCCGTCGCGGCGCTCTGGTACGCGGCGGCCTTCCAGGCTGCGTCCAGCATGCGCCCGCTGGGCTTCCTGGCCTTCGCGCTGCCGGCGCTCACGGCGTTGGCGCTGCTGCTGCCCTGCCTGGCGACCCTGGCCCTGAAGTGGCTGCTTCTGGGCCGCGTCAAGCCGGGCCGCCACGGCTTCTGGTCCTGCTGGTGCGGCCGCTGGGACTTCGTATACATGGCCTGGACGGCCTGGGCGCGTGGCAGCCTGGCCAGCCTCGAGGGCAGCCTGGCGCTCAACGCCTGCCTGCGCCTGACCGGCATGCGCATCGGGCGGCTGGTCCTGCTCGGCCGCGGCTTCGCCCAGGTGGTCGACCCGGACATGCTCTGCTTCGAGGACCGGGCGACGGTCGAGGGCCAGTTCCAGGCGCACAGCTTCGAGGACCGGGTGCTCAAGATCGACCGGCTGCGGATCGGGGCCGGCGCGACGGTCGGCGCCCAGACGGTGCTGTTCTACGGGGCCGAGATCGGGGCCGGCGCCAAGATCGCCCCGCAAGGCGTGGTGATGAAGCACGATCGGATCGCACCGGGCAGCCGCCACGCGGGCACCCCGATTCGGCCGTTGGACTGAGCCTCGGCTTCTCGGCCGAGGCGGCAGCTACGGGCGTCCGGTGCCGACCGCCATCCCGATGCTCGTCTGGGTCGGCGGCAGGCTGCGGCTCGAAGCGGCGCCTCCGAGGAGGCGCCGCGTTGCTCGCGATTCGGGCTTGGGGATGCGGCGCGGACGCTAGTGAACGTCCAGCATCTCGCGGTACTTCGGCAAGGGCCAGAGCGCGTCGTCGACCAGCCGTTCGAGCAGATCGGCGTGCTCGCGGATCTGGACCATGGCCGGCAGGATCTCGTCGCGGTAGCGCGGCGCCTTGTGGATCGGATCCTCGTCGCTGGCCTCGACCGCGGCCTGCGCGTGCAGCAGCGCATCGACCGCATGCTTCAGCTCGGTGATGGCTCGGGTCGAGAGCGCCAGCACCTCGCGCTGGGCCGAGGTGTCGGCCTGCGGGTCGGCCTGGCTGAGGGCCACGATCGACTCGGCCAGGCGCTTCTGATGCTCCATGGCGGCCGGCAGGATCATCGTCATGGCGATGTCGCGCGTGGCGATGGCCTCGACGTTGATCTTGGCGCAGTAGATCTCGTGCTCGACATGCGAGCGCGAGACGGCTTCGCTGGCGGTGAAGACGCCGTGGCGTTCGTAGAGGGCGATGTTGGCCTCGGAGCACCAGTCCTGCAGCGCTTCGGGCGTGCTGGGCCGGTTCAAGAGCCCGCGCGTGGCAGCCTCGTCGCGCCAGGCCTGCGAGTAGTTGTCACCCGAGAAGAGGATCCGGCGATGCGCCTCGAGGCTCTCGCGGACGACGGCCTGGATGTTCTCGACGCTGGGGCCGCCGCGCTGCTCGATCGCATCTGCCAGCCGATCGAGCGACTCGGCCATGATCAGGTTCAGGAAGGTGGCCGGATAGGCGATGGACTGGTCCGAGGACACTGCGCGGAACTCGAACTTGTTGCCGGTGAAGGCGAAGGGCGAGGTTCGGTTGCGGTCGGAGATGTCGCGCGGCAGGTCGGGCAACGCCGTGACGCCGAGCTTCAGGCGCTCGCCGCCCATGGCCTCCGGCGCGCGACGCTCGATGATCGAGTTGACGACCTCCTCGAGCTGGGCCCCGACGAAGACCGACAGGATGGCCGGCGGCGCCTCGTTGGCGCCCAGGCGATGGTCGTTGCCGGCCGAGGCGATGGCCGCGCGCAGGAGATCCTGATGCTGGTCCACCCCCCGCAGGATGGCGGTCAGGAAGACCATGAACACCCGGTTGTCCTGCGGCGTGCTGCCCGGGTCGAAGAGGTTGTGCCCCAGGTCGTCGCTGAGCGACCAGTTCACGTGTTTGCCGCTGCCGTTGAGGTTGGCATAGGGCTTGCAGTGCAGCAGGCAGCGCAGCCCGTGGCGCTCGGCCACCTCCTGCATCAGGTCCATGGTCAGCATGTTCTGGTCGGCGCTGACGGTGATGCTCTGGTATTCGGGCGCCAGCTCGAACTGGGTCGGCGCGACCTCGTTGTGCCGCGTCCGAACCGGAATGCCCAGGAGCCACAGCTCGTGCTCGAGCTCGCGCATGTAGCGCAGCACGCGCTGGCTGATGCGCCCGAAATAGTGGTCGTCGAACTCCTGGCCCTTGTAGGGCCGCGCGCCGAAGAGCGTGCGGCCGCTGGCCATGAGGTCGGGCCGCTCGGCGTACAGCTCGGCGTCGATCAGGAAGTACTCCTGCTCGGCGCCGGCGTTCGAGGTGACGCGGCTGGCCTGCGTCACGCCGAGCAGGTGGAGCATGCGGACCGCCGATGCCGAGACCGCCTGGCAGGAGCGCAGGAGCGGCGTCTTCTTGTCCAGCGCCTCGCCGGTCCAGGAGCAGAAGGCGGTCGGGATGGTCAGCGTGGAGCCCTCGGCCGACCTGCGGATGAAGGCCGGCGAGGTGGGGTCCCAGGCGGTGTAGCCGCGGGCCTCGAAGGTGGCGCGCAGGCCCCCGCTGGGAAAGGAGCTGGCATCCGGCTCGCCCTGCGAGAGCGCGCGGCCGCTGAACTCCATCAATGCGCCGCCATCGCTGGTCGGCTTCAGGAAGGAGTCGTGCTTCTCGGCCGTGAAGCCGGTCATCGGCTGGAACCAGTGGCAATAGTGGGTCGCGCCGTGCTCCAGCGCCCAGTCCTTCATCGCCGCCGCGACGGTCTCGGCCACGTCGGGCGACAGCGGCGACCCGGACTCGATCGTCTGCCGCAGGGCCTTGTAGACGCTCTTGGGCAGGCGCTGGCGCTGGACACGGTCGTCGAAGACGTAGCGGCCGTAGAAGTCGGGCAGGCGTTCCTCGGAGGTCATGCGTTCGGCTCCCTGGGCTGGGGGTCGGAGATGGGCGTGACGGTGCTTCGAGGATAGGTGGACGCGGGCGGAGCGTCAAGGTTTTTGGACATGATATGATGAGCGCAGCAGGCTTCGTTCGTCGAGCGCTCCGGGGCCTGGCCACCGAGGACGACAGCCCATGGATCCAAGGCGGGACCGACAGTCGGATGGCACGCAGGGATGGCTGCCGTGGATCGCGTTGGGCCTGCTGGTGGCGACCTCGAGCGTCCTGCACCCGCCCAGCCCGACGCTGCGCGGCGCGCCGCACCAGGCCACGCCGACGCCCAGCCCGACCCGGACGGCGAGCCCCAGCCCGACACCGACCTCCTATCGCGTGGCCGACCTGGGCGTCAGCATCGAGGACAGCCGCGATCCGGTGCGCGTGGGCGAGCGCTTCCGCTATCGCATCCGAACCGACAACTTCGGGCCGGCGGCCGCTCCGAACGGGCTCTTGACCGCCGACCTGACCGATCGGCGCCTGCGCTTCACCGGCGTCTACAGCCTGACCGGCATCCCCAACGGCACCTGCGGCCTCGTCCACGAGCAGGCGGCTCGCTGCAGCTTCCTGGCCATCATGGGTCAAATCGTCGGGCTCGAGGTGGCGGTCGACGGCCCGCCCTCGATCGACCTCAGCACGGGCCTCTGCGCCGAGCTCAGCTTCAGCTCGGCGGGCGGCGGCCGCGACCCGAACCCGATCAACGACCGCGCCTGCGAACGCACCCAGGTGCTCGAAGCGCTGACGCCGGAGCGCTGGTGGGTCCATCTGCCGACGCTCGGCCGCTGAGCCGGGCCGTCCGGGTCCGCGGGTCCCGCTCGTCCGGCTGCTTCGTTTCCCGTACGGCATGGGCGAACCCCAAGGAACGGCCGCCCGTAGTCCCTCGTTCCCAACGTGCCGGCGCCCGAATGGGGGCTTCGTCCTCGTCGTCGGCGTGATGGCAGGCCTCGGCCCGCGGGCCGGCAAGCGGAGCTGCCGACCTTGCCAGGCAATCGGATTCGAGTCGAGACGCGGTTCGACATCCGGAACCTCGGCAGCCCCTGCGACGTAGGCTCAACATCGATGGGTCGATGCGACGCCCGTCGTTGCCACGAGGAGACTGAGCCATGCCGACCAACAGGACCGATGGCACCCAACCGCGACCGGTGCCTCGGTGAGCGACACGAAGGTCCCGAGCTGGCTCGGCCGCGTTTGGCTCCCGCTGGTGGTGGCGCTGACGCTCGGCTTCGGTTGGCTCTCGTTCAAGCTCAACCCGAGCATTCCAGCCTGGTGCATCCTGGCGGCCGGTTGGCTCTGGATGTGGCTGTGGTGGCGGCTGCACCATGTCGTGCCGGGACTGGCGCAGAGCTGGTACGGACCCCAGATGGTCGTGGTGGTGCTGAGCGGGGTCTGCCTGGTATGGAGTCTTGGGCTGCCTCTGTTCCGGCCCGACGTCCTGGCGCGCTCCGAGAGCCCGGACGGCGCGCTGCGGGTCGTCCTGACCGGGCGCTACGGCGACACGCACTACCAACTCGCGCGCGAAGTCTACGCCGGCACCCTGCTCGCTACGCTGAGCGACCTCAGCTTCGAACCCGACGCACACGGCTGGGTGGAGGTACCCAACGCCTTCGCCATCCGCTGGTTCGAGGATCGGCAGCTCGTCGCGCTCGAAGGCGACGGCCGCTTCGTCGCGGTGTACGACTATGATGCCAAGGGTCTGCACGAACGGGTCTCGCTGCGGCATGCGCCCGATCGGATCGCCCGCCTCGTCGGCGACGACCGGCGCGCACCGGATGGGGACGGCCGCTAGGTCGACGTCGGCCGCAGAGCCGGCAGGCAGCGATCGATTTCGAGGGTGATTCCCGTCTCACTGGCCGATGGCCTTCGTCCCGAGCGCCCGCAAGGCCGCAGTCGTTCGTCGCGCATCACCAGACCTCGCCGTCCACCTCGACCCCGCTGCGCCAGCGCAACGTGCTCGAGTAGCGTAGTGTCGGGGCTGGCCCTTCGATCCACGTCATTCGGTGCCGGGCTCTCGCTCCGGTAGCGCTCGAAGTCGTGCGCCCTGGCGTAGCGCTGCGCGAACAGCGCGACCCGGCCGAGGTCAAACCGCATCGTCTCACCGCATTGCAGCCGGCTTCGAGTTCCGCCCAGCCGGCCCCACCGACGCTCGACGTCTCGGGCTCCAGGGCATGGTCGAGCTCGTCATGGTGCGGGCAGGCTTTCATTCGGAACCGGAACACGCCGTTGATCCCGGCGAGTGTCCCCGTGCCCGATCCGGGCACGACGGTGCGGGTCAGCCGCTACGTGCCCACGTCCAATCCGACCGGTGCTCGGGCGGCCCGATGATCGACTCCGCCCCGAAGTCGACGAAGTCACGGACGGGCTCAGGGGCAAGATCTTCGTCTTCCATCCCCTCGTCCACGGCTCGGGCCAGCTCGATGAGCGGGTGCCAGCGCATCGGCAACCGTGTCAGCGCCCAATCCGCGGCCGCCGGTTTCGAGACGACCGCCATCTCTGCGTGCGCATGGGTGCAGAGGATCCGGCACACGGTCAGGACCGCGTAGGCTCGGTACTCTAGGCGGTCGCGCTGCGGGTTGTCTTCGTCGTCCAGGGTCTCGGCGAGGTAGCCCAGCTCGCGGGCGAGGGCGTCGAGCAGGTGTCGAACAGGCTTGGGAGCGTTGGAGGCGAGGGTCATCGTGGGGTCGCGGGCCTGCTGTCGGGTGGCCGGGCAGAGCGCCGATGGCCTCGACTCGGGTGGGCATCCTGCATCATGTGCCGGCGTCACACAGGCACCCCGTTACATGGGGCGCTACGGAACCTGCCGAATGTCGCGGACCCGGTTCGCGGCATCGAAGGCAACGGTGATGCGAGGCCGCGGCACCGCGCCCTCGGGCTGGCCCGGTGGCTCGAGATCGTACACCCACTCCTGCTGTCGCCCGCCGAGAGGACGGATCTCGTCGGCCGGGCCGGCCGTCGATTCGACTTCCAGCGCATGCCAGCCGGGGCGGACAAGGCGGAGCGCAGGATAGCGCCGGCCAAAGCGATCGGGGGGCACGGCAACCTTGAAGGGGACTCGGGCAGAGGCCACGCGGACCGCGCGAACCCGTGCCCATTCCGCTTCGAGGCGGCTTGCCGGCTCGCCGGCCGTCTTGTCGACCCAGTAGTGCAGCTGGAGGCTGTAGTCACCCGGCGCGCTCCAAAGCTTCCGGGGCATCCAGGCGTTGAGCTCGGACGCGTCGTCCAACGCCAAGGCCTCGCCTGGCGCCAGGCTGACGAAGTGCTCCGGGCCGAGCTCCTCACTGGTGCCACAGCCCGGGAGCTCGGAGTAACGCACGACCCTGCCGTCGCGCCTCAGCTCCCACTGGTAGAGCGGCATGCGCATTCGCAAGCTGCTGTATTCGACCGGCCGGATCACGGTGATGGGCTCCGTGCCTCGGTTGCGGAGTCGAATCTCGAAGCGCTGGCGCTGCCATGGCGCCAGCACGCCTCGCTCGACTTCGAGCTCCAACGCTAGCGGGTCGCTAGGATCGGGCTGCAAGTCCATGGACTCGGACCAAGGCCAGAGGGTGGGCTCGTAAGGGTCGACTTCGCTGGCCTGCGGCACCGCGCTGGCGTAGGGCAGATAGATCGTCGGAAGGTCCGCCCGGTCCTCGAAGACCAAGACCAGCCGAGGTGGAAATTCGGACTCGCGACTGCCGAGCTGCAGGGTCCACAGATGAAACGGTACGGCCGAAACCAACCGCCACCCGTAGCTCGCCCCTCCAGCCAGGCGATGACGCACCTCGGATGTGACGTCGAATCGCACCCAGGTCCGCGGCAGCGGATGAACCCATGGGCTGATGCCGGAAGGCTCACGCGCGATCGAGGCCGGCAGCTTCGGCGCCTGCTCTTCCCAGGCATCCCGAATCGCGCGCGCCTCGAACGGCATCATCGGGACCGCGGCTGGGCCTCCGTCCGAGCGTAGGGCGAAGAGCTCCAGGTGGGCGGACCGCAGATGGCGACCCTTGGGTAAACCGCGCAGATCGAAGTCCACGTAGGCGTAGGATTGACCCAAGTCGTCGCCGTGATAGCCGACGAACAGATGGGGATCGCCCGCGCGTTCGCGATCCGCGTCTGGCCGCGGGGCTGCACCGAAGTTGCGGCTGGTCCAACGATCACGGGCCGCCTCGAGCACAATCGTCTCGCTCGGCGACGACTGGGCTATCGCCGCACGCGGCTCGTGGCCGTGTGCCACGCCGAGCGCGACAGCGATCGCGGCGGCGACCCGGATGCGGTGGGCAGGGCCAATCGACCGCGTCCGACGTGACACCTCAACGCCGGTCCACCACACGGCGACCCTCGCCCTGCAGCCAACAGGCCAGAGCTTCCCGAGGGCATCATGGGGCTCCGTCAACCGGTGACTCATGGCAGCAGTCTATTTCATCCGTCTCATCGCAGCAACCCCGGCACCTTGGTGTCATCGCGTCGGGCAAGGTCCGGGTTGACGCGACCCGATCCAGGGCATGGCCCGGGCCCTGGCATCGATGCGTCGGATCGCGCGGTGTTCGGCACGGTGTTCGGATGGCACCCTGCACCCGCGTCGGCGACAGGACTGATCGGTCCGGCCCGACCCTTCCGAACGCGCTGACCGGCGCCTCGCTGGAAGCCGTCCCGTTTGCGCCAGGGTGACGATCGGTCTATGTTGGGTGGGCAATGTCGGTCTGAGTGGGTCAGGAGCGGGGCCGCCCCAAAGGAGTCTCCAATGCGGCTGCGATCGGGTGTCGGCAGCCTGGGGCTCCTGGTCGGCGGAGCGATGCTCGTCGCGGCGGCGCTCGACCGTCCGCGACCGCTTCGCGCGGCTCGGAGCGCACCGGTTCGCTTCGCCGCCTACCTGACGACGACGCCCCTGCCCCCGCTGGATCCAACGCCCCACGGCGAAGCCATCGTTCCCGGCCCACCACAGCCGACACCCGAGCGGGCCGGCGACGCGATCACGACCGGTCGGGTGGCGGGCCTGCGCGAGGCGAGGATCCTCGAGTCGCCGACGGGATCGTCCGAGCGCGTGCTTGGCTTCACGCCGGCCGGAGATCGCCTCGTCTCCGTCCTGGGGGCCGATCTCGTGATCCGAAGCCTGCCGGATGGCCAGCAGATCGATCGCATCGCCGACGTCATGCCCCGAACGTCCGGGTACGGCCGGGTTCGGATCGCTCCCGACGGGCAGATCATCGCGATCGCTGGGGAGAGCGGCCCGGGCGACGTCGAGCTCTGGAGCCTCGACCTGGGGCGGCGCTTGCGGCAACATCGAGGGGGCAACCTCGTCACCCAGCTTGCCTTCGCGCCCGACGGGCGCGCCCTGCTTGCCGCCCGCGGGGATGGACCGGTGCACCAGTGGGACCTGGCCAGCGGTCGCCTGGTGGCGGATTTTGGTCTGTCGAGGACCTGGGACGCGGCGGTGATGGCCGTGCATCCCTCTCTCGCTCGGGTTGCACTTGGCCGCGGAGGCGACACCCTGGTGCGCCTGGTCGACCTCGAGAGCGGCGCGACGCTCGAGAACCGGCACCTCTCCGGCAGGTTTATTAGAATCCGGATGGACTCCAGCCCAGCTGGACCCAGCTCCTGGACAGCACCTCCGGCGCGTCCCCGGATCGGACCTGGCTCCTCCCCGATCGGACCCAACCCTGGTTCACGCCCGACGGATCGGGTCTGCTGCTGACGGGCGACGCCGACGCCGGCCAGCCCGGCCTGCGTCTCCTCACCGTGGATCCGGATTGGCTCGCCGCCCGCCGGGCGTGGTTGCCGCGGATCCTGCGATCCGCCGAACACCGCTAGCCCCGAGCGGCACTCTCCGATACTGCCGTAAGCCTGGCTCGCATGCGCTCGCCAAGGACGGCCTCCCACGCTCCTCCGCTTCCTGCGCCGCAGCATCCAGATCACCGCTGTCCTGCGCTTGCCATGGATGGTGGTGACGGGCGTCCTCCTGGTCATGTCCCTGATCCTGGCATTGGCACTGCCGCTGCGGGACGGCCTCGAGCCCCATCAGGACCTGCTCCTCGCCGACGCCCTTGTGCCGGGGTCGAGAACCGGCTATGGTGGCGGGTAGGCGCAACTCGGCGCAGCTGTGCATAACAAGGAGTCGGATGAACGACCAACGCGACGATCGCACCCATCGAATGTCCTTTCGCACGGCCTTGGACGCGCTGCAGCTGGCCGCGGGAGGCGCGCTGTCCCCCGACGCGACGCAAGGCTGGCGCTCGCAGGTCGAACCGATCTGCCGCCGCATCGAAGGCCGCTGGGAACCCTACCGACAGCGGCTGCGCAGCACCTTTCGCGAGATCGAACGGAACGACCTCGCGCTCGCCGCGCAAGTCGGCGAGCTCCGGGCGGGACGCCGCCAGCTCGAACAGCGCTGGCTGACCTTGAGCTCGCGCCTGCGTGAGCTGCCGGACACGGGACCCGGGTCCGAGTCTCCCCCCAACGCCACCAAGATCCTGGGCCTGCGGAAGGACCTGCGCGAGTGGGCCCGCTCGGCCCTGCAGCTCGACTCGGCCGCGGCGAGCTGGCTGCTCGAGTCGGTGAATCGCGAGCGAGGCGGCTCCGGCTGAGCCCGGAAGCCCATGCCAACCCGGAAGCCGGGCCCGACGGGTCCGGTCCGTAGCTAGCCGGGGGTCCAGGCCCGAGCTCCGGCGCCACGACGGGCTTCCTCATCCGGCTCGGGTTCGTCGCGCCGTCCAACCGGGTCAACGCGCTCGTCGCCGGCCACCGCCCGTCGGTCTGGGCCATCGAGGCCGGCATGCTCCTGGCCGAACCGCCTGCGCTTCGGCGCGATCCTGGGCGCCTGACGCTGAGCCGCAGTCCGGCCTGACCCCGAGCCTGTCATGCGTCGGCCCGCAGTTACGGGCTGAGCGTCCGCAACGGTTTCAGTCGACCGTCTGCCGACGGTTCACGGATCGGCCAGCGCCTGCCGGCCGTGAGCATCCTCGCCGCCAAGGAGCCGGGTTCTTGTTCGGCCGGGCCGCTGCGCCGAGCCAGGCCGGCCGTGTCCGCCGGTCCTGCTGAACCGGCTGCCCCGGTCGCCCGTTTAGCATGGGCGAACTCCAAGGAGCGGCAACCCATGATCCCTCGTCCCCGGCGCGTCGGCGCCCGAATGGTCTTCGTCTTCGTCGTCGGCCTGATGGCGGTCGTCGGCCCGCTGCCCGGCGGGTCGCCGCGCGAGGCTTGCGCCTGCGCGGGCATCGACCCCGGCACTCTGATCCGCATGGAGGCCCGGAACCCGGACCTGCCGCCCGCGATGGGCTACCTGGCCTGGCTGGTCGGCGACGACTGGATGCTGCAGCTGCGTCCGGGCTGGGGCGGCACGCACCAGGGTTGGCTGCGCGGCGACTTCGGCCGCTCCTTCAAGCAGATCGGGCACACGGTGGGCTACCTGCTCGACGTCGGCCGGCCCAACAGCCTGCAGCTGCTCGCCGGTGCGGGGCTGCTCGGCCTGCTGGTCGCGATCCCGGCCGGCCTCCTGGCGGCCTTGCACCCGGGCTCGCGCGTCGACCGCGCCGTCGATGGCCTGGCCCGCCTGGGCCTCGCCGCGCCCGGGTTCTGGCTGGGGCTGCTGCTGCTCGCGATCTTCGCCGGCGGATTCAAGCGCGTCGGCCTGCCCTACCTTCCGGCCGAGGGCCTGGAGAGCGTTCGCATCCCGCCGGGCAGCCTGCTGGCGCTGCTCGGCGCAGGGCCCGGCTCGGGTCTGGATCGCGCGGTCCACCTGGTCCTGCCGCTGACGACCCTGAGTCTGGCGCCGATGGCCGGACTGACCCGCCTCGCTCGCCGCGGCGCGGCGGAGGTCCTTGCGCAGGACTTCCTGCGCGCCGCCCGGGCCAAGGGGCTGAGCACGCGGCAGGTGCTGGTCCGGCATGCCCTGCCCAACGCCTTGATCCCGCTGCCCGCGGGCCTGCGAGCGGAGCTGCCGGCCTTGCTGGGCAACCTGATCCTGGTCGAGACCGTGTTCGACATCCCGGGTCTCGGCCGGCTCCTCGTGCAGGGCGCGCTCGGCTTCGACTACCCGGTCGTGCAGGGGGTGCTGGTGTCCATGCTGCTGTTCCTGGTCCTGGCGGCGCTTCTGGACGACCTGCTCCGTTGGATGGTCGACCCACGTATGCGGGCCGATTGGGGCCGGTCGAAGCCGGCTCCCTGGCACGCCGGGCAACTGGAGCGATCCCGGGAGGAGGGCGCCGACCTCGGATCGGCGCTCGGCGAGGCGGCCGGACTGCCCTTCGTCGCCTGAGGCCGGGACCGTCGTCCTAGCGCCGCTGCGCCGCCCGTGGGATGAAGACGACGCGCCTCGTGGGTGTCGGCGTCGCCGAGGGCGTCGCGGCGACCGTCGCGGAGGCGGTGGCGCCGGGGGTCGCCGTCGCGATCGTGGGGGTCGCCGTCGCGATCGCGGTGGCCGTCGCGCTGGCCGTTGGCGGCGCCAGGACCTCGACCCAGGCCGCCGCGCCCGGTCCCCAGTCGCCGTCCGCCGATCGGCCACGGACGACGACATAGGACCGTCCCAGCGGCAGGCCCTCGGTCGCCAGCACCCGTAGCACCGTCTCCTCGGCGCCGTCGAAGGCGCCGTCGGCGGCCACCATCGGCAGGCCGGTCCCCGGCGCGCCATCCGGGCCAGGCAGCGGCCAATCCGCCGGCAGCGGGCCGGGCCGGCCGAGGCTCAGCTCCGCGGCCGCGATGGATCGGCCGCCGGCGCGCGCGCTCGAGAGCCGAGCGCGAACCGTCAACGGCGAGCCCTGCTCGACCCGCAGCGCGAGCGGCTCGACCCGGGCCTCGGGACCGCGCACGCGGGCGTAGGGCTGGTCGGCCAGGTTCAGCATGGCCTCCAGGGCCGGAAGGTTGTCGTCGAGCAGACCGTCCAGCGCGTCGCAGGGGCCGAAGAAGTCGGTGCCCTCGAGCTCGATGGTGAAGGCCGGGACGCCCAGCTCGCCATAGGCCCAGTCGCGGCTGTTGCCGCTCGAGGCATAGAGCCCGGTCTTCCAGACGTAGCCGTTGTCGGCGATGTAGCGCTCGGCCAGGGCGACGAGTCCAGCCGCGTTGGGCGCTGGCCGCCGGGTCCAGCCCCAGGGGATCAGGACCGTGCCCGGCATGGTGTAACTGTGAAGGTTGATCAGCATGCCCATCGTGTCGTCCGGCGCCACATCGCCGTCGGCCGGGCCACGCTGGTCGGTCAGCAGCGCGCGAACCGCGGCCTCGTAGGCCAGGGTCTCGGGCTCGGAGGCCGGGCCCTCGCCACGGAAGTCCTGATCGCAGGGCGCATCGCTGTGTCCCGGCGCGGTCCACTTGAAGCCATGGTTGCGGTTGAGGTCGACCCCGAACTGCGCGGCCTCGGTCGGGGGCCAGGCGCAGACGATGCGATCGGCGTGCAGGCGCGCGTTCTTGCGCCAGCGCCAGGGCACGCCGTCGCGCGTGGTCGTGCCCATCTCGACCAGCTCCCGTCCATCCGGGTTCAAGGCGATGCCCACGTCGACCTCGCGCTGGTCGAGCAGCCAGGTCAGCCCCGGGTCGTCGCCGTAGCCCTCGACCAGGTGGACCAGGAACGCCTTGGCCAGGACGGTGGTCGGCAGCTCGCGGGCGTGCAGGCCGGCGTCGATCCAGAGCCGTCCCGCCTTCGGCCCGGGAAGGTCGCGCCGGGTGACGCGCGCCACCAGGATGTCGCTGCCCGCGATGTCCCGGCCCTCGGGCGTATGGCAGCCGGACCGGGTCTTGCAGTAGCTGTCGCCGACGTCGATCACTTCGACCAGCTCGGCGTGCCGCTCGGCGTAGTCGTAGAGCCAGGCCCGCAGCTCGGCCATCCGGTCGTAGCAGGCCGGCCAGGCACGCGGCGCGGCCGGCGCCGCGTCCAGCACGCGATGGGGCAGCCCGGCGCTGCGCAGGCCGGCAAGCTCCGCCGGGCTCAGGGTCAGCTGGCGGCTGCCGGCGCCGATCGCCTCCTCGAGCCCCGGCAGGCGCGCGGCCAGGGCTTCCGGCCAGCCATCCACCGCCGCCGAGACGTCGACCAGCCACGCTTCCGCCGGCTCGGGGCCCGCGGCCCCCGGAATGGCCGCTCCCTCGGCCGGGTGGATCGCCCGGACCCGGGCCGGCGTCGGCACCAGGGCAAGGCCGACGAACAGGCTGGCGATGAGGCCGGCGCGGCGGGCCGGGCGAGTCGGCATCCGAGGCTCCTGAGGCGGGCCGCGCGGTGTCGAGGCGGCATGGCCTTGGCGCGGAGGGGCTCCCCACGGGTCGCGAGGGAGCCCCATTCTACACCGAGCCCGTCCGGTGGCCGGCGGCTGGTCGGCCGGCGCGGGTAGCGTGGCCTGAGGCTGCGCGTTCTGGAGGAGTTGCGCTGTTCGGCCTGGAGCCGGGCCAGCTCGGCCGCGAAGGGCGCGACGGAGCGCATCCCGGGGAGCGGAATGCCCATCGCGGCGTCGGCCAGGTCCGTATCGGCCCTGTGCGCCCGAGCGTCAATCGCCCGGCGTTCGCGCCAGGTCCTCGATTCGCCGGTCGTCGATGTACAGGCCGGCCGGCACCGCCCGCCCCGCGCGCAGGCGCACCAACAGCCAGGCCTGGCCCGCCTCGGCGTCCGCCGAGCGCCGCTCGCGGTAGAGGCGCTCGGCCTCGGGCGCCAACCCTTCGGTCAGGTAGTAGCGATCGAAGGGCAGGTCGACGCGGGCCGGCCCGTCGCCGGGCATCAGCGAGACCCGATCGGCCGGCAGGCGCAGATAGTCGCCCTGGGCCGGCGGCGCGAGCAGCAGCTGGCCCAGGCTCGAGAAGCCGTCATCGCCGCGCTCGACCGTCGCGTAGAGCGTGTCGAGGCGCTGGCGCTCGGCCTCGTCCAGGGCGGCCAGCTCGGCCGAGGGCCGGGCCTGCGTGTCCGGGAAGCCCAGCGCGACGTAGCGGCCGCGGAAGGCATCGTAGGGGTCCACCGGCGCGGTCTTGAAGCGGTGCTCGGTGCCCTGGCGCAGGGTCTGCTCGTGCTGGAGGATCATTCGGCCCGGCAGGGCCAGCTGCAGCAGGACCATCAGGCCGAAGGCCGGCCAGAACCAGCGTCCGGGGATCATGGGCGCATCCTCCGCGCGATGAAGACGTTGGCCAGGATGAAGCAGATCCCCAGCCCGATGAAGGCCAGCCCGCGCCCGATCAGGCCCAGGTCGGCTTCGAAGAAGCGGAAGAAGACCAGCAGCAGGACCAGGCCCAGGCCCCCGTTGGCCAGAGCCAGGCTGTTGCGGCGCGTGCCGAGGGCGATCTGCCAGACGCCGGCCGCCAGCAGGTGCAGGTTCAACAGCAGCGACGCCAGGGTCGCGCCCGTGTCCGAGCCGTCGGCCGCGCCCAGGCCGGTCAGGGCCGTGCCCAGCAGCACGCTGGCTGGCAGCAGGCCCAGGCCCAGCTTGGCCTGGCGGCGCTCCGGATCGGCCCGCCAGAGCAGCAGGCCGGCGCCCAGCAGCAAGCCGACCAGGGTCAGGCCCTGTGCCGGGCCGAGCGCGTCGAGCTCGGCCGCCCGCCACAGGTCGAAGCCGAAGGACGAGCCGAGCAGGCCCAGGATCGCCAGCCCGGTGCCGCCCAGCACCTGGAAGGGCCGGTGCCAGAGGCCGACGGCGCCCCGCGGCTCGACGATGCCGTCGGCCAGGTAGATCAGAGCCAGGCCGGCGGCGAGGGCCGGCAGGACCCAGGCCTGCGGCAGGTCGTCGAGCAGCAGGGCCATCCACTCCAGCAGGGCGGCGGTGAGCAGCCAGAGCATCAAGGCCCCGCGGCTGCTGGAGCGATCGGCTCGCAGGCGCGCGATCAGCGGCGGCAGGACCAGGACGATCAGCAGGCTGTAGGCCGGCAGCCGCGGCGCGCCGAAGCGCAGGCCGGCCCAGGCCATCACGCAGGCCAGATATCCCAGCGCCGGCAGGCTGGCGCCGGTGACGTAGGCCAGGGGCAGGCCGAGCAGGGCCCAGACCAGCATGAACCCCTCGACCGTGCCGCCGACCTGGTAGGTCTGCGAGATCAGGGCCATCGCCGCCCCGAGGGCCAGGAAGGTCGCCAGCGCCGTCCCCTCGAGCCAGGCGGTCGAGTCGGCGCGCCGGGCGCGGGCGTAGGCCACCAGGCCCTGACCGGTCACCAGCGGCAATAGGGCCGCCAGGGTGCGCATCGGCCGCGAGAGCTGCTCCCAGTTGAAGGCCACCAGCAGGATGATGCCCAAGCCGACCAGCAGCGCGCCCAGGCTACCGAAGATGGCCAGGAGCCGGTTGCGGCGCTGCGCGGCCAGGTCCTCGGGGCTGCCGTAGTGCGCCCGAATGCCCGCGGCGGCCGCCTCGTCGATCAGGCCGGCATCGACCAGCACGGGCAGCTGAGCCTCCAGCCAGGCGCGATGGGCGGCATCGGACATCGCAACGCTCCTGCGGGGATCGCCGGCGGCACCCGGCGCGATCGGCCGACACGGCCGCGGCGCAGTGTACAGCATCCGCGAACGCTGGACAACCGTAGGGCCGACTGGGCGAATCGAGGCAGATCTGCCGAACGCCGCGCGGGACAGCACGCGGTCGGGTGAACGGTGCCTCGAACGACGGCGATCGGCATCACGCGTCGCGGCGATCGGATCCACTATTGGCGGCGATCGGCGTCACAAGTGACTGCATTCGGCATCACGAGTGGCGGCGATCTGCATCACTACTGGCGACGAGCGGCATCACTATTGGCGACGAGCGGCATCACTGTTGACGATGAATGGCATCACGAGTGACCGCGATCGACATCACGGGTGGCGGCGACCGAGGGCCACGGATCTCGGCTACGCGCCTGCCGGCTCGGCCGGCGGCAGCGAGTACACGAGCTCGTAGTGGTGCACGCCGTTCGCGATCTCGAGCTGGAGCTCACCGCGGATGCCGGCGAGCTCGGCCGTGCCCGATCCGGGCACCACGCGGATGGACAGCTGCTGCGTGCCCGCGCTCATGATCCCCGAGTGCTGGAGCACGAAGCTGCCGGAGCGGCCCTGCAGACTCCCCGTGACGCGCTCGATGGCCACGTAGCCGGCCGAGCCCTCGACCGGCGTTCGCGCCGAAAGCATCTCGCCGTTGGCGGTCGCCACGAGGTCGCCCGTGAAGCGCTTGACGAGCGACATCCGACCCAGGCTCACGCCATCGGTGTCGCTGGGGGTACCCAGCGGCTTCAGCTCGACCTCGAAGGTTCCACGAGCGGTCGCGTTCATGTGCCAGGCTCCTCTGGTGCGGGTGGGGTGCCGATCGGTCGACTGGCTTCCGCAGCGCGAACGGCAGCCCGAAGATCGGACAGGGTAGGCGCGAATGGGGTCAGCGGTGGCCGAGCTGCCAGGAGGCTCGGCGTCGCGTAGCGTAGCGCAGGGCCATGATACACTCGCCGACGGCGCACGGACCCGCGCTTCAGGAGCGGGTCTACGACCTGGAGCGGCTCTGTGCGCGTGAGCGGCCGACGATCCCGTGTCTCGAAGCGCGAGCTCGATGGGTCGCCGCATCGGCTCCCAGCCGGTCTCGATCGGCTTGCCGCGCACCGCCTGAGGGGATTGACCTGCCGCGCGCATGCGATATGATGCGCTTCAGGTCGGTATCGTGTGGGTCCAACACTCCCTGGAGGCTGCGATGGACTTGGGTTCGGTCAACTGGCTGGCGGTGGTCGCCTGCGTCGTGGTGAGCATGATCAGCGGCACCATCTGGTACAACCCGAAGACCCTGTTTCTAATCTGGTGGCAGGGGATCGGCAAGGCGGCGGACGCGCAGCCGGGATCCGAGAACATGGGCATGGTCTGGGGGCTGACCTTGCTGGCCTCGTTGGTCCAGGCCACGTTCATGGCCTTGATGGTCACCGCCCTGGGCGGCATGACACCCGACGGGCCGACCCTGGCCTCGGGCGCCACGACGGGCTTCCTGCTCTGGCTGGGCTTCGTCGCACCGACCAACCTGGTCAACAAGCTCTTCGCCGGCCACGGCCTGAAGGTCTGGGCCATCGAGGCCGGCAACCACCTGGTGAACCTCCTGCTCTTCGGCGCGATCCTGGGCGCCTGGCGCTGAGCCGGCCCGGGCCGCGTCGACCGGCGGGCTAGACCCGAGGCGCTCTGCCCTAGGCTCGTTGGAGCAGTATCAACAGCAGCAGCATCGACACGGTCAAGACCCTCCGAGCCAGGTCCATCGGCATCCACAAGGACAGCGTGTACAGGATACCAACGCTCCCAGCCCCAACAACGATGTTGAAGCCGAGGTCGATCGCCATGGACCGCAGCGTTGGGGTCAGCGCGTCGATCGACGCGTCGGTGACGGTCGGGTTTCGCCGAAGTCGGGCCGATCCCGATTCGCTCAACGCTGGCCAGCGCCCAGGTAGGGCAAACCCCATTTGGCGCCGCGCCATGTCTACGCCACGGCGGTCGGACATCGCCGCATGCATCCCGTCTCGAAGGCGCGACGCGCTCGTTGCTGCCAATTGACGACCCATCGGATCCTCCTCGGCGGGCTACCCGTTGGACGCATACGCGCCGGAGTGACCTGCGGTGCCTCGGTCTACGTCGCATCGCGCGCGACAGTTGCGTCGCTGCATGGTCCGATTGCCACGGCAACGGGCAGTAACGATGACGAGGGCGCGACCCGTGGCGGGGTCGCGCCCTCGTGTTCTGGCTCGGAAGCGCTCGGCGGCTTCGTCTCCGGAGCCGCAAGGCTCAGGGCGTTGCGGCCTCCCCGTTGCTGAGCATCGGCAGGTGCAGCACCGTGGCGTCGATGGCGCCGCCGGCGGTCCAGCGCACGGGGATCTGCAGCAGCGTCGGCGCGCCGGAGGGGCCGAAGACCGCCACGCCGTTGGCGGGTCCTTGCATGTCCTCGACCTGGGCGGCGTCCGGACAGACCTGGAAGCTGTAGCGACCGCCCGGCTGCACGTCGTCGGGCAGGTTGGAGACCTTCATGGCATCGCCGTAGACGGCGTCGATGGTCAGGTCGAAGGGCGCGGGCTGCACCGGCACGCTCCAGCCGTGGACCCAGACCTGGTACTTGCCGGCCGGCGTGAAGCCCGAGAGGCGGATGGCTTCGTCGCCGGTCGGCGTGGCCGAGCTGGCCACCAGCTCGTTGGCGGCCGTGCCCGGCGCGTAGGTGAACTCGCCGTCGCCGTTGGCGTCGTAGAGCAGGAAGAGGTCGAGGTCGAAGCCCTCGGCCTCGCTCTTGCCGTCGAGCGTGATCTCGAAGCGCGCGGCCGGGCCGCTCAGCTCGATGTCGTGCTTGAAGCCCGAGGTCGTGGGATCGTTCTGGTCGTCCTGGCCGATCTCCTGGTCGACGAAGGCCTCGGGCTCGGTCAGGCCGAAGGCCTGCACGTCGAAGCCCGGCAGGTCGATCGCCGGCTCGAAGTTGACCGTGCCGCATTGCAGGCCGCGCAGCTCGAGGACATCGGGCTGCACCCGGATCGTGCCCAGGGTCGTCTCGAAGGGCACGTCGAAGGCCTTGCCGCTGTACAGCACGTTGTGCAGGACGACTTCGTTCAAGCCCTCGGCCGCGTCGGTGACCAGCCAGTCCTCGTCGGCGCCGCTGGTGGTGTCGAAGGCCCAGCGCGGCGGCTGGCCGGCCGTCGGGCTCTGCACGGCCAGGCGCATGCCGTGCGGGCCGTACCAGCTCGGGTCGGACCAGTCGTCGTCGGCGTTGTCGGCATGCGCCGGATTCGAGAACCGGTCGTCGTTGGGCTGCCAGATATGCGAGTCGATGTCCGACTGACCCGGCAGGTCGTCCTCCCAGGTGCTGCGCAGCACCAGCTTGGTGCCCGGCTCCGGTTCCTCGGCGTCCAGGAAGAAGAAGCGCCAGTCGCCCGACTCGGGGCGCCAGCCCCAGCGCATGGCGCCGCGCACGGCGGCGTTGTTGTACATCGCGCCGCCGTCGTAGGCCGCCTCGCCGCCGAAGGTGATCGGCGCCGTCCCGTCGCTGGCCGCCGCCACGTTGACGTTGACCGGGATGACCGTGCGCAGGCCCTCCGGCTCCCAGCCGCCCTGGGCGGCCAGGCGCGTGTCGCCCTCGGCACGGGCGTAGTCGGCATAGATGGCGCCCTGGAAGCTGCCGTAGGGCGCGTCCGCCGGCAGGGCCAGGGTGGCCTCGAAGCTGGCCTCGCCGCCGGCCGGCACGGTCACCGAGTCCTCGCCCAGGCTCAGCCAGGGCCACTCCTCGTAGCGATAGAACTCGTAGCGCAGGCTGAAATGGGTGTTGGGCACCGACTCCGGCCGGCCCTGGCAGACCTCCTCGCCCTGGCCGTTGGTGTTGCAGATCTCCTGGTGCCAGAGGCCGACGTAGATGCCGCTGCCGTAGCGCTCGCGCGGATGCTGCACCATGGTCAGGAAGCTGTCGGTCAGCGCCGAGAGGTAGCTGAAGCGGATGTACTCGCCCTCGTCGAGCTCGCTCTGCTCCCAGACGATGGCGTTGGTGCTGGCGTCGAGGCCCACCTGCACGTCCTCGTTCTCGACGATGTCGACGATGCCGTCGCCATCCTTGTCGTCCCAGAGCAGCGTGTCGTCGTCCCAGTCGGTGTGCTGGAAGACGCCCAGCCGCCAACGGTTGTCGATGCTCTGCGAGCCGTCGGGGTCCTCGGCGCTGACGTCGGTGTCGGTCTCGCCCAGCGGCAGGTTGGCCCGCACCACCATCAGCTCGGTGCCCTCGGGGATCTGGTCGATCTCGATCTTCTTCAGGTAGTCCGGCGCGTTGAAGTTGTAGGGCGACTCCTCCTTGGAGTCGGCCGTGGTCCAGTCCTGGTCGCTGGCCGAGATCAGGCGCAGCGCACCGGCCGACAACGCCACCTCGACCTCGGCCTCACCGGCGTTGGCCAGGCTGAAGCTGGCGGCATGGCTGTCGCCCGGGTGGGCGATGCTGGCGAAGCCGGGGTAGGTGCTGCCGTGGTAGTCGCCGGCCGTCCATTCCGGCGGCATGGCCGTCACGCCGTGCATGCCGGCGGCGATGCGCACCGAGTCGGCCGCGTCGACCGTGCCGGCGCCGGTGTGGTAGCCATCGTAGCCGTTGTAGCGCGCGCCGGCCATGAAGATCGTCCGCGCCTCGAGCCAGCTCGGCCAGCGGCCGTGCTTCTGCTTGAAGGCCTGGTAGACCAGGGCCAGGTTGCCGGCCGCGATCGGGCTCGAGCGGCTGGTGCCGCCCCAGGTGGTGTTGGCGAACTCGCCGTTGCGGCGCTCCTCGGGCAGCCCCGCGTTGGTGGTCACCGAGTTGATGGGCAAGGCGCCGGCGGCGTAGGCGCCGTCGGCCGCCACGTGCACGCCGGTGCCGCCCAGCATGGCCGGGCCGGCGTTGGACCAGGGCACGATGTCGCCGAAGGTGATCTGGCCGGTCTCGAAGATCGAGTCCCAGCCGGTGGAGCCCATCTGGGTCGAGGCGGCGATGTTCATGCCCGTCAGCGGCGCCGGCTCGACCAGGATGCCATAGCCCGGCCCGCCGTTGCCGGCCGAGACCAGGAAGACGGTCGAGGGGCTGAAGTGCCGCACGTGGTAGTCGATGTTGCGCGAGTAGCTGCCCCATCCGGCGTCGTTGTCGGAGGAGAAGCCGTAGCTGTTGGAGACCACCTGAGCCTCGTCGCCCTCGGTCTCCGGATCCGCGCCCAGCACGGCGTAGCGCCAGGCGCTCTCGAGCACCACGATCGGGCCGGCGTAGATGTTGCCGACGGCGATCACGCGGGCGTCCGGCGCCATGCCCGGGTTCATGCCCCCGAAGGGCCCCTCGCCCGGGCCCAGGTCGCGGTAGCTGAGGTTGATGCCGGCCGGCACGCCCAGGCGACCCTGCGAGGCCACGTTGGAGGCGCAGAGGGTGCCGTGGCCGCCGGTGTCGTAGTGGAAGCCGACGACCGTGCCGGCCTCGGGCGCCGCCTCGGCCTCGCCGACGCCCCAGAGGTACCCGCCCGGGATGGGCGTCTGGCCATCGGCCACGAAGTACAGCAGGCCGCCCGACAGATCGGCGATGGCATCGCCGTTGAGGTCGCGCCAGCTGAGCGGGCTGGCCTGGTCGACCGGCTTCTCGTTGCCGAAGTCGTGGTCCAGGTCCAGGTCGACGTAGACCGTGTCGTAGACCGTGTCGCCGTCCGCGTCGACCGCCAGCACGCCGGCGTACTCGTTGAGCCGCGGCGGATCGGCGGCCGGATTCGCGCCCTGGCCGGCCAGGTAGGTGTCGGGGTGGTGGCCGTAGCGCACGCTGCCCGAGACGCCTTGGGGCAGCTTGTACTGACAGTCCTCCTCGAGCAGCTTGCGCACGTTCGACGGCTGGCCGCTGTTCGGGTCGGTCTCGCGCACCGTGCCGAGCGGGCTCAAGCAGGCGGTCGGCGCCGCACCGGCCTCGGCCGGCGCCACCACCTCGGCCTCCTGGGCCAGCGTGATCAGGCCGGACTGGGCGGTGCTGCCGAAGCTGGTGTCGTTGTCCGGGTTGTCGTCGCGGTTGGTGGCGTAGTCGATGCCGAACAGGTAGGCCGAGTAGGGATCGTAGACCTGGGGCCAGCCGGCATAGGGGCTGCCCTCGGGCAGCACGGCCCAGGCGCCCTGCAGGTCCTGGTGCGCGAAGTCGATCGAGGTGTCCATGACCGCCACGCGGACGCCTTCGCCGCGGAAGCCCATGTCCCAGGCCTCCATCGCCGAGTGGCCCTGGCGCACGTCGAACCAGCCGTCCGGACGAGCCGGACCCGTCGCGCCATCGGGGCTCGCCGCGCCGCGCGAGGCGGCCTGCCGGGCCAGCAGCGCCGCGGTCTCCTGCCAGCTGGGCGCGGCGGCCAGGCGCTGGCGCATGGCGGCGCCGTCCAGGGCCTCGTAGCGGTAGGCCATCTCCGGCTCGACCGGCTGGGGCAGCTCGCGCAGGATGGCCGGGTCACCGCTCTCGACGCTGGCCACGCCCGGCAGCGCCGCCAGCTTGGTCAGCGACGAGGGCCGGGCGGACAGCAAGCTGATGTGCTCGCCGGCCGGCCAACGGAAGCTGCTGCTCCACTCGGCATAGGCCGAGAGATCGACCGGCTGGGCCGACTTGAGGACCAGGTAGATCGGCGCATCGTCCGCGCCGCGGCGGGTCGCCAACGCCTGCAGCGAGGGATCGAGCTTGTCGAAGGCGGGCCGCCGGGCCAGGTCGGCCAGCAGCGCCAAGGGCTCGGGCACGGCGTCGACGGCCGCCTCCAATGCGGCGAGGGCCGGCTCGGGCGCCGGGCCGAAGCCGCCGGAAGCCGGACCGAGGCCCAGCAGCGTGGCGGCCAGGAGGAGCGTCGGGAGCCAGCGGCGGCTCGATCGTGGCATGGTCGAAATCCCCTTTGTGTCGCGGATGTCTTGCGGGTGGACCGGCGGCGACGCCAGGGACGGACCCTCGGCCGGCGCCGCCCAGACTAGAACGCCGGAGCGACCCGCAGCGTGACGTCACGCTGGAGTGTCGCCCCGCGGCGGTCAGCGGTCAAGGTTCGCGGCGCCGCGGTCATGGGTCGGCGCGGCTGCCGCGCGGGCGGAGTGGACCCGCCGGGCCCGGCCAGGGTCATGCCGGGCGGTCGACGCGGTCTCCGAAGACGAAGCGTTGGTAGATCCACCCGAGCAGGATCAGGCTCAGGCCGAGCCCGAGGAAGGACATGACCCGATACAGGCCGGCCAGCGAAGCGGTGTCGTACAGAAAGACCTTGCCGACCGCGATCAGCATCACCGGCAGCGACGCCCAGCGGGCCAGCAGGTTGCCTCGGTTCACGCCCGCCACCAGGAGCAGGCTGGCGAAGAGGACCCAGGCCAGCGAGTAGCTGTAGTTCTCGGCCGAACCCAGGGCGCCCGTGTCGAGGAAGCGACCGTGGAAGGCCTGTCGCACCTCGAGCGTGACCAGGAGCAGCGCCAGGCCCAGGCCCTGGGCGCCGACCGGCCTGGCCCAGGCGCGCTCCGGAGCCTCGCCACGCGCCAGCTCGCGGGCGGCCAGGACGGCGAGCAGGGCCGGCAGGCCGAATGCCGGCAAGAGCCGGTTGAAGACCGGCCACGCTCCCACCGACACGTGCCGCCACAGGGGGTTGAGCCAGAGACCCGGCAGCAGCCAGAGCCCGGTCAGCGCCGTGACGATCAGCAGCAGGGCCGACGCCCGCGGCAGCACCAGCCGCCAACGACGGCCGGCGTACAGCAGCGCCAGGCCCAGGGCCAGCCCGGCGACGCCGTAGCCGCCGGCCTCGAAGAAGTCGACCGGGCCGTAGCTCAGCACGCTGCCGCTGAAGCCGCGTCGGATCTCGAGCCCGATATGCAGGAGCAGGAGCAGCAGCCCGCAGCCGCCGAGGGATGGCGCCAGACGCCGCTCGGTCGCGTCGCCGCGATCGAGCCAGACCGCCAGGCCGAAGGCGAGCAGGCTTGGCAGCCCGTAGGCCCAGAGCAGGCGGTTGACGATGGGCAGGTGGCCGACCGGCTGCGCGGTCCACAGCGGGTTGACCGCCAGGGCGGGCCAGACCAGCAGCGTGAACCCCGCAAGCCCGATCAGCAGCAAGCCGGCCCGCCGCGGGACCCACAGCGCGCGGCCTCGCCCGACCCGGCTGAGCCCGAAGGCCAGCAGCAGCCAGGCGATGCCGTAGCTGCTGGCTTCGACCAGGTCCATGCCGCCGCCCTCGCTGAGGGCAGCCGGGTGGAAGGTCTGTCGGACCTGCAGGGCCACCATCACCGCTGCGAGCAGGATCGCAAGGCCCTGCAGCACCGCGCTCAGCCGTGCATCGCCGGCCCGCGTGGACGCGTAGGCCGCGCTCGCCAGCGCCAGGATCGGCAGGCCGTAGCCGTACAGCAGCCAGTTGACGATCGGCAGGCTCCCGATCGGATAGGCCAGCACCCAGGGACCCAGCAAGCCCAGGGCCACCAGCCCGGCCAGGGGCCAGGCCAGGCGGCGCAGCTGCGGCACCGCCAGCCGCCAGGCCAGCCAACACAGGGCGAGGATCTCCAGCGCCCAGGCCGCCGAGAACCACTCGCCGGGCAGCTCGATCGGCACCGCCAGGCTCAGGAAGGCGGTCGCAGCGGCCGCCAGGTAGGCCAGCGCGGCAGCGCCATCGCGCAGCACGGCCCGACGGCGCAGCACCGGCAGGCCGGCCGCGATGTAGCCGAGCGCCAGCCCGATCGCGACCATGCCCCAGGGTCGATCGCCCGCCCGCCCGTCGAGGCTGGCGAAGGCCAGGAGGTAGACGCCGACACCGCTGGTCGCCGAGAGCAGGCACCAGCCGGCTGGCCGGGGAGCACGCCAGAGCGCGGCCCAGCCGCCGCCGGCATAGAGCAGGCCGAGCGCCGAAAGGGTCCCGATGTAGCGCGCTTCGGCCAGGGCGGTGTCGGGAAGGCGCTCCGACCAGCCCTGCAGCATCAGGACCGTGCCGAGGAGCGTGATCCAGGGCATGGCTCGGAAGTCCTCGCGCAGCCGCCCCAGGAGCAGCGCCGCCGCACCGAGCAGGCCGATGAAGAGCCAGGCGCTGCTGGCGAAGTCGCTGGCGGCGACCAGGCGCAGCTGGACCAGCAGGCTCGCCGAGAGCGCGATCTGGCCCAGGTAGGCCAGCCACACCGGGCTGCCGTCGTCCTCGGCGGCAGCCCCGCCATCCGCCTGCCAGGATGCCGCCACGAAGGCCAGGAACCCGACCAGCAGGAAAATGCCCAGCCAGGTCAGGTCGCCGGGCCGATACGCGCCCGGTCGCCAGGCGAGGACCCAGAGCTGGCTGGCGCCGAGGCTGGCGGCGGCCAGGGGCCACCAGTCGCGTTCCCGGCTGACGGCCAATGCCGCCAGCAGCAGCAGGCTCAGATACGCGAAGAGCCAGCGGCTCGGCTCGCTGCCCGGCTGCACCAGGAGCGGTGTCAGAAAGCCACCGATCAAGCCGACCACGGCCACGATCTGGCCCTGGCGCAGCGACAGCGCGACGCCCGTGGCCGCGGTCAATCCCATCAGCAGGAAGCCCGTCAGGGGCGAGACGAGCCGGTAGAGCTCCGTGGCGGCGTAGAAGCTGGCGAAGAGCACGGCGATGCCGGCGGCCGAGAGGGCCGCACCGATCCGCGGCACCCGGCGCAGCCGCTCGCCGACGCCGAGCAAGGACAGGCCGAAGCCGGTCGCCAGGCCGACCCGCACCAGCGGGCCAAGCCAGCCCTGGTCGATCGCGTAGCGCACCAGGAAGACGCCCGCCAGGGCCAGCGCGATCGCGCCGAGCCAGACGTAGAGTCGGGCGCCGAGCAGCTCTTCGAACCCGGCCGTCAGCGGCGCGGCCAGCCCGGGCCGCGTCGCGGGCGGCGGTGCCGCCAGACCAGGCCGCGTCGCGGGCGGCGGTGCCGTAGGCCCGGGGCGCGTCGCGGGGGACGGTGCCGCAAGCCCCGAACGCGTCGCGGGTGACGGCGCGACGGCGGGCGGGGTCGAGCTGACCGCCGGCGGAGTCGAGGTCAGCATCGGCGCCGGCCCGGAGGCAGCGCGGGCGACCACGGCCGGCCCGCCATCGGCGCTCCGAGGCGCGTCCGTGGCCCTGGGCCGCGCTTGGGATGCCGCCTCCGCCGCGCCCTGCTCGACCCGAGCCTCGGCGCGAAGCGATGACACCTCGTCCAGCCTGGCCAGACGGCGTTCGATGGATTGGAGCCGGCGTTCGTGCTCCGCCTTCCATCGGGCCAGCCAGAGCAGCGCGAAGACGAGGCTCGCGAACAGCAGTGCCGATGTCATGCCTGCCTCCCGGGGTCGAGACCCGATCCGGGCCTCGATCGCAGACCCGCCGCGACGCGTCGGCGATGGGTTCGTGGCGTCAGGCTAACCGATCCCGGCGGAGTTGTCAATCATTTGATTGATATTCGCGCCATCGCACGGGCGTCTCGGGTCGGTCGATGGTCGGAGCGGATGCTGCGGCGATCGCGTCCAGCCGATCCGGTGCGGTGCCGAGCGCAGGTCTCGCTTGGAGCCAGGGCAGGGCCAGCCACCCCCGCGCGGCGGTGGCGGTCGCTGGTGGGGCTCGCGTTGCGCTCGCTTCGGGCGTGGCCGAGGCACTGGGGCGGGGCTCGGATGTGGCGGGTTCCGTCGGCGACGTTTCGAGGCCCGGGAACGCCGCCGCGATCGCCGTCGCCCAGCCAGCGGCATGCGCCCGCAGGCCGGCCTCGTTGAAGTGGATGCCGTCCCAGCGATGGTCGGCACTGCTCAGCGCATCGGTGTCCGGCCCCTCGAACACGGCCGGACCGGCAGCGATGACGTCCCGCTGCCCGGCGATGACCGCCGCCCGCCTGGCCGGGTCAGCGCCGGGCAGATAGCTGACCAGGGCCACGCCCCAAGGCAGCCGCGCGGCGGCGGGCTCGGACCGCGATGCGCCGATGACCCGTCGCAGTCGCTCGGCGTAGTCCACGGCGCTGGTGCCAACCGCGGCGTCCGATTCGCCCTGGTGCCAGAGCAGGGCCCGGGCGCCATTGGGCGCCAGGCCGGCCAGGGCATCGGCGATGCGGGGGTAGAGCGCCGCCTCGGGCAGCCACTGGTCGACCCGCGTGCCGCCCCAGCCGACCGAGACGAAGCCGATGGGCAGGTCCAGCCGCTCGGCCAGAAGGTCGCCCAGCGCAGGCCAGGGAGAGCCGCCGTTGCCCGTGGCGATCGGCTGGGGATCGAAGGCCGGTCGCCAGCGCCGACCGTCGAAGGTCGAGACCCGTGGATCGGCCGGCGCGAGGGGCGGCTGGCCGTGGTTGGCCGAGTTGGACTGGCCGGCGATCACGAAGACCTCGCCCACGCCCACCGGCTCGACCCGGTGGACCGAGCGCACCCAGTCGTCGCCGGCCAGTCGCAGCTCGACGGCATACCAACCCGCCTCGAGCTCGATCTGGCCCGCGACGTCACCGGGACGATCGCCGACCGGGATCGGGCGCCAGTCGGTCGCTCGACCGCGCTGTCCGGCCAGGGGCAGCGCGCGCGCTTCGAGCCCGGCGTCCTCGGCCAGGCCGGCGGCCTGGATCGGAACGCGCGCGCGGCCGTCCGCGTCACGCTGGTGCACCGCATGCGCCAGGGGCGCCGTCAGCTTCAGCTCGAAGGGCGTCGGTCCCGGGCGCACCAGGATCTCCAGGCGCCTGGCTGCCCAGTCGCCCGCATTGGCACGGAAGGTCCAGTCGACATGGGCGCCTCCCGGCTCCTCGGGATCGACGGCGTTGCCGATGCCGATGTCCGAGGCGACCCCGCCGCCCATCCCCCACCGGTTGTAGGCCAACAAGACCTGCCCCAGGGCATGCTGATGCACCTGCAGCGAGCCGTAGGCGCCGTCGCTCGCGGGCTGGTCGCCCCAGTCGTAAACGGCGTCCGAGGCGCCGGGCACGCGCCCTGCGTTCGCTGGGGAATAGTTGAAGGGCCAGATCTCGAGGCTGCCGCCGGTGGCGAAGTCGCCCGGCTGGATCCCGGCGACGTTGGACGCCACCTGCAGGTCGGCGACCGGCTGCTGGACGACCCGGCCGCCGGTCGGATCCGGCAGGCCGAGCTCGGTCGGCTTGGCGGTATAGGCGCGCATCGACACATAGACCCAGTCGAGCCGACCATCCGGCGCCTCGAGCTCCAGGTAGTAGGCCACCCGATCGAAGGGCGCGTCCATGGACGCCGAGGCGTCGACGCGGTACGACGGCCCCGTGGCGTGGAAGTCGGCCGTCACCGGGATGTCGAGCGCATAGAGCAGGGTGTAGCCCGAGGCCTCGGCCACGCGCGCGGCGGCGCGGGAGTCTTGTGCGCCGGCTTCGCGGATGCCCGGATGGGCTGCCGCGATGACGAACAGGGGCAGCAGCAGCAGACCGGGTCGACGTGATCCCGGCGCCGGAGCGCGCCGTCCCGCCCGGCGTTCGAGGGTCCGTTTCGGCATGCGCAATCTCATCGGATGATCCCCCTTGGACCGCCTTCGGCCGCCCTCCGGCGCCTGGCGAACGCTCGACCGGCATTGCCATCCCGGTCCACCCAGTCTACCATCGCCACGCCCTTCAGGCAGGCGGCTCGAGGGGCGCCCTGCAGCCCCGGAGCAAAGGTCCATGTCCCGTCGAATCCTCCCGAAGACCCTGCTGGCCGGGCTGCTGCTCTCGGGCACGCTCGCGATCGGCGCGATGCCCGCGGTCGGCGCCGAGACGCGGCTGGAGGCCTTCGCCGAGCTGCCGGAAGCCGGGCCCGCGCTCCACGTCCGCATCGCCGGCGACCTGGCCTTCGTGCCGGCCCATGCGCGTGGCACGCACATCGTCGACATCTCGGAGCCCGCCCGGCCACGGCTCCTGGCCACCGCGCCGACCGCCGGCGCCGCCTACGAGGCGGCGGTGCTGGGCGACCGCCTCTACGTGGCGGCCTGGAGCGCCGGCCTGGAAGTCTTCGACATCGGCGACCCGGCGGCGCCGCGCTTGCTCGGCAGCGCGCCCACCCGCGCCAACGCGCAGGCCGTCGCGGTCCTGTCGGAACGCTACGTGGTCACCGGCGACTGGTCGGCCCAGGCCTTCGACGCCGGGGATCCGGACTACGGCCTCCTGATCTTCGACGTCTCGGATCCCGCCACGCCGCGGCCGGTGGGTCGGCTCGACACGCCCGGTTGGGCCGGCGAGCTGGCCGTCGTGGGCCATCGAATCCTGGTCGCCGATGCACCTGGCGGCTTGCGCATCGTCGACGCCACGGACCCCACGGCGCCGGTCGAGCTGGGCGCCTTGGCGACCGAGCTGCGCGCCTACGGGCTCGCGGTCGACCCGAGCGGTCGGCGCGTCCTGATCGCCGACAACCTGGGCGGCCTGATCGTGGCCGATCTAAGCGACCCCCGCGCGCCGCGACGGCTGGGTCGGCTCGAGACCGGGCTGGCGGCCTATGCCGTGGCCCTGAGCCCGTCGGGCGAGCAGGCCTGGCTGGCCGAGGCGGCCGGCGGCGGCCCGCAGGATCCCGGCATGGTGCGCCTGATCGACCTGCGCGACCCGAGCGCTCCAACGGAGCTGGCCCGGATCGAAACCCGCCAACGGGCCTGGGGCGTCGCGCTCGACGACGCCGGCCAGGCCTGGGTGGCGGCCACCGGCAGCGGCCTGCTCGGCCTGCGCGCGAGGGCGGTCGATCCGTCCCCCAGACCGATCTGGCTGCCCTGGCTGAGCCGGCCCTGAGGCGCGGATGACGCCCCGCGGCCCGCGGCGCTCCGGCGGAGCATCGGGCGCGAGGCTGGAACGCTATCGGGCCGCCGTCGCGGCCTTCCGCGGCCGCTACGGACGGGGCCCCGTGACGCTGTACCGGGCGCCCGGCCGCGTCAACCTCATCGGTGAGCACACCGACTACAACGGCGGCTACGTCCTGCCGGCCGCCATCGATCGCGAGCTTCTGGTCCTGGCCCGGCCGCGCGCCGACCGACGCCTGTGCCTGGCCAACGCGGCCGCGGTCGAGCCGCCCAACTGGACCGTCTACGTCGACGCGGTGGCCGGGGCGCTGGGCTCGCGGCTCGACCGCCCGCTGGCCGGGCTCGACCTGCTGGTGGATGGCGAAGGGCCGCTGGGCCTGCCTCGCGGCGCCGGTCTGAGCTCCTCGTCGGCGCTGTGCGTCGGCCTGGCGCTGGCCATGGCGGAGGCCAGCGGCGCCCGGCCGCTGTCGGCCCAGGCGCTGGCCGAGGTCTGCCGCGAAGCCGAGTGGCAGGTCGGCACGCGCGGCGGGATCATGGATCAGCTGACCCTGCTGTGTGCCCGGCCCGGCCAGGTCCTGTTCATCGACTGCCGGGCGGGCGCCGACGGGCGATATGCCATCGAGCCCCTCCCGCTGCCGGCTCGGCTGCGGCTGATGGTCGTCGACAGCGGCGTGGCGCACGCCAACACCTCGGGCGCCTTCAACCGCCGGGTCGCGGCCTGCCGTGCCGGCGCCGGACTTCTGGCCGCCAGCCATCCCGGAACGCGCCAGCTGCGCGATGTCGAAGACCGCGCCTGGCCCGAGCTCGAGCCGGGCCTTCCGGAGCAGGCGACGGTGGCCGAGCTCGGGGCCCGCGGCATCGTGCTGGACGACATCCCCGGTCTGAAGCCGAGCGACCGGCTGGCCGTTCGCGCCCGATGCCGCCATGTCTGGCACGAGAACCACCGGGTGCTGGCGGCGCGCGAGGTGCTGGCGCGCGGCGAGCCAGAACGGTTGGGCGCGCTGATGGATGCCGCGCATGCCAGCGCCCGCGACGACTACGCCATCAGCTGTCCCGAGCTGGAGCTCCTGGTCGGAGCCGCGCGCCAGGTTCCCGGCTGCCTCGGAGCGCGCTTGACCGGCGCCGGTTGGGGGGGCTGCAGCGTGGCCTTGGTCGAGGCCAGCGCCGCGGCCGCCCTGCGCGCGCGGCTGATCGCCGACTTCACCGAGCGCTTCGGCCGGCAGCCGACGATCTTCGACTGCCGGCCGGGCGGCGCCGCCGGGCGGGCGGCCCGGTTCGACTAGGCTGGAGTCGCGGGTGGTGGACATGCCGGCCTTCCGTCGCGCCGCCGGCCTCGTCGCGGCGCCCGGCCGAGCCGGCTGACAGGCCGGAGCCCCCGTCCGCGTGGACGGGGGCTCCGCGTGACCCGTTGAGGGCTCGACCGAAGGATCAGGCCGAGTCCGGGAGGGGACGGATCACGAGCAGCCGCACTTCCAGACCAGGCCGTTGAAGAGCGGGTGGTAGGGCAGGCTGTTGTTGCGAAGCGTCAGCCAGCTGCGCAGCGGGTTGAAGGGACCGGGGCCCAGGTTCGGGTTGCAGCGCTGCCCCCAGCCGGCGGTCATGCCGGGGTTGCTGGTGGCGGCGTTCAGCACCGAGGCCGGCACGCGTGCCCGGGCGACGCTACAGACCTGTGCGCTCGGATCGGTCGTCGGCGGCGCGGAGGTCGGCGGCACGGCCGTCGGAACCTCGGGCGAAGGCGGTACCGCGGTGGGCGGCACCGTGGTCGGCGGCACGCCGGTGGGCGGCACGGCCGTCGGCGGAACGCCGGTCGGCGGCGGCACGATGGTCGGCGGCACCGCGCCACCCTGGATCACCGGACCGAAGTGCAGCGTGATCCGGCCATCCTCCGGCAGCTTGTGCTTGGCTTCGGGCTCGAAGACCAGGAGGTCGCGGTCACCCGTCGGACCACCCACCTCGTCGATGCGCCAGGAGATCGGCGCGCTCTGGTAGGGGATGCTGAGCACGTAGTCGCCGCTGTCCGGGGCATCGGTCACCACCATCTCGCCGCTGGGACCGACCGGGCCGAGGGCGATGCGCCAGACCCAGGGGCCCGTCCCGCGCTGGTCCATCTCGAAGACGTAGTCGCGCTTGCCGTCGCCGTTGAGGTCGTTGGCGTTCATCGGCCACTTCTCGGGGAACTTCATGTCGCAGGTCGAGGTGTCGACCTTGGCCGCGAAGGCCTTGCCGGCCAGCCAGACGCACTGGCTGTCGTCGACCCAGCGCGGGGCGCGGTAGGTGCGGGCCGAGCCCACGATGTCGCTGGCGCCGTCGTCGTTCATGAAGCCCTTGGCCAGGTCCACGCCGCCGTCGGCCGTCGCGTGGTCGAACTCGACCGTCGCCAGATCGGTCACCTGGCTCGTCGCCGGCCAGTCGGTGCGACCCAGGATCAGCAGCCCGTAGTTGTAGTCCTGCTGCTGCCGCGATCGGCTGGACAGGATCAGCAGGTCGCGGATCTTGTCGCCGTCGTAGTCGCTGTCCAGCGGCGCGCAGGCGTTGGTGCCGCGCGAGCTGTAGATGATCGCGTCGGCCGTCTTGGACGCCAGGTCGAGCGTGCCGCCCTCGGCGTAGGGGCCGAAGTAGAGCATCAGCGCGCCGGGAGGGCCGCCGGTGCCTGGCTTGAGCTTGCAGGAGCCGATGGCCAGGTCCTGCGTGCCGTCGCCGTTGTAGTCGCCCGGATAGAGCCGATCGGGCATCGGCTTGCGCTGCGCCTCGGCGTCGTTGGACGGCGGATCCGGCTGCACGATCCGCAGGTCGGGCGTATCGTCGGTGGCCGTCAGGAACAGATCCCAGGTCTCCTTGCCGAAGTAGACGCCCAGCTCGTAGCTGCTGAGGCGGTCGCGCTGCAGGGTCTGCTTCTCGATCACCAGGTCGTCCTTCCGGTCGCCGTTGATGTCCGAGTTGGTCAGCAGCTTGTAGACCGGATCACCGGTCAGGTAGTCCGACGGGTTGGGGAACTGCAGCACCAGACGGCGGTCCAGATCGGAGACCTTGGCCTCGGCCGGCCAGTCGTCGCGACCGAAGACCACGTCCAGGTGCTCGTGACGCAGCGTCGGGTGGAAGGCTCGGGTCCAGTAGCTGACCAGGAAGTCCTTCTTGCCGTCGCCGTTCAGGTCGAAGAAGGGCTTGCCCTTGGAGACCAGCTTCAAGTTGCTCGAAGCCTCGTCGCCGTAGATCACGTTGCCGGCGCCCAGCGCGATCTCCGGCGCGGCGGCCGGCACGGTCGGCAGCGGCAGCGGCGTCGGGCGCGGGGTGCTGGTCGGCAACACGGGCGCCGTCGGCGGGACCGCGTTCGGGTCGATCAGCGGACCGAACTGGAGCGAGATGCGCCCGTCCTCCGGCAGCTTGTGCTTGGCCTCGGGTTCGAGGATCGCCAGGTCGCGGTCGGCGGTTCCGCCGCCCACGTTGTCCATGCGCCAGGAGATCGGTGCGCTCTGGTAGGGGATCGTGAGGATGTAGTCGCCGCTGTCGGGCGCGTCGGTGATGCGCATCTCGCCGCCCTGCGGGATCGGGCCCCGGCCGATGCGCCAGACCCAGGGATCGGTGCCGTGCTGATCCATCTCGAAGAAGAAGTCGCGCTTGCCGTCGCCGTCGACGTCGGCGTTCGACGCGGGCCACTTGTCGGGGAAGCGAATGTCGCAGGCGGTGGTGTCCAGCGCGCCGGTGAAGGGCTTGCCGGCCAGCCAGACGCATTCGACGTCCTCGGTCCAGCGGGGTGCCCGGTACACATAGCCCATGCCGGCGATGTCGGAGGCGCCGTCGTCGTTGACGAAGTCCTTCTTGACGTCCAGGTCGCCGCTGGCGACCACGTGCCGGAACTGCACCGTGGCCAGATCGGAGACGAAGCCCTCGGCCGGCCAGGTCGCCTGGCCCAGGATCAGCTCGCCATGATGGAAGTCCTGCTGCTGCTTGGACTCGCTGACCGTGTAGAGCAGGTCGCGGATCTTGTCGCCATCGAAGTCGCTGTCCAACGGCGAGCAGGCCGAGCTGCCGCGCGAGCTGTAGACGATGCTGTCGGCCGAGGTGGTCGCCAGGTCGAGGGTGCCGCCCTCGCCGAAGGGGCCAAAGTAGAGCAGGAGCGCCCCGGCTGGGCCACCCGCGGCCGGCTTGAGCATGCAGGAGCCGATCGCCAGGTCCTGCGTGCCGTCGCCGTTGTAGTCGCCCGGGAAGAGCTTGTCGGGCATCGGCTTGCGCGCGGCCTCGGCGTCGTTGGCCGGCGGGTCCGACTGCAGGATGCGCAGGTCGGGCGCGTCCTCGGTGATCTTCAGGAACTGACCCCAGGTCTCCTTGCCATAGTAGACGCCCAGCTCGTAGGCGCTCAACCGGTCGCGCTGGAGGGTCTGCTTCTCGACCACCAGGTCGTCCTTGCGGTCGCCGTTGACATCGGTGTTGGTCAACAGCTTGTAGACCGGGTCGCCGGTCAGGTAGTCCTTGGGATCGGGGAACTGCAGGACCAGGCGCCGGTCCAGGTCGGACACCTTGACCTCCGCCGGCCAGTCGTCCCGCCCGAAGATCACGTCCAGGTGCTCGTGGCGCAGCGTCGGATGGAAGGCCCGGGTCCAGTAGCTGACCAGGAAGTCCTTGTTGCCGTCGCCGTCCAGGTCGAAGAAGGGCTTGCCCTTCGGGACCAGCTTCAAATTGCTCGAGGCCTCGTCGCCGTAGATGACGGTGCTGGGCTGGATGGTCAAGGCCACCGGCCCGTCGTCCGGGGCTGCGGTCGCGGGCTGGCTCGGGCCGAAGCCCAGACCGAACAGCGCCAGAACGAGCGCCGCCCCCGCGAGGCCGCGCCAAACCGACGTTCCGATCGTTGTGCGTCGCATCGTGCTCGACATCGTCCCCTCCTGTGATCGGGGGCGGGGAACGAGGCTCGCGACGACCAGCATGTCGGCGAGCGGCGCCCGCCCTCGAGTGTCAACGGTGTTCTACGCGGCTCATTGTCGCCGATCCGGCCCCGCGGCGCATTCGGCACATGCCCCATCTTCCTTGGGGACAGTGCCCCAGGTGCCGTCAACGCCGGCACTCCCGGGTCGGCGAGCCGGATTCCGACCGGATCCGAATCCGTCCCAGCGGACGCAGGGCTAGAATACGGGACCGTTTCCCGCATCGGAGGACAGGCATGGACGAGACCGGTCGAATCGCGAGCGATCGCCGTCGAATGCGGCGCTGGCTGTACCTGTGCAGCGGCCTGATCGCCCTGATGGTCGTCGTCGGCGGCTACACCAGGCTGTCGCGCGCCGGCCTGTCGATCGTCGAATGGGATGTCGTGATGGGCGTCTTGCCGCCCCGGGGCGAGGCGGCCTGGCAGGAAGCCCATGATCTCTACCTGGCCTCGCCGGAGGGCTTGAAGGTCAACGCCGACATGAGCGTGGCCGAGTACCAGCGCATCTTCTACATCGAGTGGTTCCACCGCCTCCTGGCCCGCCTGGTGGGTCTGGTGGTGGCGCTGCCGCTGCTGGCCTTCCTCTTGCGCGGGACCATCCCCCGCGGCCGGCGGGCGGCCTTCGTGTGCATCGGGCTGCTCTTCGCCTTTCAGGGCTTCCTGGGCTGGTTCATGGTGGCCAGTGGCCTGGTCGACCGTCCCAGCGTCAGCCACTACCGGCTGACCCTGCACCTGCTGGCGGCCCTGGGCCTCCTGGCGCTGTGCCTGTGGCAGGCGCTCGGGCTGCGCGACGACGCGGGAAGCGGAACGGGCGTCACGGCGCCGGCGCAGGCCCGGCGCCTGGGCCTCGCGCTGCTGTCGCTGATCCTGCTGCAGATCACCTGGGGCGGCTTCGTGGCCGGGCTGAAGGCCGGCCAGGTCTCCAACACCTGGCCGCTGATGTTCGGCACCTGGATCCCGATCGGCTCGATGGGACGCGTCGTCCCCCTATGGCGCGACCTCGTCGACAATGTCGTCACGGTGCACTTCACCCATCGCTGGCTGGCGCTGCTGGTCCTGGCGCTGGCCGGCTGGACCTGGTGGCGCCTGCGCTCGGTCGCCGGTGTTCCGCCCGACGCCCGCCGAGCTGCCGGGCTGCTGCTGGCCCTGGTGCTGCTGCAGGTCGCCCTGGGCGTGACCACGGTGCTGCTCGGGGTCCCGCTCTGGGTGGCGCTGGCGCACCAGGCGACGGCCGTGCTGCTCTTCGCGACGGCGGTCGTCCTCAACCAGCGCCTGCGCCAGACCTGAGCCGCGACGGGCGTCTCCGTCGCCCCCGAAATGCCGGAACGCACGCGCGCCCCGCCGGGATCCGGCGGGGCGCGTCGTTTGGCGTGCGTGGGTGATCGGGGCTGAGGTTGCGCGAGACGCGACCGGGGCCGCGCCAGTGGCGCGGCCCCGGTCGACGAGCTTGCTATCGGGTCGGTGTGGGCACGACGCGGGTTGGCGTCCGCGTCGGCCCCCCGGCTCGGATCAGGGGTTGAATCCCGGCTGCCCGGGGCAGCGCGGCGCCGCCCCGAGGCGGCTCTCCGGACCGAAGTGGTCGAAGACCGGCACCGCCTCGAAGGCCTTGCTCTCGTCGCCCGGCAGGTCCGGCTCGCCCTGCCGTGCCCCGACCCGCTCGACCACCACGCCGCCCAAGCCGACCAGGTTGCGCACGAAGTTGCCGCTCGGGTCGAACACGTCGTGCTCCCAGAACGTGGCCGAGACGACGGCCGAGCCCAGGAAGTTCGGCGGCACGTAGCCCCAGGTCGCCAAGTCGATGTACTCCACCTGCCGGTCGTTCAGCTTCTGGCACACGAAGTCCAGGAGCCCGTTCTGGTCGTAGATGAAGATCGCGAAGTCCGTGAAGCCCGGCTTGGCCACCAGGTTGGTGATCGCCAGCTCCGAGTTGATGCCCCGGTTGCCCTTGGACAGCAGCGGCACCGCGAACACGGCCGAACCCGACTGCGTCCCGCCCTTCCCGGCGCCCACCTGCCAGTCGTACAGCAGGCATTCCGTCTGCCCGTTGTAGGCCACCGCCTCCCGTCGCGTCGTCCGCGCCGGGTCGCTCCACTTCTCCAGCAGCACCACGCTGGCGATGCGCGGGTGGTCCAGCGGGTTCGTCCCCGGTGCCCACCAGTCCTGGCTCTCGATGCGCGCCGAGCCGACCCAGTTGCCGCCCAGCGCCGCGATCGTCGGCAGGAAGAAGGTCTGGCTGCCCCGCGGGCAGATCCAGTCCACCAGCGTCGTGATCACGTCGCCCGAGCGGTCCAGGAAGTAGACCTTCACCTTGGCGTTGATCACCGGCGACAGGTTCTGCACCTGGATCGCCGTGTCCCAGCCCTGGTACTCCGAGTAGATCAGCGGCGCGAAGTTCACCTGGTTGCCGTAGCTGAAGTGCAAGGCGTCGATGTCGGCCGTGGTCCCGTTGTAGCTGGTGAAGTGGTTCGTGCCCATCGCATCCACCACGATGCCCAGCGGCTGGGTCGAGCGAATCCAGGCCGAGCCCAACCAGTCCGGACCGACCACCGTGTTCGGGTCGAAGCTGATCGTCTCGCCCGGGCTCAGCGTCAGGATGTCCCCGATGATCGGCCGCAGGCAGTTGTCCTGACCCTTCAGCCAGACCTCGAGCGAGGTGCACAGGCTACCCGAGTTCTGGATGTGCAGGCTGGTGTTGAGGCCGGCGTTCGACGCGAAGATCAGCGGCGCGTAGTAGGCGTAGCCGCCGCTCTCCGGATCGTAGGCGCCCTCCATGTCGCTCGAGATCGCGCTGTAGGCCGCGTTCGAGCGCGCGTTCGGGTCGCCCGCGTCCGGACAGCTGCGGTTCACGCTGACCACCAGCGGCTCGCCCGGATGCGCACCGAAGTCGAAGCCGCGCCAGACGCGGCGCTGGCGGTAGGCCGAGTCGAACTCCGCCCAGGCGAAGTCGTCGCCGACGATCTGGAAGAAGGCCTCGTTGCAGATGATGCGGCCGAACTCCATCATGCCGCCGCGCGGCGACAGCACCTCGTCGGCGCTCAGCGAGTAGACCACGCCGCTGTTGGCCCCGTTCGGGATCTGCGGCGGCAACATCGTCCACGCGCTGCCCTGCCGCAGCAGGCCCGAGCACTCGACCTTCAGCGGACCGGCCGCCTGCGGCGGGCAGAAGCCCGGCTCGCCCCAGGCCACCAACATCGCCATCGTCGGCGCGTTGCCCACGTTCTGGATCTGGATCCAGCTCTCGCAGTCGCCCGGTCCCAGGATCGGGAGCTGCAGGCGCCAGTCCAGCCCGGCACAGGGCACCTCGATCACCGCCGTGTCCGCGTGTGCGACCAGGGGCAGGCAGGGATAGTCGGTGCGGCCCGAGTTGACCGGGTTGGCCGAGACCTGCACCGTGTCGGTGACCCGGCCGCATTCCTTGCTGAAGTGCGGCACCGTCACCTGGCGCTTCACCGTCTCGCCCGGCGCGACCGGCACCTTCGGATCGGCCCCGCTGGTGATCGTGTCGCTGAAGACCACCGTCATCATCTGGGTCTTGCTGGTCAGCGTGTCCGTCACCACGATCGTGTCGAGGTAGGTCGTGCCGGTGTTGGTGATCTCGAAGCAGAAGGTCACCGGCTGGCCCGTGTCGTTGATGGTCGTGACGTCCGCGCCCGGGCAGGTCCCGTCGTAGCTGACGGTCTTGTTGACCCGGATGCTCGGGCACTCGATCCTGGTCGTCTCGACCGCCGCGTTGTTGGCCGTCGCGGGATCGAAGGTCGGCGTGCGCGGCCCGCCGGCCGGCGGCGCCGAGGCGTCGGGCGGCCAATCGGCGTCGTTGCGCCGCGTCTCGACGTAGGCGTGGTTCTCGGCCTCCTGGCCGCAGGGCGCCGAGCGGCGCACCATCACGCCGACCTCGACCGTCTCGGCACCGCTCTCGTTGATGCGCCCCAGCTCAGGCGCGCCCTGGTTGTTCCGATCCTCGCCCAGGCGGATCGTGATCCGCCCGTCGTCGCGGACCTCGACCACCTCGCCGGCCGAGACCGTCACCTGCACCTGGGCCGGATCCACCGCCACGAACTCGGCCGGCAGCTGGTCGACCACGTAGACGTCGGCCGCGTCGGAGGGGCCGGCGTTGTTCACCGTGAGCGTGTACTGGATCATGCCGCCCGGCACCACCGGGTCGCACATCAGGAAGCCGTTGTCCGGGTCGGTGCCGAAGATGTCGGTCTTGGCGATCGACAGGTCAGCCTCGGCGATGATCCGCGTGTCCTCGCTGTCGGCGTTGTTGACCGGGTTCGGGTCGTTGGTCGTCGTGGCCGCCGTCACCGTGTCACGGGCGATGAAGTCGTCGGCGTCCAGCACGTAGCCCGAGTCCACCTCGACCACCAGGTAGAAGGCGTAGGGCTTGCCGGGAACCAGGACGCCCTGGCCGGCGATGAAGGCCGAGCCGTCCGGATCGGTGTAGCTCTGCAGCTGCACCCGGTTGGTCACGGCGTTGTAGCTGCAGCTGACCGTCGAGACGCCGTCGTAGGACTCGCAGCGCAGGAAGCGCTCGCCGGGGATGCCGGCTTGCTTGAAGTCGAGCTGGTCGATCACCGTGACGCCCACCGCGTTCGAGGGGCCGACGGTGCCGAAGCGGATCAGGTAGCGGTGCTCCGTGCCGGCGATCGCTCGGTCGGGCTCCACCGGCATGTCGAGGTCCGGCCGGCCGGGCAGATCGACCTTGACGATGCTGTTGTCGGTCGGGCTCGGCCCGCCCGGGCCGCCCACGTCCGAGACGGCCGTCACCAGCGTCTGCGCCGTGGCCGTGTTGTTGGCCAGGAAGGGGTCGGCCGTCAGGGGCAGCTGCGGCACGCCCGGCGGCAGCGCCGGCGGCTGGGCCGGCGGCGAGGCCGGCGCCTGCAGCACCTCGGCCGTGTTGGTCAGGTTCGTGCCTTGCGCCACGGCCGGGTCGACCCGCACGTACAGGTCGAAGCTGCGCCGCTCGCCGGCCGCCATCGTGCCCAGCGAGCAGTACAGGATGTTCTGGTTCACCGCGTCGGGCCGACAGTCGGCGCCGTCCGCGCTCAGAAGGGTCACGAGGCCCTGCGCGGGCAGCGTGTCCTTGACCGTGACGTTCTGCGAGTCGCTCGGCCCGTTGTTCTGGACCGCGATCTCGTAGCGCAGGATCAGGCCGGCCGTCACCTGGCCCGGCGTGTCCTGGTAGATGAAGCGGCCGTTGACCGCGTCGTAGCCGATGATGCGCTGGCCGACCGAGGTCTTGCTGATCGACATGTCGGCCCAGGTGTTGACGTCGAACTGGATGCCGGCGATGTTGTTCGCGGTGTTCGGGTCGAAGCTCTCGGAGGAGCTGCGCGTGTCGATCGAGAGCTGGGTGCCGGCCGCCAGGCTCGGATCGACCAGCAACAGGAAGCGCAGCGAGCCCGTCTTGCCCGGCTGCAACGTCCCGTACTCGCAGATCACCTTGCTGCGCAGCTCGCCGGCCGCCTCGGTGTAGCAGCGGCCGGGCACCTGGCCGACGTTCTGCACAGCGGTGAGCGAGTTCTCGATCAGGCTGGTGCCGAAGGGCAGCAGTACCTCGATCCGGACGTTCTCGGCCCGGCTCGGACCGTTGTTGGTCGTGCTGGCGTCCCATTGGATGCGCCGGCCGGCCGTCACCGTCGTGCCGCCGAAGTTGCAGCAGGCCGGGTCGGGCATCGCGAGGAGCGCGTTGGTGTCGATGATCTTGCCCGGCAGGCCGTTGGTCTGCACCTCGGCGCCGAAGGTCGCGAAGGTCTGCAGGTCGGCCACCGCCGTCACGTCGATGTTGAGGTCGGTGAAGTTGTTGCTCATGTCCGGGTCGGGCGTGAGCGAGCTCACCCGCACCGTGTTGGTGACCTTCATGTTCTGCTTGGCCACCAGGCGGAACGAGGCGCGCAAGCGGCCCTGGCTGGTCGGCGTGAGCGGCTCGAGCTTGTTGGTGCGCATCGTCCCGACGTCGGTCCCGAACTGGGTCGAGACCAGGTTGCCCGTGGTGCAGGTGAACTGCGTGATCGAGCCCCCGCCCTGCGAGACCGAGAAGGCGCAGCTTTGGATCGAGACGTTGGCGCTCGACAGCAGCGTGTCCGTGATGGTCACGTTGCGCGCGGTGCTCGGGCCGAGGTTGTCCACGAAGATCGTGTAGGTGAAGGTGTCGCCCGCCCGCACCGAGCCGACCGGCTCGACGTACTTGCTGATCCGCAGGTCGGCCAGGTCCTTCACGAGGTCGGTGTCGGTCGCGCAGTTGTTGTTGGGGTTCGGGTCGATGACGCCACCGATCTCGGCGAGGCAGGCCGTGTTGCTGATCGGCAGCTCACCGGTCGGCGCGGCCGCCACGAACGATGGATCGACCACGAAGGCCAGCTGGAAGCGAACCGAGCTGTACCGGTCCACGTCGAGGCCGGTGCAGGTCACGTCGGCCGGGCCGTTCTTCGGGAGCGGCGCGCAGACCGCCGGATTGCCGCCGCCGTTGGCATCGCCCTGGGCGGTGTGCGCGACGAAGCGCGCGCCCGCCGGCACGGAGTCGATGACGCTGAAGTCGGACAGGGGCACGCTCGAGGGATTGCGGACGACGATGTCGCAAATCCACTGCTGACCGGCGTAGATGACGTCCTCGTCGATGCGACCAGCGATGTCGCGCGCGTGGCAGGTCTTGCTGATCGACAGGTCGGCCACCAGCGCCTCGAAGGCGCCGATGTCGCAGGCATCGCCCTGGGGCCGGGTCACGCCGCGCTGATCGGCGTCCAGGCAGGATCCGTCATCGGCCGCGTCGTAGGCCGGGCTGACCAGGCCGATCGCCATCGTCGGCGTGTTGCCGGGTGCGTTGACCTGGAGCGGGCCCAAGAGCGGGTCGGCCGTCGCGACCACCCCCGGGCAGCCGGCGTTCTTCCCGACCAGGTTGCCGGCGCCGCCCGCGTTGACCGTGCGATCGTCCTCGGCGAAGGTCACGCACTCGCCGGACGTGGCGCTGTTGCCGTGGACGATCGTATTGCGCAGGGTGAGGTTCGCGTCGCCGCCGACGGCAGCCACATAGATGCCGCCCGCGTTGGGACCGCTGGAGCCCGACGCCGTGTTGCCGGAAAAGGTCGAGTGGCGCACGTCGGTGCTGCCCCGCAGCGAGAAGATCGCGCCGCCGAAGCCGATGCCCGAGCTGGCCGTGCCGCCGCCACCGTTGCCGCTGTTGGCGGCGTTGGCAGCGAAGGTGCTGTTGCGAACGGTCAGGCGGCCGTTGTCATTGAAGATCGCGCCACCTAGGCCGGCGCCGCCGCCGCCAGTCGGCAGGCCGATGTTGGTGCCCGCGACGCCACCGTAGGAGCCGGCCGCGCCATGGCTGCCGCTGCCGCTCCCGCGCGCGCCGGCGCCGCCGCCGAAGCCGCCGTTGCCGCCGTTGCTGTTGGCATTGGCGCCAGCGCCACCACCGCCGCCGAAGCCGCCGTTGCCACCGTTGCCGCCGTTGGTCGACTGCGAGGCGCCGCCGCCACCACCGCCGCCGCCGTAGTTGCCGCTGCCGCCCGCGCCGCCGACGCCCGCGTTCCGAGCACCACCGCCACCGCCGCCGCCCGCGCAGAAGCCCGAGCCGCCGTTGGCCGAGCCGGGCGCGCCGAGGTCGTCGCCGCCCTTTCCGCCGCAGTTGAAGCCGCCGTTGCCGCCGACGCCCGAACCGGCGCCATTGACGCCGTCGTTGGCCGTGCCGCCGCCGCCACCGCCCGAGTTGGCGCCATCGCCGGCGTTGCCCCGGGCGCCGCCGCCGCCGCCGCCGGCGTTGCCGGCGCCGAAGACGACGTCGTTGCCTCCGTTACCGCCGAGGCCGCCACCACCACCGCCGGCGACGCTGGTCAGGTCGGCCGAACCGTTGCCGCCGGTGACCTTGTTGTCCTCGAAGGTGCTGTTGTCCACGATCAGCGTGCCGCCGCGGATGTACACGGCGCCACCGGCCCCCATGCCACCGCCACCGCCGTCCGAGCCGTTGCCGCCCTTGGAGCGGAAGCCCTTGATGTGCAGGTTCTGGAGGGTCAGACTGCCGTCGGCGTGCGAGACCTCGTTCGGCGCACGGTTGACCATGAAGGCCCGGATGTCGAGGCCGCCGACCCGCTCGAGTCGTGCGCCGTTGCCCTGGATCGTGATGGTCGAGGTGATCGAGGGAGTGGCCGTGATGCCGGCCGGGTTGAACGGGTCCTGCACGAAGCCCGAGACCTGATAGACCGCGCCGGCTTGAAGGACGATCGTGTCGGCGCCACTGCCCGCGGCGCAGCCCGTCGTGATCTTCTGGCCCAGGTTGGTCGGATCGATGGCCTTGTTTTCGTCGAAGTTGGCCGCGTAGATGGCCTCCTGCAGCGAGCAGTTGCCGTCCGAGTTGACCTCCTGGCTGGTGGTCGTGACGGTGATGACCGAGTCCAGCGCCTGGGGCGCCAGGGGTGCCTCGGCGGCCGACGGGCTCGAGGCATCCCGCAGCATCGCCGCGGCGTCGACCGGACGGGGCTGGAGCGCCCGACCGCTTCCGAACGAAAGAAGCGCCAGCGGCAACAGGGTTGCGGTGGCGCCGATCCGTCGCAGGTTCCTTGGCTTGAGGAAGTGCATCATGAGACTCCTTGGCAGACGCGGCTCGAGAGCACGGGGACAGGGTCGTAGGGCCCTCCGTATCCTCCCTGACACGGTCAGGCCCACGCAACAGGGGCCGAGCGGCACGCGCACGACCCCCGGAGTATTCGGATTGCCTGCCACTATAACGTGTATCGAAGCGCTTCGATACGGCGCGGGTCTGTAAAATCTGCAGCATCGACGGCCAACCGGGAGAACCCACGAAGCCCTGCGGCCCGGTGCCGCAGGGCTTCGTCGGATGTCATCCGCGCGAGCTGGCCGCCTGACGACGCCCGCGCGCTTCCGTCCTAGGGATTCCAGCCCGGCTGCCCGGGACAGATCGGCGGGGCACCGCGATCGCGGTCCTCGTTGCGGAAGTGGTCGAAGATCGGCGCGGCCTCGAAGGCCTTCGACTCGTCGCCCGGCACGTCCGGCTCACCCTGGCGCACCCCGATCCGCTCGACGACCACGCCGCCGAGACCGACCAGGTTGCGGACAAAGTTCCCGCTCGGGTCGAAGACGTCATGCTCCCAGAAGGTCGCGCTCACGACGGCGCTGCCCAGGAAGTTCGGCGGCACGTAGCCCCAGGTCGCCAGGTCGATGTACTCCACCTGCCGGTCGTGCAGCTTCTGGCACACGAAGTCCAGGAGCCCGTTCTGGTCGTAGATGAAGATCGCGAAGTCCGTGAAGCCGGGCTTGGCCACCAGGTTCGTGATCGCCAGCTCCGAGTTCACCCCGCGGTTGCCCTTGGAGAGCATCGGCACCGCGAACACCGCCGAGCCCGACTGCGTCCCGCCCTTGCCCGAGCCGACCTGCCAGTCGTACAGCAGGCACTCCGTCTGCCCGTTGTAGGCCACCGCCTCGCGACGGGTGGTGCGCGCCGGGTCGCTCCACTTCTCCAGCAGCACCACGCTCGAGATCTTCGGGTAGTCGATCGGGTTCGTCCCCGGCGCCCACCAGCTCTGGCTCTCGATGCGCGCCGAGCCGACCCAGTTGCCGCCCAGCGCCGCGATCGTCGGCAGGAAGAAGGTCTGGCTGCCCCGCGGGCAGATCCAGTCCACCAGCGTCGTGATCACGTCACCGCTCCGGTCCAGGAAGTACACCTTCACCTTGGCGTTCACCACGCCCGACAGGTTCTGCACCTGGATCGCCGTGTCCCAGCCCTGGTACTCCGAGTAGATCAGCGGCGCGAAGTTCACCTGGTTGCCGGCCGTGTACCCCGCGTCGTCCACGTCCGCCGCCACGCCCGTGTAGGCCGTGAAGTGGTTCGTCCCCTTCGCGTCCACCACGATCGCCAGCGGCTGCGTCGCCCGGATCCAGGCCGAGCCCAACCAGTCCGGGCCCACCACCGTGTTCGGGTCGAAGGCCACCGACTCGCCCGGGCTCAGCGTCAGGATGTCGCCGATGATCGGCCGCAGGCAGTTGTCCTGCCCCTTCAGCCAGATCTCCAGGCTCGAGCACTCCTCGCCCAGGTTCTGCAGGTACAGCGTCGTGTTCAGCCCCGCGTTGCTGGCGAAGATCAGCGGCGCGTAGTACATGTAGGCGCCCGAGTACGGATCGCGCACGCCCATCTGGTCCCGCGACAGGCCGGTGTAGGCCGCGTTCGACTTCGCGTTCGGGTCGCCCGCGTCCGGACAGCTGCGGTTCACCGACACCGTCAGCGGCTCGCCCTGGTGCGCCCCGAAGTCCAGCACCAGCTGCTGCCCGCTGAAGTCCCGTGGGCCGCGCCACAGGTCGCCCAGCCGGTAGGCCCGGTCAAAGGTCGCCCAGCGGTCGTGGTCGCCCACGATGTAGTCGAACAGCGCCCCGCAGACCACGTCCGCGAAGAGTCGGTTGTTCCCGTCGAAGTCGGCCACCACGTCCTGCGCGTTCATCGCGTACGCGATCGCGCTGCGCGCCCCGGCCGGCATCTGGCCCGCCGCGAAGCTCCAGGCCGAGCCCGGCCGCAGCAGGCCCGTGCACTCCACCTTCAGCGGCCCGGCCGACTGCGGCGGGCAGAAGCCCGGGTCGCCCCAGACCACCAGCACCGCCTTCGTGTCCACGTCACCCACGTTCTGCACCTGCAGCCAGGCCTCGCACTCCGCGCCTTCGTTCGACTCCAGGATCGGCAGCGCGATGCGCCAGTCCACCCCCGCGCAGGGGATGTTGATGTTCCGCGTGTCCGAGTCGCTCACCAGCGGCAGGCAGGGCAGGTCCGTCCGTCCCGAGTTCACCGGGTTGGCCACCACCACCACCGTGTCGGTCGCCGTCCCGCACTCCTTGTACAGGCTCGGCACCGTCACCTGCCGCTTCACCGTCTCGCCCGGCGCCACCGGCACCTTCGGGTCGCGCCCGAAGCGGATCGTGTCGGTGAAGATCACCGTCGGCATCGTCGTCCGCGTGTCCAGCGTGTCGGTCAGCTGGATCTCGTCCAGGTAGGTCGTGCCCGTGTTCGTCACCTCGAAGCAGAAGGTCACCGGCACGCCAGTCGGCAGCACCGTCGGGTAGGCCACGCCCGGGCAGGTCCCGTCGTAGCTCACCGTCTTGGTCACCTTCACGCTCGGGCACTCGATCGTCGTCGTCTCGGTCACGCCGTTGTTGGCCGGCTCCGGGTCGGCCGTCGGCGTGCGCGTCGAGCCGAAGCCGCCCAAGGGCGGCCACAGCGTATCGTTGCGGCGCGTCGTCACCACCGCCTCGTTGCGCACGATCCCGCCGCAGGGCGCGTCGCGGCGCACCATCACCGCGATCACCACCGACGCGCTCTCGCCGTCGTTGATCCGACCCAGCTGGTCCTGCCCGGCCCGGACCCCCAGCCGTGCCGGGTCGTTGCCCAGCACCACCGTGATCCGGCCGTCGTCGCGCACCTCCTCCACGACGCCCTCGCCGTCCAGCACCTGCACCAGCACCTGCGCCGGGTCCACCGCCAGGAACTCCTCCGGCAGGTAGTCCGTCAGCACCACCTCGGCCGCGTCCGACGGCCCATGGTTGGTCACCGTCAACGTGTAGGTGATCATCCCGCCCGGCGCCACCTGGTCACAGGCCAGGTAGGCGTTCTCCGGGCCCAGGCCCAGGTCCACCAGGTCCGTCTTCTCCACCTGCAGGTCGGCCGCCGCGTCCACCCGCGTGCACTCGCCGATGTTGGCGTTGCTCGTCAGCGCCGAGACCGTGGCCCGGTCGAAGGCGAAGTGCGGATAGCGCGCCGCGTCCGCCAGCGCCCGGCAGGTGCCCGGCCCCAGGTCGCCCAGCCCGTCCAGCACGTAGCCCTCGCTCACGAAGGCCACCAGGTCGAAGCTGTAGGCCTCGCCCGGATTCAGGTCGTTCAGCAGCGTGCCCTGGGTGTTGTTCCAGACCACCGCTCCGGCCTGCTTGATCTCCGTCACCTCGACCAGCCCGCCGCCCAGGTTCACGCAGGTCACCTGGTTGGCCGGGTCGGCCGGCTCGCAGCGCACGTAGCTCAGCCCCGCCGGCAGCTGGTCGCGCACCACCACGTTGGTGGCCGTGCTCGGGCCGCCGTTGTCGAAGCGGATGTGGTAGGTCACCTCCGTGCCCGCCAGCACCGGGTCCGGGCTGTCGCTCTTGGCCACCTTCACCGACGATTGGCGCCGCACGTTCGTCCGATCCACGAAGCTGTTGTTGACCTCGCAGGGATCGAAGGTGTCGCTCATCACCATCACGCCGTTGTCGATGATCGTCGCCGCCTGGCCCGAGGGCACGGCGTCCGGGTTCACCGTCACATCGACGTCGAAGATCGCCGTCGCGCCCGCCGGCAGCGTGCCCAGGTTGCAGGTCACCATCCGCATCAGCGGGTTGTAGCCGCAGGACGCCGCGTAGGCGCTCTTCGGGTTCGTCTGCGCGCTCAGGTAGCGCACCTGCATGGGCAGCTGGTCGGCCACCGATACGTTCTTGGCGTTGGACGGCCCGTTGTTGACCACCGTCACCGTGTAGCGCAGCGCCTCGCCCGCCACCACCGGATCCGGCTTGTGCGTCTTGATCACCGCCAGGTCGGCCGCCGTCTTGACCGTCGTCAGCGAGCTGGCGAAGTTGTTCGAGTTGTCGGTGTCCAGGAAGTCCGACATCACCATGACGTCGTTCTCCAGGATCGCGCCCTCCGGCGCGCCCGGATCCACCATCGCCTCGATGTTGATCCAGCGCGTGGCGGTCGCCGATGCCGGCACCGGCGACAGGTCGCCGAAGCCGCAGGTCAGCCGGTCCAGCGGGTCGCCCGGCGCCCCGGTCTGGCAGTCGCCCACGATGTTGCCCGCTCCGTCGATCACCTCGTAGTCGGTCACGGTGATCCACTTCGGCAGCCGGTCGATGATCTTCATGTTCTCGGCCGGCGAGGGCCCTTCGTTGCCCACCGCGATCGTCCAGCGCAGGGGGTTGCCGGCCGTCACCATCCCGTCCATCTCGACCGACTCCGGCGGGCAGCCCGGCTGGGTCACCTGACCGAAGGAGAACTTGTCCACGAAGACGTCCGAGATGTCCTGGATCGAGTGCGCCGTCTCGTCGATGTTGTTCGTCGGGTCCGGGTCGTAGTCCGGCCCGGCCACCGTCGCCAGGTTGTTGATCGACGAGGTCAGGTTGCTCATCACCGCGATGTTGACCATCCAGCGCCCCGGGCCGTTGGCCGGGTCGTTCGACGGCCCGAACACCTGCATCCCACCGCCGCTGGCGTTGTTGCAGGTCACCGTCAGGTTGCCTGGCAGCGGCCCGATCGGCGCCGCGATGCCCGGCGGCACCTCACCCGAGAACAGCACCAGGTCCGAGAACGGATCGCGCGACTCGTAGCGGCAAACCACCGCGTACTGGTGCGTCAGGTCCGGCTCGATGCCCAAGAGGTAGAAGGGCTTGTCGGAGATGATGGTGTCGGTCACCACCACCGGCGTGGTGAAGCTCGGCCCCAGGTTGTCCACGAACAGCGTGTAGGTCAGCGGCTCGCCGGCCCGCACCGTGTTGTCCGGCTTGCCGAACTTGCGGATCCGCAGGTCGGCCACCCGGTCGATGCGCACCGTGACGTCGCCGCAGGCCTCGACCTCGCCGGCGTTCTCGGCGAAGGCACAGGCCTCGTTCGTCCGCTGCTCGTCCTTGATCACCGACTGGTCCAGCTCGACCAGGATGTCGAAGGTCACCGTCTGCCCCGCCGGCAGGATCCAGGTGGGGTCACTGCCCGCCGGGCGGCAGGTCAGGCTGCCCGAGCCCACCGGCGCCTCGACGCAGTGGTCCGAGTCGGCCACGTAGTTGAAGCCCTGCGGCAGCTGGTCGGTCACCTCCACGTCGAAGGCGTCCGAGGGGCCGTTGTTGGTCACCGAGACCGTGTACATCAGCTGCTCACCGGCCGCCGGGTTCAGGTCCGAGGCGGTCTTGACCACCGCCAGCTCGGCCTCGCTGCGCACCAGCACGTTGACGTCGGCAGTGTTGTTCTGCGTATCAGGATCGGGCGTATCGGTCAGGAACAGGTCGGCGCTGTTGGTCAGAAACGTGCCGCCCGGAACACTGGACGGGATCCGAACGTTGACGAAGACGTACACCGGCGTCCCGTCGGTGGGCGGGATGTCGCCCAGCGGACAGAACAGGGCGTTGCTGCCGACCGTGACGTCGCAGGCCAGCGGCACGCCGCCGGCCGCGCCCTCCAGGTCGACCTGGGCGCTCAGGAACACCAGCTCGCGGGGCAGGAAGTCGCGCAGGGTCACGTCCCGCGCCACCGAGGGCCCCTCGTTGTGCACCTGGTACTCGTAGTGGAACTCCCGGCCGGCCAGCGGGATGCCGACGGCGAACTTCTGCAGCCGGAGGTCGGCCTCGGCGCGCAGCTCCACCGGCTCGAAGCCGAAGTTGTTGGCCAGGTTCGGGTCGAAGGTCGTCGACCGGGCCACCGCATCGATCTGGACGTCGAGGCGATCGCTGACGTTGTCGGTGACGGCGTCGGGCCGCGACCGCAGCTCGATCACCATCGTCCCGCTCTGCCCCATGCCCAGCCGACCGAAGTCGCAGCTGGCCGGGTCGCCCGGGTCGCCGACCGTGCCGGCGTTGCAGCCGGCCGCGCCGCCCGGTCGGGTGCCGCTGAGCGTCAGGACCTCGAAGACCGCCGGCACGGTCAGCTCGATCCGCGTGCCCTCGGCCCGCGAGGGGCCGTTGTTGGTCACGCGGAAGGTGCAGGTGGTGCTCTCGCCCGCCCGCATGCTGTCCGGATCGCAGGGCGCGGTCAACACCAGGTCCGCCGTCGCCGTCACGGCGATCCCGCTCATGGCCATGTTGTTCGCCATGTCCGGGTCCGGCGTGTTGGCCGTCACGCGCACCGTGTTCGTCACGTCCATCGCCTGCAGCGCCTTGAGCCGGAAGGAGGCCCGCAGGCGACCCTGGCTCTGCGGCGAGAGCGGCTCGACGAAGTTCGTGCGCATCGTGCCGATGTCCGAGCCGAACTGCGTCGACACCAGGTTGCCGGTGGTGCAGGTGAACTGCGTGATCGACCCGCCGCCCTGCGACACCGAGAAGGCGCAGCTCTGGATCGAGACGTTGGCGCTCGAGAGCAGCGTGTCGGTGATCGTCACGTTGCGCGCCGCGCTCGGCCCGAAGTTGTCGACGAAGATGGTGTAGGTGAAGGTGTCGCCGGCCCGCACCGTCGTGGTCGGCTCGACCAGCTTGGTGACCTTCAGATCGGCCAGGTCCTGGACGAAGCAGCTGGCTTCGTCGCTGTTGTTCTGCAGGTTCGGATCGCCCGTCGCGCTCGTCACCGAAACCTCGGCCGTCACGACCTTGGTGCCGGTGGGCTCGTTGCGCACCAGCGTCGGATCGACGCGCGTCTTGACTTCGAACTCGATGACGTCGAAGCGCGCGAGCGTTCCGAGCTCGCAGCGCAGGCGATCGCCGCCGGCCGGATTGAGGCCGGTGCGGACACAGCCGCCGGTATCGGCCAGGTAGCGCACCCCGAGCGGCAGGTCGACGGTGACGACCACGTCGGTCGCCGAATCCGGACCGCTGTTGGAGACCACGACCCCGTAGACGATCTCGTTACCGGCCCAGACCGTGTTCGGCGGCGGATCGCTCTGGTCGGACCCAAGCGACCCAGCGTTGGGCTGCGAGCCACCGGCTGCCTTCTGCGGAACGATCCGTATGGACAGGTCGGCCGACGTCGCGTCGGGCGAAGCCGGCCGCCCATCGGCGACTGGTTCGGTCGCATCGACGACCGTCCGATCGAGCGGCGAGGCCGCGAGGGCCTGGCTCGTCGCTGCCGAGAGCGGGCCGAGCGGGGCAGCCGAGGTTGGCGTCCACGCCAAGGCAAGGGCCACGAGGCCCAGCGTGCAGATCGCGATCTGAGCGGGTCGGTTCATCTGGGTTTGCTCCTGGGGGGCAACGGGGCAGGCTCCGTGATCTGGCCAGCCATCAGGTTATCGAGCAGGCCGGCAGGTGGAGCGAAGGCCGATCGATCGGCCCTGGAATTGGCAGGTCCCAAGCCATACTGGCCTAGGGCGCGGTGGGCCGGCGCAGACCGACTCCAGAGGGACTTAACGTGTATTCGAAGCGCTGGATACGGCCACGCCAGAAACTGATCGGCGGCATCGACGCCGGACTCTGCACGCCGGCTACATCGACCGATCCAGCCCGGCGGCCATGACCTCGCTGATGTCCAGCACCTTGACCCCTTCGGCGCCCAGGCTCTTGGCGGCATCGTCCATCATCGTCAGGCAGAAGGGGCAGGCCACGCCGACGGTGTCGGGCTTGCTCTCGAGCAGCTCCTCCATGCGGATCAGGTTGACGTCGCGCTCGGAGGCGCCCTCGAACCACATCTTGCCGCCGCCGCCACCGCAGCAGAGCCCGCTCTCGCGGCTGCGAACCGGGTCGACGAGGTCGACGCCGGCCGCCTTGAGGACCTCGCGCGGCGCCTCGTACTCGCCGTTGTAGCGGCCCAGGTAGCAGCTGTCGTGGAAGACGACGCGCTGGCCCTCGCCCTCGGCGCTCAGGCGGCCGGCCGCCACCAGCTCGGCGATCAGCTGCGAGTGGTGGATGGCCTCGAAGTCGCCGCCGAACTGCGGATACTCGTTGGCGATGGTGTTGAAGCAGTGCGGGCAGTGGCAGACGACCCGGTCGAAGTCGTACTGCTGCATGCTGGCGATGTTGAGCTCGGTCGCCGTCTGGTACAGGTATTCCTCGCCCAGCCGGCGCGCGCTCTCGCAGGTGCAGCTCTCCTCGCGCATGACGGCGAAGTCCACTCCGGCCGCCTGCATCAGCTTGACCATCGATCGGGCGATCTTCTGGTTGCGGGCATCGTAGCTGGCCGAGCAGCCGACCCAGTACAGCACCTCGTAGTGCTTGCCGGGCTCGGCCACCGGCAGGTCCAGGCCATCGGCCCAGTTCAGGCGATCCTCCTGGGCATAGCCCCAGGGGTTGCCGGCCGAGCCCATGTTCTTCAGCGAGGTCGACGAGGTGCCGGGCAGGGCGCCCTCGTTCAGGGTCAGGTAGCGGCGCATGTCGACGATGTCGTCGACGATCTCGATGAAGGCCGGGCAGACCTGCACGCAGGCGGCACAGGTGGTGCAGGCGAAGAGCGCGTCGCCGCCCACCAGCAGGCCGTCGCCGACGATGATCTGGCCGCTCGTGCCGTCGACGGCGAAGGGCCCGGCGTCGGCCTCCAGCCGCAGCTGCTCCGAGAGGGTGACGATGATCTGCTTCGGGTTCAACGGCGTGCCGCTCATGTAGGCCGGGCAGACCGTCTCGCAGCGACCGCAGCGCACGCAGCTGTCGGCCGAGAGGCGCTGCTTCCAGCTCAGGTGGGCGGTGCTGCCGACACCCCAGACCTCGGCGTTCTCAAGGTCGATCGCCTGCAGGGCGGCGCCGGGGATGATCGCCTCGCCGCTCTTGAACCAGGCGTTGGCGGAGATGGTGAACATGTGCACGGCGTTGGTGTAGGGGATCGCGGCGATGAAGAGCAGCGAGCCCACCGAATGGGCCAGCCAGAGCCAGAGGTGGGCCTGCTCCGCCGCCGGGCGCAGCGTGAAACCGGCCTGGCGCATGATCAGCTCGGCCATCCCGTTGCCGACCCAGGACCACTGCCGCCAGGCCAGCGGCAGCACCTGCTGCTCGCTCGAGACCGTGGTGATGTAGAGCCGCAGCCCCTCGACCAGGAAGCCGCTGACGTTGATGAACAGCAGGCTCCAGAGCACGAAGTCCCAGGCGCCCTTGACGTGGTGCGGCTCCTGGATGTAGCGGCGCCAGATGGCCACCAGGAGGCCGATGGTGACGAGCAGGCCGGCCAGGTCGAGCAGCGCTTCGTAGCCGAGGTAGAAGCCGCCGGTCAGGATCCGGCCGGCCAGCATGCCCTCGGCCCCCAGGAGCCGCGTGGCGGTCAGCCGCGTGATGTCCCAGTCGACGGTGGCCAGCACGGTGCCGATGAAGAGCAGCCCGAACCCGTAGAAGATGCCGTTGTGGAAGACGCCCGGGTAGCGCCGCTCGACCGTCTTGCGCTGGGCCAGGCCGTAGCGCAGCAGGTTGCGCAGCCGAGCGGACGAATGGCCGGTGTTGCGCTCGGGGACGGCGCCCTGGCCGGCCAGCCAGACCCGCCAGTGACGCCAGATGCCATAGGCGAAGATGCCGATGGCCAGCACGCTGAAGACGTACAGCATCGCCTCGGCCCAGGGCGGGACGTTGCAGAAGGTCGGCCGAACCGGGCCGATCAGGTTGCCGGCGCCATCCAGGATGCGGCAGCGGTCGAGCGCGTCACTCATGGTCCTCTCCCCAGGGGCGGTGGATCCGTGCGGGCGATCGACGCGGCCGGCCGGGGCCGGCTCGCGGCCGCCGGCGGAGTCTAGGGCGTCGGCGTGGCGGCCGCGGCGCGGGTGGCCTTGGCCTGCACCCGGACGTTCATCGCGTCGGGCACGCCCATGAACAGCGTGCCGGCCGGCGCGGCCTCGTCCGCGCTCAGCAGACGCGGGCCGGCCAGGGCCGAGGCCTGCGCGGCCGAGACCAGCGGCTGGCCCAGGATCAGCGCCGTGACGACCAGGAGCGCGCTGACGGCGATGGCCATGGCGCTGGCGGTGGGCACCGTGATCGCCGGCAGGTCCGGCTCGGCCTCGGCCATGGTCATCAGGACGATCGGGCGCAGGTAGTAGAAGGCCGAGACGACGCTGTTGACCATCACCGCCACCGCCAGCCAGGTGTAGCCGCTGCCGACGGCGGCCTGGAAGATGTACCACTTGCCCAGGAAGCCGATCATGGGTGGCAGGCCGGTCAGCGAGAGCAGGAAGATCGCCAGCGCCAGCGCCAGGCCGGGGTGGCGGCGCGCCAGGCCCTTCAGATCGGCCAGATTGGTGGCATCGCGACCTTCCGGGCCGACCGGCCCGATGGCCATCAGAACGCCGAAGGCGCCCAGGTTCATCAAGGCATAGGCCAGCAGGTAGAACAGGGCCGCGCCGTCGCCCGCCGGGCCGCCGGCGACCACCGCCACCAGCAGGTAGCCGGCGTGGGCGACGGCGCTGAAGGCCAGCATGCGCTTGAGATCGACCTGGACCAGGGCCGCCAGGTTGCCCACGACCATCGTCAGCAGCGCCAGGCTGGCCAGCAGCGGCGCCCAGGCCGGAGCCACCGGGCCGAAGCCGGACCACAGGATCCGGATGAGCGCCGCGAAGGCGGCGGCCTTGGTGCCGGCGGCCATGAAGGCCGTCACGGTGGTCGGCGCGCCCTCGTAGACGTCGGGCGTCCACTGGTGGAAGGGGGCCATCGCGACCTTGAAGCCCAGGCCGACCAGCATCAAGCCGAAGCCCACGAAGAGCAGGGGCGGCAGGGCGTGGATCTCGCCCTCGAGCACCCAGGCGATCAGCGTCAGGTTGGTGGTGCCGGTGGCGGCGTAGACCAGCGCGATGCCGTAGAGCAGGAAGCCGGCCGAGAAGGCGCCCAGCACGAAGTACTTGAAGGCGGCCTCCTGGCTGAAGCGATGGCCGCGCAGGAAGCCCGAGAGCACGTAGAGGGCGATCGAGAAGGTCTCGATGGCCAGGAAGACCAGCACCAGGTCGTTGGCGACCGCCAGCAGCATCATGGCGGCGGTGGCGACCAGCAGCAGCACGAAGTACTCGACCCGTGCCAGGCCCGGCCAGCGGCGCAGGTAGTCGACGCCGAGGAGCAGCACCAGGAGCGCGGCCAGCACGAGGATGCCGGCGACGAAGAGGCCCAGCTTGTCGACCTGCACCAGGAACACCGCCGGCGGTCCCCCGGGCACGCTCACACCGCGGCCGAAGGCGCCGACGCCGGATCCGACCGCCCCCCAGCCCCGCCAGACCAGGCCGCCCGCGAGGGCCAGGCCCAGCATCGACAGCCCACCGAGGATGCGCGACTCGCCCTCGGGCAGGAACCAGTCGACCCCCAGCACGACGAGCGCCGTGCCGGCCAGGACGAGCATCGGGAGCAACGCGTTGAGGTCTTGGGCGAGCATGGGATCTCCGGCGGTCGGTGGCTGAACGGCGCGATTCTATCACCCTCCAGCCGGGAGTTCAATCGAGCGACCGTCGCCATGCGGGCGGACGCTGCGCCGTGCCATCGGGACGGCTCAGCGCGCCCGCCCGATGGCCACGTAGCGCGCATCGGCGCCCAGCTCGAGGTGGTAGACGCCGCCCTCGGGCGGCAGCTCGGCTTCGGCGCAGCAGGCGCCGCTGGACAGCAGGTCGTCCGGGAACCAGGTCAGGTGCGCCGGTTCCGCCCCTTCCGCCGGCAGCTCGAGGATCGCCGGCGCGCCGTCCAGCGTCCAGGCGATGAGCGTCTGGCCCGGGGCGCCGAGCCTGCGAAAGCGGTAGGCCCGGATCGCGTCCCGGGACAGGTCCTCGGCGGCGCCCTGCGTGTAGTCGAGCGTATAGGCCAGCACCGGGAAGGCCGGCTTGGGCGCGAACGCGGCGTCGAGGATGCCGCGCTCGTTGTCGGAGTAGCCGGCCGGGAAGTCGACGAAGCTGTACCAGTAGACCCGCTCCACCGGGCCGGCAGCCAGGACTTCGACCAGCTCGCGGGTCAGGTAGTCGCGTTGCCGGAGCCGCGTGGCCGGCTGGCCGGCCACGCTGAAGCGGTAGGTCTCGGTCAGCCAGATCGGCTTGGACTGGCCATGCCGCGCCAGGATCGCCATCAGCCGGCGCAGCTTCTCCGGACCGTCCGGCAGCTCCGGGAAGGCATCGCGCACGTTGGGGAACCAGTGGTAACCCAGGAAGTCGAAGTGCTCGCCGCCGCCGGCCGCCAGCAGCGCGTCCAGGAAGGCCATGTCGAACCAGCCGTTGACGTCGGCGTAGGCCAGCCCGCCCAGGGTCACCGGGATGCCCGGATGGACCGACTTGGCCGCCTCGTCGGCGATGCGCAGGAACTCGGCGTAGGCCTCGGCGCGTCCGCCCCAGCAGCCGCCATAGGGCGTGGTGGGTTGGCCGCCGCCCCAGTCGGCCGGCCGCGAGCGGTCGTCCTCGCGCACCAGCGACTCGCCGTCGACCTCGTTGCCGATCTCCCAGGCGACCACCCGGTAGGGCGGCTGGCTGTAGCGCGCGACGACCGTTCGAACCAGCTCACGCCACTCGGGCTCCATGCCCGGCAACAAGCCGCCGCCGCACTGATACTCGGTGGCCCAGGCCGGATAGGCCACGATCGAGACCAGCAGGTCGAAGCCGGCGGCGCTGTAGTCGGCCAGCTTGCGATCGGTGGCGGCCCAGTCGTAGGCGCCGGGTCCGACGTTCTGCGGCTCGATGGCGTCCCAGCGCAGCGTGGTGCGGATGGAGGACAGGCCGGCCTCCCGGGCCAGCGGCAGCGCGCGCGCCTTGGCCTCGGCCTGGCGCTGGGCGTCGTACTCGAGGCCCAGCTGCAGGCCCCAGACACGCCGACCGCCGCCTCGCCAGGCCAGCGCCGCATAGGGCGGCTCGGGCGTGGCCGAAGCCGTCGGCGTCGCGCTGGGGCTCGGGCGCGGCGAGGCCGTCGCGGTCGGGCGGGCCCTGGCGCTGGCCGTCGCGCTCGAGGTGGCGCTGGCCACCGGGCCGCGGGTGGCGCTCGGGGGCGCCGTCGCCTCCGGGCCGCCGCAGCCGACCAGCCAGACCGCCACCAGCGTGATCCACAGGGCGGACCGCGGCCCTCCCCTGCACAGGGCTAGCCGCCGACCTGGCGGGACCGCGCAACGCCGCCAGGCGCGGCTCCCGCGCCGGCGGTCCAGCCGCTGGCTCACGTCCGGGCGCCCGGTTTCAGCTCGCTGAGCAGGCTGCGCAGGATGAACTGGACGTTCTCGGGCCGCTCGGCCAGCCGGCGCATGTAGTAGGGGTACCACTGGCTGCCGTAGGGCACGTAGACGCGCATGCGGTAGCCCTCGGCCACCAGCTGCTGCTGCAGGTCGCGTCGCACGCCGTAGAGCATCTGGAACTCGAAGGCGTCGCGATCGATGCCCCGCTCGGCGACATGCGCCTTGACCCAGTCGATGATGGCCGGATCGTGCGTGGCGATGGCCGGGTAGACCCCGTTCCGGCGGGCCTCGTCGTCGAAGAGGCGCCGGGCCAGGCGCAGGTAGCTGGCATCCACGTCGGCCTTGTCGGGCCAGGCGATGGACTCGGCTTCGAGGTAGGCGCCCTTGCAGAGCCGGGGCCCGCTGCCGATCGCGATCAGCTTGTCGACGTCCCCGGCGGTCCGGTACAGGTAGGCCTGGACCACGATGCCCACGTTCTCGAAGTCGCCGTGCAGCCGGTGAAAGATCCCGAAGGTCCGCTCGGTGTAGTCCGAGCCCTCCATGTCGATGCGCACGAAGACGGCCGGCTCGGCTTCGGCGGCCTTCTCGAGGATGCGGCGCAGCATGGCCTCGGCCACGGCGTCGCCCAGGTCGAGGCCGATGGCGGTCAGCTTGACCGAGATGCCGGAGTCGACGCCGGCGGCGCGGATGCGGTCGATCGCCAGCAGGTAGGTGTCGGCGGCCGCCTCGGCCTCGGCCCGGCTGGAGACGTTCTCGCCCAGGTGGTCGAAGGTCACCCGCAGGCCGGCCGCGTTGAGCTGGCGGACGACCTCGATGGCCTCGTCGAGGCTCTGGCCGGCGACGAAGCGCTGCGCCGCGAGCCAGGCCACCCGATTGTGGGTCGCGAAGTGCCCGAGCGGCTTGCTCTTGGAGAGCGCGATGAAGACCTGACGCATGACGGTCACGGTTGGCTGCCTCCCTGGGGGTTTCGGCGTGAGCAGGGTCTCGGAGCTTGCGTTGCGGCGGCGGCCCGACGACCGCGCGCTCGGACCGGTCGCGACCCGTCGCGACCCGCCTGTATTATCGAGCGCTCGCCCGGCCGGTCAAGGGTCCGGCAGCTCGATTCGGGCTGGCGACGGCTCGGCGGCCCGCCTATCATGGTTCCGGGTCCGGCGACGGGACCGCCGTCATCCTGAGAGCATCCCGAGTCCATGAGCGATCTCCCGCGGCGGCTCGAAGCCCGTGCCAGCAGGCTGAACATCCGCCGAATGAGCGCGGCGCTGGCGCTCTACCTGCTGATGTCCTTCGCGCCCCTGTTGGTGGTGGCGATCGGTCTGGCCGGGCTGGTGGTCGGGCCGGGCGCCGCCGAGGCGCAGGTGCTCGACGAGATCGGCCTGCTGCTCGGCGCCGACCGGGCGGCGGCCATCGCCGGCGCCGTGGCCCAGGCGAGCCAGCCGGCGGCATCCCTGCAGGCCACCCTGCTCGGGCTCCTCGGCCTCTTGTGGACCGGCTCGCGGCTCTTCTTCGAGCTCGAGCGGGACCTGGCCGAGATCTGGGGCAGCCCCCTGCAGCGCCGCCCGCCCGGCTGGCGCAGCGCCCTGGAGACGGTACGCCGGCGCCTGGTCTCGATCGGCCTGCTGCTGGTCATGGGCCTGGCGCTGCTGGCGGCCATCCTGACCCGTGCCGCGCTGGCCGCGCTGGATCGCCTGGTCGCGCCGCACCTGCCCGGCCGAGTCGATCTCACGCCCCTGCTGCACGATCTCTGGCTGCTGGCCCTGATCGCGCTGGTGCTGGGTCTGGTCTACCGCCTCGTGCCGACGCCCGCGCCCGGTTGGCGGGCCGCGATGAGCGCCGGGCTGGCCGCCGGCGGGACCCTCGGGCTGGGCCTGCTGGGCATCGAGCGGCTGACCCACCTGGCCGGCGAGCGCGCGCTGCTGGCGGCGGCCCTCTCGCCCCTGATCGGCCTCGGCGGGCTCTACCTGGCGGCGCAGGTCTTCATCCTGGGCGCCATCCTCTGCCGCGAGCTGACGAGCGGCGAGCCGCCAGGCTAGCCGGCCGCCAGCCCCGCCAGCAGCTCGGCTTCCCGCTCCGGGCTCGGCCCCGCGCGCAGCGGCCGGCCCTCGGGCCGGGCCTCGCGCGCCCAGGCCAGGGTATCGGCCACGGTCTGGCCGATGGGCCGGCAGCGGAGCCCGGCCGCCCTGGCCTTGGCGCCATCGACCTGGCACAGTCCCTGCTCGGCCGGCGGCACCCACAGCGGCAGATCGAGGAAGGGTCGCAACCCGGCCGCCAGCAAGGTCTCGGGTGGGCACCAGACCGGCCGCGCCGCGCTGCCGCTGGCGACGCGGCAGGCCTCGAAGACCTCGCCCAGCCCCAACACCGGGCCGCAGGCGTTGTAGGTGCCCACGCGACCGGCCTCGATCGCCCGGACCGTCCAGTCGGCCAGATCGCGGACGTCGATGATCTGCGCGGGTGCCTCGGGTCCCTCGGGTGCCAGGAAGGGGCCGCCCCGCGCGATGCGCAGCGGCCAGTAGGTGAAGCGGTCGGTCGGATCGCCGGGGCCGACGATCAGGCCCGGCCGCAGGTTCAGCACCCGCCCCGGCATGGCGGCCTCGGCCGCCGCCTCGCAGAGCGCCTTGAGCGGGCCATAGGTCCGGCCGTCGACGGTCTCGATCGCCGGGTCCGGGATGCGCGCCACCGGCGCGGTCTCGTCGACGCCCGGCGGCAACCCGTCCGAGTAGACCGAGATGCTCGAGACGAAGGCATAGCGCTCCACGGCGCCCGCGAGGGCCTCGGCCGAGGCGCGCACGACGCGCGGCAGATAGCCGCAGGTGTCGATGGCCGCGTCCCAGCTTCGTCCCGCCAGCGCCGACAGATCGCCGTCGCGATCGCCGGCCAGCCGCTCGAGCTCCGGGAAGAGCCGCGGGTTCGACCGTCCCCGATTGAAGAGCGTGACCCGATGACCCCGCTGCTGCGCGGCTTCGACGATGTGGCGGCCCAGGAAGACGGTGCCGCCGAGCACGAGCAGGTTCACGCCGGGCTCCTGTTGTGGGAGGAAGTCGTCCCTACTTGCTCGGGATGACCTTGTTCTTGCCATCCGTCACGCCATCGTAGGGGATGTCGAAGCCGCGCACCTTGTTGTTGGTGACGGCGTTGCCCGAGCCCCAGTTGCCCAGGCCGATGTCGTAGTGCCCGCCGTCCTCACCCGCGTCGAAGATGCGGTTGTTGTCGATGACCCCATCGTCGGCGAAGTAGTAGATCCCGATGTCGGCGTTGCCGCCGATCGAATTGTGGCGGATCTCGGCGCCGCCCGCGAAGTAGACCAGCACCGCGGTCGCCCCGTAGTCGGACGGACCGAACCACTGGTTGCCCGCGATCTGGTTGTGCTCGACCCGCCCGGTCGCCCCGAAGCCCAGCTGCAGGGCGTTGGCGGCCAGCTCGTGCTGGGTGGCGCTCGCGCCGATGGTGTTGTGGTGGACCTGGACGTCGACGTCGCCGTTGGCCACCAGGCCCGTCTTCTGGTAGTCCTGGATCCTGTTGTGGGCGACCTCGACCGCCGCCGTGGCCGGATGCGTGCCGTCGAAGGGCGCGTTCCGGACCTCGATGGCGTTGCCTTCCTGACAGCCGCTCGGCCCCTGGTGGAGGTCGAGCACCGTGTTGTGCGCGATCGAGCCGGAGGCCCCCTCGAACAGGATGCCGCGCAGACGGTCTTCACCCGCATCGCAGACGTTCGCCAGCCCCGAGGCGCGCACCGTCAGGTTGCGGACCTGGGCGACGGCACCGGCGTTGGCGACCACGGCCCCGGTGAAGTGACCCGCCACCGGATCGACCGCCGTGATCGTGTGCGACGCCCCGTCGAGGGTCATGCCGTCCGGGATGAACAGGGTCGAGTCGGTGGTGCAGTCCGCGTCGAGGGTCATGGTGGTGCCGGAGGTGGTGAAGCTGCAGGTCCCGGCCGCGGCCACGCTGCGCGTGGCGCCATCCAGGTATGCCACGGAGGCCGTGGCCACCGCGAGCGAGACGAAGACGAGAACGAAGCGCTGCTGCATGAGGTTCTCTCCCGAGTGTCGTGCTTCGGCATGACGGCGATCGCCGCAAGGTCCATCCTAGCAGGCTTCGCCCGGCTCGTTGCGAGGCGCTGCGCCCAAAGCGGACACGAAGCGGACAGGTCCGCAGGGGCGGGACCAGCGGCCCTCGAGCCCTGGAGGAGGCGCCGGGCGAAGGCCCGACGCCTCCGCCCTTGCATCCACATTCTCTTTGCGTTCTAATTGTATAGCATATGAACCTGGTCGCGCGCATGCACTGGAAGCATTGGCCATCCCATGATCGACGCCCGGGCCGATATGATTCGCGAGCTCCTCGGGGGCGACGCGACGGCCTCGCCGGCGAGCGCCTGCGTCCTTCGACTCCTGGACTGCGAGTACCAGGCTCGGCGGCGTCAGGCGCTGCTCTCGGACGAGCCGCCAACGACCCGGGCCCGGGCGCTCCGCGAGATCGCCGCCTGTTTCGGCACCCGAAACCTCGACCTGGAGGCGCTGGCGCTGCTCCACCTGCGCTACGCCAGCCCGGTCCAGCTCAGCGCCCGCGAGATCGCCGACCACCTCGGCATCGACGCGCGCACGCTCAGGCGTCGCCAGCGCCGAGGCTACCTGCTGCTGGCCAGGCGGCTGGCGCCAGCGGCGCCGGACGACCCTCCGAATCGGGCCGCGAGCCCGCTGGGCGGACTGCCCCGCTTCACCGGCGCCCTCGTCGGGCGCGAGGCGGCGCTGGATCGGCTCGGCGAGCAGCTGCGACGCCATCGCGCGCTCGTGATCACCGGACCGGCCGGTGTCGGCAAGACGCGGCTCGCCGTCGAATGGGCAAGTCGACAGGTCGATTCCCTGCGCGACGGGATCTGGTTCGTGCCCCTGCGGCACCTGGATGACCCGGCGCTCCTGGCGCAAGCCGTGGCGCGCGTGATCTCCGCCGACCCCTTCGCGGGCATCGATCGCGGCCGGTGGCAGGCGGCGCTGTCCGACCGCGAGGGCCTGCTGCTGCTGGATCGCTGCGAGGCGATCGACGGTGCCTGCGCCGAGCTGGTGGCCGAGCTGCTCCAGGGCTGCCCGGGCATGCGGGTGCTGCTGACGAGCCGCTGCCGTTCGCCCGAGGCGGCGGCGCCCCGGCTCGACCTGGAGCCCCTGGCGACGCCGCCGCTCGAGATCGACGCGCCGCAGCTGCTCGCAAGCTTCTCCGGCGTTCGCCTGTTCGTCGACCAGGTGATCCGAGAGCGGCCCGGCTTCACGCTCGATGCCACGACCGGCCCCCAGGTGGCCGAGCTGGTGCGCCGCCTCGGCGGGCTTCCGCTGGCCATCGAGCGCGCGGCCGATCGGGCAGCCGTGCTGCCGCTGGAGCGCGTGACCCGGGACCCGACGTCCTGTATGGCGCTCGAGGGCCCGCGAGCCGCGAGCCCGGCCAGCATGGGTTCCGTCGCCGCCAGCCTCGACGCGCTCCTGCCCGAGGACCGAAGGCTCCTCGATCGACTGGCCGTCTTTGCCGGGAGCTTCGACCTCGACGCCGTCCGGTCCATCTGCGGCGGCCTTGCCGTGGACCCTGCCTCGACCGACTGCGCGGCGCCCGGATGCCATGTGCTGGAACGCCTCGCGCGCCTCGACCAGCTGGGCCTCATCCAGGCGCGCCGCGAGGCCGGGCGGCGACGCCTTCACCTGGTCGAGATCCTGCACGCCTGCGCCGAGGATCGACTGGAGCGCAGCGGCGAGGCCGAGGACCTGCGGCGCCGGCACGCCGAGCACTACGCCGAGCTGGCCGAGACGGCCGACCGGGGCATGTCCGGACCGGAGGGTCCGACCTGGACGACGCGGCTCACCTTGGAGCACGACAACCTGCTGGCCGCCTTGCGCTGGTCGCAGCGGCAGGATCCCCGGCTGGCCCTGCGGATCGCGGGTCGGCTTGGCCGCTTCTGGCGGATCGGCGGCTGCCCGAGCCTGGGGCGTCGCGAGCTCGAGGCCGCGCTCGCCGGCGCCGAGCCGCTCATCCTGGAACCCGGCCTGCACGCCATGGCGCTCACCGCCGCCGGCGACCTGGCGCGGCAGCAGGGCGACCTCGAGCCGGCGCGTCGCCACTTCGAAGCGGCCGTCGCGCTGGCTCGCCGTGCCGGCGATCGACCGGCACTGGCGGCCGCCCTGCGCGGCCTGGGCCGGGCCGCCACGGTGCAATCCCGGAGCGACGAAGCCTGCCAGCACCTTCAGGAAAGCCTCGACCTCGGTCGCAGCCTGGAAGGCCCATGGGACGCGGCCGCCACGCTCGAGGACCTCGGCTGCCTCGCGCTGCAGCTCGGCCATCCTGTCCGAGCGATCGAGCTGCTCCAGCGCGCCGTTGCCGGATTCACCCGGGCCGCGGACCCCCGTGCGCAAGCCAACGCGCGCGCCGCCCTGGCGCGCGCCCTGGCCGCCTCGGGGCGCTGGCAGCCGGCCGGCGAGCAGCTCCGACTCGCCCTGGCCGAAACGCGCCGGCTCGGAGACCGGCACGGCATCGCCCGTTGCCAGCTGGGCCGGGCGCGGGTCGAGCTCGGCCTCGGCCGGATCGACCGGGCCTGGCCATGCCTGCGCGAGGCGCTCGCGATCATCGACGATGCTCGGGATCGACGCCGGGCCATCGAATGGCTCGAGCTCGCCGCCCGACTCCGCTTCGCAGACGGCGATCTCGAGCTGGCCGCCCGCGCCCTCGGTGCCGCCGAGCGCCTCGCTCAAGACCCGCCGATCCACCCGCCGGCCGACGATCGCGCCGCTCGCCAGGCCCTGGCCGCCAGCCTGTCGCTCCGTCTGGGCCCCATCCGCCTCACCCAGCTCCAGCGCGCAGACCGACCGTCAGCCTGGCAGCACGTAGCCGACGCCTGCCTCGCCTGAACGGCCGGCACCTGCCTACCTGGCCCGAACCGCTGGCCGGCGCCTGCCTGCCTCGCCCGAACCGATCGGCGCGTGGCCACCGCCCCGGTATCCCTTATCATTGAAGATATCATCCAGGATCATCGAGGTCGTTCGCCCACCCCAGGAGCCCACCGCATGAGCCCGTCCAAGCCGCGCGTCCCCGATGGCGCTCGCGCCCCGGCCTCCGACCCGCGCTCCCCCAGCACCCAGCTCCGGCAGCACCCCGAGCGCGGCCGGCACGACCGCGCCACCATCGACGCCATCCTCGACGCCGGCCTGGTCTGCCACGTCGGTATCGCGGTCGACGGCCAGCCCCTGGTCATCCCGATGGGCTATGCCCGCGACGGCGATCGGCTGCTCCTGCACGGCGCCACCACCAGCCGCCTGATCGAAGCGCTGGCCTCGGGCGCCGCCTGTTGCCTCACCGTCACCCATCTCGACGGCCTGGTCCTGGCCCGCTCGCCGCTGCACCATTCGATGAACTACCGCTCGGTCATGGTCCAGGGCCGCTGCCACGAGCTGACCGACCCGGCCGAGAAGCAGGCGGCCCTCGAGCGCATCGTCGAGCAGCTGGTCCCCGGCCGCGGCGCCGAAGTCCGTGCCTCGACCCCGACCGAAGTGGCGGCCACCCGGGTCGTCGCCCTGCCCCTCGGCGCCGCCTCGGCCAAGCTCCGCAGCGGCCCGCCGATCGACGCCGCCCGCGACATCGACCCCAGTCTCTGGGCCGGCGTCCTCCCAATCACCCTCGCCGTCGGCAACCCGATCCCGGCCGCCGACCTCGCCCCCAACCTCCCCGCCCCCGCCAGCGCCACGCTCACCCAAGCGCGCTTCCCCGCCCCCCCAATCGCCTAATCACCGCCTCCCAAACTCCCCCAACCGCCCCCGCTCCGCCCCTTCGCCACTCCCCCGCCGTTCCTCCGCCGTTCCTCCGCCGCTCCCGCTCCCCGAGCGGGCGGGCCTGCCGCGGGGCGAGGGGTTGACCGTCCGAGGGCGAGACGCCCCGCACGCGAGCCACCCTCTCGCACAGCGCCACCCCCCCAACGCCGCATCACCCGCTCACCGAGTTCCGACCCCTCGCCCCGCGGCAGGTCCGCCCGCGCCGCATCACCCGCTCACCGAGTTCCGACCCCTCGCCCCGCGGCAGGTCCGCCCGCGCCGCATCACCCGCCCACCGAGTTCCGACCCCTCGCCCCGCGGCAGGCTCGCCCGCGCCGCCTCCACCACCCAGCCGCCCTACCGCACCGCCACCGCCACCGCCGAGTTGATCAGCTTGACCCAAGCCGTCGAAGCCTCCTGGATCGGCCCCAGGAACGTATCCGGATACACGCCGATCCAAAAGATCAACACCACCAGCGGCACCAACATCGCCAGCTCGAGCCCCCCGATGTCGGTCATCTTGGCCGACAACGCACTCGTCGGCCCGAAGAACACCCGCTGGTACGCCCACAGCATGTAGGCCGCCCCGAGCACCACCCCGAAGGTCGCCAGCGCTCCCGTCAGCATGTTCGCCCGAAAGGCGCCCAGCAACGACAGCCACTCGCCGACGAAGCCGTTCGTCCCCGGCAGCCCCACGCTGGAGAACATCACGATCAGGAAGATCGCCGAGAAGCGCGGCATGGTCTTCCATAGCCCACCGAAGTCGGCGATCTGCCGCGAATGCGCCCGCTCGTAGAGCATGCCCACCAGCAGGAACAAGGCCCCCGTCGAGAGCCCGTGGTTGATCATCTGCAGGGTCCCGCCGGCCACGCCCTGCGCGTTGAGCGCGAAGAGCCCGACCACCACGATGCCCATGTGGCTGACCGAGGAATAGGCCACCAGCTTCTTGATGTCGGTCTGGGCGAAGGCCACCCAGGCGCCATACCAGACGCCGATGATCGCCAGGCCGAAGAAGACCGGCACCGCCGCCCGTGCCGCCGTCGGGAACAGCGGGATCGCGAAGCGCAGCAGCCCATAGCTGCCCAGCTTGAGCAGCACGCCGGCCAGGATCACGCTGCCGGCCGTCGGCGCCTGCACGTGGGCGTCGGGCAGCCAGGTGTGGAAGGGGAAGAGCGGCACTTTGACCGCGAAGGCCAGCGCGAAGGCCGCGAAGAGCAGCATCTGCGTGCCTTCCGGGAGCAGATCGGCCTGCAGCAGGTCGAAGAGGTGGAAGCTGCCGGCACCCGAGAGCTGCGCCAGGGCCAGGATGGCCACCAGCATCAACGCCGAGCCGGCCATGGTGTAGATCACGAACTTCAGCGAGGCATAGATGCGCCGCTGGCCGCCCCAGATCCCGATCAGGAAGTACATCGGGATCAGGCTGGCCTCCCAGAAGACGTAGAACAGGAAGAGGTCCATCGCGCAGAAGACGCCCAGCATGCCCGTCTCGAGCAAGAGCATCAGCGCCACGTACTCGCGCACCCGCTCGCCGACGCGCTGCATGCTGAACAGCAGCGCGATGAAGCTCAGCAGGCAGGTCAGGAGCACCAGGGTCAGGCTGATGCCGTCCACGCCCAGCTGGTAGGTGATGCCACCCGGCAGCCAGGTCGCCGCGGCCGAGAGCCCGCCGCCGATCGGCGGATCGGCGAACTGGAAGGCCGCCCGCACGTCGACCGGACCGGACCAGCCGCGGTCGAAGTCGGCGAAGAGCAGGATCGACAAGACCAGCACCAGGCCGCTGGTGAAGATGCCGGTTGCGTACAGCAGGCCCGGATGGCGCTTGGGCAGGATGGCCACCAGCGCCGCGCCCGCCAACGGCAGGAAGACGATCAGCGACAGCAGCGGGAAGTTCAGCGCGTTGGAGGTGTCGAACAGCATGGCTCGCGTCCCGTGTCTCGATGTCGCGGGCGCGGGAGAACCCCGGCCCCGTCCGTCTCGCCCCTGGGCCGCCGGCCGACCGGCGGCCCGCTCCAGACGCGCGGCCTACCAGGCGGCGCGGAAGAGCCAGAGCGCGATGATCACCGCGCCGGCCAGCACCGACAGCGCGTAGCTGCGAACGTAGCCCGTCTGCCAGCCGCGCAGCCAGCCGCCCAGCGCCGCCATCAAGCGGCCGGCCCCGTTGACCGTGCTGTCGACCATGCCCTCATCCACCACGTGCCACAGGAAGTCGGCGCTGCGGCGGAAGGGTCGAACGACGAGCCAGGCATAGAGCTCGTCGACGTAGAATCGGTTCCAGGCCGCCTTGTGGTAGCGCGGCAGGCGCGTCGCGATCGGATCGACGAAGGCGCCGTCCTCGGCCAGCAGCTCGCGCTTGGGCCCGTAGACCCACCAGGCCAGCCCCAGGCCGGCCAGGGCGATGCCGATCGCCAGGCCGATGAAGGGCAGGGCGCTGAATTCGGCCTCGTGACCGCCGAGGACCGGCGCCAGGAAGTCGGCCAGCGCGTGGATGCCGAGCGCCTGGGCGTTGACCAGGCCGCCGACCAGCGAGAGCAGGGCCAGGACGCCCAGCGGCAGGGTCATCAACCAGGGCGAGTCGGCGGCCTGTTCCGCGCCGGCGCTTCGCGGCTGGCCGGCCAGCACCATCAGCAGCTGGCGCCCGGTGTAGAAGGCCGTCAGGAGCGCGGTCAGGCTGCCGATGCCGTAGAGCAGGGTCCAGAGCCCGACGCGGCCGGCGGCCAGGTCGCGCGCGATGGTCTCGAAGAGGATCTCGTCCTTGCTCCAGAAGCCGGCCAGGCCGGGGAAGCCGGCCAGCGCCAGGCCGCCGATGACGAAGGTCCAGCCGGTGGCCGGGATCCGACCGAGCAGGCCGCCCATGTGGCGCATGTCCTGCTCCGGCGGGATGCCGTCGAGGGTCTCCGGATGCGCGTGCGCATGCGCGAAGCCATGCTCCATGGCATGCATGACGCTGCCGGCGCCCAGGAAGAGCAGGGCCTTGAAGAAGGCATGCGTCATCAGGTGGAAGATGCCGGCCACGTAGGCGCCGGCGCCCACCGCCAGGAACATGTAGCCCAGCTGGCTGATGGTCGAGTAGGCGAGCACGCGCTTGATGTCGACCTGCACCGCCGCGATGAGCGCCGCCACCAGCGCCGTCAGGGCGCCGACGGTGGCCACCACCGCCATGACCTGCGGCGCGGCCTCGAAGAGGCTGTGGCTGCGCGCGATCATGTAGACGCCGGCCGTGACCATGGTCGCGGCATGGATCAGGGCCGAGACCGGCGTGGGGCCGGCCATGGCGTCCGGCAGCCAGACGAAGAGCGGGATCTGGGCGCTCTTGCCGGTGGCGCCGACCAGCAGCAGGGCCGGGATGGCCAAGGCCACCCAGGTGCCGGCCTGGCCCGCGGCCGCCGGCAGAACCTCGCCGTAGGCCAGCGAGCCGAAGGTGGTCCAGATCAGCATCATGCCGATCAGGAAGGCCAGGTCGCCGATGCGGTTGACGATGAAGGCCTTGCGGCCGGCCGAGGCGTTGGCCGGATCCTGGTACCAGAAGCCGATCAGCAGGTAGGAGCAGGCGCCGACCAGCTCCCAGCCGACGAACATCACCAGGAAGCCGGCGCCCAGCACCAGGGTCAGCATGCTGAAGACGAAGAGGTTGAGGTAGGTGAAGTAGCGCCGGATGTCGGCGTCGTGGGCCATGTAGCCGATCGAGTAGACGTGGATCAGGAAGCCGACGCCGGTGACCACCAGCAGCATCACGATCGACAGGGCATCGAGCTGCAGCGCCAGGTCGACGGTGAAGCGGCGCTCGCGGCGCGGCGCGTCGACGATCAGCGTGGCCGCGTCGCGGCCGGCCGCCGGCGGCACGTTGTCCAAGGTGACCAGCATGCCGGCCGGCAGGGCCTGCATCGGCATCTCGCCGACCACCGCCTCGGGCAGCCACATCCGGGACAGCCCGGCCTCGAGCCCGGCGCGCGCCGCCGGGTCCTCGACCGCGTCGAGCAGCCGCAGGTCGAACCAGGCCGGCCCGACCGCGCCCTCGGGCACGGCTTCGAGCATCGGCAGCTCCTGACGGGCGGCGCTGATCTCGACCAGGTCGGCACCGACGTCCATCCAGCGCCACAGGGTCTGGACGATGACCGGCGCCTCGGCGGCGTGCTCGGCAGCGCCCGGCGCCTCGGCCGAGGCTTCGGGCGTCGCATGCTCGCTGCCCGAACCGGCCGCCGCCAGGCCGCGATACTCGATCGCGATGCCCAGCGAGAGCAGGAAGGCCGCGCCGACCAGACCGCTGGCCAGCCAGGCGGCGGCCTTGCCGGGCAGGCGGCGGCCGCCGGCCAAGAGCAGGAGCACGCCGGCCAGCGGCAGGGCGGGCACCAGAGGCAGAAGCTCGATCAGGCTCATGGGATCACCCGTGCATGACGCTGATGTCGTCCACCTCGGTGCGCCCGAGGGAACGGAAGATGGCCACCACCAACGCGAGGCCGATGGCCACCTCGGCCGCAGCGACGGTCAGGCTGAAGAAGACGAAGACATGGCTGTCGATGTCGCCCATGGCGCGGCCGGCCGTCAACAGGGTCAGGTTGACCGCGTTGAGCATGAGCTCGATCGACATCAGGACGATGATGGCATTGCGCCGCAGGATCGCGCCGGCGACGCCGATGGTGAAGAGGACGGCGGCCAGCATCAGGAAGTGGCCCGGGGGGATGCTCACGTGGCGCTCTCCTCGCCGGCCTCGGCCCCCGGCCGGGCCGGATAGTGGGCGATGACCACCGCGCCGAGCATGGCCACCAGGAGCAGCAGGCTGACCAGCTCGAAGGGCAGCAGGTGGTAGGCGTCGGTGTAGAGCGCCTCGCCGACCATCTGGGGCGAGCCGAAGCCGCCCAGGTCGTCCAGCGCGGCCCGCTCGGCCGCCGGCAGGGCGGCCAGCGCGTCAGCGCCGAGCCAGGCGCCGTCGGCGGTCTGGGCCTGGGCCAGCGCGCCCTCGGCCAGGCCGGCCGGCGGCGCGGCCGGCACCCCCTCGCCGGTCACGAAGACCAGCAGGGCGCCCAGCAGGCCCACCAGGGCCAGGCCCCAGAAGCGCTGGCCGGCCAGGGGCTCGCGCATGTCCAGCTCGCGCGCGCCCAGCAGCATGACCACGAAGAGGAAGAGCACCATGATGGCCCCGGCGTAGACCGCCAGCTGCACCGCCGCGATGAAGGGCGCCTGCAGCAGCAGGTAGACGATCGCCGTCAGGACGAAGTTGCCGACCATGAACAGCACGCCGTGCACCAGGTCGCGGGCCATGACCATCGACAGCGCGGTGGCCACCATCAGGGCCGCCACGACGTAGAACAGCAGCAGCTCGCCGCTCATGGCGCCTCCTCCCGCCGCGCCGCCAGGGCGCCGGCGAAGTAGTCCATGCCGCCCATGCGGAAGGGGATCGCCTGGCCGCGGGTGTCCTGCGGCGTGTCGGGCATCGCCTCGGGCGGCTTCACCAGCAGCATGTCCTTGGTGTAGATCATCTCGCGCCGGTCGTAGGCCGCCAGCTCGTACTCGTGCTCCAGGACGATGGCGTCGACCGGGCAGGCCTCCTCGCAGAAGCCGCAGAAGATGCAGCGCAGCATGTTGATCTCGTAGACCTCGGCATAGCGCTCGCCGGGCGAGAAGCGCCGCGCATCCGTGTTCTCGGCCGGCACCACGAAGATGGCGTCGGCCGGACAGGCCGCCGAGCACAGCGAGCAGCCGATGCAGCGCTCCAGCCCGTTCTCGTAGCGCTTGAGCTCGTGCCGGCCGCGGAAGCGCTCGGCTACCGGACGCTTGACGTCCGGGTAGGGGATGGTCACCGGCGGCCGGAACATGGTGCGGAAGGTCAGGCCCATGCCCCGGACCACCCCCATGCCCAGCCCGAGCTTGCCTCGGAGGTTCTCGATCATCGGCTCACATCCAGTTCTGGTAGGCGACGATGCCGACCGCGGTCAGCACCAGGTTGAGGATCGACAGCGGCAGGAGCACCTTCCAGCCGAAGTCCATCAGCTGGTCGTAGCGCAGCCGCGGAACGGTGGCGCGAATCCATACGAACATGAACATGCCCAGGACGACCTTGGCCAGCAGCACGGCCAGGTCGCCGAACCAGGGCAGCTCGACGAAGGGCAGCGCGTAGCCGCCCAGGAAGAGGCTGGCGCCCAGGGCGCTGACCGTCAGCATGTTGATGTACTCCGCCTGGAAGAAGAGCGCGAAGCGCATGCCGGTGTACTCGACGTGGTAGCCGGCGATCAGCTCCTGCTCGGCCTCGGGCATGTCGAAGGGCGCGCGGTTGGTCTCGGCCAGGGCGGTGATGGCGTAGATCACGAAGCCCAGCGGCTGCACCAGGATCAACCAGACATGCGACTTCTGCCACAGGACGATGTCGGTGACCGACATCGAGCCGACGATCATCACCACGCCCAGCAGGCTGATGCCCATGGCCAGCTCGTAGCTGATCATCTGGGCCGCGCTGCGCATGCCGCCGATCAGCGCGTACTTGTTGTTGGAGGCCCAGCCGGCCAGCGAGATGCCGTAGACGGCGAAGGAGCTCACGCCCAGCACGTAGAGCAGGGCCACGTTGAAGTCGGCGATGCCCAGGCGCATCAGGCCTTCGCGCCAGGGCACCTGGATCGGATCGCCCAGCGGGATCACCGCGAAGGCCAGCAGGGCCACGATCATGCTGATCAAGGGCGCCAGGAAGTACATGCCCTTGTCGACCGCCGCCGGGATGACGTTCTCCTTGAAGATCAGCTTCACCCCGTCGGCCGCGGGCAGGAGCAGCCCGGCCGGGCCGGCCTTGTTCGGTCCCAGGCGGGCCTGCATGCGCGCGATGACCTTGCGCTCGAACCAGGTGGCGTAGGCGAAGCCGGTCAGCAGCGCGCCGATGACCGCCGCGCTGATCAGGCTGACCTCGAGGATCTCGATCCCGCTCATTTCCGCGCCTCCCCGGCCTCGTCCAGCCGCTCGAGCGTCACCCCGGCCATCGGGCGACCGCGCGTCAGGGCCCGCACCGGCAGCGACCAGGCCAGGCCCTCGGGCGCCTGCAACAGGCCCGGCGTCAGCCCGTCGACGATCTCGAGCCGGGCGACCACGCTGCCGGCCGGCCCGGTGACCCGCACCCGATCGCCCTGGCCCAGGCCTCGCGCGGCGGCGTCGAAGACCCCGATCTCGACCAGCGGCAGCGGGATCAGGGGCTGCATGACCAGCGAGGCCGATAGCATGCGACCGGCGTCGTAGAGCCGCCGGGTGGTCACCAGCAGCAGCTGCCCCTCGGCCAGGCTCGGCGCGGCCTCGCTGCCGGCGGGCCGCCAGGCCAGGGCCGAGTCGGCCGAAGCCTCGCGCACCGCCCAACAGCGGCCGGCGCCGGCGCCGGCGCGGTAGGCCGTGCCCTCGTAGCTGACCGATCGCGCCTCGGTCTGCGGCGCGAAGGGCAGGAGGATGTCGGTCGGGGCCGCGGCAGGCGCCGCGCCCAGGCTGGCGTAGTCGAGGCCGGCATGGCCGGGCGCGACGCGCGCGATCTCGTCGAAGACGTCCGAGACGCTGGCATAGGGCTCGGTGGCGCCCATGCGCAGGCCCAGGTCGCGCAGGATCTCCCAGTCCGGGCGCGAGGCGCCCACCGGGTCGCAGGTCGGGTGGAAGCGCTGCACGCGGCGGCTCAGGCTGGTGAAGCTGCCGGCGCGCTCCAGGCTCGATCGGGCCGGCAGCACCACGTCGGCCAGGGCCGCCGTCGGCGTCAGGAAGAGCTCCTGCACCACCAGGAAGTCCAGCCGGCCCAGGGCCTCGGCGAAGCGCGGGTCGTCGCCGGCCGGATCGCTGCCCATGACGTAGAGCGCCTTGACGCCGCCCGCCAGCATGCTCTCGGCATGCATGCCCGGCTCGGCGGGCGGCTCGGCCGGCCAGTGCTCGGCCAGCGCGGCCCGCGCCGCCGGATCGTCGACCCGGCCGTACCCGGGCAGCCAGCCCGGCAGCACGCCCATGTCGGCCGCGCCCTGGCTGTTGGCCTGCGGGCCGACGGCCAGCAGGCCGCTGCCCTCCTGGCCGGCCTTGCCCGCCGCGGCCACCAGGGCCTCGAGGGCCGGCGCCAGGCCGGCCTCGGCCAGCTCGCGGCCGAAGCAGACGACGAGCCGCTCGGCGCCGACGATGGCCGCGGCAGCCGCGCTCAGGTCCTCGGCGCGCACCGGGTGCTGTTGGCCCAGCCGTTCGGCGTCGTAGCCCGCGAGCGCCTGGGCCAGCTCGGTCCGGGCCGGCGTATCGGCGCTCGAGGCCTCGCCCGCAGCCAGCACGGCGTGCAGCAGGCCGGCCAGCAGCGAATCCTTGGCCACCGGCTGGTAGCGCAGGCTCAAGCTGGCCTCGGCATCCAGCTTCTGGGGCCGGCCGGCGAGGATCAGGACCCGCGCGCCGCGGCGCAAGGCCTTGCGCAGGTTCAAGAACAGCACCGGCGCCTCCTCCTCGACGTCCAGGCCGGCCACGACCACGGTGTCGCCGGCGCCCAGCTCGGTCAGGCGCGCCTCGCCGACCAGGCCGGCCCGCGCGATGAGGTCGTCGCGCAGCAGGGCCGGCCGATGGTCGACGTGGTTCGAGCCGATCACGCTGCGCAGGAAGCGGCCGAAGAGGTAGAGGTCCTCGTTGGCCAGCGATCCGCCGGCGATGCCGCCGACGGCGCCGGCGCCCTGCTCGGCGACCAGGGCCGCCAGGCGCTCGGCGACATGGCCCAGCGCCTCGTCCCAGCTGGCCTCGACCAGCTCGCCGTCCCGGCGCACCAGGGGCTGCTCGAGGCGCGCCGAGTCGCTGGCGAAGTGGTGGGCGAAGCGGCCCTTGTCGCAGAGCCAGATCTCGTTGACCGCGGCGTTCTCGCGCGGCATGACCCGTTCGATCTGGCCGAAGCGGCCGTCGACCATGGTGTTGCAGCCGACCGGGCAGTGGTTGCAGACGCTGGGCTGGCCGACCAGCTCCCAGGCGCGGGCTTCGAAGCGGAAGTCCTTGGTGGTCAGCGCGCCGACCGGGCAGATGTCGGAGGTGTTGCCCGAGAAGTAGCTGTCGAAGGCCGGGTCGGAGAAGGAGACCACCTCCATGCCCCGGCCGCGATTCTCGAAGCCCAGCACGTTGTCGCCGGCGATCTCGTCCTCGAAGCGGATGCAGCGGGCGCAGAGCACGCAGCGCTCGCGATCCAGGGCGATCAGCGGCCCGATGGGCACCGGCTTGGGGAAGTGATACTTCTCGCCCCAGGTGAAGCGGCTCTGGCCGGGGCCGTAGCGCATGGTCAGGTTCTGCAGCGGGCATTCGCCGCCCTTGTCGCAGACCGGGCAGTCCAGCGGATGGCTGGTGAGCAGGAACTCGAGCACCGAGCGGCGCGCCTCGGCCACCGCCTCGGTCTCGGTGCGCACGACCATGCCCTCGCTGGCGCGCATGGTGCAGCCGGCCTGCAGCTTCGGGAAGAAGCGGATGACCGGCTCGCCGGCCTCGTCCAGCTCGGGCTGGCCCGTCGCGCGATCGATCGCCGGCGTGCCGACGTCGACCAGGCACATGCGGCACATGCCCACCGGCTCGAGCCGCGGATGGTGGCAGAAGATGGGGATCTCGACGCCGGCCTGGTGGGCGGCGTCGACCACGCTGGTGCCGGCCGGCACCTCGACGGCACGGCCGTCGACGTGGATCGTGACGAGCTTGTTCTCAGCCATCGGTCATCCGTGGGGTCGTGCGCGAAAGGGGTGTCAGTCGGCCGCGGCGGGCGCCGGGGCCGCGCTGCGCTCGGCGTAGTCGGCCGCGAAGCGCTCGATGGTCGAGCGCGGCACGCTCTGGGCGAACTCGCCCAGCGGACAGAAGCACTTGCCCTCCATCTGGTCGACCACCTGGGTCACCAGCGCCACGTCATCGGGACCGGCCTCGCCGGCCGCGATGCGGGCCGTCAGGTGCTTCAGCCACCAGGTGCCCTCGCGACAGGGCGAGCACTTGCCGCAGCTCTCGTGCTTGAAGAAGGCGATGGTCTTCTTGGCCACCCAGGCCATGTTGACCGTCTCGTCCATGACGATGAAGGAGGCCGAGCCCAGGATGCTGCCGGTGGCCGCCACCGACTCCCAGTCGAGCGCCAGTCCCGGCATCTGCTCGGCGGCCAGCACCGGCGCCGAGGCACCGGCGGGCAGGACCGCCTTGAGCCGGCGGCCCTTCCAGACCCCGCCGGCCATGGCCAGCAGCTCGTCCCAGGACGTGCCCAGCGGAATCTCGTAGTTGCCCGGCCGCTCGACGTGGCCCGAGACGCAGCAGATCTTGGTGCCCGGGCTCTTCTCGGTGCCGATGGACTTGAACCAATCGGCGCCGTGCTCGAGGATGGCGGGCACGTTGGCCAGGGTCTCGGTGTTGTTCACCACCGTCGGCTTGGCGTAGAGGCCGGCCACCGCCGGGAAGGGCGGCTTCAGCCGCGGCTGGCCCAGCTCGCCCTCGAGCGAGCTGAGCAGGGCCGTCTCCTCGCCGCAGATGTAGGCGCCGGCGCCGGGCGAGACCTGCACCTCGACGCCGTAGCCGCTGCCGTGCAGGTTCGGGCCGATGTGGCCGGCCGCGCGGGCCTCGGCCACGGCGGCGCGCAGGACGTCCATCTCCTGCCAGAACTCGCCGCGGCAGTAGATGAAGACCGTCTCGGCGCCGACCGCGTAGGCCGCGATGGCCGCGCCCTCGATCACCTGGTGCGGGTTCTCGAGCGTGATCTCGTGATCCTTGAAGGTGCCCGGCTCGGACTCGTCGTTGTTGACCACGATGTACTTCGGATACAGGTCCCGCGGCACGAAGGACCACTTCAGGCCGGTCGGGAAGCCGGCGCCGCCGCGGCCGCGCAGCCCCGAGGCCTTGACGAGGTCGATGACCTCGGCCGGCTGCATCTCGGTGACGGCGCGCTTCAGCTGGGCATAGCCGCCATGGGCGACGTAGACATCCAGGCGCGCCAGGCCCGGGATCTCGCGGTTGCGCAGGACGACGTGCTGTTCGGGCATCTCAGCCTCCCTGACCCGTGGGGCCGGACCCGGCCGGGTTGGCGCCGGTGGCCGGCGCCGCGCCGGCCATCTCGCTCGGCGGCCCGAAGCCGAAGGGCGCCCGGCGCGGCGGATCCTCCGCGGCTCGGGCGCGCAGCTCGGCCAGCAGGCCGTCGAGGGTCGCGGCATCCAGATCGTGGAAGTACTCCAGGTTGACCTGCATCATCGGCGCCCGGTCGCAGGCGGCCAGGCACATCACGCACTCGAGCGTGAAGAGCCCGTCGGCGCTGGTCTCGCCCGCCTTGCAGCCGAGCTTCTCCTCGAGCACCGGCAGGAAGTCCTCGGCGCCACGCAAGGCGCAGGGCAGGTCGTTGCAGTACTGCACCACGTAGCCGCCATGCGGCCGTTCGAAGAACAGCGAGTAGAAGCCGGCCACGCCGCGCACCTGGGTCGGATCCATCTCGAGGACGGACGCCACCTCGTCGATGGCGTCCTTGTCCAGCTGCCCGTAGGCGGCCTGGGCCAGGTACAGCAGGCTGATGACGGCCGAGGCCTGCCGGCCCGCCGGGTAGCGGGCGACGGCGGCCTTGATCTCTTCCGGGAAGCGTCGTTGCAGGGTATCCATGGTCATGCGCCTAGCGGTCGACCTCGCCCAGGACCGGGTCGAGGTTGGCGACGCCGGTGACGAGGTCGGCCAGCAGGCCGCCCTTCACCATCGTCTCGAGGGCCTGGAGCTGGGTGAAGCTCGGCGAGCGCATGTGCACCCGCCAGGGCCGGCCGGAGCCGTCCGAGACGACGTACATGCCCAGCTCGCCGCGGGGCGCCTCGACCCCGACGTAGGCCTCGCCGGGCGCCGGCTTGAAGCCCTCGGTCCAGAGCTTGAAGTGGTGGATCACCGCCTCCATGCTGTCGGCCAGCTCCTGCTTGGGCGGCGGGGCCACCTTGCGGTCGCTGGTCATCCAGGCGCCGCCGGGCAGGCGCGACAGGGCCTGGCGGGCGATCTTGACCGCCTCGCGGATCTCGGCCACGCGCACCAGGTAGCGTGCGTAGGCATCCGCCTCGTGCCGGACGGGCACCTCGAAGTCGTAGCTCTCGTAGCCGCAGTAGGGCACCGCCTTGCGCAGGTCGTAGGCGATGCCGGCCGCGCGCAAGAGCCAGCCGGTGGCGCCGAAGGCGATGGCGTCCTCGGCCGAGAGCCGGGCCACGCCCATGGTCCGCTCGCGCCAGAAGGGGTTCTTGGTCAGCAGCGTCTCGTACTCGTCGATCGCGCTCGGCATGCGATCGAGGATCTCGCCCACCGCCGCCTCGAAGCCCTCGGGCAGGTCCATCGCCAGGCCGCCGGGCCGGATGTAGCTGGGGAACATCCGCGCGCCGCCGGTCATCTCCATCAGGTCGAGGATGCTCTCGCGCTCGCGGAAGGTGTAGAGCATCAGGGAGCTGGCGCCCAGGTCCAGGGCATGGATGCCCAGATAGACCAGGTGGCTGGCCATGCGGTCCAGCTCGGCCAGGATCACCCGGACGACGGTGGCCCGCTCGGGCACCTCGACGTCGAGGAGCTTCTCGACGGCGAGCACGTAGGCCAGGTTGTTGTGGATCGGCGAGAGGTAGCTCATCCGGGGCGCCAGGGTGGTGCCCTTGACGTAGGTCTTGCCCTCGAAGGTCTTCTCGATGCCGGTGTGCAGGTAGCCGATGTCCGGCGTGGCCGAGACGATGCGCTCGCCGTCGAGCTGGGCGACGACCCGCAGCACGCCGTGGGTGCTCGGGTGGTGCGGGCCGATGTTGAGCACCATCGGCTCGTCGACCACCGGCTCGGTGGGCGGCAGGGGCCGGCTGGGCGCCGGTGGCGGCTGGATGAGCTCGAGGTCGTCCACGGCTCTCATTCCTTGGCGAAGGGCTTGCTGGCGTAGACCTCGTCCTGATTGAAGGAGAAGGCGATCTCCTCGTACTTCTGCGGATGGTCCTTGCGCAGCGGGAAGCCCTCGTAGTCGTTGGGCAGCAGGATGCGCCGCAGGTCGGGGTGGCCGGCGAACTCGATGCCGAAGAGGTCGTAGGTCTCCCGCTCGTGCCAGTTGGCGGTCGGGTAGAGCCCCGTGAGCGTGTCGATGACCGGGTCCTCGGCCGGCAGCGGCGCCTTGAGGCAGAGCAGGCGGGTCGGGTCCGCGGCGCTGGCCCGGGCGTCGCCGGCCAGGGCGGCGGCCGGGATGGCCGTGAAGTGGTAGACCACCTGGAAGCGCGGCTCGCTGCCGAGGTAGTCGACCGCCGTCACCGAGCGCAGGAACTGGTAGCCGCGCGCCTCCTTCAGGAAGCGGGCGGCCTCGACGATGGCGGCCCGATCGACCAGGCCGGTCGGCTCACGCCGGCCGGCGCCGTCGTCGGAGGCCAGCAGGCGCTCGCCCAACCGTTCGGCCAGCGCGCTCAGATCGGCCGTCGCGGCCCGCGACACCGCCGGCGTCGGCGGCGGCCCGGACAGACCCTCGAGGATTCCGTGCTCGCTCATGCTAACCCACCGTGATCCCGAAGCCGCCGCCGCGGTCGTTCCAGCCGTCGATGCCTTCGGCGCGGACCTTCTCGTGCAGCTTGAGGATGCCGTGCATCAGGGCCTCGGGGCGTGGCGGGCAGCCGGCGACGTAGACGTCGACCGGGATCACCTCGTCGCAGCCCTGCACCAGGGCGTAGTTGTTGAAGACCCCGCCGCAGGAGGCGCAGTCGCCCATCGAGATGACCCACTTGGGCTCGGGCATCTGGTCGTAGATCTTGCGGATGACCGGCGCCATCTTGCGGCTGAGACGCCCGGCCACGATGATCAGATCGCTCTGACGCGGGCTGGCGCGCATCAGCTCCATGCCGTAACGCGACATGTCGGTGCGCGCCGTCTGGGTGTGCATCATCTCGATGGCGCAGCAGGCCAGCCCGAACAGCGCCGGCCACATCGAGCGCGTGCGCGCCCAGCCGACCGCCTTCTCGAGCGAGGTCACCACGATGCCGGACTCGCCGGTCCTGCCGGCCGCCAGCTGCTCGGGCGTCAGGATCGCCTGGGGTTGCAGGATGCCGCGGTTGGCCTCCGGGTTCATCACCGCCATGTGAAGCTCCTATGGGTCGGCCTGCATCGCGGCTTCGGGTGGCTGGGTCCGGGACCTACTCCCACTCCAGGGCCCCCTTGCGCCAGACGTAGACGAAGCCCAGGAGCAGGACCCCCACGAAGAGGCCGACCGAGGCCAGCGCCGCCGGGCCCATCCCGCCTTCGGCGACGGGCCGCGCCAGCGACTGGAAGCGGCTGGCGTAGGGGAAGAGGTAGATGACCTCGATGTCGAAGAGGATGAACAGCGTCGCGATCAGGTAGAAGCGCACCGGGATGCGCCGTCGCGAGGCGCCGATCGGGCTCAGGCCGCTCTCGTAGGTCGAGTCCTTGACCGGCGAGGGCTTGCGCGGCCCGATCAGGAAGGTCAACGCGTAGACCGCCAGACCCAGGCCCAAGCCCATGAGCCCCAGGATCAGCAGGGGCAGGTAGGCCGCGCTCATGCGCGGCCCTCAGCCGGCAGCCGTCGCGGCGCGCCCGGCGTCATCCGGCCTCGCCTCCCGCCGCGGCGGCCGCCTTGGCGGCCTTGGCGGCCTCCTTCGCGGCACGGGCCTCGGCCTTGGCGCGCTCCTCGGCCGCCTCGCGGGCGTAGTCGCTGGGGTGAAGCGCCGCGTGGTAGGCCACCGGATGCAGCAGCTCCTGCAGGTCGAAGACCCAGCTCTCGTGGCGCTCGTAGCTCGAGAACTCGTAGTCGTGATCCATCTTGATCGCGTCGAAGGGGCAGTACTCGGCACAGAAGCCGCAGCTCATGCAGATCGAGGCGTCGATGTAGAACTCGCTGGACACCGGCCGTGCCTTGCCGTCCTCGCCCTTGCCCTGCACGATCCAGATGCACTGCGGCGGGCAGACCTTGGCGCAGATGCCGCAGGCGGTGCAGCGCACGCCGTCGAAGTCGGCCCGCTCGTGATCCGGCTCCTCGTCGTAGACCAGGAAGGGGATGTAGCGGAAGCGCTCGGGAACCGGCAGCTTCTGCTCCGGGTACTGCACGGTCGCCAGGCCGCCGACGCGGGTCGGCATGCCGGCCGGCACCTTGGTGTTCCGAGCCTCGGCCGGCGCCGGCAGATCGCCGGCCGCCGAAGGCTGCAGGTTCAGGCCGTGGCGGTAGGTGGAATAGAATCGGCGGATGGTGATGCCCATGCCGCGCAAGGCTTCGCGCCCAAAGGCCATGTGCTTCGCTCCTTGCCCTGCAGTCGAATGGATCGGGACCGCCTAGCGGTCCACCTCGCCCAGCACGATGTCGATCGAGCCGAGGATGGCGACCGTGTCGGCCACCTTGTGCCCCTTGGTCATCTCGGCCAAGGCCGTCAGGTTGACGAAGCAGGGCGACTTGACGTGATAGCGGTAAGGGTTGGCCTTGCCGTCGCTGACGCAGTAGAAGCCCAGCTCACCCCGCGGGTTCTCGACCCGGCCGTAGGCCTGGCCGGCCGGGACGCGGATCTGCCAGGCCTTCTTGCCGCCCATGATCTCGCCGCCGGGCAGGTCGCGCAGCGCCTGCTTGAGGATGCGCAGGCTCTGCCGCATCTCGCCGACGCGGACCATGTAGCGGGCAAAGACATCGCCCTCGGGCCGGGTGACGACATCCCAGTCGAAGCGATCGTAGACGCCGTAAGGCTCGGCCCGCCGCACGTCGTAGGGCACGCCCGAGGCGCGCAGCACCGGCCCGGAGGTCGAGAAGTTGATCGCCATGTCGGGCGGCAGGACGCCGACGCCCTGCATGCGCTCGAGCACGATCTCGTTGCCCGACAGGTAGGCGTCCATCTCGTCGATGGCGCGCTCGAGCCGGTCGTCGACCAGCGTCTGCGCCATCGTCAGGAACTCCTCCGGCAGGTCGTAGGCCAGGCCGCCGAAGCGCATGTAGTTGCACATCAGGCGCGAGCCGGTGGCCATCTCGAAGAGGTCGAGGATCAGCTCGCGCTCCTCGATGGCGTACATCATGGGCGTGAAGAAGGCGCCGATGTCGTTGAGCAGGAAGGTGATGCTCCAGAAGTGGCTCTGGATCCGGTTGAGCTCGGCCAGGATCACCCGGATGTACTCGGCCCGCTCGGGCACCTCGAGGCCCATCAGCTTCTCGACCGTCAGCGCGTAGCCCCACTCGTTGCCCAGCTGGGCCAGGTAGTCCAGCCGGTCGGTGAAGGGCATGTTGCCCAGCCAGAGGTTGCGCTCGCCGATCTTCTCGTGGTTGCGGTGCATGTAGCCCATCACGGGCTGCAGGTCGACCACGGTCTCGCCGTCGAGGGTCAGGCGCATCTGGAAGACGCCGTGGGTCGACGGGTGCTGCGGGCCCATGTTGACGATCAGGCGCTCGCTGCCGCTCGGCGCGCGGTGCAGCTCGTCGGCGTCGAGCACCACGATGTTGTCGTCGGCCCGCGAGCTCTCGACGCCCTCGGCCTGGTAGCCCGACGGGTACTTGATGTTGTCGTCCCAGTCGGCGATCTTGTCCTCGCCGAAGAAGAAGTCGCCCTCGGGCCAACGGCTCTTGAGCGGCTTGTTGTCGTCCTCGTAGTAGGCCTCGCGCCAGTCCTTGCGCAGCGGGTAGCCGGCGAAGCCCTCCCACATCAGGATCCGCCGCAGGTTCGGGTGCCCCGCGAAGCGCACGCCGAACATGTCGTAGACCTCGCGCTCCTGGAAATCCGCGCCGGCGAAGACGCCGGTCAGGCTGGGCACGATCGGCTTGGCCTTGTCGGCCGCGACCTTGAGGCAGAGCGGCGGTCCGCCCTGGATCGACGCCATGTGGTAGACCGTCTCGAAGCGGTCGGGCCAGTCGACGCAGGTCAGGTTGATCAGGTAGTCGAGGGCGAAGTCGTCGCGCAGCGCGCGGGCCACCTCGGGCAGGGAAGCCGCCTCGACCACCCACGCGCCTTCGTCGTCGACCCGCACCTTCTCGCCGAAGCGCGTGGCGGCGCGGGCCGCCCGCTCGGCCGGCAGGACGGCGGTCTCGACATCCGTCTGGATCGTCATGGGCTGCACTCTCTCGCTTGGCGCGGTCACGGGGCTCACCCCGCGGCATCGATCAGGCTTCGGTGTCGTCGGCGACAGCTTCGACGGCGGGCTCGGCGGCCGGGCCGGCCTCGCCGGCTCCATCGCCCTCGGCGGCGACCGGGGTCAGCTGGCCCCGGATCTCGGGCAGCCGACGCAGGTCGATCAGGTCGGCTCCCAGCACCGGCACCGGGATCTCCTCGACCTCGCCGCGGCGGTACCAGGACAGGTCGCGGATGCTCTGGCCGTCGATCTTGCGCTGCAAGGTCATGACGCCGTGGATCAAGGCCTGCGGCGTGGGCGGGCAGCCCGGCACGTAGACGTCGACCGGGATGTACTTGTCGATGCCCGAGACGACGTTGTAGCCCTCCTTGAAGGGACCGCCGCCGGTGGCGCAGGCGCCCATGGCGATGCAGTAGCGGGGCTCGGGCATCTGGTTCCAGAGCCGCACGATCTGCGGCAGCATCTTCTTGGTGACGGTGCCGGAGACGATCATCAGGTCGGCCTGCCGGGGCGAGGCGCGCACCAGCGCCGCGCCGAAGCGGTCCAGGTCGTAGCGGCCGGCGAAGGTCGCGATCATCTCGATGGCGCAGCAGGCCAGACCGAAGCCGAGCGGCCAGATGCTGGAACGCCGGCCCCAGTTGTAGACGCCGTCCAGCATGCCCACCAGGCGATCGAGGGTGGTGACCATCACGCCCTGCTCGACCTGCTGGGCGATGAAGTCGCTGTCGTTCTCGAAGCGCTCGACGTAGCTGGACCATTGCTCGAGCACGTCGGGATCGAGCGTCGGCGTCCGGTAGAGCGGGCCGTTGTTGTCGGACATGGCTGTGCCTCGCGTGGTTCACGGTGTGCGCGTTGGTCGGCCGGCTCGGACGGCGGGCCGGGGTCCTGCCCGAGCGCCCCGCCCCTCGGGTGGCCGCCCGGTATTATAAGAGGCGCGCCCGGCGAGTCAACGCCCCCGGCGCCTGGGGCTGGACCGAGCCGGCCTAGACGGTCGTCGCCTCGGCCGCGAGCACCGAGAGCCGGCGCAAGCGCTCGATCAGCGGCCGCAGCACCTCGACCGTGTAGTCGATGTCCGCCTGGCTGGTGTAGCGGCCCAGGCTGAAGCGCAGCGCCCCGTGCGCCAGCGCCTCCGGCACGCCCATGGCCGTCAGCACGTGCGAGGCATGCAGCTTGCCGGCCGAGCAGGCCGAGCCGCTCGAAGCGCAGATGCCGTGCATGTCCATGCCCAGGAGCAGGGCGTCGGCCGGCGCGCCCTCGACGCAGAAGGAGGCATGGCCCGGAATCCGGTCGGTCGGGTGTCCGGTCAGCTGCAGGCCGGGCAGGGCCAGCAGGGCCTCGATCAGACGGTCGCGCAGGCCGGCCGCCCGGGCGCAGACCGCCTCGCGCTGGGACTGCGCCAGCTCCAGCGCCAGGGACATGCCGACCGCCCCGGCCACGTTCTCGGTGCCCGAGCGCAGCCCCTGCTCGTGCCCGCCGCCGGTCTGCACGCAATGGATCGGCGTGCCGCTCCGAACGTAGAGCAGTCCGACGCCCTTGGGGCCATAGAACTTGTGGGCCGAGAGGCTCATCAGGTCGACGCCCAGGCGCTCGACGTCGAGGTCGCACCAGGCGCCGGCTTGGACCGCATCGGTGTGGAAGACGATCCCCCGCGCGCGCAGCTCGGCCCCGATCTCGGCGATGGGCTGCAGCGTGCCGACCTCGTTGTTGGCCATCATGATGCTGACCAGGCTGGTGTCCGGGCGCAGCGCGGCCAGCACGTCGACCGGGTCGACGCGGCCCTGCGCATCCACCGGCAGCACGGTCAGCGCGAAGCCCTCCATGTCGGCCAGCTGGTGGCAGGTGGCCAGGATCGCCTCGTGCTCGATCGGGCTGGTGATCAGGTGCTGGCCCCGCCCCGCCTCGCGCAGCGCATGCGCCGCGCCGCGCAGGGCCAGGTTGTCGCTCTCGCTGCCCCCGGAGGTGATGACCAGCTCGCTCGGCGCGCAGCCGAGCAGCCCGGCCATCCGCGACCGCGCCGTCTCCAGCGCCACCCGAGCCTGACGGCCCATCGCGTAGGCACCCGATGCGTTCGCGAAGCGCTCGGTGAAGAAGGGCAGCATCGCTTCCAGCACCTCGGGCGCCACCGGCGTCGTGGCGCTGCAGTCGAGGTAGACCAGGCGCGGGCTCTCGCCGCCCGCGGGCTCGCTCGAGCTGCCGTTCCGGCCCTGCGTGGTCGGTGTCTCCATGGCGCGACTCCATCGCTGGCTTCCGAGGGCGAGCACTGCCGAAGGCGCCGCCCAGCGAGGGCGCATTGTACGCTAGCCGCTCGCGCCGGGCCAGCGCGGCGCTACCCGGGCTGCCGGCCGTCCCGGCCGCCGCGAATGCCTTGCGACGCGCCCGCATCCCGGTATACTGTCGGGCCTACGTGCCGATCCGCCCCAACACGCCGCAAGCACGGGAGGCCGCATGAGCGAGCCCGGGCCGCCTGCCCAGATGGGCGGCGGCCGCTCGGCCGCGAGCCCGGCGGCGTCCGCGATGGAGCTGGAGATGTCCGAGACCCTCCTCGGCGAAGGCCGGGCGCCGGCCAAGGTCATCCTCGTCGGCGAGCATGCCGTCGTCTACGGCCAGCCCGCCATCGCGCTGCCCGTGCCGGGCCTCGAGGCCCGGGCCCGGGTCTTCGCGATCGCGGCCGGCCCGACGCGGCTGCTGGCCCAATTCCCCAGCGCCGAGTCCCGGCCGCCGCTCGAGCTCGATCTGCTGGCGGCCGCGGACGACGAGCCCCTGGCGGCCGCGGCGCGCGCCGCCCTGCGCTACGCGGGCCGCACCGAGCGCACGCCCTGGCGCATCGAGCTGACCAGCCAGGTGCCCAGCGGACGCGGCCTGGGCTCCAGCGCGGCAGTGGCAGCGGCGGTCGTGCGCGCGGTCGGAGCGGCCGCCGAGCAGGATTGGGATGCACAGACGGTGGCCGACCTGGCCCTCGAAGGCGAGCGCCGTGCCCATGGCCGGCCCAGCGGCATCGACAACACGGTGGTCGCCTTCGGCCGCCCGATCCGCTTCCAGCAGGGTCGCGCCGAGCCGCTCGTGGTCGGCGCGCCGCTCTGCTTCCTCGTCGCGGACAGCGGCCGGCGCGGCGCCACGTCCGAGCTGGTGGCCCGGGTCCGCGAGGCCAGCGAGGCACGGCCGGGCACCTATGCCGGCTGGTTCGCCCGGATCGGCCAGCTGGTGGACGACGCGGCCACCGCCATCGCCCGCGGCAACGCCAGCCGCCTGGGCCGCCTGATGGACCTGGACCACCTGATCCTGCAGGCGATGCGCGTCTCGACCCCCGAGCTGGACGCCCTGGTGGCGGCGGCCCGCGGGGCCGGCGCCCGCGGCGCCAAGCTGGCCGGCTCGGGCGGGGGCGGCGCGATCATCGCGCTGGTCGACGCCGACGGCGCGGCGGCGGTCAGGGCCGCCCTGATCGGCGCCGGCGCGGTCGACCTGATCCAGGTCGATCTGTCGGCCACCGGCGCGGACGCGGATGCGGACAGGGTCTCGGCTGCGCCCGGCGCGCCGGGCGGCCCGGCCTAGCGCCAGGTCCTGCCCTCCATCCACGGGTCGGCCAGGTCCAGACCGCGCCGCCGACCCGTCCCGCCCGAACCGACGCGCCGGGGCGGCCTGCTAGTCGGCCGTGATCAGCGTCCCACCGGCCTCGGGCGCGCCCGCCAGCGCCGCGGCCACCGCCCCGGGGCGCAGTCCCGAGAGGATGCGCACCTCGAGGCCCGGCCGGGCCTCGACCAGGTCGAGCATCCAGGCCACCTTGCTGGCCATGCCGCCGGTGACGTCGGTGGCGCCCGCCCGCGCCCCGCTCAAGGCCTCGCTCAGCGCGCCCCGATCGGAGGGCCTGATCCGCGGCAGGCGCCGCGCGCCGCCGGCATGCGGGTCGCGATCGTAGACGCCGTCGACGTCGGTGGCCAGCACGATGCGGTCGGGCGCGAGCGCGTTGGCCAGGCCGGCCAGCAGGGGCTCGGTGCTGGCGATGGCCCCGCCGCGGAGGCGGTCCGGCGCCGCGTCGCCGTAGATCACCGGCAGCAGGCCGCTGCCCAGGAGCTCGGCCACCAGGTCGTCGCGGACGCGCTCGACCTGGCCGGCGGCACAGACGGCCAGCAGGCTGCCGGGCACCGGCAGGGCCGGCAGGTCGCGGTCCAGCAGCGCCGCCACCACGAAGCGATCGAGGCGCGCCGCCGCGGCGGCGACCCGGGCCAGCGACAGGGCCTGGCCCGGCCGATCCAGGAAGCCGGTCTCGGCCACGGCGACGTGAGCGAAGGAACCGCTGCCATGCCCCAGCACGAGCTGACCGCGCCGGGCGCCGGGCCAGGCGGCGATCTCGTCGGCCAGGCGCTGCAGCAGCGCCGGCCGCAGGGCCTCGCGGCCGTCCTTCTCGGTCAGGAGCGCCCCGCCGAGCTTGAGAAAGACCCGCGCTGCGTTCATGGCGCCCATTCTATACCAGTCCCGACCGCGAAGCCCGGCATGCTAGAATCCGGGTCGCGACAGCGCTGTCGCCCGCGCGACCGGCTGCCGGTCCCGGCCAGCGCGCGCCCGAGACCCGCAGCGCCGCACTGGAGCCCCCGATGAACCGGCCCGCCGAAGCCAGCGCCCTGGCACACTCCAACATCGCCTTCGTCAAGTACTGGGGCAACCTGGTCGGCGACCTGCGGCTGCCCTACAACGACAGCCTGTCGATGAACCTCAGCGCGGCCCACACCACGACCACGGTCTCGTTCGACCCGGCCCTGGCCTCGGACCACCTGAGCATCGACGGCAACGCCCACATCGGGCCGGCCCTGGCCCGCGTCAGCCGGCAGCTCGACCTGGTGCGCGAGCGGGCCGGCATCCAGACCCGGGCCAGCGTTGCCTCGGCCAACAGCTTCCCGATGGGCACCGGCATCGCCTCCTCGGCCTCGGCCTTCGCTGCCTTGACCCTGGCCGCCTGCGCCGCCGCCGGGCTCTCGCCGAGCGAGCGCGAGCTGAGCTGCCTGGCCCGGCGCGGCTCGGGCTCGGCGGCCCGCTCGATCCCCGGCGGCTTCGTCACCTGGCGCGCCGCGGCCGAGGACGCCGAGTCCTACGCCGAGACCGTCGCGCCGGCCGAGCACTGGGACCTGCGCGACATCGTGGCCATCGTCAGCCGCCAGCACAAGCAGCTCGGCTCGACCGGCGGCCACGACGCCGCCACGCGCAGCCCCTTCTTCGCCGCCCGCATCGCGCACAGCCCGGACGACTACCAGGCCATCCACCAGGCCCTGATGGACCGCGACATGGCCCGCTTCGGGCCGGCCGTCGAGCGGGAGGCCATCGCCCTGCACGCCATCGCGATGACCGGCGACCCGCCGGCGCTCTACTGGTCGCCCGAGACCCTGGCCCTGCTGCACCAGGTCCGGGCCTGGCGCGACGCCGGCCTGCCGGTCTGGTTCACGCTCGACGCCGGTCCCAACGTCCACCTGCTCTGCGAGGCCCGCCACGCCGATCAGCTCGAGACCGAGCTACGCCGGCTGGACATGGTCGAGACCTACCTGCACAACCGCGCCGCCGGCCCGGCCCGCCTGATCCAGCCGGACGCGCCGGCCGCCTCCTGAGGATGCCCGTCATGCCCTTCACCAGCTTCGATCCCGCCCGGCTCGAGCCGGCCCAGCGCCACAAGCTGTCGATCGGCACCATCGTGCCGCGGCCCATCGCCTGGACCACCAGCCTCGATGCCCAGGGGCAGGCCAACCTGGCGCCCTTCAGCTACTTCATGGGCTGTCACAGCTATGTCCCGGCGCTGGCCATCAGCATCGGCAGTCGCGGCGACCAGCCCAAGGACAGCCGGGCCAACATCGCCGCCAGCGGCGAGTTCGTGGTCAACCTGGTCACCGCCGACCTGGTCGAGCGCATGAACATCAGCGCGGCCGACTTCCCGCCCGATGTCAACGAGATCGAGCTGCTGGGCCTGGCGACGCTGCCCAGCGAAGCCGTGGCCCCCCCGCGCATCGCCGAGTCGCCGGTGCAGATCGAGTGCCGGGTGCTGCACGCCGTCGACCTCGGCGAGCCGCCCCGCCTGAGCACGCTCTTCGTGGCCCAGGTGCTGCGCTGGCACGTGCGCGAGGACCTGGTGCAGGACTTCAAGGTGGACCAGGCCGGTCTGGGAGCCGTGGCGCGCATGGGCGGCCCCTTCTACTGCCGGGCCGACGACCCCTTCGCCCTCAGCATTCCCGACTGGCGCACGATCCTGCCGGGGCATCCCGCGGCGCAGGCCTGAGCGCGCGAGCGCGCTCGACCAGCGCCAGCAAGCCCGGCACCGTTTCGGCCGGGGCCAGCGCCTTCAGTGCCTCCGGGTCGAACCAGGCCGCCTCCCGCGCGTCGTCGCCGGCGCGCGGCGCGGGCGGCGGCGCGCCGGGCGGGTGTCCGGCCAGCCGGGCCAGGTAGGTCACCACGAGCCAGTGATAGCCGTCGCCATCCCCCGTCCCGGCCGGCTGGATCGCCTCGACCAGCTCGAGCAGGCCCATGGGCTCGATCTCGAGCGCGCATTCCTCGCGCAGCTCGCGCTTCAGCGCCGCCTCCAGCCGCTCGCCCAGCTCGAGCCGCCCGCCCGGCAGGGCCCAGCGCCCGGCCGCCGGCGGCCCGCCCCGCCGAACCAGCAGCACCCGCTCGCCAGCCAGCACCGCCGCCGCCACCCCGACGCCGGGCGCCTTCATGCGGGCGCGCGGGGGTCGGCCGGCATGCCGGCGCAGCGTGGCGACGTCAACCGACGCGATCCAAGATCCGATCCAGGCGAGGCTGCAGACAGCGGACGGTCGCGACCAGGCGCTCGCCGACCCGCTCGGCCAGGGCCTCGTCGACGCGCTCGAAGCGCAGGTAGGCGTGGATGCGCCCCCAGCTCTGGGTCCACTGTTCCAGCTCGAAGTCCGGCCCCAGCTCGCCACGGACCGCCAGCATCTCGGCCGCGAAGGCCTGCAGCAAGCGCCCGTTGAGCTCGGCCGAGCCCTCGAAGTGCAGGCCCAGCTCGACCTGCCCACGGCCGCGTTGAATCCAGGCCTCGTAGTGCAGCCGGGGCTGCCCGTAGGACACCTGCACCATCGAGAAGCGGCGCGATACCCGCGCCGGCCGCTCCGCGTCGGCCAGCCCCAGCTCGACCCGCCGCGCCACCTGGCCGACGAACTGCTGGTTGCTGAGCTCGGTGCCCGCCTGCCTTGCCATGCGGCCGATTCTAGCGCCGCCCGGGTCGGCCCGCCAGCCCGACCGGCGATGGCGATGGCTTGCTGCCCGCGTCGCCCCCGCCTACCATTCGCGCATGATTCGCAAGCACGCCTTGCCCGGTGATGACATCGTCGCCCTGGTCAGCCTCGTGATGACCGGCGTGGCCCTGCTCTCGCTGGGCAGCTTCCCCGCCCGCGCCATCGAGCTCGAGGTCCTGGGCACCCCGCTGACGATCCTGTTCAGCGGCCGGATGGTGGTGAGCCTGCTGCTCATCCTGCTGACCTCGGCCGGCATGGACGCCATGGTGCGTGGCGTCTCGGGCCAGGACCGGCTCGACCTGCGCTTCTCGCTGTCCTTCTGGATCCTGCCCGGCCTGGTCACCCTGGCCGCGGTGACCGCGGTGCCCCGCCAGTTCGTCAGCGCCGGCGGCTGGGTCGGCGCGATGCTCTTCCTGGGCGGCCTGCTGACCCTGGTGGTGGTGGCCGAGTGCGGCACGATCTCGATCGACCAGCCCTACTACCGCGCCGCGCGCCTGGGCCTGAACATCGCGACCTACGGCGCCGCGATGGCCCTGTACACGACCCTCTACGGCCTCCAGGAGCGCAGCCTGATCTCCTCCACGGCCATCATCCTGATCACCTTTCCGCTGGCGCTCGAGCTGCTGCGCAGCACCGAGGAGCAGACGGCGAACGACTGGCTCTACGCCGGCGTCATCGCCCTGGTGATCGGTCAGGCGTCCTGGCCGCTCAACGCGCTCGGCCTGCGTGCGCTGCACGGCGGCGCCCTGCTGCTGCTGCTCTTCTATACCGTGACCGGCATCGCCCAGCAGTCGCTGGCCGGGCGACTGAATCGACGCGTGGTGCTGGAGTTCGTGGCCCTGGGGACGGTCCTGGCGGCCTTCATCGGCATCAGCGCCTGGCAGACCGCCCTGGCCGGCAAGACCGGCATCTGGCCGGCGCCGGCCTCGGAGTACCCCAGCCAGTCCGAGCAGATCGGGCCGGCCATGCTGCCGGGCGACGCGGCGCAGCCGGGCGACGGCACGTCGATCGACCTGCTCTGGCCGGCTCCGCCGGTGGAAGGGCTGCCGGAAGGGCGGCTGCCGGAAGGGCTGGCGCCGGAAGGGCTGGCGCCGGTACCCGCTCGCCCGGTCGAGGGTCTCGACAAGCCCTGAGGCCAGCGACCGACCCGGCCGCCCGATCCTGCCACGGGCCGGCGACGACCCCGTGCGGGCCTGGTCCGCTCGGGCCTCGCGCGCGCCGCGCGCTGCCCGGTCGATCCGCCGCGTGGCTTGCCCCAGGCCGGAACCGGCGCCGGTTGGCGTGGCCCCGCCGCTCCCCTATAATGCCGGCCGTTGTCTGGCCCGGACCGGTACCATCACCAAGGAGAGGCGCATGGCCCGCAAGCGCGCACGCAGCCGGAAGCGCAGTCGCAACGAGAACATCATGATCGTGGTCGGCATCCTGGTGTCCATCAGCATGGTCATCAGCGGCTTCGCCTACATGATGCAGTAGCCGCTGGACCCGGCGGTCGGCATCGGCGCCTCAGGCCGCCGGGCCGATCGTCCAACGCCCCCCGACCATCACCCCCGCCACCGGGTTGCCTCCGAAGCGGTAGGCCAGATCCCGGTAGTCCGGACTCCGGAGCAGGACCAGATCGGCCGGCCAGCCGGCCTCGAGCCGTCCCGCCCGGGCCCCCCGTCCGCAGCTCTCGGCCGCGTTGCGCGTGGCCGCCACCAGGCCCTCGGCCGGCGTCAGGCGCAGGTAGCGCGCCGCGATGGCCAGCATCAGCGGCATGCTCTCCGAGGGGCAGGTGCCCGGGTTGAGGTCGGTGCCCAGAGCCAGCGGCACGCCCCGCGCGCGCATCTCGGCGGCCGGCGCGAAGTGGCTCGAGCCCAGGCCGAAGGTCGTGCCCGGCAGCAGCACCGCCACCGTCCCCGCCGCGGCCATGGCATCCATGCCGGCCGGCGAGGCGGCCACCAGGTGGTCGACGCTGTGGGCGCCGAGCTCGGCCGCCAGGGCGGTGCAGCCCAGGTCGGCGAACTCGTCGCTGTGCGCCTTGAGCCGCAGGCCCAGCTCGCGCGCTCGGCCCAGGATCCGCGCGCTCTCGGCCAGCGTGAAGGCCCCCTCGTCGCAGAAGACGTCGCAGAAGACGCCCGGCCAGGCGGCGGCCACCGCCGGCAGCATCTCCTCGACGACCAGCGCCACGTAGTCGGCCTGACGGCCGCGGTACTCGTCCGGCACCGCGTGGGCGCCCAGGAAGGTCGGCACGATGTGCACCGGATGGCGCCGATCGGCCTCGGCCAGGAGGGCCAGCTGGCGCAGCTCCTGGCCGGTCTCCAGCCCATAGCCGGTCTTGGCCTCGAGGGTCGTCACGCCCTGGGCCATCAGCGCGTCGAGCCGCTCGAGCAGGTCGGCCAGCAGCGCCGCGTCGCTGGCGGCGCGGGTGGCGCGGACCGTGCTGGCGATGCCGCCGCCGGCCTCCATGATCGCGACGTAGCTGGCGCCGGCGATGCGCTGCTCGAACTCGGCCGCGCGGCTGCCGGCCCAGACCGGGTGGCTGTGGGCGTCGACGAAGCCGGGGATGACCAGGCGGCCGCCGGCGTTCAGCTCCGCGCCCGGCTCCCCGTCGATCGCCGCGCGCACCTCGGCCCGCGGGCCGACGGCCAGGATCCGTCCGTCGGCCACCGCCACCGCCGCGCCCTCGATCAGGCCGATGGCCCCCTGATCGGCACCGGCCAGGGCGCCGCGCGCGCCGGCCAGCGGGGCCATCGTGGCCACCCGGGCGTTGTCGATCAGGATCTCGGCTCGGGGCATGGTCGGCATCCCTCGGCGTGTGGCCTAGTAGAAGACGCTGCCCTCGACGCTGCGCTGCACCCGTCCGCCGACCCAGATCCGCGGCGGGCTGGACTCGCTGTCGATCTCGACCTCGACCACGCTGGGCCGGCCCAGCTCGCTGCCCTGCTCACAGCGCAGGCTGGCGCGGGGCCGCGCCTCGATCACGCCGTGACGAACCAGGTAGCTGGCCAGGGCGCCGTTGGCGCTGCCCGTGGCGGGGTCCTCGGGCACGCCCAGCGGCGGCGCGAAGACGCGCACGTGGACGTCGTTGATCGGCGACAGCGTGTCGCGGCACCAGACCAGGGCGCAGTGGGCGCCCTGATCCTGCAGGATCTCGTCCAGCGCCTGGGTCACCGGCAGCATGTCGCGCAGGGTGGCCAGGCTGGTGAGCGGCACGATCAGGCAGCGCAGCCCGGTCTCGACGATCTCGGTCGGCAGCCCGGTCTGCAGGATGGCCATCGGATCGATCGACAGGGCCGCGGCCAGCTGGCCGTAGTTCTCGAAACCGCCCTGATGGCCGACCGGACATTCCAGCGTCGAGACGCGGGTGATCCCTCGCTCGGCATCGTGGCCGACCGTCACCGGCAACAGCTGCTTGCCCACCTGCACCTGCAGCTCGGTGAGCTCGCCGGTCAGCTCGATCCGGCCCTCGGTCGCCATGACGTAGGCCGCGCCCAACAGCTGGTGCCCGGAGTAGGCCAGCTCGGTGGTCGCGGTGAAGCAGCGCACCGCCAGATCGGCGCCGTCCAGGGTCGGCTGCGTGACGAAGGCGGTCTCGGCGAAGCTCATCCCGCGTGACAACGACTGCATCTCGTCGGAGGTCATCGGCCCCGGATCGGGCACCACCACCACCGGGTTGCCACCGAAGGGGCTGTCGCTGAAGACGTCGGCCTGAATGAAGTAGACCTTGCGCACGTTGGGCTCCTGACGCGCAGGCGGGGCGGAGTGGACCGACCGAACGGGGTCGCATGGCCTGCGCGCAGCCGGCGAGTATAGACCCGGCTGGAGCCGCTTGTCAACGCAGCGTCCGCGCTTGTCAAGCGGCCGATGCCGGCCACGGCCGTGCCCTCGGACGTCGACAGCAGGCCTGGCCCAACGCGAACGCGCCGGGCCCTCGAGGGCCCGGCGCGTCGCTGCGTCGACTTCGGTCGGCGAGCCCGCGCTCAGGGCCCGACGGGGGTCATCGTCGGCGTGATGGTCGCCATCGGCGACGGGAAGGGCGTGACCGTCGGGAAGCCCGGCGTGGCCATGACGCGGTAGCGCAGGGCCGGACCCTCGCGGCTGTAGAGCCAGGTCTTGTCGGTGTTGGCCGCGTCGCGCTGACCGCTCCAGCGGGCGCACTGCACGTAGCCGACGGCCCGGCTGGCGAACTTCATCGTGACCGTGTAGTTGTCGGTGAAGGGCAGGATGCCGTTCCAGGGCAACGGCATGTCCATGGTGGCGTAGATGCGGAAGCGGATGTTCTCGGCCGCCCGCCACTTGTTCTCGTTGAGCTCGTTCTGGTTGTACTTGCGCGGCAGCTTGCAGATCTCGTCCATGTCGGCGCCCTGCGTCACCGAGAGCTGGTCGGTGGCACCCAGGTTCACCTGGCCGCTCTCGACCAGCTCCGACAGGATCGGCTCGGTCACCGTGACCTGCAGCGTATGGGTCAGGATGTCGTAGACCATCTTCTCGGTGAAGACGTCGCGCAGGCGGCTGAGCACGATGCGCTTGGCCTCGATGTCGTAGTAGTTGGCCGGCGGCACGCCCAGGTCCATGCCGGCCTCGTCGACCAGGTTGCCCGCGCCCTCGAAGCGGCGCTCCCAGAAGGCCGCATCCTCGCCCAGATAGCGCGCCGACTCACGCACGCCGCGGTCGAACGACCACTTCACGAGCATCATGCGGTAGGTGTAGAAGATGCCCAGCATGAGGATGATCAAGAGCGGCAGCGTGATGGCCGTCGTGATCATCGAGGTGCCGCGGGTGTCGTCGCGCCAGCGGTCCAGCAGCTGGCGCTGGCGCGCGCGCAGCCGAAAGGCGAGATCGGTCAGGTCCGGCTTGAGTGGGTGCATCATCGAAGCGTCTCCTTCACGGTCGGCAGATCGGGCAGACCGTCGGCGTGTTGCGCCCGACCGTCGTGGGCGTGCAGCCAGGGCAGGCCGGGCAGCGGTTGGGCGGCGGCTGGCCGCAGCCGACCGGGTTCTGCGGACCCCGTTGGATCAGGGTCGGCTCGACCGGCGGGCCCTCGTAGAAGCCACCGGTGCGACAGGTGAGCTTGATCATGCCCGGCTCGTCGTTGGGCATGTCGAAGAACATGCCCAGCGGGTTGGTGATGCTCTTGGTCACCTGTAGCTCGAACAGGTTGTTGTCGAGCTCCTCGCGGCTGACCGATAGGGTGTCCTCGGGCGAGCTGCGCGGCAGGTCGGGCCAGAGGTCGACGTTGTTGGTGTCGATCGGGTAGAGGCCGATCAGCGTGCGCGAGGCCAGCTCCTGGTTCATGATCTGGGTCGCGATCTGCTCCCAACCGCCCGGGTACTCGAAGGCCGGGTCGTCCTTGGGGAAGTGCGGGCCTTCGATCTGCAGGTAGCGCGCGGCCTCCCAGGTAGCCTCGCAGAGCGTGTCGCGCGCCGCCATCACGCGGAACATGGCGTAGCTGCCGATCACGACCACCACGAAGACCGGCAGGACCACGATGAACTGCACCAGGGTGGCGCCGCTGCGGTCCTCGCGCCATCGGCGCAGGCCCTCGAGCGCGCCCGCCCCGATCCGGCCGAGGCGGCGCGTGGCGATCATTCGCATAGCACTTCTCCTTCGCGGACGTCGTCCAAGCGGAACTCGGTGAAGTTGGGCAGGCCGGAGGCGTTCTGCTGGCCGCCCGGGAGCACGCGGACGATGAGGTACGTGGAAACCCGGAAGGGGTCCTTGCACTGATAGTCGCCGTTCAGCAGCTCGACCTCGACGCCGTAGTCGGCCACGGTGAGGTTGGTGCCCGGCGGCACGATGAAGGGGTTGTTCATGAGCTCGGTGACCACGATCTTGTCGGCCACCTCGGTCCAGGCGTAGTTGTCGGCCGACTCGAGCGGGTACAGCGCCAGATAGCGCATGGCCTGATAGGTGGCGTAGTGCAGCGAATCGCGCATCTTGACCACCTTCCAGACCGAGAACATGCTCCACAGCGCGACGATGATGACCGGCATCATCACGATGGCCTGCACCGCGGTGGCGCCGCTGCGATCGCGGCGGAAGCGAGCCGCCAGGTCCTTCAGCCGGCCGAGGCCGGATGCGACGCTTGGAATCAGCTTGTGATGAGTCCGCATGATCGTTCCACCTGTTCAGCTTGCGTACACGGGGGTGTACGGTGTTCTCCGCGGGCAGTTCGGGCCGCGGGCCCCTAGAGCGGCCACCAGCTCGGCGCGGCTGGCCAGGCCCAGTAGATCCACATGTAGGCCATCGCCGGCACGGCGAAGGTCCAGGCATAGCGTCGGCCGCGTTCCTGCAGCTCGGCCTGCGTCGGTAGGAACTGCCCGGTCAGAAGCCGGGCCCGCAGGCCGCGCAGGCTGGCCACCGGTCCCGCCCCGCGCTGCCGATACTCCAGCGCCAGCAGCGGGATCATGATCACCAGCAAGAGGAATGCCAGCGTCGCCAGGAACTCGAGCGACGGAAAGAGCGCGAAGAGCCCCATGAGGAACTTGGCGTCACCGCCGCCGATGAAGTGCAGCATCCACATCCCGAACAGGATCGCGAAGGTCGGCAGCAGCCAGAGTCGACTCCACTGCTGCAACATCAGGCCCTCGACGACGACCCGGTAGAGCCCGACCCCCAGGAACATCGGCGCCGTCAAGGCATTGGGGATGCGGCCCGTGCGATGGTCGAGCACCGAGATCCGCAGCATCCACAGGGTCAACATCAGCTTGACCAGGGTCTCGGTCGCGGCCCAGGCGCCGGAGCGCTCGGCCACCGCCGCGCCGAGCGACAGCCAGGCCGCGGGCCCCACGAGCGTCGCGATCACGGCACCCACTGATCGTCGGGGTCTTCCTGCAGGACCGTGAAGATCGTCTGGAAGAGCTCGAGCAGCGAGTCCTTCAGCTGGATGAGGACGGGCACCGTGGCGACGAGCAGCACGATCGTGACGACCGCCCACTCGACCATCTCGGCGCCGCTCTCGTCCCCGGCGAATCGACGAATGATGTCTGGCATGGTCAGGAACCTCCGTGTTTCGAATCCCGCGAGGCCGATGCGTCGGGCAGGCCCGTGCCGCTTGTAGAAGCAAGAATCATGCCACGCCGCTCGATAGATGCAACCCGAGTGCGAGACAAGCAAGAGAGCGAGGCCGCTGGGACCTCGCTCTCTCGAATGCTATCCGGTCCAGGTCGCCGTAGGATTCGTCACGGCGACCGGCCGATGCGGGGCTGCCGCGAGCGGCAGCCGGCGGCAACTAGGCGCAGCCCTCGTCACCGGCCTCGATGTCGGAACAAGCGCCGCCCTGGCCGATCGTGCTGTGGCCATCGCGGTTCTTGGCGAGCTCGAGCCAGCAGTAGATGCTGCAGACGACGTTGCCGAGGATCTTGCCGACGGCGACATAGAGGACGAGCGCGGCGACGAGAAGGATGATCGTGACGACGGCCCACTCGACCAGCTCGGGACCGCTCTCGTCGTTCCAGAAGCGATTCAACATCGACATTGGGAATACCTCCATGAGTCATGAGAAGACGGGAAGAGATGCGCGTATGGTAACACAGATCACGACGCATTGCAATAGGCTGACCGGATTCCTGACCGGCCGGTCCGTCACCTGACCGACCGGCCCGATCCGGACCGCTACTGCGTCGTCTGGCCGACCGTCGTGAACATGACCACCAGCAGCGGGAAGCCCAGCAAGGCCAGGGCGGAGAAGAAGACGCCGATGATCATCGGGATGGTGAGCATGACCGGCGCGCGCTCGATCTCCTTCTCGACCTGCACCCGAATCTCCTCCTCGATGTCGTCGAGGGTCAGGTTGACCGCCTCGGCATACGACAGGCCGCCCTCGTGCGCCATCTCGAGGCGCTCGGCCAGCTCGCCGAGGTGCTCGTCGTTGAAGTCGATGGCCAGGGCCTCGATCACCCGCTCGGGCTCGACCTGCAGCTGGCTGCGCACGCGCGTGGTCAGCCGCTGCCCGAAGTCGCCCCGGCCGCCGAACTGCAGCGCGGCCTGGTTGAGCGCGCCGGCCAGGGTCTCGGCCAGCGACAGCGACAGCTGCAGGGTCAGCACGAAGTCGCGCACCGTGGTCAGCGTCACCACGAAGACCGACTTCTTGCGGGCCCGGCGCCAGATGTTGCGCGGGTTGTAGCGCGCCAGCTTGACCAGGCGCCGCTTGCGCTGGAAGAGGAAGACGCGGCCCCAGATCTCGGTGCCGAAGAAGATGAGGATCAGCAGGAAGCCCGCGCCCAGCACGGCCATCATGAGAAGAAGCTGCAGAGGGTTCATATCAGAGCACCTTCTCCTTGAGCTTGATGGCCTGCCGTTCGATGTACCAGCTGGTCGACACGCCGATGCTGGCCACGAACAGGAAGACCATCTGCCCGATGACGTTCTCGTAGGCCTGGCGCAGCAGCGGCACGGCGCCGACCACCACCACCAGCGAGACCGCGATGAACTGGATGATCTTCGACTGGCCCGTGATCACCGTCATGTTGACCTCGGACTGGTCGCGGATCTCGCGGGCGCGCCGCACGCGGTGCAGGAGGCCGTCGAGGGCGTTCATGATGTCCTCGTGCCGGGCGTCCTCGCCGCGCTCCAGAATGTAGATGAACTGCTCCATGTAGGGATTGTCCACCCGCTCGCGCAGCTCGTCCAAGGCCCGCTTGGGCATCGAGGTCACGTAGAAGGTGGTCACCGCGTGCGAGACGGCCGCGCCGGTCGGCGGCGGAATCTTGCGGTTGGCCTCCTCCAGGGCGCTGAACACGGTCGGCCGAATCCGGAAGACGCTCCGGAACTGGCCGACCAGCTCGGTCACCTGCTCGTTGACCAGGCCGCGCAGGCTGACGGCTTCCTTCCGCGCCTGGCGGACGGCCCACCAGATGCCGACCAGGAGCACGTAGATCGCCACCAGATAGCTATGCTTGATCTCGACGATCGGATCGAAGCCGGTGACCGTCTCGGTCACCCGCTCGATGGGCCGCGCGTAGAGATAGGCCGTCACCACGCTCAGGATGACCGTGACGTAGACGCGCCAGTCGTAGCTGACCTTGCCCATCACGCCGGATTCCTGCACTTCCTTGCGCCGCCGCCGACGCAGGCGGTACTGCAGCCAGTCGTAGATCAGATAGGCGAGCAAGCCGCCGCCGCCGATCAGGATGATCAGGGGGCCTGTAGCCACTAATACACCTCCCCGTGGGTCTCTGCGCTCCGCATCATGCTAGAGCTCGCGCCAGTGGCGCGGCTCGCGCAGCGGCGTCCAGGTCTTCCGCCGCGGATCCCATTCCTTGATGACCTCGTAGTCGTACTCCACCGCGCTCTCCTTCGAGCGCGTCACGCCGTGGATGGCGACCATCTCGCGCATGAAGCGGCGGTAGGTCTGCGTGTCCGGGTCGTAGCCCTTGTGGATGTGGACGGCCAGACCGAGGCCGGAGCCGATGATCTCGCGCCGCTCGTCGAGCGGGATGCCCGAGCCGCGGGAGAGGGTCTCGAGGCGGGTCATCGCCAGGAGCGCCGAGTGGGCGTGGGTGGTGGTGAAGGCCGTGATGCCGAGGTTGAGGCCCATGATGAACTCGATGGCCTCCTCCGACACGGTCTCGCCGATGATCATCACGTCGGGGCGCATCCGCAGGAAGACGACGTTGACGACGTTGCCGACCGCGCCGTGCCCCTCTTCCACCACCAGGTGGTTGAAGTGCGCCAGCTGCGGCTGCACCTCCTGGAAGGTCTCGACCAGCGAGAGCTGGCAGTGCGAGGGCAGGTACTGCGTGAAGGCGTTGAGCAGGGTCGTCTTGCCGGCGCCCGGGCGGCCGCTGAAGATGGCGCTCTTGTCCATCGCCCGCGACACGTCCTTGAGGAAGTCCGAGGCCTCGGCATCCAGCGCGCCGAAGTTGATCAGGTCCTCGAAGGTCAGCTTCTTGCGGCTGAAGCGCCGGATGTTGATGGCCGTGCCCTGGCGCGAGAGCGGCGGGATGGCGGCCGTGAAGCGGCTGCCGTCCGGCAGGCCGAGCTTGATCTGCGGGTCCTCCGCGCTCAGCTCCTTGCCCTCGAGGTCGGCGATGCGCCGGGTCATGCGGTAGAAGTAGATGTCCGGAGCCAGGTCGCCGACGTCGTGGATCTGGCCGGAGCGCTCGATCTGCACGAAGCCGCGGCGGACGATGATCTCCTCGACGCCCTCCTGCTCCAGGTAGGGCTGCAGGACGCCCAGGCCGGTGATGCGGTTGGCCACCTCGCGGGCGACCGCCTGGCGGTCCTCCTCGGCGATCTGGAAGCCGAGGTCCTTCATCGCGCGCAGGACGTTGGCGTGGAAGGCCAGCTCCTCCTCGCGGTTCACCTCACGCCGCCAGCGGGGAACCGGGATCTCGCGCTGAACGCAGTAGTCCTGGACCCGCTTGACCAGCTCGTTGTAGTCGTATCGAGCAATCGCGCTCATCGCATGCCTCCGAAGCCCGTCCGCGGCAGCGGGGCGGCCGGGGTGGCGTTGATCGCCTCCCAGATGGCGGTGGCGGTCAAGGCCAGATCCAGGGGCAGGCCGGGCGTGGCCGGCGGCGCCGCGGTGGCCGCCGGCGTGGCGGCGCGCGAGAAGTCGACCGTCTGGTTGGCCGCCAGGGTCGCCCAGGCCGAGAGACCGCGGGCGCCGAGCGCGTCGATGATGCGGAAGGCGCGATCCGGCTCGACGGCCACCGTGATCATCGTGCCACTGCGGGCGCGGCCGGGGATCACCTCGGTGTACTCGCCGGTGACCGGGTCGGGCTGCGGCGTCTCGATCGCCACCGACTGGCCGGCCGCCGTCACGTCCACCACCCAGAGCCGCGGCTCGATGAGCTCGGTGAACTCCTGGCGGGTCTCCGGATCCTTGCCGTAGCCGTAGAGGTTGATGATGTGGCCGGGGCGCAACGAGCCGCCGACCATGCGGTCGATGCCGGCCTGGAACGAGACGACCTCCAGGCCCAGGTCCTCGACGAAGCGGACCTCGCTGATCGGCTTGGCGTTGACACCGCTGATGAAGGCGCCGGGCACGATCTGGCCGGTCGTCATCTTGCCGACCACCGACTCGACCGGGTAGAGACCGCGGTTGACGGCCTCCGAGGCGCGAATCTCATCGCCGGCGCGGACCATGTCCTGCGTGATCACGGTGTAGGGCTCGATCTGGACGGCGGCGACGGCCGGCACCATCCGCGGCTGCTGGGGCGGCGCCTTGAAGAGCTCGGCGAGCGTCATGACGAGGCCCACGCCGAGCAGCGCCACGGCCAGGATCAGGACAAGCGTTCGTGAATTCATGGTATCTCCCGGTCGCTATGGGGTAATGCGACGGATGGCGTCGCAGAGGGATCGCGATGGGCGGTCGCGCGCGGTCGCGCGCGGCCGCGCTAGTCCTTCGAACGCGAGAAGCGACGGCGCAGGTTGGTCAAGAAGCCCGTCGGCTCGTACTGCCCCCAGGTGCCCTGCCCATAGGTGTGCAGGAGGACCTTCTTGCCGAGCTTGCCGCTCCAGCGGTCGGCGTCCTTCTCCACCGCCAGCTCGACGGCGCGCTCGACGCCCTGCATCGCCAGGGAGTCGACCATGCCGCCCTTCTGGTTGAGCAGGATGGCGGCCTTGGCGCCGAGCTCGGCGGCCAGCTTCTCCGCGTTGTCCACAGCGTCCGGGCGCGGCGTGCAGACCACGTACCAGCGATCGATCTCGTCCCGAACCGCGCCGATCAGGGCATGCGGCCAGTGGGCGTCGATCACGGTCAGCACGTGCTCGCGCATGACGTCCTTGAGATACTTGCCCAACAGCTGGATCGAGAGATCGCGGCTGTTGTCGTAGTCCATCGGCACCAGCGTGACGCCGTTCCAGACGAAGGGGTCGACGTCGGGCTGGGTCGCCAGCTCGAAGAGCGCCGGCACCTCGCTGCCGATCAGCGCTCCGAAGGCCGACTCGCCGTAGGTGAACTCGAGCAGGCAGACCGGCAGCTCGGAGCGGCGCGCGAAGTGCGCGGCCGTGTCCATGGCGATGACGGTCTTGCCGACGCCGCCCGAGTAGGAGACGAAGGCGATGGTGCGCTTGGTGGGCAGCGCGGTGGCTTCCCCGCCGAGTCGGCGGGCCTCCATCAACCAGGCGTCGGGCTCCGACAGGAACTCCTCGCTGGAGACGAAGGGAACGTCGCTATCCGAGAGGATACCGCGCAGCATGCCGACGCTGTAGGGGTGTTCGACCAGGTCATCGAAGTCGACGATGATCAGGCGGGCGCCGGGGAGCGCCTCGTAGATCTGGCCCGTAAAGAGCGCTTCGCCGTACTCGAGACCGTCGATGCCTTGCAGCGCATCGAAGACGGCCAGGTCCTTGGTTGCGACAAGTACTTTCACGGGGCGGCACCTCTTCTTTTGAATGGCGGTCTGAGCTGGGTTGCTCGAAGATCGACGGGATGAGCGCGCCACACCGGCCCGTGGCATGCCGCGCGATCGACACTATTGTCCACAACACGCCAGGAAGCGCAAGGCGGGCGGCTCAGGCTCGACCACCCCGGGGAACGCGTCTCGAGATGGCGTGTCGCAGCAAGCACCCGAGGGCGACGGCAGGCATGCGCCTTCGGGATTATCAGGTATGGTAGCATCCGGCTCTCTCCGACCGCTTGACTGCCCCCTGACCACAACCTTACCAAATCCTGACGGGATCCTGACGCGGCCGGCGGCCGGGGATTGCGCGCCCAGGGTGCATGCGATATATTAGGCGCCGTCCGGTCGAGGGATCCGGACGCGTTCGATGCGCTCGCGGCGACCCGTTCGCGATCGGGGCGGGACCATCCGACGCCGACGGGTCCGTCGCTGGAGGCCCGTGCGCCGGTGGCGCGGATTGGCCGCTATGTCAGGTTCGTCAGCCCAAGCGCGCGCCGCGCGCCTCCGCCAAGGATGGCAACCCAGTCCCGTGGCCGATCAACCGTCGAAGGGCATCTCCAAGGGCCTCGGGCCCGGCGGCCGCTGGTGGCAGATCGCTCGGCGCTGGGCCGACTACGTCGACTACCTGCGCACGATCGAGCGCCAGCTCGAGGACGTGCGGCTGCCCGGCCTGGGCCGGGTCAGGCTGGACGAGTCCTACGTGCCGCTGCAGCTGCGACGCTGGTCGCGCGAAGCCGAGCAGCCGCGGGACCTGCGCACCTCGCTGGCCACGGCCCTCGAGAAGGACCCGCACCTGATGGTGGTCGGCCCGGCGGGCACCGGTAAGAGCGCCCTGCTGCGCTGGCACGCCATCCAGTCGGCGCGCATGGTGATCGAAAGCGGTCGCCGGGTCCTGGTCACGGGCGGCGGGCCGCCGCCCCTGCCGGTCTACCTGCCCCTGGCCGGCATCCCCGAAGGCCGGACGCTCGAGGCCTTCGCCGCCGAGGCGATCGCGGCGACCGGCTTCGAGGAAGCCGAGACCTTCCTGGAGATCCATCTGGCCAGCGGCCGCACCGTCCTGCTCTTCGACGACCTCGACACCCTGCCGCTGGACGCCCGCGCCGGCGCCGCCGGCCGCATCGCCGACCTGGTCGCGCGGCACCCCGACAACCGGGTGGTGGTGGCCACCCGCGATCCTGCCGACCAGCGCTGGCTGCCCGGCTTCACCGTGCTCGAGATGGCGGGCGTCGACCCGGCGCGGGTCGAGACCCTCGCGGTGCGCTGGGGCTATGGCCAGGTCGCCAACACCAGCGGCTTCATGCAGGTGCTCGAGCGCTCGCCGGTGGTGCGATCCCTCGTCGCCCGCCCCGGCTGGCTGGCCACCGCCCTGGCCGGCGTGGCCGAGACCGAGGGCCACATTCGCGCCTTCGACATCGTGGCCGGCTTCATCCGCCAGCTCGACGCCGGCTCCGAGGCCGTCTGGCCGGCCATCGCGCTGGAGATGCAGCGTCAGGGCCGTGTCGAGGGCGCGGCCGACGGCGTGCCGGAGGCACGCCGCAGCTCGGGCCTGCTGCAGTGGCTGGCCGCCGACACCTTCCGCTTCGTCCACGAAGCGGTCCAGGCCTTCTTCGCCGCGCGCGCCCTGGCCGAGGACCCGAGCACCCTGATCGCGCACTCGGACGACGAAGCCTGGGAGTCGGTGATCGTCCTGGCGGTGGGACACATGGCCGAGCCGGGCCCGCTGATCGAAGGCCTGCTGACCGCTGGCCACGCTTCGCTGGCGGCCCGCGCCCTGGCCGAGACGCGCGAGGCGGCCGACGATCTCCGGGAGGCCGTGCTCGTTCGACTGCTCCAGAGCCTGGGCACCGAGAGCCTCGACGAGAACCGCAGCCTGGCCATCAGCCTGGCCGGCCTGCTCGGCGTCGAGACGGTCAAGCGCACCGGCCTGATCTCGCCGACCCTGGCCGCCCTGACCGATCAGCGCGCCTCGGTGCGCCGGGCCGCCGCCGAGGCGGTCGCCCGGCTGGGCGACCCCAGCGCCATCGCGCCGCTGCTGACCGCGCTCGGCGATCCCGACGCCAGCGTGCGCGCGGCGGTATCGGTGGCGCTGGCGTCCTTCGGCGACCGCACGGTCCAGCCCCTGGTGCGCCAGCTCAACGTGCCCGACGAGCACCTGCGCCACGCCGCGATGCGCGCCCTGGCCGAGCAGGGGCTCCGGGCGGTCGCGGCGCTGGTGCCCTTGCTGGAGGCCTCCTCCGCCACCGTGCGCAGCGAAGCGGCCGAGGCGCTGGCCGGCATCGGCGCCGACGCGGTGCCGGCCCTGGTCGAGGTGCTGTCGGACGCTCCGCCTCGCGGCGATCGCAGCGAGATCCAGGTGGCCGGCGCCGCCAACGCGCTGACCCGCATCGGACGCAGCGCGGCCGCGGCCCTGGTGCCGATCTTCGCCGACGCCGACCCGGCGGTGGCGCGGCGCATCATCGAGATCGAGCAGGCCATCGGCACCGAGGCCATCGAGGCCCTGGGCGAGATGCTGTCGGCCACCGACCATCCCCATGCCGGCGCGGCGGCCGGCCTGCTGGGCAGCTTCGGCGCCCGCGGCGAGCTGGCGGCACCCCACCTGGTGCGCGCCCTGGCCGAACCGCGCTTCGAAGTGCGCTGGGAGGCCAGGCGCAGCCTGCGGCGCGTCGGCGAAGCGGCGCTGCCGGCCCTGATCGGCGCCCTCGAGGGCAGCGATGCGAGCGTCCAATGGGAAGCGGCCCAGATCCTGATGGCGCTGCCCGAGCCGCCCATCGAGCCCTTGACCCGCACCCTGACGACCATCCTGGGCTCGGTCGATGCCTCCGAACGGCGCCGTGCGGTGCGCGCGCTGGGCACGCTCTCGGGCGCCGAGGTGCGGCGCGTGCTCGAGTCGGTGATCGACGATCCGGACCCTCAGGTCCGTCGCTCCGCGATCAACCAGCTGGCGACCCAGGACGATCCGGCGGCCGTCGCTGCCCTGACCGCACGCTGGGACAAGGAGGACGACCCCGAGACCGCGCTGGCGATCCTGGCGGCGCTGACCGAGCTGGAGCCGCAGCAGTCGGTGCCGATCCTGATCGACGCCCTGTCGGCCGAGGACAAGCCGCTGCGCCAGGCGGCCTCCGAGCTGCTGACCGAGGTCGGCGAATCGGCCGTGGTGCCGCTGGTCGAGGCGCTCAACGCGAGGCCGGCCGAGATCGACCTCGGCGGCGCGCTGGCGGTGCTCGAGCGGGCCGGCGCGACGGCGCGCGCCGGCGGGCGCGGGCCGGCCAACCTGGCCCGCACCTATCATCGGCTGCTGGTCGAGCCGCTGGAGATCGACGAGCTGGTCTACCTGGCCACCACGATCGAGTGGTGGAAGCCGGCGGTCGAGCTGCACCGCACCTTCAACACCCTGAAGCAATTCCTCGAGTACCGCACCCTGGGCGGCATCGGCGGGGCCGAGTCGATGCTCGACTGGACCGACGACATCGAGCACTGGCTGCGGCCGGCGGCGCGGCGCGCGCTGCGACAGCTGCGCATGATCTCGCAGGCGGTCCAGTACTACAACCGCGGCGCCACGCGCCGCTCCAAGGAGAAGGGCCTCCTGGCGGCCGCCGACCGGCTCAACACCCTGCGCCAGATGCTGGGCGAGCTGGGCGAGCCGCACAACCGCCTGTTCCACGACGTGGCCGAGCACTGGAACGGCCTGATCAACGAGGCCATCCGCGAGCTGCAGGGCCGCTCCGAGCTCGACCTGGAGATCCGCACCGAGCTGGTGCGAATCCGAGACGTCGACACGGCGGCCGTGCTGGTCTTCGACCTGGTCAACAACGGCGAGGGTCTGGCCTCCAACGTGCAGCTGACCATCGAGGCCGAGCCGGGGACGCTCAAGCTGGAGTCGCCCCCGACGCACTACCTGCCGCCCCTGGGCCAGGGTGACCGCATCTCATCCGAGTACACCGTCCGCCGCCAGGGCGCCGGCATGGTGCCGATCGTGCTCGAGGTGCGCTACGACGACCCCCAGCAGGAAGGCCAGATCCGGCGCTTCAACCGCGAGGTGCGCTTCTTCGTCGAGCAGGCCGAGTACAAGGAGATCGGCACCAGCCCCTACATCGCCGGGCCGCCGGTCAAGTCGCGCGAGATGTTCTACGGGCGCCATTCCACCTTCAGCTGGATCCAGGAGAACCTGTCGGGCACCTACCAGGACAACGTGCTGGTGCTCTACGGCGAGCGGCGCACGGGCAAGACCAGCGTCCTGTACCAGATGCAGCACCACCTGCCCGAGACCTACGCCTTCGTGTTGGTCGACCTCCAGACCATCGCCTACAGCCTCAGCTCGACCTCCGACCTGCTCTTCGCCATGGCCCGCAAGCTGATCAACGGCCTGCGCCGCCAGGGCTTCGACATCGAGAAGCCCGACCGCGAGGATTTCGCCGAGCATCCGATCGAGGAGTTCGAGCAGCTCGGCGAGCGCGTCGGCGAGATGGCGATCGCGCTGGGCCGCCGCGCGGTCCTGATCGCCGACGAGTTCGACCTGCTGATCGAGGCCATCGACCGCGGCGACGTCAGCCCCTTCGTCTTCGACTGCATCCGCGGCCTGATGCAGCATCAGGACGGCCTGTCCTTCATCTTCGCCGGCGCCCATGCGCTGACCGCGATGATCAAGAACCCGCGCTCGATCCTGTTCAACACCGCCCTGCGCCGCAAGGTCAGCTTCCTGGAGCAGAGCGAGGCCGAGCGCTTGATTCGCGAGCCCGTGGCCGACGTGCTATGGTACGATGATCTGGCGGTCGAGAAGATCCTGCGCGTGACGGCCGGCCAGCCCTACTTCATCCAGTACATCTGCCACGAGATCGTCAACCTCGCCCGGCGGGACGCGAAGAACTTCGTGACCTTGCGGGATGTCGACCGGGCCCTGCTGACGACCGTGCAGGAGACCACCGGCATCATCCGCCACTCCTACCAGTCGTTGACCCGGGATCAGCAGCTCGCCTTGGCGGCCCTGGCGCGCATCACCGACGACGGTCGGCCCTTCGTCAGCCTGGAGGACATCGTCGAGACCTTGCGCCAGGACGACGTGACCATGCTCGTGCACGACCTGCACGAGATCATGCGGGGGCTGACCGAGCGCGACTTCATCGTCGAGCGCGGCGGGGGTGACACGGCCGGCCGGCAGTATGGCTTCGCGATGGACCTGGTCCGCGTCTGGTTGGAGCAGAACGACGAGTACACCCGTTTGCTGGAGGAGCTACGCGGATGAGCGATCGCCGCAACCCCTTCGTGCTGGGCAAGCCGATCAAGGATCCAGCGGACTTCTACGGCCGCCACCACGAGCTGCGCGAGCTCTTCGAGTCCGTGCGCAACATGCAGCCCGTGGCCCTGGTGGGCGAGCACCGCTGTGGGAACACGTCCATCCTCTACATGATGCAGCATCCGGAGCTGCGGGCGCGCTACCTGGCGCCGGAGGACGACGCGCAGCTGCTCTTCGCCTTCGCCAACGCCCAGCTGGCGGCCGACGGGCCGGACGCCTTCTATCGCCGCATCGCCCGCGCGCTCAAGCGGGCCGACGGCGACGCCAGCGTCGACTTCGAAGGGGAGATCGACCAGTTCTGGATCGAGGACTACCTGGAGGACCTGGCCGACCGCGAGCGCCGCATGGTCCTCCTGATGGACGAGTTCGAGGTCCTCAGCGAGTTCGCCACCAGCTTCTGGGAGTGGTTCCGCGGCCTGATCACCGAGTACGACATGTCGATCGTCGTGGCCACCCGGGTGGAGCTCGGCGAGTTCCGCGACGAGTGGGGGACCGGATCGCCCTTCTTCAACATGTTCCGCACGGTCTACGTCAGCTCGTTCTCGACCGAAGAGGTCGACGGCTTCCTGAGCGGGACCGGCCAGGCGGCCGGTGTCGACTTCGGCCCGGTGCGCGCTGCCATCGACGCCCTCGCCGGCGGCTTTCCCTATTACCTGCAGGTGGCCGCCAACCTCTTCTTCGAGATCGCGCAGCAGGAGCCGCTGACCGGCTCGCCGGAGCAGGTGGCGCGCGTGGGCCACGATTTCCGCGGCCGGGTCGAGCCGCACTTCGAGGACATCTGGCTCAAGCTGCCGCGGGACGAGCGCAGCGCCCTGGCCTGGTTGGCCGTGGGCTCGCGCCCCGACGGCGCCGAGGCCACCGCGATGCAACAGCTCCTGCCGCGCCTGACGCGGCGGGGATACGTCAAGGACGGCGGCATCTTCTCCAGCGCCTTCGCCGAGTACATCCGCAAGCAGATGCAGCGGGTCGAGCTGGTGATCGAGACCGGCGAGGTGCGCATCGAGAAGCGCCTGATCGACCTGCCGCCGAAAGAGTTCGCGCTGCTGCGCTTCTTCCTGGAGAAGACCGGCGAGGTGGTCAGCAAGGACGAGATCGCGGCCGCGGTATGGCCCGAGTACGGCATGGACACGATGGGCGTGACCGACGCGATGATCCAGAAGACCATCAGCCGGCTGCGCAAGGAGGTCGATGTCCCCGACTCGGCCTATCAGCACATCGAGAGCATTCGCGGCCAAGGCTACCGCTTCCAGAACGCCAGCGTCGCCGAGGTCTATCGACACGACGCCTCGGCGACCCCCGCCCCGCCGGCTGGCTGACCCATCGACCCGATCTGACACGCGACCGCGGGTTTTTTGCAGATCCGTCAGCTTCGCGTCAGCTTCGCGTCAAGCCTCGGTCGGGCAGCGATCCCGTTGCTGCGCTAGAGTGGGGGGTGGAGTGCTCCACCCATGCGCCAGCTTGCCCCCGCCAACCCGCTTCGCCGTGCAGACCGTCAGCCCAACCCCTATATCCTCACCCCACTGACCGAGGGCGTCGGCTTCTACGGCCGTGACAGCGTGATGCGCTTCGTGCGCAACACGCTGAGTTCGCCGTTCCAGAACGTCATCGTCCTGTTCGGGCAGCGCCGCATCGGCAAGACCAGCGTGCTGTATCAGCTCATGCGGCCAGCGCACACGCCGCCCGGCTTCCGCCCGATCTTCTTCGACCTCCAGGGACGCGCGCAGCACCGGATCGGTCAGGTGCTCTACGGGCTGGCGCGCGAGATCGCCCGCGCTCTGGCCATCGAGATCCCGCCGCGCGAGGCCTTCGAGGACGAGTCCTTCTTCCAGTACGGCTTCCTGCCGCGGGTCTACGAGGCCCTGGCCGGCGAGCGCCTGCTGGTGCTGGTGGACGAGTTCGACGTGCTGGGCGGCGAAGCCGTGCCCTCGGACGCGGCCTACAACGCCCTGTTCGGCTTTCTGCAGGATCTGCTGATCGACGAGCAGCGCCACCTCACCTTCGTCTTCGTGGTCGGCCGGCGCCTCGACGAGCTGCCCAGCCGCATCAAGGCGACCTTCAAGAGCGCGCAGTGCAAGCGGATCTCGGTGCTCGATCCGGAGGCGGCCGAGCAGCTGGTGCGCGAGCCAGCCGCCGACCGCGTGCGCTACACCGACGCGGCGGTCGACGAGCTCTTGGAGCTGACCGCCGGCCACCCCTACTTCCTGCAGCTGCTGTGCTACGAGCTCTGCGAGCGCGCCACCCGCGCCGGCCAGGCGGTGGTCGACGCTCCGGCCATCGACGCCGACCTGCGCGCGGCGGCCATGGAGCTGGGCATGGGCGGCTTGTCCTGGTTCTGGGACGAGTTTCCGCCGGCCGAGCGCTTCATCCTCTCGGCCATCGCCCACATCACCCGGGACCACGAAGCCGCCTCGTTGCAGGTGATCGGCCGGACCCTGCGCGAGCATGGCGTCCACCTGCAGGGCATGGAGCTGTCGACGGCGCCCGCGGTGCTGGTCGACTGGGAGATCATCGAGGCGGCCGGTCGCGATGCCTTCCGCTTCCGCGTGCCCTTCCTGCGCGAGTGGATCCTGCGCAAGCACTCGCTGGACCAGGCCAAGCGCGAGCTCGAGCAGATCAGCGCCCGGGCCGTGCTGCTCTACGAGTCGGCCCGCCGGCTGCACCACGCCGGCGACCTCGAGCCGGCCGTCACCGAGTACCGCCGCGCGCTGGCAGCCAACCCGAACCATGCGCGCGCCCAGCTCGGCCTGGCCCAGGGACTCTACGAGAGCGGCCGCATCGAGGCCGCCACCGACTGCTTCGAGCGCGCCTTTCGCCTCGACCCGGAGAGCGCGCGCGACGGCCTGATCGCGGCCCATCGCGATCTCGGATCGATCCTCGAGAACGACGGACGCTTCGACCTGGCCCGTCCGCACTATCAGCGCGTGCTGGACATCAGCCCGGAAGACCCCTCGGCCCGGGTTCGCATGCGCGACAGCTGGCGCGCCACGGCCGGAGCCCATCTGGCCTCGGGGCGCTGGGACAAGGCGATGGAGGCCTACCGCGAGGCCCTGCGCTACATGCCCGACGACGAATACCTGGTCCAGGCCCTGGCCACGCTCGAGGAACGCCATCTCGAGGCGGAGGTCCAGCAGCGCCGGCGCGAACAGATGGAGCGCGCGGTGCTCGAGGCGCGCTTGCAGGAGCTGGTCGACGAGCGCGACCGCGTCCTGGGTCACGCGCGGCAGTGGCTGGCCGTTCTGGTATCCATCGCCGGCCTGGTCAGCCTGGTCGGGATCTCGACCCTGGCGACCCGGGCCGAGATCCCGGACGTCCAGACCTGGTCGCTCACGCTGGCCGCGAGCCTGGCCGCCCTGTTCTTGGCCTACCTCGTCGTCTCCCGACGTCTCTGACGCTCAATCTGCCCACGCCGCCAGGAGCACGCACCGATGCCCGAGAACCCCTTCAGCCCGCATAGCCCCGCCACCGTCGCCCGCTTCGTGGATCGCGAGCGCGAGGTCGACCTGATCTTCGACCACATCCGCTCCGCCCAGCGCGGCAACGTGGCCGTCAGCGGCGCCCTCGGCGACGGCAAGACGAGCCTCCTGCGTTACATCGCCGACCCGGCGGTCGGCGCGGCCTATGGGGTTCGCCCGCCGCAGAGCCTCCTGGTCTACGTGGACACCCAGTCGGTGACGCCCTTCAGCGCCGACCGCTTCTGGCGACGCGTGGCTCAGCTCGCGGCGCGCCATGCGATGGTCGATCTCGACGCGCCCAACGCGCGCCTGCTGGCGCGGCCGGAGCTCGACGTCAACGACCTCGAGGAGTACCTGGACTCGCTGGCCGATCGCGGCATCGGCCTGGTGCTCCTGCTCGACGAGTTCGAGTGGGCGCTGCAGGCCGCGAGCCCCGAGGCCGAGGCCGAGAGCCGCCACTTTCTGGCCCAGATGGCCTCGCTGGCCCGCCGCACGCCGCGGGCGCTGGGGCTGGTCGTGGCCACCGAGGCGCCGCTGCCCGAGGCGACGCGGGTGATCGAGTCCTGGCGCGGCTCGCCCTTCGCGACGGTCTTCACCTCCGTGGTTCTGCGCCCCCTCGATCGCGGCGGCTCGGATCGGCTGGTCGACAAGGCGCTCGAAGGCAGCGGGCTGCGCTTCGACGAAGACGAGCGCTCGCGCTTGTACGCCATCGCCGGCGGCCGCCCGGCCGCCCTCCAGGCGGCGGCCTTCAGCCTCTTCCACGGCCGCCAGCGCGAGCTCACCAGCGAAGCGCTCTGGACCGAGGTCAAGGCGGCGGCCGGCCATGCGCTGGCGCTGCCGCGTCAGGCCGCGGCCCGCCTGGAGCCGGTCGAGGCATCCGCCGGAGCGCTGGCCGAGGCCGGCCTCCCGGCACCCGGCATCCCCGTCGCCCAGCGCTCGAGCAACGGCACGACCAAGCTCGATCCCGGCCAGGGCCTCTGGCTGGACGCGTCGACCGGCGAAGTCAGCGTCGGTGGCCGGCGCGTGGCCTCGCTGACGGCGCTCGAGTACAGCCTGTTGCGCCTGCTGTATGCCAGCCCCGGCCGGCTGTGCAGCAAGCAGGACATCATCCGCCAGGTCTGGGGCGAGGAGTTCATGGGCGAGGTGGACGACTCGCGCGTCGAGAAGCTGGTCAGTCGCCTCAGGCGCAAGGTCGAGCCCATGCCCGGCCGGCCGCAGCACATCCGAACGGTGCGCGGACGCGGCTATCGGTACGTGCCCTAGGGCGCGCGCCCCTTCGAAGGGCCTTGACGCTGGCCGCGAGGCCGCGTCTCCAGCCAGCCCGTCCGCCGCGGCGTCGCGCCCGACTCAGCCGGCCAGGATCGGCAGATAGATCCGCCGGCTGCCCGGCCCCTCGCCCCCGGGTGAGCCGACCTGCGTCGCCGCGGGCGAGGCGCCCGGCAGGGTCGGAGTCGGGGTCGAAGTCGAGCTCGCCGCGCCGGTCGGCGTGAAGCCGGGCGTGCGGCTCGGCTCGGGTGGCGGCGTGATCGAGCCTCGATCCGGCGTCGCGGTCGGCTCGAACGGCGCCGCGCTCGGCTCCGGCGTCAGCTGGGGTGAGGCGGCCGGCGTGGGGGTCGGGGTCTCGGGATCGGACGTCGCAGGCGCCGATGGAGAGGGCTCCCCCGTCGCGGCGAGCGCTTCGGTCGACGTCGCGGTGGCCGTCGCCGACAGCGCCGTCGGCGTGCCCGACGGCTCCGAGGGCGTGCCGGAGGACGTGGGGGCGATGCCGCTGGTGGGCGTGGGCTCCGCCGTCGCGGCGACCGCCGTGCCGGTCGCGCTCGCCGGATCGGGTGTGGCCGTCGTGATCGGCGTCCCGGTGCCGGTCGTCGACGGAGCCCCGGTGGCGGACGCGGTCGGGTCGATCGGGAACGGGGTCGACGAGACGCCGACCATCGGGGTCTCGGTTTCGGGCGTGCCGACCGTCGGGGTCCCGGTGGCGGTGCCATCCGGCGGACTGCCGACCGTCGGGGTCCCGGTGGCGGTGCCATCCGGCGGACTGCCGGCCGTCGCGCTCGGGCCGGGCGTGCCCGCGGTCGCCGCGATCGGCGTCGCCGACGCGGTGGCGGAGACCGTCGGCGTCGGCGTGGCGCCCGACGCGGACGTGGCCGATCCGGTGGCCGTCGTGCCGGGCGTGCGCGTGGGCGTCGCCGGGTCGATCACCGTCGCCGTGCGGGACGCCGTCGGAATCGGCGGCGTGCTGGCCGTGCCGGTCGCGGTGGCCGTGCCGGTCGCGGTGGCCGTGCGGGTCGGCGTCGCGGTCGCGATGGCCGTGCGGGTCGCGGTGGCCGTATGGGTCGGCGTCGCTGTGGCCGTGCCGGTCGCGGTCGCCGTATGGGTCGGTGTCCGTGTCGGCGTCGCGGTCGCCGTACGCGTCGCGGTCGCCGTCGCGCTGGGCTGGGGAAGCACCGTCGGCGTCGAGCTGGGGCCGGTCGGCGTGAACCCGGGCGGGAGCTGCAGTCGCGTGGCGGGATCGCCGAAGAGCATGTAGCTGGAGAGGAGATCGCGATAAGCCCCGGTCTGGCTGTAGAGGAAGAGCTTGCTGGCCATCAACAGGGCGCCCATCTCGGTCGTGCCATCCCGCATCAGCGCCGACAGGAAGGCGCGGTTCATGTAGTCGTGACCCGTGGCCACGCCGAATCCGCTGGGCGCGATGTAGGCGACGGCGCCACCGGCCGGCGCCAACAGCGCCGCCTCGGCCAGGGAGCTGCCGGTCGGTTCGTGGAAGCGCCCGGTGAGACAGGTCCAGTCGAGCACCACCGTCAGCCGGCGGCCGTTGGTCAGCCCGGCCACGTCGCTCCGTCGCAGCAGGCCTTCGGCGGCCCAGGCGGCGGTCTGGCCATGGCCGATGTACTGGGTGAGCAGCTGGCCCTCGTTGAGCGCCGCCACGATGGCGGCACGGGCCTCGGCCGCGCTGGCATGGGTCTGTCCGAGGTAGACGCGGCGCGGGCTGAACCCGTCCGGCAGGTAGTCGTCGGCGATCCGGTCGGACAGCCCGCGAAAGTCCGCCACGTCCGGATCGTCGGCGACGAACAGCATCCGGCTGCGCCAGTCGCCGACGGGAGCCGCGGTCTCGTAGTCGAGGATGCGTTGCACGCTGCGGGCGGTTTCGGCCGGCGTCGAGACCGGCAGGCGTCCGATGTTCAGATCGGGAAAGGCATCCTCGCCGTTGACCGTGACGAAGGCGTTGTCGGAGGCGATCTCGCCCAGCCAGGGATCGGCCAAGGCCAGGAAGGGTGGGATGTAGGTCCGATTGCCGCCGGCCACGCGACCTCGCATGTCGTAGCTGCCGTCGCCCACCAGCAAGACGTTGCGCAGCCGCGGTCCCGGCCAGCGGTGGTAGGCCCAGGCGATCAGATCCTGGATGGCCTGAGCGCTCTGGGCGCCGTGCGAGAAGGCATCGTAGACGGCCTGAACGTCGAAGACCGCGACGCGGTGGCTGCCGGCGCGGGCGTTCAACAGCGGCTGCAGGGCCGGCAGGAAGTCGCGGTGGGCGATCACGAGGTAGTCCGCACCGGCGGGCGGCATGGCGAGCCCGACCGCCGGGCGGGGATCGATCAGGGCCGGAGCGCGCTGGTTTCGGTCCTCGACGACGTAGTAGCTCGCAGCGACGGCATCGTCGAAGCGGGCCGTGTAGGGTGCCGGGCCGGAGCTGGTGACCAGACCGCTCAGCAGCACCGGCGCTTCCGGATCGACCAGGTCCAGCAGGCTCAGCTCCCGCGCCCCGAAGCCGCTCAGGTCGAAGGCGCGCGCGCCGGCATCGGCCCGGAAGCGCAGGGCGCCGTCCGCGGCGCTCAGCCGTCGCCGGTACTCGACCGCGTAGGCGTCGACATAGAACTGGTCGAAGGGCAGGCCGACCTCCCCCGGCGCCTCGATCCGCACCTCGACGGGTTCGGTCTGTAGGAGGGCGCCTGGGACGGTGAACGCGAAGGTCTCGACGCTGCGGTTGCCATCCCAGGTCGCCTCGCCGGCCATCTGGCCCGCGACCCGGAGTCGCAGCCGGTGGTCCGGGCTGATCGCCGCGAAGCTGGACTTGCCGACGACGGTGATCTGGAAGCGCGCCTCCCAGTCGCCGGGCGCGGCCGCGAGGCCGGTCAGGCTCTGGGTGAAGGGGTTGCCGTTGCTGACGCGCTTCGAGTACCAGCGATCGCGCCGGTGCTCGGGTGGCACCGGCAGGCCGGGCTGAAAGCTCGGGAGCTCCGAGACGTACACGGCGTCCTGTTGGAGGTCCAAACGGGCGGCAAACGTGGTCGCGGGGCTCCGCCCGCCGCTTGCGGGGGCGACGGCGCGCGTCGCCATGCGCCGGCCCGGCTCGGCACCCTCCATCAGCTGGTAGACGCGATAGCGGCTGTCCCGAGCCGTCGAGGCCTGACCGAAGAAGCTCAGGCTGTCCGTCAGGTCCAGCCGGCCGTCGTCCTCGCCGGTGACGCGTAGCGCGACCTGCCTGCCGTCCTCGAGCAGCTGCAAGCGCCGAGCATCGACGCCGTCCAACGCGACGCCGGCCAGGACCAGATCGAAGCCGCTGACCCGGTACAGGCCCTCGGTCTCGACCGAGAGGTTGGCCAGGGGCAGTCCGGCGGGCGCCGACGGCATCGGTGCCTGCTGCGCCAGCGGCTCGGGCGATGCACGCCAGCCTCGCGCCGAGCCGGCATTGAGCAGGGCCGGCTCGAGCAGCCCGTCCAGCGCGTCCCCATCCGGGGCCGCCGGGAGCGTCGGGGCCGGCCGCTCGAAACGAATCCGAACGCGCAGCCTGGAGGGCCAGCTCAACCGGCCGCCATCCGGGTCGTAGGCGAAGGGTCGCAGCGCCAGCCGCGCAACGCGCAGGTCGCGCAACCAGCCGATCTCGACCAGCTCGGCGGCCGGATCGGACGAGACCTGCCCTTCGACCTGGCCTGCGCCCGCGCGCGAGGCCGTCGCGTCGGCATCCGCGTAGCCAGTCCGCGCGAGCGCCGGCGAGCCCGCGAGGTCGAGGTCGCCGGCCACCTCCACGGGCCACTCCAGCCAGCGGCCCCGCTCGTTCTCGCGCGCCACCTCGATCCGCAGCCCGCCCTCCGGCGGGACGGCCAGCAGCAGCTCACGCGTCGGCAGCGCAGGAAGGCCAGGGGCGGCGGCGCTCACCATGCCGGGCGACGTCACGCGAGTCCAGCGCCGTCCACCCGCATCGTGCGGGGTCAGGTCGGTCCCCGTGACATCGAGCGTCAGCTCGATGCCCTCGGCATCCGAGCGAAGCAGCCGCAGGGTCTCGGGCGCGTCGGCGCTCGGCCGGCGCGCATCGCCCGGGACCGCGCCGGCGGCAGCGGGAGCCAGCGCGAGCACGGCCAGGCCGATCAGGCTGACCGTTCGTATCGATCCAAGGTGAGGCCACCGCCGAAGGAATGCCGCTGGCATGCTGTACGCAAGGTCCTCGGTGCCACGAGATCGGCCCCACACCGGGCCGGTCGGCATACCGCCCACGAGCACGGCTACCGATAACGCGGCGCCGACCGAAGCGTCACGCGGGGAGCCTGGCTGCCACGCGCGTCGCGCCACGCGCCGATTGCGCGACCTGCATCGCCATGAGTATAGGCCAGGTTTCATCACGAACCTCAGCCCTGACGCCCCAGCGCTGGCGAGCCCGAAACCTGGGCTCGGCATCTTTCGAACGGATGTGCTATCGTCATCCGGCTTGGCCGACTGCCGCAGGCATCCCGTGGTCACCCCTCGCGAGCCTCGATGCCCGTCCTGCACGCCCATTGGTGCGCCTTCGCCGGAGACGCACCGTCCGACAGCCTGCTCTTCTGGGCCGAGACGGGCGCGATCCGCAAGCCCAGGTCGGAGCCCGCGCGTCGTCTCGACGCCGCTGCCCATCCCTTCGCGGCGTCGACCGCTGCACTGCTGAAGCTGCTCGAAACCGCCGGCGCATCCGTCGATCCGGCTCGCGTGCGGGACCGACGTGTCGTCCTGCGCCTCCCGGGCAGCGCGGCAGCGCCCGAAGCCTCGCCGGCACACCGGCTGGAACGCGACGTGGATCGGGAGTCGGTGCCGGACGGTCTCGTGGGGGAAGGCGCGGCCGTCGCATCGTCGCTGCATCTATGGACCGTCGACGGCGCCGCCCTGGCACCGGTCGACGCCCTCGCGACGCTGCTGCGGCTGCCCGGTCCGAACACGCTGCCGGCCGGCCTCGTGCTGGGCGACGATCTCCGCTTCTGGCGGGCGGCGGCCTGGTTGGCGCTGGAGCTGCTCGCCCGACAGCAGTTTCTGCCCGGCCTGGCATCGGATCCGCAGGGGACGGGGATGCTGGCCTGCTGGCTGCCCGCCTTCACCCGTCCCGAGGACCGGGCCCGGCGCGCTCGGCTGATCGACACGATGCCGGCCATCTGTCGAGCGGGCGCCGAACGGTCGACCCCCACGCCCGAGGCCCTGTTGGACGGCTTTCTGTCCGCGCTCGTCGATGCGGCCTGCCGATCCTGGCTTCCGGATGGCGCCACCGCCGCCGATGCGCTGCCAGGCGGGCCGGCCGGCACGTGGTTGGCCGCTCTCTCGAAGGTCGACGCCGTACTCCGGATCCCCGCCGAGCCGCTGGCCGACCTGTCGCGCGCGCATCGCGCCTGGCTGGCCGGGCTCGAACCGCCCCGAGGCGCCGGCTGCCGAGTCGCCCTGCGCCTCCAAGCCCCCGAGGCGAGTGACGTCGACACGGCCGGCTGGCAACTGCACTTTCGCCTGCAGGCCGACGACGCGCCGGAGCTGGATGCCCCGGCCGAGGCTGCCTGGCGCTCGGGCGACCAACCCTTGGACGTCTTCGGTCGGCGCTTCGAGCGGCCTGCCACCACCCTGGCCGAGGGTCTGGCCTGGGCCGCGCGCCTGGTGCCCGCCTTGCGCCGTGCGCTGGCGCGGCGCAACCCGCGCAAGGCCCTGCTCTCGGCCAGCGAGGCGCATGCCTTCATGGAGGAGGCCGCGCCGATCCTGCGTGCGGCCGGCTTCGGCGTCGAGGCCCCGGAATGGTGGGACCGACCGGAAGCCCGTCTGGGCGTTCGGCTGCGCCTGGAAGGCGTGGAGCCGGAGCCCGTCGCCGGGAGGCGCGCCCTTGACGCGGCGGCACGCTTCGCGTGGCAGCTGACCCTGGGCGACCGTCCGCTGGGCGACGCCGAGCTGGCCGCCCTGGCCGAGGCCCGCGGCCCCTTGGCCCGCGTCGACGGCCATTGGCTGCGCCTCGATCCCTATCAGCTGGCCGCGGCGCAGCGCATCCTGCGCACGGACCGACCCTGGCGCCGCCTGGCCGAGGCCCTGCCCTACGGCCTGGGCGCCGAGAGCGCCGTCGACGGGCTGCCCTTGATCGCGGTCGAAGCCAGTGGCTGGCTCGACCAGCGTCTGTGCCGTCTGCGCGGCGAGCTGGAGTTGCCCGCGATCCCCGCGCCGCCCGGCCTGACGGCCCGCTTGCGGCCCTACCAGCTGCGCGGCCTGGCCTGGCTGGCCTTCCTGCGATCGGCGGCCGGCGGCGGCATCCTGGCCGACGACATGGGCTTGGGCAAGACCCTGCAGATGCTGGCGCTGATCCTGCACCTGCGGTCGGAGCGCGGCGGCCGGCCGGCCGCGCCGGTGCTGCTGGTGGCGCCGACCTCGGTCGTCTCGAGCTGGGCGCACGAGGCCGCACGTTGGGCACCCTCGCTGGTGCTGCGGACCCATCAGGGGCCGGACCGGCCGCGGGGCGCGGCCTTCGCGGCCGGCCTCGACGGGGTCGACCTGGTGCTCACCAGCTATGCCCTGCTCCGTCACGATCGAGCCCTCTTCTCGCCCCGCGCCTGGGAGGGCCTGATCCTGGACGAGGCGCAGCAGATCAAGAACCCGCGCAGCCAGCAGGCGCGCATCGCGCGGGCGCTGGACGCCGACTGGCGCTTCGCGGTCACCGGCACGCCGATCGAGAACCGCCTCGCGGAGCTCTGGTCGATCGTCGACACCGTCCTGCCGGGTCATCTCGGGCCGGCGCGCCGCTTCCAACGCGAGATCGCGCTACCGATCGAACGCCACGGAGACGAGGCGGCCCTGCGGCGCTTGCGGCGCCTCAGCGCCCCGTTCATCCTGCGCCGCCTCAAACGCGACCCGGAGATCGCCGCCGAGCTGCCGCCGAAGCAGGAGGTCCGCGTCTGGTGCCACCTCAGCCCCGAGCAGGTGCTGCTCTACCAGGCGGTGGTGCGCGAGGCCCTTGCCGAGGTCGACGCCAGCGTCGGCCTGGCGCGACGGGGACGGGTCCTGGCCATGCTGACCCGGCTCAAGCAGGTCTGCAACCATCCGGCGCAATACCTCGGCCAGATCGAAGCCGGCGCCATCGACGACGCCGAGGCGGCACGCAGCGGCAAGCTACCGCGCCTGGCCGAGATGCTCGAGGAGCTGGTCGGCGAGGGCGAGGCGGCCCTGGTCTTCACCCAGTACACGGCCATGGGCGGCCTCATGCGCGGCTGGCTGCGCGAGCGCATCGGACGCGAAGTGCTCTTCCTACACGGTGGCCAGCCGGCCGCCCTGCGCGAGCGCATCGTGCGGCGCTTCCAGGATGACGCGGCGGGACCGCCGGTGCTGCTGCTCTCGCTCAAGGCCGGCGGCACCGGCCTGACCCTCACCCGGGCCAGCCATGTCTTCCACTTCGACCGCTGGTGGAACCCGGCCGTCGAGGATCAGGCCACCGACCGGGCCTACCGGATCGGCCAGTCGCGGCCGGTGACGGCGCACAAGTTCGTCTGCCAGGGCACGCTCGAAGCGCGGATCGATGCGATGCTCGAGCAGAAGCGCGCCCTGGCCGAGCGTGTGGTCGGCGGTGGCGAGGACTGGCTGACCGAGCTCTCGGCCGCCGAGCTGCGTCAGCTGGTCGCGCTGGGCGCCGAGGCGCTGGCCTCGTGAGGCCGACCGAGCGCCGGCCGCGGGGGCGGGTCGACCGTTCGGGTCGACCCGAACCGGCTGCGGACGCCCAAGCCGCGATGCGGCCCCCGGGGGCATCGCAGCGCCCGGGTCGAGCACCGCGGGTCGACGGCGATGCCGACGGCCCGGTCGACGCCGGGGGCTGGTCGGCGCGCTGGCGCCTGGGCCTGGAGACCGCCTTCGGCGCAGCCTGGCTCGAGACCGGCCGCAGGGCGCGCGAGGCCGGCCAGCGGCTGACCTCGATCGCCGATGCCGGGGCCCGGACGAGCGCGCCGGCACCCGGCCCGCAGTCGGCATCCGCGCGAGGATCGGTCGCGGAGGCCGACCCGGAGGCGGGGCCGGGGGGCGACGGCCACCCGGAGATCGGCCTGGCGCTCGATCTCGGACCGACCGGGGGGCCGACCCTGCGGCTCCACCTGGCCCTCTGGCCCTTGCCCGGTGCGGCGCTGGCACGCGCGCGTGCCGCGCTGGCCGGCGCGCCGGATCTGGCCGCGGCCCTGCGCGAGGGCCGCCTCCCGGCCGAGCTCGGCGAGCGCCTGGCCGAGGCCGGCGCCGATCTCTGGCCCGCATCCCGCGACGACTACCTGATCGCCTGCGCCTGCGGCCAGGCACCCGATTGCGCGCACGCCGCGACAGCGCTGACGGCCTTCGGCGACGCGCTGGAGGCAGCGCCCGAGCTGCTGCTGACGCTGCGCGGCTCCTGCGTCGCCGAGCTCCTGGGCGAAGGCCCGGTGGATCCCACGCCGGCCGCGCCCGCGCTCGAGGATCTGCTCGACGACTTCTGGAGCGCCGGCCGGAGCCTGGAGCCGTTCCCGACGCGGCCGAGGGCGCCCGAGCTGCCGCTGGCCCTGCTGCGGCAGCTCGGCCCGCCCGGCTTCGTCGACGGCGATCTGGCCCGGATCCTCGGCCCGGCCTACGCCCGCATCTCGGAACGGGCGCTCGGCCTGGCCTTCGATGTCGAGGCTACAGCATCGCCTCCACCGCCTCGCGCTCCTCGAGCAGCTCGGCGCCCGTAGCCGCGATCTTGGCACGGTCGAAGTCCGACAGCTCGAGGCCCTGAACCACCTGGTAGACGCCGCCGCTGACCCGGACCGGATAGCTGAAGATCAGGCCCTCGGGCGAACCGTAGTCCCCGGTGGACGGGATGGCCATGCTGACCCAGTCGTCGGCCGGCGTGCCCCGGTGCCAGGTCTGCACGTGGTTGATCGCGGCATTGGCCGCGCTGGCGGCGCTCGACTGTCCGCGGGCGTTGATGATGGCCGCGCCGCGCTGCTGCACCGTCGGGATGAAGGTCTCGCGGATCCAGGCCTCGTCGCCGATGACCTCGGCCGCCGGCCGACCGCCGATCCGGGCGTGATAGGCGTCCGGGTACTGGGTCGACGAATGGTTGCCCCAGATGGTGACCCGATCGACCTCGGCCAGCGAGACGCCGGCCTTGGCGGCCAGCTGGCTGCGGGCCCGGTTGTGATCGAGGCGGGTCATGGCCGTGAAGCGCTCGCGCGGCAGGTCCGGCGCGTTGGACATGGCGATCAGGCAGTTGGTGTTGGCCGGGTTGCCGACCACCAGCACCCGCACGTCGCTGGCCGCGCGATCGTTGATCGCCTTGCCCTGGACGGTGAAGATGCCGCCGTTGGCCTGCAGCAGGTCCTTGCGCTCCATGCCCTTACCGCGCGGGCGTGCGCCGACCAGCAGGCACCAGTTGGCGCCGTCGAAGGCGCTGGTCGCCTCGTCGCTGAGATCCATGCCGGTCAGCAGGGGGAAGGCGCAGTCGTCGAGCTCCATCGCCACGCCCTCGAGCGCGGACATGGCCGGCGTGATCTCGAGCAGCTTGAGCCGCACGGGCTGGTCCGGGCCGAAGAGGTCGCCGTTGGCGATCCGGAAGAGCAGGGCATAGCCGATGTTGCCGGCCGCGCCGGTGACCGCGACCGTGATGGGCGTCTGCATGGGCTTCTCCTTGACGTGGACAGGGGTCCGCGCGGATTGGCGCGGACCCGCTTCAGAGCTGTGGGCCGGCGGCGACGACGCTGGCGTCGACGCCGTCGGCGTACTTCTCGAAGTTGGCGCGGAACATGGCGGCCAGCTCGGCGGCCTTGCGGTCATAGTCGGCGCCGTCCTCCCAGGAGTCGCGCGGCGAGAGCAGGTTGCTCGGGACGCTGGGCACGTGCGCCGGCACCGCGAGCCCGAAGACCGGGTCGGGCGCGTAGTCGACCTCGTCCAGCTCGCCGGCCAGCGCCGCGCGAACCATGGCCCGGGTGTGGTGCAGGTGGATCCGGCTGCCCACGCCATAGGGTCCTCGGGTCCAGCCGGTGTTCACCATCCAGACCGTCACGTCGTGCTCGTCCATCAGGCGGCCGAGCATCGCGGCGTACACACCCGGGTGACGCGGCAGGAACGGCGCTCCGAAGCAGGCGCTGAAGGCGGCCTTGGGCTCGGTGATGCCCCGCTCGGTGCCGGCGACCTTGGCCGTATAGCCCGAGATGAAGTGGTACATCGCCTGCTCGCGGCTCAAGCGGCTGATCGGGGGCAGCACCCCGAATGCGTCGGCGGTCAGGAAGACCACGTTGCGCGGATGCCCGGCCCGACCGCCCGCGACCACGTTGTGAAGGCTGTCGAGCGGATAGCTCGAGCGGGTGTTCTCGGTCAGCGCATCGCTGTCGTAGTCGGGGCGGCGCGTGAGCGGGTCGATCACCACGTTTTCGAGGATGGTGCCGAAGCGCTCGGTGGCGGCATAGATCTCGGGCTCGACCTCGGGGTTGAGCCGGATGACCTTGGCATAGCAGCCGCCCTCGAAGTTGAAGACGCCCATCGGGCTCCAGCCGTGCTCGTCGTCGCCGATCAGGGGGCGGTCCGGGTCGGCCGAGAGCGTGGTCTTGCCCGTGCCCGAGAGCCCGAAGAAGAGCGCCGTGTCGCGGCCTCCCTTGGCGACGTTGGCCGAGCAGTGCATCGGGAAGACGCCGCGCGCGGGCAGCAGGTGGTTCATCACCGAGAAGATCGACTTCTTGATCTCGCCCGCGTAGCGGGTGCCGCCGATGATCACGGTCTGCTCGGCGAAGCTGATGATGACGAAGGTGCCGGAGTGGGTGCCGTCGCGGGCCGGATCGGCCTGGACCTGGGGCGCGTGCAAAACCGTCCAGTCGGGCGAGTAGCGATCCATCTCGGCGCGCGCCAGCCGGCGGAACATGTTGCGGGCGAATAGGGCGTGCCAGGCGCTGTTGCTGAGCACCCGCACGTTGAGCTGGAAGCCGGGATCGGCGCCGGCGTGCAGGTCCTGCACGAAGAGGTCCTCGGCCTCCAGGGCCCGACGCACCGCGTCGGCCAGGCGCGTGAAGGTCTCGGGCGAGATCGGCTTGTTGACCTCGCCCCACCAGACGTCCGCCTCGCTCGCCGGCTCGCGCACGATGTAGCGGTCGTTGGGCGAGCGCCCCGTGTGCGCGCCGGTGTTGGCGACGAAGGCGCCGGTGGCGGCCAGCTGGCCCTCGCCGCGCAGGACGGCCTGCTCGATCAGCTGCGCGGCCGGCAGGTTCCAATAGACCTCCTGCTTCGGATCGAGTCCCTGGGCATCGAGCCCGAAGCGGGCGGGGCCCACGTGTTCTTGTGGCATGCTTCATCCCTCCGGCGAGCGCTTGGCGCGCGGCACGGCCGGACCGCGCGTGACGGTGCTGAGCCGATCGACGCGCGCCTGGCACACGTTGATCAAACAGGGCGAGTGTAGCACAATCGACGCTCCCGCTTGAAGCTCTGGAGCGCGACATGTCAGGTCCCGAACCCGATTCTGACCCGATCCGGGCCGAGCCCACGATCGGGTGTTCCGAGCTGGAGCAGCGGGCCTCGACGCTGGCGCTCGAGCTCGGCCCGGCGCTGCGCGCCGCCGGGCTCCGCCTGGCGACCGCGGAGTCCTGCACCGGCGGCTGGCTCGGGGCGCTGCTGACCGCCGCGCCCGGCAGCTCGGACTACTACCTGGGCGGGGTGGTGGCCTACGCCAACGCGACCAAGGTGGCCCTGCTGGGGGTCGCGCCCGAGCTGCTCGCGTACCAGGGCGCGGTCAGCGAGGCGGTGGCGCGCGCGATGGCCGCCGGTCTTCGGGCGCGCCTCGAGGCCGACCTCGCCGTGAGCATCACCGGGGTCGCCGGACCCGGCGGCGGCACGCCCGGAAAGCCGGTCGGAACGGTCTGGATCGGCCTGGCCGGGCCGGAGGGCAGCCGGGCGGCGCGGCATCGCTTCCGCGGCGACCGCCAGGCGGTTCGGCTGGCTGCCGCCGCGGCCGCCCTGGAGATGCTGTCGGTCGCCGTCCGCGAACGCGGGGCGGCGAGGGCCGTGGCGCCCGACTAGGCCGCCGTCGGGGTGGCCTCCATCAGCGCCTCGAAGGCCGATCGGTCGAGGGTCTCGACCTCCATCAGCGCTCGGGCGATGGCGTGCAGCTTGTCCATGTTCTGGGCCAGGGTCTCGCGGGCACGCTCGTAGGCATCGCCGACGATGCGCCGGACCTCCTGGTCGATCTGCCGGGCGACCGCCTCGGAGTAGTTGCGCTGCTCGGACAGCTCGCGGCCCAGGAAGACCAGCTCGTTCTTCTGACCGAAGGTGATCGGGCCGAGCCGCTCGCTCATGCCGTAGCGGGTGACCATCTCACGCGCCGTGCGCGTGACGAACTCCAGGTCGCTCGAGGCACCGGTCGAGATGTCCCCGAAGACCAGGTCCTCGGCCAGACGCCCGCCCAGCGCCGCGGCCAGGCTGGCCTTGAAGCGGCTGCGGCTCTGGAGGTAGCGGTCCTCGTCCGGCAGGAAGCTGGTCATGCCGCCCGACAGCCCGCGCGGGATGATCGTGATCTTGTGGACCGGATCGCAGTCGGGCAGGAGGTACACCACCAGCGCATGTCCCGCTTCGTGGTAGGCGGTGATCTCCAGCTCCTTGGCGCCGATGACCCGGCTGCGGCGCTCCGGACCATAGCGCACCTTGTCGGTCGCCTCGTCGAGGTCGGCCCCGGTGATGGTTCGGCCATTGCGCCGCGCCGCCAGGATGGCCCCCTCGTTGACCAGGTTCTCCAGGTCGGCGCCCGAGAAGCCCGGCGTCTGCTTGGCCAGCAGGTCGAGATCGACATCGGCGGCGATCGGCTTGCCCCGCGTATGGGTGTCGAGGATGGCGCGGCGACCGTTCATGTCGGGCCGGTCGATGACCACGCGGCGGTCGAAGCGGCCCGGCCGCAGCAGCGCCGGGTCGAGGATGTCGGGCCGGTTGGTGGCCGCCACCACGATCACGTTCGTGTCGGTGTCGAAGCCGTCCATCTCGACCAGGATCTGGTTGAGCGTCTGCTCGCGCTCGTCGTGGCTGCCGCCCAGCCCGGCGCCGCGCTGGCGGCCCACCGCGTCGATCTCGTCGACGAAGATGATGCAGGGGCTGTGCTTCTTGGCCTGCTCGAAGAGGTCGCGCACCCGGCTGGCGCCGACGCCCACGAACATCTCCACGAACTCCGAGCCCGAGATGCTGAAGAAGGGCACCCCCGCCTCGCCGGCCACCGCCCGCGCCATCAGGGTCTTGCCGCAGCCCGGCGGGCCGACCATCAGGACGCCCTTGGGGATGCGCGCGCCCAGCGCGATGAACTTCTCCGGCTCCTTCAGGAACTCGACCACCTCGGACAGCTCCTGCTTGGCCTCCTCGACCCCGGCCACGTCGCCGAAGGTGACCGTCGGCGTGTCGCCGGTCAGCAGGCGGGCGCGGCTGCGGCCGAAGCTCATGGCCTGGTTGTTGCCCGACTGGGCCTGGCGCATCATGAAGACCAGGAAGCCGATCATCAGGGCGAAGGGGATCAGGGTGCCCAGGAGCGGCGCCAGGCCCGAGAGCCCGCTGGTGCGCGAGACCTCGTAGGCGACCCCGCCGGCGTCCAGGTCCTGGCGCGTGAGCCCGGCCTGCCCCAGGAGCGTGTCGATGCCCCGCTCCTTGCGCACGATCTGACGGACCGCGGGCTCGCCCTCTTCGGCCTTGAGCGTGACGAAGGCGCGCGACTCGTCGCCGGCCAGGGCGATGCGCTCGACCTCGCCGGCGCGGACGCGGGCGGCGAGATCGGTCAGGGACAGCGGGCGGACATCCTGGCTGGCCTGGTAGGTCAGGGTCAGCAAGCCGACGCTGAGGATGACCACCAGCCAGAGGATCCAGTTGCGCCGAGGGGCGCGCATCGTTCGGTTCATGGGTCTCGATCGCCTCCAGGCCGGTGCGCGCTGCGGGTCGCGCGCCTTTCGCGGGTCCGGCCCACGCCAAAATATAGCAGCAGCCCGACCCCGAGGTCAGCCCGAACGGAGCGCGCCGCGGCCTCAGCCCCCGTCGCCCTCGCTGGCGGCCTCGGCGGGCGCGCCGGCCGAACGCACCTGCACGCCGCCGAAGACCTGGACTCGGTCGCCGGCGGTTCGCTGCAGGCCCGTGTTCTGACGGATGGCCAGGCTCGAATCGGGGGCGCCGGTCGGGTGGAGATCGATCCAGAGCGGATAGACCCCTTCGGGTGTCTCGGGGGGGATCTGGAGCTCGACCGCCCCCGCGTCCACCCGCTGACCGGCCGCCCAGCCGGCGCTGCCGAGCGGGGCGCTCTCGCCGCGGGCCAGGACCGAGCCGTCGTCGGCCCAGAGCTCGGCTCGCAGGACGTAGTCGCCGGCAACAGGGCCGCCGAAGGCTTCCCAGGTCGGCACGAGTCGAATCACCTCGCCGGCCGTGAAGCTGGCCCGATCGACGGTCACGCCGCCCAGGAAGAGGTTGTCCTCGTAGACCACGCTGATGACCCGCCAGGGGCCGCCATCGACGGTGATATCGACCGGGTACTTGTAGGGCACGCGGCTGCCAGGCTCCGGGTCGAGGGCCAGCACCAGCCCCTGCGAGGGGCTGCCGGCGCCACGCCACTCGTAGCGCACCCGGGTCACGAAGCCCATGTCGTCGAGCTGCTGGCGCACGGTCTCGAGCGGCCCCGAGAGCGCCGGTACGCTGATCTGAGCGTCACCCGACACCACGAGCTTGACCACCTTGCCGACCGACTCGATGCTGCCGGCCGCCGGCACCTGGCGGATCACCCGATCCATCGGCACGGTCGCATCGGCCTCGTACTCGACCGAGACGCCCAGGCCGACGGCTTCGAGCGCGCCGCGGGCGGCGTCCTCGCCTTCGCCTTCGACCGCCGGCACCTCGACGAAGGCCAGGGTCGGTTCGGCCGTGGGCTCCGGGCTGGGCGTCGGCCCGGCGTCGAGGATCGAAAGGGGGCGGCCGGGCCGCGCGGGATCGCCCAGCCGGGCGGCCAGGCTGCCCCAGAGCGGGATCAGGCCGGCCACGGCCAGGAGCGCGATCAGCCCGAGCAGCAGGCCGGTCCGGTCGAGCAGCGGCCCGCCCTCCGGCGCAGCCCCCGGGACGCCCGGCAGCGGCTGCCGCGGGGCAGGCATCGTCGGCGGCGTGGCGCTGGCACCCTCGGGCAGCGGCGCCGGCCGGAAGTCGGTCATGGTGGCGCCGTCCGCCCATTCGGCATAGCCGCTCAAGGCGGCGTGCAGCGCGCTGGCGTCCGCATAGCGCGCCTCGGGCTCGCGGGCCATGGCCCGCTCGACGATGGCGACCAGGGCGGCCGGCACCTTCGGGTTGAGCGCGTCGAGGGGCTCGGGCGCCTCGTTCAGGATCTTCATGGCGACGCCCACGCCCGAATCGGCGGCGAAGGGCACCTTGCCGGTCAGCATCTCGTAGAGCACGACGCCGAGCGAGTAGACGTCGCTGGCCGGCGTGGCGCCGCGTCCCGCGGCCTGCTCGGGGGCCAGGTAGTGCACCGTGCCCAGGACGATGCCGGGCGCGGTCATGCCGGCCTCGCTGACCGCCCGCGCGATGCCGAAGTCGGCCACCTTCATCCGGCCGTCGGGCGTGATCAGCACGTTCTGCGGCTTGATGTCGCGGTGGACCAGCCCGACGGCATGCGCCTGGCCGACCGCGCGGGCCAGATCGGCCCCGATGCGTACCGCGCGCGCCGTCTCGAGCGGCGCCTCGGCCCGGATGACCTGCTTCAGGTCCCGGCCGGGCACGTACTCCAGCACCAGGTAGTGTCGGCCCGCGTCCTCGCCGACGTCGTAGACGCCGACCACCCCGGGATCGTTGAGCGCCGCCGCCGAGCGCGCCTCGCTACGGAAGCGAGCCAGGAACTCCGGATCGCGCGCGTACTGATCGCGCAGGATCTTGACCGCGACGGTTCGCCCGAGCAGCTCGTCCTCGGCCCGCCAGACCACCGCCATGCCGCCCTGGCCGACGGCCTGGACGAGACGATAGCGCTGATTCAGGAGGTCGCCGGGCGGCTCGGTGGGGGCCAGATCGCTCATGGGCTGCGATTGTAGCCGATCGCCAGACGCGGGTGAAACCTCGGGACCGGGACTGGCGGACCGAGATCCGGTCCGTATAATGCCCCGGGCGGGATCGCCCGCCCGGGAGGCAGCATGCGACAGCGACAGTCCAAACCCCTGGCCCTGGGCCTGGTCGCGATCCTGGCCCTGGCCCTGGCCAGCCGTTGGTACGGCCGTCCGCTCCCCCTGCAGCTGGCGCTGTCTGGCCTCGCGCTGGCGCTCGCCTCGGCGCTGCTCGGCGCGGCCATCGAGGACCGGGCCCTGCGTTCGGGCGCCCGGGCCGGTCGTCTGCTCGACGCCTTCCTGGGCAGCGCCGCCGAGCTGATGGTGATCGGCTTCGCGCTGGCGGCCGGCTTGCGCGAGCTGGTCAAGGCCAGCATCACCGGCGCCATCCTGAGCCACCTGCTGCTGGTGCTCGGCCTGGCCGCGCTGCTGGGCGGCCTGCGCCACGGCCGGCAGTACTTCGATCGCGAGCGGGCCAGCCACGCCGCCACGTTGATGGTGCTGTCGGTGATCGCGCTGGGCGTGCCGGCCCTGTATGGGCAGCTGGGCCAGGCCCGCAACAGTGGCCCGGTCGAGACCCTGAGCGAAGCGGTCGCGGCGGTGATGATCGGGATCTTCGCGCTCTCCGTGTACTACGAGTTCGTCTACCTGGAGGACCTCGAGCGGTCGATGCCGGCACCGGGCCTCGTCTCGGCCGGGGGCCGCGCGGGCCGTGGTGCCGGGCTGCTCCAGGTAGCCTCGCTCGGGCTGGCCCTGCTCGCGACCGCCGCCTCGGCCTTCCTGCTGACCTCGGCGATCGGCACGGGGTTCGCCGGGCAGGCCGGCCGCCAGCGCCTCCTCGGCGTCCTGCTGGTGCCCCTGGTCTGCAACGTCGCCGCCCATGTCGGCACCCTGCGCGCCGCCTGGCGCAACCGCATGGACATCGCCTTGGACACCGCAACGGGCGCGAGCATGCGGGTGGCCCTATGGGTGGCGCCGCTGGCGGTCTTCGTCTCGCTCCTGGTCGGCCAGCCGATGGACCTGGTCTTCGCCCCGCTCGAGCTGGCGGCGCTGGCGGCGGCGGCGGTGGTGGCGGCCCTGGTGGCCCACGACGGCCGCACCACCTGGCTCGAAGGCGCCATGCTGGTGGCCGTCTTCGCCCTGATGGCGCTCGGCTTCTTCTGGTGGCCGGCCTGAGCTGGCCCGGCGCATGCTATAATGGCAACCTTGTGTTCGAACCCCGGAGCGAGGAACTATGGCAACCTATCTGCGCATCGCGCTGATCATCGTCTCGGTCGTGCTGACCGCCCTGGTCATGCTGCAGTCGAAAGGCGGCGGGCTGGGCAGCATGTTCGGCAGCGACGGCAGCGTCTACCAGACGCGCCGCGGCATGGAGAAGACCATGTACAACATGACCATCGTCTTCTCGATCGTCTTCCTGCTGATCTCGCTCCTGACCGTGATGGTGGGCGGCTGAGCCGGCCGGCTCGCCTCCACCCCCATCCCGGGACCCTGACGTGCTGACACAGCTGCGCTGGCAGATCGCGCTGGCCTTGGCCGGCGTGCTGGTGATCGGCGCCATCCTCTTCTTCGTCTCGGACCGCGCCTTCGTCGACCGGCCGGCGCGCGGGGGACAGTACGTCGAGGCGGTCATCGGTGCGCCGGCGACCTACAACCCGCTGCTGGCGCGCACCGACGCCGAGGTCTCGTTGACCCGCTTGATGTTCAGCGGGCTCACCCGCCCGGCGCCCGGCGCGGGCATGCCGCAGCCCGACCTGGCCGAGCGTTGGCGCATCTCGCCCGACGGCCGGATCTATACGTTCTTTCTGCGGCCGGGCGCGACCTGGCACGATGGCGAGCCGGTCACCGCCGACGACGTGCTCTTCACCGTCGCCCTGGCGCAGGATCCGGCCATCCCCGACGCGCAGAAGACGCGCCTGGCCGAGCCCTGGCAGGGCACGACCCTGCGCAAGGTCGACGACCAGACGGTCGAGGTGGTCCTGCCGGAGCCCTTCGCGCCCTTCCTCAGCGCGGCGATGCTGCCGATCCTCCCGGAACACCTGCTGGCCGGCCAGGCGCCGGGCGAGATCGCCGGAAGCCGATTCTCGAAGTTCGCTCCGGTGGGCAGCGGTCCCTACAAGCTGGTGACCACGGGCGACATCCCGCCGGACGCGGACCGGCTTCAGCGCTACGAGGGCCATTGGTCCAACCAGGATGGCCGGCCCTACCTCGACACGATCGAGCTGCGCTACTTCCCCAGCCCCGAGGCGGCCGTCGAGGCCGTCGGGCGGCGCGAGGCACAGGGCATGGGCCGGGTTCCACCCGCCGCGCTGACGCAGCTCGGCGACGAGGTGTCGATCTACTCGGCGGTCCAATCGGGCTACATGCTGATCTACCTCAACCCGTCCAACCCGCTGCTGGTCAACGCCTCGGTGCGACAGGCCCTGTCCTTGGCCCTCGACCGGCGCGCGCTGATCGCCGCCGAAGATCTGTTGGATGGTCAGGGCCTTCTGGCCACCAGCCCGATTCCGGCCGGTTCCTGGGCTTTCGACGCCGACATTCCGGAACCGACCTACTCGCCGGAACAGGCCGCCACGGAGCTCGACCAGGCCGGTTGGCTCGACAGCGACGGCGATGGCTGGCGCGACCGCGACGGGCAACTGCTGTCGATTCCGCTCAGCACGCCGGGCGACAACCCGCTCCTGGTGGCCATGGCCGATCGGGTGGCCGAAGGCTGGACCCGCATCGGCATCAGCGTGACGGTGCAGGCCCTCAGCCCGCAGAACCTGGCGACGACGGTCAACAACCGTGCCTTCACCGCCCTGCTGTACAGCCTCGAGCTGCCCTTCTACGACCCCGATCCCTACGCGCTCTGGCATTCCTCGCAGGTCGCGGCACCCGGCATCAACTACGCCGGCTACGCCAACCCGGAGGTCGATCGCTTGCTGGCCGAGGCCAGGCGCATGAACCCGGAGACCGACCTGGCCGAACGCCAGGCACGCTACGCGGAGTTCCAGCGCATCTTCGCCCAGGACCTGCCGGCCCTGATGATCGCCTACCCGGTCTACACCTACGTGGTCTCGGATGCCGCCGTCGGCGGCATCCAGATGCCGCCGCTGGTCGTCGAGCCGGCCGATCGGTTCCAGACCCTGGCGCGTTGGTTCACCCAGACCGAGCGCGTCTTCCGCGAGGATTCGAGCCCGGCCCCCTAGAGCTTCGGAGGAGACCCATGGTGCCCAGCAGAGGTTGGTCCCGTATCGGGAAGATCGTCGTGCTGACGCTGGTGTGCATCTACGCCGCCAAGCTCTCGGGCCTGGCCCTCGAGACCCATCGCGCGACGCAGGCGGCCGAAGGCATGGCGGGTGAGGTGCAGCGGCTGGACCTCGAGGTGCGGGCGCTCGAGACGGCCGCCGCCAAGGCGGGCACCGACGCGCAGGTCGAGGAATGGGCTCGCAACAACGGCGACCTGGCCCGTCCGGGCGACCAGGTCGTCATCCCCGTGGCCGCGACGCCAACGCCGGCCGCCGCGCCGATCCCGGTCGAGGCCGGCGCCGACCGTTCCGCCTGGCAGCGCCTGATGGGCTGGCTCCGCGGCGGCGACCAGCCCTGAGGCGCGCCTAGCTAGTTCGTCGCCTCGGCCTCGCTGGAGCCACCGGGCGTCCAGGTGAAGCTCCAGATCTCACGGTGGCGCATCTGGCTGAGCATCTCGCCCTGACGGCCACCGATCAGGTTGCCGCTGCGGCGGCGCACCGTGACCGACCACTCGACCCGGCGCGAGCTGCCGAAGGCCGGCCGGAAGGCCGCCGGCAAGCGCATGGCGGTGGCGTTGCTGTAGATCCAGTGGACCTCGGCCGCCTCGTCGTGCTCGCCGATCCGAGCCGGGTTGCCGACGGCCGCGCCCTCGAGCTCGGCCACGGCACCGTCGGGTCGCGCAGCGGACTCCGGGTCGGGCAGCGCCCGAATCGAGACCACGTAATACACGTCGTCGGCCAGCTCGCCGACCGAGGACCAGCGCAGCAGCGGCGCCTCGCCGGTCACCACCTGTCCGGCGCCGGGCGCCAGCAGGTGAGGCGCCGGATACATCATGTCGCGGGCCACCTCGGCCACGACCGGGGCGTCCGCCTCGGCCAGGTTCGAGGGCACCGTCGGGGGCGGCGGGGGCGGGGTGGTGGTCGCCAGCTCGGCCGGCCGGATCACCACCGCCTGACCGACCGAGAGCGTCGTATCCTCGCTCTCGAATCCGTTCAAGGCGACCAAGGCATCCAGCTCCATGTCGTGCGTGATCGCGATGCCGAGCATGGTGTCACCGGGCTGGACCCGGTAGACCTCGGCCTCGCGCACGGTGACCGACTCACCCGAGGCAGCGGCGGCGGGCGCCGGAAGGGACGCCGTGTCGTCGGCGGCATCCGCGGCGGCGGCATCCGCCACCGGCGCATCGGCCGCATCGTCGGCAGCCGGGTCCGCCGCGGCCTCGACCTCGGTCGCCTGCCCGCCTTCGGCCGGCGCCGCGGCGCCTTCATCGGCCCCCGCCACCTGGGCGGGCCGGTTGACCGGCACCAGCAGGCTCTGACCGATCGACAGCCGATTCGTGTCGGCGTCCGGGTTCGCGCCCACGATGTCGTCGAGCGAGACGCCGTACTCGATGGCGATACCGTACAGCGTGTCGCCGCTGCGCACCACGTGCGTCAGCGTCTCGGGCAGTGGCGTCGCCGTCGGCGGGTAGGGTGTGTTGGGCGCTGGGGTGGTCGTGGCCGGCTGGGCGGGCGTAAAGGTCGGCAGGTCGGTGGGCTGGGCCTCCAACAGGGCCTGCTCGACCACGCGGACCGACTCGTCCACCCGCGCCATGCCGCGCTGGCGCAGCCAGAGCAGACCGCCGACGGCCAGCAACACCACCGAGACCACGAGGCCGCTCTCGATCAGGATCCCGCGCCGGCGCATGCGCCAGGACAACGGCTCACCGCAGACCGGGCAGCGCGAGGCCGTGGCCCCGGCGCTGGACCCGCAGGCCCCGCATCGACGCGAGAAACGGCGGCTTTCATCCGCCATGCAGCACCTCCGTCTGGGCGGCCGCGAGCTCGGCGATCCCCGCGGCAGCCAGATCGAGCAAGTCGTCGAGATCGGCGCGCGCGAAGCAGCTCCGCTCGGCCGTGCCTTGAACCTCCACGTAACGGCCGTCGGCCGTCATGACCACGTTCATGTCCGTCTCGGCGCGCACGTCCTCGGAATAGTCGAGGTCGAGCCGCGCCTGGCCATCGACCATGCCCACGCTGATCGCCGCGACCTGTTCGACCAGGGGATCCTCGGCCAGCTGGCCGGCCTGGCACAGCTCGCGGGTGGCCAGCGCCATCGCCAGCCAGCTGCCGGTGACGGCGGCGGTACGGGTGCCGCCGTCGGCCTGCAGAACGTCGCAGTCGAGGTGCAGCGTGCGCTCGCCGAGCCGGTCCAGGTCGAGCGCGGCGCGCAGGCTGCGGCCGATCAGGCGCTCGATCTCGCGGGTGCGGCCCCCGGCGCCGTTGCGCTCGCGGGGACTCCAAACGGGCGTGGCGCCCGGCAGCAGGCTATAGCTGGCCGTCAGCCAGCCGCGACCATGCCCGGAACGCCAGGCTGGCACCCGCTCCTCGGCGGAGACGGTGCACAGCACCCAGGTGGCACCTTGCTTGACGAGCACGCTGGCCAGGGGGGCCTCCACCCAGCTCGGGAGCAGGGCGGTGGGGCGCAGTGCGCTCGCCTGCCGGCCCTCGGCGCGTTGGACCGGCATGGACGCTTCGTCTGTCACACTTGCAATGGTAGCAAAGGCCGGCGGCGGGAGGAAACCCGAGGCGATTCGCGCGATGGCTTGTTGCGTCGGGGCTTCTGGGCTATATGTCAGCCATCGCGGTGGTCAGGAGGTCGGGCCGCCGTCCGCTCAGGAGCATGAGGAGAGGCGACGTGCGAACCCCCATCTGGCTGTCGGCCGCGATCGCGGCCCTGCTGTTGGCCCCGGCCGCTTGCGGCGCGCCGGCCACCGACGCGCCCGCGCCCGAGGTGGCCCTGCCCACCCAGGCCGAGGTCGTCGAGCCGACCGCCGATCCCTTCGATCTCGGCGGGCGCGAGCTGCTGATCGGGACCGACCCGACCTACGAGCCCTTCGAGTCGGTCGACGACGCCGGCGCCATCGTCGGGGTCGATCCCGACCTCATGCAGGCCATCTGCGAGATCGTCCACTGCACGCCCGTCTTCCAGGGTACCGCCTGGGACGGCATCTTCCCGGCCCTCAAGGCCGGCGAGTTCGACGCCCTGATGAGCGCGATCACGATCCTTCCCGAGCGCGAGACCAACAGCGACGCGACCTTCACCAAGCCCTACTACAGCATCGGCCAGGTGATCCTGGCCCGCGCCGACGACGAGCTCATCACCGGCGTCGGCTCGCTGGCCGAGGCCGAGGTGGGCGTCCAGAACGGCACCACGGGCGACACCGCCGCCACCGACGCCGGCGTCCCCGAGGACCGGCTGCGGCGCTACGACGCCATCCCCTTGGCCATCCAGGCCCTCTTGAGCGGCGACATCGACTGCATCGTGCTCGACAGCGCGCCGGCCGCCAAGGCGGTGGCCACGGCCGAGGAAGGCGCCCTGCACATCGTCGGCGAGCCTTTCACCAGCGAGGACTACGGCATCCTCGTGCCCAACGACTCGCCCGAGCTCCTCGCGGCCTTCAATCACGCGATCGACACGCTGCGCGCCAGCGGCGAGCTCGACCGCATCATCGAGGGCTGGCTGGCCGCGCCGGATGAGGCATCGACCGACGCCACCGGCACGGACGAAGGCTGATCGGCATTTCGAACGGGCAGGCGCCCGACGCCGCGGCGCTCGAGCCAGCGCCCGGCGTCGGCCCCAGGCCAGCCGGCCGCGGTCTGAGCGCCGTCCCCTGGTGGCTGGTGCTGGTGCTGGCCGGCTGCGGCATCGCCCTGCTGCGGGTGGCCGGCGACGAGGCCGGCCGCGCGACGTTGCGCGTGCTGGGGCGCGGCCTCGGCGTCACCGTCCGGGTGACCCTGCTGAGCTTCGTCATGGCGCTCGTGATCGGGCTCCTGCTCGGTCTGGGCCGGGTATCGCGCCGGCGTCTGCTGCGCGAGCTGACCAGCCTCTACGTCGAGGTGGTGCGCGGGTTTCCGATGCTGGTGTTGATCCTGTGGATCGGCTACGCGCTGGTGCCCTGGGTCTTCCAGAGCCTGATGGCCGGCGTCGCCTGGCTGGATGGCCGCGGCCTGGCGCTGGGCGGGTTGGTCCCGGGCCTGCTCGCCACCTGCCGCCGGCCTTCGGACTGCATCAGCCCCGAGCTGCGCGGCATCGTCGGCCTGGGCCTGGGCTACGGCGCCTACGTGGCCGAGATCGTGCGGGCCGGCATCCAGTCGGTCCAGGGAGGTCAGATGGAAGCCGCCCTGTCGCTCGGCATGTCGCGCCGCCAGGGCCTGCGCCACGTGGTCCTGCCGCAGGCCCTGCGGCTGTCCTTGCCGCCGCTGGGCAACGATTTCATCGCCCTGCTCAAGGACAGCGCCCTGGTCAGCGTGCTCACCGTGCCGGACGTGGTCTACGAGGCCCGGGTCCACGTGGCCAAGACCTTCCAGGCGCTGGAGGTCTGGAACGTGGTGGCGCTGGTCTACCTGGCCCTGACCCTCACCCTTAGCCTGGGCGTGCGCCGACTCGAGCGCCGCAGCAGCTGGCCGGGCGGCGACCATGCTGCCGGCTGATGGCGCGGCGGCCCGCGACGCCTCGACGCCGCCCGCGGAACCGGGGATCCACGGGGCCTCCGAAACAGCGCGGCCGGCCGAACGCATCGAGCGGCCAGCCTGCGACCTCTGCGGCGCGGACGACGCGGCGCTGATGTGGCCGGGCAGCGCCTGGCCGGCGCCGGTGCCCCCGGACGTGGCGCTCCGGCGCTGCCGGCGCTGCGGCCTGGCCTACCTAAGCCCGCGGCCGACGCCGGCGGCCATCGGCGCCTACTACCCGCCCGACTACGCGCCCTTCCGCACCGCGGTCGACGACGAGCGCTGGGCGCTGATGCGCTGGGTTCGGCGGCGCAAGCTGGTCCAGCGTCGTCGGCTCGTCGAGCGCCATTCCGGACGCGTTCCGGGCGCCCCGCCGGGACGGGTGCTGGACGTGGGCTGCTCGACCGGGCTCTTCCTGCACGAGATGCAGCGTGCCGGCTGGCAGGCCGAGGGGGTCGAGCTGACGCCCTCGGCGGCCCGCTATGCGCGCGAGCGCTTCGGGCTGCAGGTCTTCGAAGGCATGCTCGAAGCGGCGCCCTTCGCGCCGGAGCGCTTCGACGTGATCACCTACTGGGACGTGCTCGAGCACGTCTACTCGCCGACCGAGACCCTGGCCAGGACGGCCGAGCTGCTGGCGCCGGGCGGGCTCCTGGCGATCAACGTGCCCAACTGGCATTGCCTGGAGCGGCGGATCTTCGGGCGCTGGTGGGCCGGTTACGATCCGCCCCGCCACCTATACGTCTTCACGCGCCCCAGCCTGACGCGCTACCTCGAGCAAGCCGGCTTCGAGCCCTTGGCCTGGACCTGCTTCATGCCTTCCTACTTCACGGTCATCATCAGCCTGGAGAACTGGCTGCGCGCCCGCGCGCCCGCGCTGGCCGGACCGGTGCTGCGGCTGCTGCGCCTGCCGGGGCTGCGCTTCCTCTTGCAGCCGCCGCTCTGGCTCCTCGACCAGCTGGGCTACGGCAGCGTGATCGCGGTCTTCGCGCGCAAGCGCGGCTGACGCCCGGCGCTCGAGCGCTTCGCCGCGCCTCGTCGCAGGCCCGACACCGACCCGGTCGCTCAGTCGGGCGGCGCGATGCCTCGGATCCCGGCGCCGCCGGTCGGTCCCGTGCCAACGATCAACAGCGTCTGGCAGTAGGGGCAGGCCTCGGCGCCTCGACCGGCGATTTCGATGCGGCCGCCGCAGACCGGGCAGTCCTGTTGGCCCGGCTCCAGCCGCCCGGCATGCAGGCGACCGGCGCGCCAGTCCACGTAGCCGCCCAGGAGCCCCTCGGCGGCGGCCAGCGCCGCCACGGCGCGCAGGCCCGCGCGGTCGGTGTCGAGCGCGATCAGGACCTCGGGCAGCCGCGGCGCGGCATCGGCCTGCGCCAGGCGATGCAGGCGCCGCGCCTGGGCGGCGAGCCGATAGGCCGCCAGATCGATGCTGCCCTGGGCGACCAGCCAGATGCCGCCGGCCATCACCGGCAGCACCGACGCTAGGACCAGCAGCAGCGCCAGCGCGTAGCCACGCGCCGAGACCTCGCCATCGGCCAGCGCGGCCTGCAGCCAGCCGAGCGCCCCGAGCACCAGCAGGCATGCGCCGGCCAGGATCGCCAGGCCGAGCTGCCTCTCGCGGCTCACCGCCGAGGGGCCTGCGGGCGGGGCGCCGCCTGGCCGTCCGGAACGCCGTCCGCCTCGCGCACCGCCGCGTCCCCGTCGGGAGCGACCGAGTCCGGCCGCGGCCGATAGAAGATCAGCCGCACGCTGCCGTAGTCACGCCGATCGCGCTCCTCGAAGTGCTCGAGCGCGACCGGCTGCTCCTCGCGCGGATGGATCTGGGTCACGATGACGCCGTCCTCGGCCAGCCAGCCCGGCTCGGCATCCAGGGCCAGCAGCGCGCGCAGCCAGAGGCCCTTGTACTGCGGCGGCGCCACGTAGATCAGGTGATAGGGCATCTCCGGCGGCCGGGAGAGCAGCTGAAACGCGTCCCGACGCATGACCCGCGCATCCTCGCCGGCCAGGCCGGTGGCGGACAGGTTGGCCTGGATGGTCCGGATGGCCTCGGGCGCCAGATCCACGAAGTCGCAGCCCTCGGCGCCGCGGCTCAAGGCCTCGATGCCGACGCCGCCCGTGCCGGCGAAGAGGTCGAGCACCCATGCTCCCGGCACCTCGCGGGCCAGGATCGAGAAGAGCGCCTCCTTGGCCCGGTCGGTGATGGGCCGGGTGCCGTCGCCCGGCACCGGCTGCAGGCGCCGACCTCGAGCGCTGCCCGCGATCACCCGCATGGCAGCGCGATCACCCCTCGTCCGTGGCGCCGGCGGTGGGATCGGCATCCGAGGCGTCGGGGCTCGCGCCCTCGGCATCCGCGCCGTCGCCCTCCGCCTCGCCGGCATCGTAGGCGCCTTCGCTCTCGATGCCCATGCAGGAGTCGGCGTCCTTCGGACGGCCCTCGAGGAACTCCTGCTGGCTCTTGGCCATGTAGTACAGGTATTCGTCGTCCGGCAGGCGCTCGACGATCTGGGTGAAGTCGTCGTAGGCCAGATCGAAGCAGCCGAGGGTGTAGCGCAGCATGCCTCGGTTGAAGTAGGCCTGCGCGTCGTGGCTCAGCCGAATCGCCTCGCTGTAGTCGCGGATGGCCTTCTCGTCCTCGCCCAGGCTCTCGCGAGCCAGGGCGCGGTTGCCATAGGCCTGGGCCAGGCTCGGGTCCAGCTCGAGGGCGCGATCGAAGTCCTCGATCGCGCTGTCCCACTCCTCGCGGTCGACCTTGGCGCGACCGCGGTTGGCGTAGGCTTCGGCATAGTCCGGGCTCAGCTCGACCGCCTGCTCGAAGTCGGCCAGGGCCTCGGTCGACTTGCGCAGGCCCAGATAGGCCACGCCCCGGTTGTTGAACACCTCGGCCCGGGTGGCGTCGTCCGGAGCCAGCTCGAGCGCACGGCCGTAGTCGGCGATGGCGGCATCGTAGTCGCCGCGAGCCTCGTTGGCGATGCCGCGGTTGGTGTAGGCCTCGACGAGGTAGTCGCCGCCGCCGTCGATGGCCTTGGTGTAGGCCTCGATGGCCGTGCCGTAGTCACCCTGCTCCAAAGCCTTCTTGCCCCGCGCGTGGGGATCGCCGAGCGAGCCGCACGCGGCGGCCGAGAGAGCCAGCCCGAGCAGGGCCAGCGGGATCGTCCGATTCATCCAAGCCTCCTCCGAAGTCAGGGTCGCGATCAGGCGCCGCCAGATGCTAGCCCGGGCGGCGCTCCGGTCCAAGCCTGGACCCCGACGCGGCGCGGGGCAATACGCCGATGGTGGTAGTCGCGGGCGCGCGCCGCGATCGAGCCCGATTCGAGGGCCCCGAAGGCCGCGCCGAAGGTGGTATCAGCCGCGCCGGCAGACGAAGACGAACATGCTGGCCATGTCCGGCGGGAGCCAGCCCGACAGCGGGATCAGCAGCCGGCTGGGGTGCCGCAGCAGCCCGATCCACCCGGCCGGGCCGACCGGCCAGTCGTCCGGCGCTTCGCAGCCCAGGCAGCGCTCGACCGCCAGGCCGCCGGCCGACAGCAGGCGCTGCCACTGACCGCGCGTGCCGTAGCGCTGGATGGGCTGACCGTCGTCGTGCAGCTCGCCCGAGCGCCAGGCATGCAGCACGGTCCAGCGCAGGCCGAAGCTGTTGGGCACCAGGATCAAGGCCCGGCCTTCGGGTGCCAGCACGCGCGCCATCTCGCGCACGCCGGCCAGCATGTCGGCGTAGTGCTCCAGGCTTCCGATGCTGGTCAGCCGATCGAAGCTGGCGTCGCGGAAGGGCAGTCGCGTGCCGTCGCCGGCCACCAGCGCGCCCAGCGGCAGGCCCGCCCGTCCACCGGCCAGCGCGACCTGCGACATGTCCAGGCCCTGCGCATCGATGCCACGTGCCCGGGCCAGGCGCACCAGATCGCCGCGGCCGCAGGCCACGTCCAGCAGGCGCTGGCCGGGCCCGGCCGCGCATAGGTCCAACAGCCAGCCCAGATGCGCGACCAGGTTCTCGATCCCGGTCTCGGCGTAGAGGGCGTCGTAGGCTTCGCGCGCGTCGTCATCGCCGGCCACGTGACGGATCTCCAACATGCCTTGGGTCAGCTCATCCACGCCGCACCTCCAGGGCCGCTTCGGACGGGCCGATGGCCGCCCGAGCCCGCTCCCGCTCGGCCTCGCCGCGCAGACGCAGGATCACGCTGGACCCGGCCGCCCAGCAGAGGAGCACCGCCAAGGACCAGATGCGCCAGGCCAGGGTCAAGCCCAGGGCCACCAGCAGGGCCGAGCCGGGTTCCTGCAGGACGCCGGCGTAGAGCGGAGTCAGCAGGGCGACCATGCCGCCATCCTTCAGCAGGCTGGTGGCCGGCAGCCAGGCCAGCAGGTTGGCCAGGGCCACCGTCAGCCCCCAGACACCCATGGCCCAGGGCAGCGATGCGGCCGGGCTGATGGCGCGCATCAGGAGCCAGAGCGCGCAGCCCGAGAGGCCCAGCACGCCCAGCTCGCCGGCGAACCAGCGCGCCAGCTGCCCGGTCCGCGGCGCGCGGGGCATGGGCCCCTGGCCGAAGCGGCGCCAGGCCAGGCCCAGGATCGCACCGAAGGGCCGCGGGTGCAGGAGGCCGGCTGCCAGCAGGGCCAGGCCACCCAGCCAGGGCGCCCAGCCGGGCGGCAGCACCGGCACGAAAGGCGCCGACAGGCCGTAGAGCATCAAGCCGGCCAGGCCCAGCAGCGTCAGCTCGATCACCAGACCGGTGCTGACCGCCAGGGCACCGACCCCCGCCCGCCGATAGAGCGCCAGACGCCCCAGCGGCGCCCAGACGCTGCCGGGCACCACCTGCGCCAGTCCGGCCAAGGTGTGGATCTGCAGGTGCCGCAGCAGGCTCAACCCGGCGCCCTCGGGCCCCAGGATCGCGCGCCAGGTCAGCCCGACCAGGATCCAGCCCAGGGTCTGCAGCCCGAAGGCCAGCGCCAACAGGCCCAGGTCGAGGTGGAAGGCCGCCAGGGCCTCGGCCGGCAGCGCCCGCCAGTCGTGGGCCAGGCGCCAGAGCACCAGGCCGACCAGCATCGCGAGCGCCGACGCCAGCAGGATGCGGGTCGAAACGCGCGAGGTCGAGGCGAGCGTCGCTGCCACGCGGCCACCGGCCGCCGCGATCGGGTTGCGGCCGCGTCCGGAACCCGAACCGGGGACGGCTCCGCCCGCCTCTTGCCCGGACCGCACCGGATCGTCGCCGACGCCGTGCTCGGCGGTCACCTAGTCCAGGACCTTGGCCACCCCATGGGGAGGCTCGGGGTAGAGGTGGCGGTGGGTGTAGAGCCAGCTGGGATAGGCCGCCACGGCCTCGCCCTCCGGCCGCGCCGCGCAGAGCACATACTCGCGCTTGGCCGCCAGCCAGGGCAGCGGCAGGGCGGTCAGGCCGTTCAGGACCGCATTGCCCAGGCCCTTGACGCGGCTGTCGCGAAAGGTCGGCCAGACGTTGGCCGTCGTCAGCTCGGCCACCCGAAAATGGCAGGCCTCGAAGAGGCGCCGCACCTCGAAGGGGGCGTACTCGCGCGCATGCCGGCCGTAGACGCCGTAGCCCGAGTAGGGATACTCGGTCGGCCGGTTGAGGAACATGTTGACCAGGCGCTTGATGTTGATGAAGTTGGGCACGGTCAGGAAGAACAGGCCGTCCGGTCGCAGGACGCGATGGGCTTCGGCCAGCATGTGGCTGGGCGAGTAGGCCAGGTGCTCGAGCACCTCCATGCACAGGACGACGTCGAAGCGATCGGATTCGAAGGGGAAGGGATCCTTCTCGATGTTGAAGACCTCCACCGCCACGTCCATTCGGCGCTCGCCGTCGCCCGCGTCCGGCACCTCCAGGCGGACCAGGCCGCGCTCGAGGGTCGCGGCCTCGCCCGGCCAGGCGGCCGCCTGGACGTTGGCCGCCGTCAGCTCGACGTCGAAGTGGCGATGCATCAAGGTGCTGAAGAAGTAGGGCGCGCCGCCCAGCTCGAGCACCCGCAGGCGCCGGCCGGTCGGCAGGTGGCGCCGCAGCATCTCCAACGAGAGCTTGGCCGAGCGCGCGTGCAACCAGACGTAGGCATCGATCTCGGGCGTCGCGTCGATCAGCGCCCGCCCGTCGATCGGATCCTCGACGATCCGGACGCCGCGCAGGTAGCGGATCAGGTCGTCGCGATCGATCGGTCCGTCGTGCCGGGCCATCCGTCACTCCTGTCGGGCGGGTGCTCGAGGTCGATGAGGCCGTCGCGCAGGCCGCGCAGGTAGGCGCGCCCGGCCGCCGGCCGGCCCTGGCGCCAGCAGCGCCAGAGCGTGCGCGCGAGGCTGCCGAGGCGATAGCCGAGGATGAGCGGACGCCGCAGACCCGGCGCATGCTTCCAGTAGTAGCGCACGCTGGAGCGGGCCATGAGGTACAGCTGCTCCGGGCTGCCCTCGCCGGTCGAACGCGCCACCTTGTGCCGGATCCGTGCCGCCGGCACGTGCTGGATGCGCCAGCCGGCCGCGCGCGCGCGCAGGCAGAGGTCGTGATCCTCGTAGTAGACCCGAAAGCCGGGATCCAACGGGCCAACCTGCTCCCAGAGCTGGCGCCGGACCAGGAGGCAGCAGCCGGTGGCCCAATCGACGTCGTAGGGCTCGCGCGACGGCGGATCGGCCGTGCTGTCGAAGGCGGCCAGGGTCAGACGTCGGCGCCAGCCGGCCGAGGGCCAGACCTGGCTCGGTCGGTCGTGGTAGACCACCGTCGGCGCCAGCATGCCGATGTCGGGGCTGGCCAGCGCCGCCTCGACGAGCGCGGCGACGAGACCCGGTTCGGCGACCGTGTCGTTGTTTAGCAGCAAGGTCCAGTCCGCGCCGGCCTCGAGGGCCAGGCGCAGGCCGGCGTTGACACCGCGGGCGTAGCCCAGGTTGGCCGGCAGGGCCAGCAGCTCGACCCCGGGGAAGGCGGCCTGAACGGCCTCGGCCGAGCCATCGCGGGAGCCGTTGTCGACCACCAGGGTGTGCAGCGCCAGCCCGGCCGGCAGGGACTGCCCGACCAGGCTGGTCAGACAGTCCAGGGTATCCTGGCGCCGGTTCCAGTTGAGGATCACGATCCAGAGCCGCCGCGGGGGCTCGGACGGCCGGAAGCTCATCCGAAGCCCTGCCGCTCGGCGAATAGCTTGAAGAGCCCGACCTGCTCGCGCAGGCTGCGCCCGCGGTAGCAGTTGAGCAGACAGGGCGCCTTGCAGCCCTTCATCTTGTCGCGCACCTGCTGGGCCAGGGCCGACTCCCAGATCGCGCGCGGGTGCTCGTGACGCAGGTTGCCCACCCGGTCGTCGACCGTCCAACAGAACATGACGTCGCCGCGCGGGTCGATGTTGTAGGTGCTGTAGCGGACCATGCATTCGTCGGGCCGCGGATGGCTGGCCGGATCCTCGAAGTAGTGCTGCAGCGCAACCAGATGCTCGTCCGGGTTCCAGACGGGACGGCCGGCGCGCTTCATGGCGCGCAGGCGCTCGATCTCGGCCCGCAGCGCGGCCGTGTCGCGCGGCCAGTGCGGGTTGCGGTCGAACCAGCCCGGGTCGAGGCCCTCGTCGGTGGCGAAGGTCGGGTAGAGCGGCTGGAACAGCACCCGGTCGACACCGACCTCGTCCAGCGCCCATTCGGCGGTCGCCACCAGGTCGCGCGCGGTCTCCTCCATGATCACCGAGGCGATGCCCAGCACGACCGACTCGTCGTGCGCCTTGAGAAAGTCGATCGCCTCGAGACAACGATCGTAGAGCGGCACGCCGCGGATCCGGTCGTGGACCTCGCGCGCATGGTGGTCGATCGAGAAGCTCAGGAAGTCCGGCCCGACCTCGAGCACCCGCTCGCAGGCCTTGGGCGTCAGGTACATGCCGTTGGTCGAGACCTTGGTCTTGATGCCGATCTCGCGACAGTGCGCCAGGAAGTCGAAGAAGCCCCGCTTTTGAAAGGGCTCGCCGCCGGAGATGACCAGGAAGAAGGGGCCCAGCCACTCGCGCAGGCGGTCGAGCACCCCCTTCCACTCGTCGATCGAGAGCTCGTTGTTCTCCTGCAGCTTCCACATGTCGCACATGGTGCAACGCGCGGCGCAGATGTCGGTGATGAGCAAGGAGACCTGGCTCGGCTTGTTCAGCCGCCGGTCGAGCGTGTAGCTGAGCTGCTTGGCCAGATGGTTCGTGCCCTGATAGGCGGCGAACTCGATGTCCTTGAGCAAGGTCATGGGCTGACTCCCGTGTGGGCAGGCATTCTAGCGCAGATGCCCGCGGCCTGCCCGGCTGACGCAGAAGCGGTCGTCCACGTTACAGGGCTTCGTCGGCGCCGGGCAGGTGCTCCGCCTCGGCGGTCGCCGGCTGCGTCGCGGCCAAGGCTCGCGCGCCACCCAGGATCGCCAGCGCGATCCCACCCACGGTGAGCCCGGCCGAAGCGACGAGCCTCGGCGTCAGCGCCTCGGCCAGCAACCAGGCCCCGCCCAGCGCGGCGATCACCGGCACCGCCAGCTGGACCAGCGCCGCGCTGATGCGGGAGTGGCCCCGCAGCGCGGCGTACCAGAGCGCGTAGCCCAGCCCCGAGGTCAGCGCCCCCGAGGCGACGGCCAGGGCGAGACCGCGCGGCTCGGGGCGGGGCGCCGACACCAGCAGCCGGACCAGCAGCGCCAGGGGCGCCGCCATCAGGAAGTTTCGCGCGGTGGCCAGGGTCGGCTGGGCCAGCCCGCGGCCGAGCAGGGAGTAGGTTCCCCAGGCCACTCCGGCCAGGGTCATCAAGGCCGCGCCCATCGGCGCAGGGGCGGTGAGGCCGGGTCGCACGAGCACCAGGAAGCCCAGGACGGCCAGCGATCCGCCCAACCATTGGGCCGGGCGCAGCCGCTCGCCGCGGAGATGCCCGACCCCGAGCATGGTCACCTGGACCGCACCGAAGAGCAGCAGCGCGCCCACGCCGGCGTCGAGGCTGACGTAGGCCAACGAGAAGGGGAGCGCATAGGCCAGCAGCGCCAGGGCGGCGATCGGGCGCCATGGCGGTCGCGCCGCCCCTCCGGCCCGCAGGAAGGGCAGCAGGATCAGGGCGCCGCTGAGCAGGCGGACGGCGCTGAAGGTCAGCGGATCGATCGCGCCGTCCGCGAGCGCCAACCGACCCAGGATCGAGTTGCCGGCGAAGGCCAGGAGCGTCAGCAGGGTCAGGACCACCGTGCGGCCAGGCGTTGGAGCCGATCGCGTCATTCCGCATCACCTCGCGCGGTCGAAGGCATCACCGTCGGGAACCCGGTCCGTCGCCTCCGGGCAGGCCCTGGAGTCGGGGCAGGGCACGATACCGGCGGCACCCTCCGAGGTCCAATCGCCGCCGCGGGACCCGACGCCGGCCAACTTCGATGCGCCACGATTGCATGGGCCACCGCTCCCGGTGGTATGCTGACCCCTGGAGGATGTCACCATCCTCGTGGTGTGCTCTGCGCACCATCGACCCGTTGCCAAGGAGAGGACGACCCTATGCGCATCAAGTCTGGATGGTTCGGAATCGCCGTGATCTGTCTCGGGATGGGGCTGGCCGCCTGTGGTGGCCAGGACGCCGAAGCGCCGGATGATACGGCTGCCGTGGTCGACGAGGCTGCCGACGACGCGGCGGCGGACGACGCGACCACGGACGACGCGGAAGCCGCGGCGCCCGAAGAGGCCATGCCGGCCGAGGCGGAGCCCGTCGCCCCGCCGATCGCCTCCTTCGTGGCCACCGACTACGCCTTCGAGGGCCCGGCCGATCTGCCGGCCGGCCTGACCGAGATCCGCCTCGCGAACAAGGGCGAGGAGATCCACCACCTCCAGTTTGCGCTGCTCGACGAGGGCAAGACCGCCGAGGACCTCGGCGCCGCGATGGGCGAGAACCCGGAGGCGGTGCCCGACTTCGTGACCTTGCTCGGGGGGCCGAACGGCGCCATGCCCGGTGAGACGGTCAACGCCTACGTCGACCTCGTGCCCGGCGACTACGTGCTGATGTGCACCGTCCCCAGCCCGGACGGCGTCGTGCACGCCGAGAAGGGCATGATGAGCACCCTCAGCGTGGCCGCGCCCGAGGGCGAGGGCGAAGCCGCCGCGGCGGCGCCCGAGGCGGACCTGACCGTGACGGGCAGCGACTTCGCCTTCGACGCGCCCGAGACCATCGCGGCCGGCGCCCACACGATCAACTTCGTCAACGCCGGCCAGCAGGATCACGAGATCGTGGTGGTCAAGCTCGACGAGGGCGCGACGATCGAGGACTTCGCCGCCGCCTTCGGCCCGGATGCGCCTCCCGGCCCGCCGCCCGGGCGCACCGTCTCGGGCACGGTCGGCATCACGCCCGGCAGCAACCAGAGCTTCGACACCAGCTTCGAGTCGGGCAGCTATGCCTTGATCTGCTTCTTCCCCGACCCGGCCAGCGGCGCGCCGCACTTCGCCCTGGGCATGACGCATCCCTTCACGGTCGAATAGCCCGGCCCCTGGCGTCACACTTCGAGGAGACGGGCCGGGCGACGGTGGCCTCGATCCACGAAGTCCCGCCACCCCTGCCAGTACGCAGGGGTGGCGGGCGATGCCGGGCCCGACCGGCGAGAACAGGCCCGGCCTGACGCCACCCCATCGCAGGCCCGCCCCCGGTTGGGTCGTCGGAGCTCGGCTGGACGCTCGCCCAACGGCCGTAGGGCGGGACGCGACGACCGGCGGGACACCCCGATTTCGCGTCCGGGGCGCCATGGCTAGACTTGCCAGCCGTGAGCATCCGAATGCGCCGGTCGCATCGATCCCCCGACCCCCGCGGCGCCAGGCTCGGCGCCGCGCCGCGCTGCCCCTCGGCAGGCTGCGGGTTGATGGCAGCGCGGGTTCGGTGCCGTCCGAGCCTGTCGACGCGGCTGTCGCTGCCGCGGCCGACCCTGACGCGGCTGCCGGTGCTGCCGTGGACCTTGCTGCTGCTGCCGGCCCTGGCGCTGCTGGCCGCCGCCTGCGGCGTGGGCCAGCCGAAGCCGGCGCCCGACCCGCGCCCGACCCCGGCCCCGCCCCGGTGGCCCCAGCCGAGCAGCGGGCTGCCCGACATCGCCGTCGTCGACGGCGTCCGACGCCCCGAGACCCTGCCCCAGCCCGAGCCCGGGGCACCCTGCGGCAAGGTCGATCGGCTCGACTTCCCGGTCGGCGCGCCCGATGGCGCGGGCTTCGAGGCCCGCTGGATCTACGGCCGCTTCAGTCGTCGTTATGACAAGTATCACGCGGGCGAGGACTGGGTCCTGCGCTCGGGCGACAGCCTGGGACAGCCGGTGCAGGCCATCGGCCACGGCCGCGTGACCTACGCCGACCCCTATGGCTGGGGCGCCACCGACAAGGCGGTGGTCATCGTGGAGCACGTCCTGCCCGATGGCCGCAGGCTGTTGTCGTTCTACGGACACATGGAGCCGTCGAGCGTGACGCTGCGGCCGGGCGCCTGCCTGCGTCGCGGCGATCCGGTCGGCCGCATCGGCAAGCCCCGCGGCCGGCCACACCTCCACTTCGAGCTGCGCGACCACCTGCCGAACCAGCCGGGGCCGGGCTACTGGCCCAGCGACCCGAGCCTGGCCGGCTGGCACGCGCCATCCGAGCTGATCTGGACCGAGCGCCTGCTGGGCAGCCCGGGCCTGCGCTGGAGCCGACCGATCACCACCGAGCAGGCGATCCTGCTCGTCACGGCGTCGAACGCGGAAGCGATCCTGATCGAGGACCGGCGCCTGTCGCGCATCCGGATCGAGGACGGCGCGGTCGCCGCCGAGCTTGAGCTCGCGGCGCCCCCGGCAGCCGCGGTCCTGGATGCGTCGGGCGAGACCCTGTACTGGACGGCGCGCGGCGGTGGCCTGGAGGCGCTTCGGCTGCGGCCGACCGCGGCCGCGAGCGCCGCGGACCCGCCCCAGGTCGACGCCGCGACGCCGGCAGGCGCCTTGCCCGAGCGCGCCTGGGGCCAGGCCCGGCCGGCGGCCGCCGGCCCGACGCTCCTGCCCCTGTCCGAGGGCGGCGTCGCCTACCACGACGGACGCGACCTGGTCGCGCGGGATGCGACGGGGGTCGAGCGCTGGCGCATCCCTGATGCCCCGGTCCCTGGCCGCTGGACCCACTTCGGCGCGGGCATCGTCTTCAGCGACCAACCGGCGGATGGCCGGCCGCCGCTCGCCTCGGCCGCGGCGCACAGCTTCCTGCTCGACCCGGCCGGCCGGCTCTCGGCCATCGGCATCGCCTGGGGGCAGCCGGTCGCCGTCGGCGATCGCATCTTCGTCCACCATCCCGAGGGCATCTACCGCATCGATCCCGGGATGGCCGCCACGCGGGGTCCGATCGCGGCCACCCGCCTGCTGCGCCCCCTGCCCCGGGCGGGCTTGGAGGGCGGCTCGGAGCTGGCGCTGCCCGACGGCAGCGGGATCCTGATCTCGCACGGGGGCATCGGCGACGCGCGCCTGGTCTGCCTGGACGCCGATGGTCGGCTACGCTGGGAGCGCTCGACCCGGGCGCTGACGGCACGGGGCCGCGTGCCCCAGCTGCTCGCGCAGGCCGATCGGCTGCTGTTGGCGACGGAGCAGGGCGACCTGCTGCAGCTCGACCCGCTCGGCGGCGAGGCGATCCGCGTCCACGACGCCGGCCGAGGGCGACGCGAGCCGGGCGTCCTGCGGCTGGCCGGCGGCCTGTCCGGTCAACCGCTCCTGATCGACGCGCGGGCCGGCTGGCTCCTGGCCCTGGACCCGCCTCGACCGGCGCCCGTCGAGCACGCCGACTGACGCCCTCTCGCCGATGAACCCCGGCTCCGAGCCCGCGCCGGGTCGAGCGCAGCCGGTTTCGAGGCTTCACGACGCGAGCCTCCGGCGCGCTCGCGCGCCCCAACCCGGACGTTTGCCCCCGGCCTAGCGGGAGGCGCTTCGCTGCGGCACCTCGAGCGGGCGACAGGCGCCGATGCACCAGGCCACCTTGGTCAGGTAGACCGCCGGCAGGCTGCGCCAGTGACGTCGGCCCGGCTTGCCCGGCCCGAAGAGCCGGAGCGTGGCCACCGCCGCGATGGCCGGCGTGAGCAGCAGCACCAAGGCCGGAACGCGCAGCCAGCCCGGCGCGGACAGCGTATCCGGGTGTCGCCGGCGCACGCCCGGCATCCAGCGGCCGCTCTGGAACCAGTGATCCCAGACCGCCCGCGGATCGCCGCGGGTCGGCCGGTGCCAGATCGGCGCGGCCGGCTCGAAGAAGGGCCGGTGGCCGGCTGCCGCGGCACGAATGGTCCAGTCGAGGTCTTCGCCGCGGGGCAGGTCGGGGTCCATCGGACCGGCGGCCAGGTAGGCCTCGCGCGTCACGCTCAGGTTGAGCGTGGGCAGGTAGGGCCTGGGGCCGGCGGGCAGGTCCGCGTCGCATTCGTGGAACATCGACAGGTTGTCGGCCAGCATCCAGTAGTCGTCCGCGTCGTAGCGCACCGCGCCGCCGACCAGGGTCTCGCCGGTCGCCAGCCGCGCCAGATGCGCCGCCAGCCATCCCGGCTCGGGCACGCAGTCGGCGTCGGTGAAGACCAGGATCTCGCCCCGGGCCTCGGCCAGGCCCAGGTTGCGCGCCGCGCCGGGCAGGCGCGGGCCATCGGTCTCGACCAGGCGGATGGGAATGTCGGACCCGCTGCCCGTGCGCCCGCCCGGGGTCAGGAAGCGTTCCAGCCGGCCCGGCCGGTCGCGGCCGACGACCAGGATCTCGTCGGGCCGGCCGCCCACCTGGGCCAGGATGGCCTCGATCGCCCGATCGACGACCGGCGAGTCGAGGTTGGGGATCACCACCGAGACGGTCGCCGCCTGGGCGCGCGGCACGGGATCAGCCGGCATCGATCGAAGCCTCCGGCGCGCCGTCGGGCTCGCGTCCGGCCCCGATGGCCTCGATCAGCGCCAGCAGCGGGTCCCAACCGAAGCGCTCGCGCGCCGCGCGGGCGCCGGCGGCCAGGCGCGTGCGCAGGGCCGCGTCCTCCAACAGCGCCAGGATCGCCGTCGCCAGCGCCGCCGGATCGGCGGGCGGGACGATCGTGCCCGTGACGCCGTCTTCGACCGCTTCGGGCAGTCCGCCGACGCGGGTCGCCACGATCGGCAGGCCCTGGTCGATCGCCAGCGTCACCACCCCGCTCTGGGTGGCCTGCAGATAGGGCATCACCAGCAGGTCGGCGGCGGCGAAGTAGGCGCCGACCTCCTCGTTGGGAATGTAGCGATCGTCGATGCGCAGGGCATCGGCCACGCCGAGCGCCCGGGCCTGGGCCCGATAGCCTTCGGCCGGCTCCCAGAACTCGCCGGCCACCAGCAGGCGCAGCGCCGGCTGACGGGCGAGGACGGTCGGCAGCGCCGCGATCAGCTGGTCCAGCCCCTTGTAGGGCCGCACGAAGCCAAAGAAGAGCGCCACCGGCGCGCCCTCCGGCAGGTCCAACCGGCGGCGCGCCTCGACGCGGTCCAAGGGCGTGGCGATGCCGTGCAGCGGCAGCAGGGCACGGTGGATGGCCCGTCGCCCGGGCGCGGCGGCCTCGCGACGGGTGACCCGACCCGGCAGCAGCGCCCGCAGGGCGGCTTCGTCCCGCTCGGAGTGCAACAGCCAGGCGTCGCCCTGGCCCAGGGCCAGGCGGATCAGCGCCCGCTCCCAGAGGCGGCCGCCGTCGTGCGGCAGCACGTTGTGGCAGACGAAGAGGATGCGGGCGCCGGTCCAGCGTCGGGCCAGCCAGGCCAGGCTCGCCAGGCTCGGCGCCCAGAAGGGCACCCACCACTGGAGGATGACCAGGTCGGGCCGGGCCTCGGCCAGGCGACGCGCGCTGCGCCACCAGGTCCAGGGCTCGAGTGGCGCCAGCAGGCGCTCGGCGCCGACCTCGATCGGGCGTGCCGAGGGGTCGCGATCGCCACGGCCGGGAAAGAGCAGGCGCGGGTACTGGCGTCGAAAGCTGATGAAGGTCAGCGCATGGCGGGTCGCCAGATGGCGCGCCAGCTGGGTGCTGTAGTGCGCGATCCCGCCCCGGAAGGGGTGGGTCGGCCCGACCAGGACGATCTTCACCCGGGGCGGCTCAGGGCATGTCCAGGCGGAAGCCGTAGCCGCGCACGGTGACGATGTAGCCGTGCGCCGGCTCGACCTCCGACAAGCGCATGCGCAACCGGCGCACCAGGGCGTCCAGGGCATCCTCGCTGACCCCGCCGGCATCCTCGTCGGGCCAGACGGCGTCGATGATCTCGTCACGGCTGACCAGGGCGCCGCCTGCCTTGTTGAGCAGCACCAGCAGCTCGTACTGGGGCCCGGACAGGGGCGGGTCGAGCGGCTGGCCGTTGACGTAGACCGTCATCGTCTCCGAGTCGATGCGCAGACCCCGTTGATCGAAGATGAGCGGCGCGGTGGCGTCGGCATCGACGAAGAAGAGCTTGAAGCGGGCGGCGATCGAGATCTCGTCACCATCCGACAGGGGCGTCTCGCCCTCGACCGGCGCACCGTTGAGCCAGAGCCCGTTCTTGCTGCCGGCATCGCAGACGATGAACCCGCTGGCCGACTTGCGCACGATGGCGTGCCGTCGCGAGACCTGTCGATCGGCCAGATGCACCTCGCAGGCAGGGTCGCGCCCGATCACCAGCTCGCCCTGGATCGGCCACTCCCGCGCGCCGTCCTCGCCGCGCAGGATGAGCATTGCGCCTTCTTGAGCCACGAATCACCTCGCTATCGCTTGCCGACCAGGTTGGGACCGAGCCGGGCGGTGGGACGCCACCCGCGAGCTGCCGGATCCCCGAAGCGACCGCGCGGCGCTTGACCGCACCACGCTGCGGCCATACCTTAGTCGGCGTGAGCGAAACGATCAAGCCGGGAACGGTGTTGCGCGGCCGCTACCGCGTGGTCGAGCTGGTCGGGCAGGGCGGCGCCGGGGCGGTCTACCGCGCCGAAGACCTGCGCCTGCCCGGCCGAGTGACGGCGGTGAAGGAGATCCGGCCCGAGCCCGGCAGCAGCGCCGAGCAGCGCAGCCAGGCCCAGGACCAGTTCCGGCGCGAGGCCAGCACCCTGGCCCGGCTGGATCACCCCGGCCTGCCGAAGGTCTCCGACTACTTCGTGCGCGAGGACGTCGACTTCCTGGTCATGGACTTCGTCGAGGGCCCCGACCTGCGGCAGCTGGTCGAGGAGGCCCGGGCGCGGGGCGAGTTCCTGCCCGAAGCGCAGGTGCTCGACTGGGCGTCGCAGCTGGTCGAGGTGGTGCGCTACCTGCACGGCCAGGCGCCCCCCGTGCTGCACCGCGACATCAAGCCGGCCAACATCAAGCTGGTCGACGGCACGCGCATCAAGCTGGTCGACTTCGGGCTGGTCAAGCCGATGGACCCCCAGGATCCGCGCACGCTGACGGTGGCGCGCGGTCTGGGCTCGCTGCCCTACACCCCGCTCGAGCAATACGCCGGCGACACCGGTCATACCGACGTGCGCGCGGACATCTACGGCATCGGCGCGACGCTCTACCATCTGCTCACCGGCCGCCTGCCGGTCACGGCCCAGGAACGCTTCCTGATGCCCAACGCCCTGGCCCGGCCGCGACGCCTCAATCCGGACATCTCGGCCCGGGTCGAGGGCAGCATCCTGGTGGCCATGGCCTTGCACCCCGACAAGCGGCCGGACAGCGTCGAGGCGCTGGGCAGCCTGCTGGCGGGCACGGAGCCGTTGATGCTGGACGGCGAGATGGGAACGGCGCCGGCCGCCTGGCGCGCCGCCCTGTGGGAGAACGCCGCGCTGCTGGCGCTGGTCCTGCTCCTGACCGTGCTGGCCTCGCTGGCCACCTGGGAGTCCGTGCGCCAGCACGCCGAGCCCGGTGGCGCGCCGACCCCGGTCAGCGCCGGCGCGCCCTGATCGCCCGCAGCATGCTCGGCAGCACCGGCAGCAGCGCCAGGCCGAGGCTCAGGACCGGCGCCTGATAGGCCGGGCTCCAGCCCTCCGGCCAGAGGCTCAGGTCGCCCGGCAGCTTCTCGAGCCGAATCCCGCCGGCGGCGACCAACAGGTACCCGGCCAGGCCCCAAGCCAGGCTGAGCAGGAAGAGGCGCACGAGCAGCGTCGGCGAGCGCACCGTCTCGGGGTCGATGCCGTAGACCAGGACGCCGGCCAGCAGGATCAGGCTGAGGCTCAGCAGGAGGATGCCCCAGTCGACCGGTGCTCGGCCCGGGCCGAAGAGCGGCAGGGCCGTCGTCGGCGCTTCCAGCGCGATGCCGGGCCGAATGCGCACCAGCAGCGGCTCGCCGAGCGCCTGGCCGTTCTGGACCACGGTGATCTCGACCTCGCCCTCGCGCTCGGCGCGAACACTGGCCAGGGCGCGACCGCGTAGGGTCGTGGCCGGAACGTCCTGCAGGAAGACATCGCCCGATCGGACGTAGCGCCGGAAGGTCACCCGGGTGCCGTCGGGCACCAGATGCCCGTTCAGGTCCTGAATCGGGCTGGTCCGTACCCGAAAGGTGTCGCCGAGGCGCACGTCCTGGCCGGTCGCCCAGCCGACCGGCTCGAGGCTCACCACCTGGTCCTGGGCCGGCAACAGCTGTCGGGCCAGGTCGTAGCCGGCGCCGGGCACCGAGACCGGGCTGGAGCCGCGCGGCGCGACGTCGCCGAAGAGGGCGCGCACCGCCACCTCGAGGAAGGGCTCGCTGCGGGCGTAGACGGCATAGAGCGCGTGCAGGCCGGCGATCTCGGTCGTGTCGAGCGTGTAGGGGGCCTCGAACGCCAGCGCCACGATCCGCTGGGCCTGGGCATCGCTGGTGCCCGTTCGCGGCCGGGCGGCCAGGAAGAGGCGCAGCGCATCCGAGGCCGGCGCCTCGGCGGGGCGCACGTCACGCATGGCGAAGACCAGCCAGCGCGCGCCGGCCACCAGCTCGCCCACGGCTTCGGAAGGCCGATCGGCAGGCTGGCGTTGCAGGGTCACCGGCGAGGCCTCGGGGCCCAGCTTGCCGGTGTCCTGGAGCCAGAGCTTGAGGTCCCGGTAGGTGACGGCCTCGACATCCGAATTGACCCGCAGCCGTGCGGTGCCCGAGCCTTCCGGGCCATAGGCGCGGCGCAGGGTCTCGAGCAGCCGCGCCGGGTCGAGGTCGAGATAGACCTCGCAGTCGGCGCACTCACGGGACTCGCGTGCGTCGACGATCAGCAGGATCCGCTCCCCGGGCTGGGGGGCGGCGACCGAGCTGCCGTCGGCCGGGCTGATCAAGGTCAGGGCCTCGCGCGCCACCTGGATGACCGCCTCGTCGCCCGTCCCGGTCAGCGTGGCGGCCGCCTCGGGATCGACGCCCGCCGCGGCATCGGGCAGGCTGCCGTAGAGCCGCTGCTTGAAGGCCAGGATGCGCAGGAGCGCGTCGTCCACCCGCGCGCGGACCTCCTCGTCGGCCTCGTACTCGCCGGCGAGCCAGGCGATGCCCTCCTCGATCTCGGCCGTGCCGGTCATCACGCCGCTGGGACCGGTGTCGAAGCCCTCGAGCACCAGCAGGTCGTTGCCGGCGAGCAGGGACTCGCGGATCACCCGGCGGGGGCTGAACCGGTCGAGCTCGGCATCGACATAGCGCCGCACGGTCGGCAATCCGAGGCCGGCGCTGACCCGCAGGCCGCCCGCGGCACGCCAACGGCCGATCGCCTCGACCTGGCCGTCCAGGTAGCGCAGGCCGTTGCTGTCGAGCGAGAAGGGCCGGTCGGACTGCCGTTGGATGCTGCGATAGCGCACGTGGCTGGTCATCATGGCGTCGGTGACCTCGGCGCTCCCATCGACCTCGCCCTCGGCCAGCGCGACGAAGGGCGGCAGGTCGGTGACCAGCAGCTGGTCCAGGCCGCGCTCGACCACCGCGATCTCCTGGCTCGGGCTGCGATCGGCACCGCCGAGGCCCGGGAAGCTACCGACCGCGGTCGCGACGCGCCCGCCTCCGCCCAGGTGCACGCCCGACACGTAGGCCGCGCCCATTCGCGCAACCCAGGCCGGCGAGCCGCCGAAGCTCCGCACCCCCAGATCGCCGCTCGAGGCAGGCCGGGGCTCGGTGTTGACGTCCAGGCTCGGCCCGAGGAGCAGGTTGACCCCCACCGCCGCCAGCTCGCGACCGACGATCTCGCCGATGGCCGTCGCGCGGCTGGCGTCCCAGGTGGCACCGATGGCCAGCTGGCTGGGCAGCGGCGTCATGCCGCCATGCAGCGGACTGGCCGGAAAGGCGCCGCCCGCCTGAGGCAGGGCGATCAGCAAGGGGATCGACTCGCTTCGGCCCTTGGCGACGCGCGCCTGCGCGGCTGCGGTGAGGCGGGCCAGTCGGGTGGGCGCGTCCTGCCCGTTGTCGAAGTTCCCGTTGCCGCGGACGAGCAGGATTCCGCCCACCTGGCGCTCGTCCAGCAAGCGCGCGAGGTCGGAGCCGGCGTCGAGGCCACCCCGGAAGGGAACCACGAAGAGCTGCCCCACCCGCTCGGCCACCGTCATGTCCGCGATGATGCGCTCGAGGTTGCGCCGCCCGCGCGGGTCATCCTGGGCCCGGACGCGGCCGGTCCCGGAGCACGACAGCAGCAGCGCCAGCAAGGCCAGTGCCGCCAAGCGGGCGCTACGGGATCCAGGTCGCGGGCGATCGGGACGCATCACGCGGGCATTATAGCGCCCCGGTCCAGGCCGGGCGCGACCCCGGTCGTGCCTCGTCGCAGGGTGCCGGCGCGGCGATCCGTCCGCTTCGTGCGGGACGCGCGTCGGCCGCGCGTCGGCCGGCGGTGGGTCGAGCGCCGCGACGTCGACCCGGGCGTCCCTATAATGGAATGCACGGAGACTCACGCAAATCACGTCCGCCAACATGGACAGCCGGCCTGCGGTCTGGTACACTCTTGGTAACTTTGGTGTTAAGGCCGGCTGGGGGCTCCGTTGCGATTCGCCAGGCGGCGATCGACTTGACGGTTGACGGCGGGCAGGGCTGACGACGCGCGGCGCTTTGACGCTCGCCCTGCCAGGCACAAGGGGATTGCAGCATGTGGCATGCGTTGGGTCGGTCCCTGGCATTCGCTGCCGCGCCGGCCGTCCCGCGACGGTCCATGCCCTGGACACAGCAAGGGAGAGACGCTGTGCGGCATGTCCCAGGTCTGCCCCTGCCCGAGCTAAAAAGGGACCTGCGCGCGCGGTCGGTTTCCCGACACCAGCGTCTCTCCGAGCATGGATAACGCGCGGTCGCCGGCACCGTTACGCTGGATATCCCGACCTTCATCCGGTCTTTCGACGAGCAGGTTCGCAAGGGGGTTGAACCCAATGTCCCGACGACTCACCCATCTGTCCTTCCTGGTCCTGGCACTGTTGCTGGCACCCGCCCGGATGCCAGCCCGGGCGCAGTCCAACGTGGACGCGTCGCTGCCGCCGGCCTGGACGGCCGCGACGAGCGGCGCTGCCGCCGGCCGGCTGCAGGATGAGCCCGATCCGAGCGAGACGCCGATCTACGCCGAGAACCACCTGCTGGTGCGCTTCGCCCCCGGCACGCCGGACGAGGTCAAGCGCGCCCTGCACGAGGAGTACGGCGCGCAGGTGATCCGCGAGATCCCGGCGCTGAACATCCAGGTGCTGCTGCTGCCGGAGGACTCGGTGGCCATGGTCAGCGCCTACCAGGCCGAAGAGGAGGTCCGCTATGCCGAGCCGGACTACCTGTTCACCATCCAGGGTTGGCCGTCCGAGCAGCAGCCCGACCTGAGCGCGGCAACCACGAACGGGCTCGACGAGATCCCCAACGATCCGCTGTACAGCCAGCAGTGGCACCACCAGACGATCAACAGCGCCGGCGCCTGGGACATCTCGCACGGCACCGGCGTGACCATCGCCATCATCGATACCGGCGCCGATTGCAATCACCCCGATCTGCGCGACAAGTGCGTGCGCGGCTACGATCACGTCAACAACGACGCGGATCCGCGCGACGACCAGGGCCACGGCACGCACGTCTCCGGCATCGCCGCGGCCATGACCAACAACGCCCTGGGCATCGCCGGCACCGGCTGGGACGCCAAGATCATGCCGGTCAAGGCCCTCAACTCGCGCGGCAGCGGCAACCTCTCCTGGATCGCGGCCGCCGTCACCTGGGCGGTCGACAACGGCGCCGACGTCATCAACATGAGCCTGGGCGGACGCTATACCTCGCGCTCGCTGCAGGACGCGATCGCCTACGCCATCGACCACGGCGTGCCGGTCATCGCGGCCGCCGGCAACGACAACACCTCGAACCCCTCCTATCCGGCGGCCTACCCGGGCGTGATCGGCATCGCCGCGACCAGCCAGTCCGACACCAAGGCCAGCTTCTCGAACTACGGCGACTACATCGATGTCGCCGCGCCGGGCGTGGCCATCCTGTCCTCGGTCATGGGCGGCAGCTACCAGGCCTGGAACGGCACCAGCATGGCCTCGCCGGTGGTGGCCGGCGTGGCCGCGCTGCTGGTGGCGCAGGGCCCCTGTCGCAGCCCGGCCCAGATCGAGCAGATCCTCGAGGCCACCTCGGTCGACCTGGGCACGCGCGGCTGGGACCGGGTCTTCGGCGCCGGTCGCATCGACGCGGCGGCCGCCCTGCGCTACGACCTGAACCCCTGCGGCGGCAGCTCCCCCTCGCCGACCCCGCCGTCCAGCGGCGGGCCGCCGGCCAGCCCGACGCCGCGGCCCTCGCCCACCCCGCTGCCGACCAGCCCGCCGGTCACCGGCGGCGCCTCGGAGCGGGTCGAGGTCCTGATCAACCGCGAGCGCGGCGCGCTCGGCCTGCCGCCTCTGGGCGTGCTCGAAAGCCTGCGCCGGGCGGCCGGCAAGCACTCGCTCGACATGGCCGTGATGCGTCAGTGCACCCATGCGGGCTCCACCGGCAGCGATCCGGCCAGCCGGATGCGGGCCGAGGGCATCCGCCTGCCCTACGGCGAGATCGTGGCCTGTGGCCAGGTCTCGCCCGAAGCCGCGGTCGAGGCCTGGATGAACAGCCCGGGCCACCGGGCCATCATCCTCTGCTCGAGCTGCGTCACCATCGGCGCGGGCTACCAGGCCAGCGGCGACGGCTACCGCCACTACTGGACGGTCAACTTCGCCAACGATCCGGTCTCCGGACCGGCGCCGACCAGCCCGCCCCCGCCGACGGCGACCGATGTCCCACCGCCGACCGCGACCAACCGGCCGGTGGCGCCGACCTCGCCGCCGCCGACCAGCTTCCCGGGCAGCACCGACGTCGAGCTCAAGCCGATCCTCGGGCGGGCCGGCTGGGTGGTCAGCACCGAGCCCTACGCCAACCACTTCGACAGCGCCGACATGTTCACCGGCGTCTGGAACGAACGCGCCTACCACGGCGCGATGCAGTTCGACCTCTCGGCCATCCCGGCCGACGCGCACATCAACTTCGCCCGGCTGCAGATGTACGGACGCTCTTCGGGCAGCTTGACGCGCGCCGGCACCTGGACGGTCAACATGATGGACCCGGATGTCGATCGCGGCTTCGAAGGCCACGGCTACGCGCGCATCCACGGCGCCGGCATCGAGTCGCCGCTGCTGCCGCTCCTGAGCGCCGACGACATCGACGAGGGGCGCGAGAACCTGTTCAACTTCACCAACCCGCAGCTCGAGGGCATCCGCACCCGCGTGGCCAGCACCGCCCTGATCAGCTTCCGCATGGACGGGCCCACCAGCGGCGACTTCGCCAACCTGGCTTCCTGGGACACCGGCCAGAGCGACAAGGCGACCTACCCGCCGCCGGTGCTCTTCATCAACTACAGCATCGGCAAGCCGGTGCCCTATCCCACCGCCACGGCCACGCCGATCCTGCCGGCCACCCCGGTGCCGCCGGATCCCGGGCCGACCGATCCGCCGGCGACCATCCCGCCGACCGGCACGCCGCCGCCGGCCCCGGCCACGCCGCTGCCGTCGGCGACCGTCCCGCCAACGCCGCGCCCGGAGGACACCCAGAAGGTGGTCGAGCTGGTGCCGCAACCCGAGGACGTCGGCTGGGTGCGCTCCAACGACCCCAAGAGCTACCTGGGCACCCGCAACACCTTCACCGGCTACTACATGCAGCAGGAGTACCACGGCCTGGTGCAGTTCGACCTGTCGCAGCTGCCCAAGAACCGCGTGATCACCCATGCGCGGCTGACCCTGACCGGCCAGTCGGTGCAACGGCTCTCGTCGGTCGGCAACGGCCGCTGGGAAGCCGCCATCCTGACCTCCGACGTGGACGCGGGCTGGCGCTACCACGGCTTCAAGCGCATCGACGACACGCGCGCCGTGTCGCGGCTCGAGCCGGCGCTGCTGCAGGCCGACCTGGACGTGGGGCGCGAGAACCTCTTCGTCCTCGGGCCGGACGAGCTGCGCGAGCTGAGCTGGCGCAGCCTGACCACCGGCAAGATCAGCTTCCGCCTCGACGGTCCGCGCGGCGGCACCTCCAACGTCTTCGACTGGGACGCCGGATATGGCGGCAATCCCCCCAAGCTGACCGTCGTCATGGGCCCGCCGACCAGCGACAACCCGCTGCCCCCGGCACCACCCAGCGATCCCGAGCGGATCGAGCGCCTGCTGCGGGCGGTCAACGACGCCCGTGCCCAGAACGGCCTGCGCAGCCTCGAGCTCAGCGACCGCCTGACCAACGCGGCCGAGCAGCACACCTGGGACATGACCGCTCACCGCTTCTTCGACCATGTCGGTTCGGACGGATCGACGCCGGATCAGCGGGTGGCCCGCTCCGGCTTCGACGCCTTGCAGGTCGACCAGCTGATCGCCGGCCAGAACGGCGAGCCCGAGACGGTGGTCCAGACCTGGATGCGCTCGGGCGAGCACCGCGAGAAGCTGCTCGACCCGCTGCTGACCCACTTCGGGGCCTACTACCGCTACGCGCCGGGCACCTACTTCGGCCACTACTGGACCCTGGTGATGGCCCAGGCGCGCTAGCCCCACACCCGTCGCGGGGCGGTCCCCGGGACCGCCCGCATCCGAACGCCGATTCGGTACCGGAGCCCTCTTCGTCGACGCGACCCGCGTACACGAAGGGGGCTCCGGCCGTTCCGGCCGCAGGACCGAGAGGATTCCATGCCCCACGCGGCTTGCCCGGCCCCCACCGCGGCTAGCCCGGCTTCGGCCTGCTTCCCGGCGACCGCTTCGAGCCGATCCCGGCCATGGACGTCCACCACGACATCGTCACGGGCACGGTCGGCGCCGATGGCCGCATCACGGTCTCGATGACGGGCCACAGCTTCGAACGGGCGATCGGTTCGACCAAGGCGCCGGTCTCGCAGTTTCCCGAGTTCGGCGCCTTCGTGATCCGCCGGGCCGATCGCGCCAACCCGGCGGCTTCGAAGCCATAGAAGAAGGGGGCATCCCGCCTGGGATGCCCCCTCCGGTTCGACCGTCCCGCTTCGTCGACCCGCTTCCGCTTCGGCCACCGAAGCGGCCGGCGGCTCGCGGCCGAACGATGCGGCCGAGACGGTACCGGCTACCCGCGCCTAGCGCCGCCGAAGCTCGTCGGTGCTGGGCGTCGCCAGCGGCTCGGGCGGGATGGTGATGTAGGTCGGTGGAGCGTAGACGTCGAACTGCTTGCTGAGAAAGGGCAGGAAGATCTGCGGCTCCGTGACGATGTCCACCCGGGCCTCTTCCGACTTGCCGTCGACCGTCGCGACCAGGGTCAGGCGTCCGTCCGCCTCGTTGCCGGCCATCAGGTAGAGGTTCTCGCAGCGATAGCCGGCCTCGCAGGGGAAGAAGGTGCTGAAGCCCTTGTAGCTGACCAGCTCCGCCCGCTTGCCCAGCTCGACCACCTCGCGCTGGTTCGTGTTCAGGCGCACCCGCTCGAAGGCCAGCACGCCCGGGCTGGCCGGGTCGTTCGGATCGTTGCGCACCTCGACCACCATCTCCGTCAGGTCGGCGACGGGCTGGTTGTTGGCATCGGTGGCGAAGACCGACAGCGAGATGCGGCGGTCCTTGGCCTGCAGCGCCGCGCGGTTGAGCCGGCTGCGGCGCAGGCCCTTGAACTCGACCGTGCTGGCCGGGCCGATCACGCTGAAGTCGCCGCGTCCGGTGACGGTCGCCCCGCCCTCGATGACGGCGTTGACCTTGGCCCGCGCCGCGATGTTGCCGCTGGTCAACGTCGTCTCGGCCACGCCCTGCTCGAGCGTGACCATCGCCTGCGCGATCGTACCCGCCTCGGCGGGATCGACCGCGAAGCTGACCGACATGCCGTCGACCGGCACGCACTTCTCGTCGGTCACGAAGGCGCCGATCATGGCCTCGCGGTTGAGCCCCGGCACCTGCACCGACTGGGCGTACATCGCCTCGGCGCCACCGGCATAGGTCACGTTCAGACGGCCGGCGCTGCTGCGATCGGCCTCCTCCGGGCTGGGGAAGATGAGCGCCGGCGCGCCGGCATCGCCCACGGTCCAGGCCACGCCCTTGGTCGGCGAGTCGGCCGGATTGTCGTTGACGATCTGCACCAGATCGGTGGCGTACTGCTGGCAACCCAGGAACTCGCCGCCATCGCCGTAGCGTCCGGCGACCAGGGGCAGGCGCCAGCCGCTGACGTCGGCGCCGACCAGGCTTGCCGCCGCCGCGGTCAAGGCGAGCTTGGCGCCGTCGGCGCTGCTGCGGGCCTCGCCGATCAGCGCGCAACCGGCCTGCGGGTCGGGCCGCCCCGTCTCGGGTCGCAGCTTCGGCTTCGCATCACCGAGCTTCATCTCGGCGCCAGCCAGGCCATCGCGGGCGCTGGCCAGCCCGCCGGCCAGGCCGGCATCGTCCGCCACGTCGGGCAACGAGGCCAGGGCTTGAATCGTGCGCGTCATCTCGAGGCTGCTGCTGCGGGCGCTCTCGAGCCGGTCGAGCGTGTCCTTGAGCCACTTCGAATAGGCGTCGCCGGGGTCGCTGGGCGGCCAGACGGCCGGCACCGGCGGGATGTCCTGGCACTGGTCGCCCAAGGCGCTCATCGACTCGTCCAAGGTCGTCTGGCCGCTGGCCAGGTTCGCGGCATAGGTCGCCACGAAGTCGGTGATCGAGATGGCCGTGCTCCAGCTGCCCGCGCCGTTGAAGGCCGGGGTCTCCTTGCTGAAGACGGTGATGCCCGAAAGGTCCTTGACGCGCAGGGTGTAGCGCTGCCCGCGGGCGTCGGCATAGCCGACGTTGGCGTGCACCTGGTTGGTGGTGCTGACGAAGCCGCGCGTCAGCGGGCCGCCGTCGGTGGCGCTCATGTACAGGTCCAGCGTCAGGTTCTGATCCGGCGCGTCGGTGCGGCTGGGGCCGGGGTCGGCAAAGGCAAGGCCGGCCAGCGCGAGCATGAGCCCGAAGGCGGCCAGCAGCGCGGGGGTGAAACGGTGCATGTGAACGCTCCTTGATCCTCTTTGCAGAGATGACTGGGGTGATGCGGCTCGACAACGGGTTGGGGCTGGGTTGCCTCGAGGGCAGTCGAATCAACGCGGCGGCCAGCCGCCCGCGAGCAGGCGACCCGGCCCATCGACCGAAGCGTGGCGACCGGCCCGAGAGGGCCGATGCCACGCGGAGTCCACGATTCTAGACCCGGCGGCGGAGCCAGAGCGCGATGGCGGCGAGCGCCAGGATGCCGAGGCCGAGGACGGCCAGGTTCGGCCCCCCGCCGCCGTCGGCGGAAGCCTCGTCGTCGGCGCCGCCAGAGGCACCGCCCGCGACGGGCGTCCAGGTCGGCAGGGCATCCGGCGACGCCGGGTCGTCGCCCGCGAGCGGGGTCGACCCCGAGCTCGACTGCCCCGGTGCGACCTCCGCGGGCGCGGCGGCGATCTGGGTCTGCTCGACCTGGGCCTCGCTGGCCAGCCGCTGCGCCACGTCCGTGGCACGGGCGGCGGCGGTCGGGTTGGACTCGACGTCGGTTCGGGCCGCCAGGTCGATGCCGGGGTCGGCGGTGGCCGAGCCGGCGGAGCTGGCGGAGCGCGTGGCGCGACTGGCCGCGACGGTCGTGCGATCCGGCGTGGCCTGCTCCTCGGCGGTGCGGGTCGGCGGCGGCGGCTCGGTGGCCGTGGCCTCCGGCAACGCCGCATCGGTGACCCAGAACTCCATGCTCATCGCCGGCGAGCCCTGGACGCTGATCTGGACGAGGTAGGCGGTGCCGCGATCGGCCTGGGTCTCGGGGATGGCCAGACCGGTGACGTCCTCGCCGAAGGCCTGCAGCGCCTCGGCCGCGGTCGCCGCCAACCCGGCCTCGTCGCCGATCAGCGCGGCCAGGGCCTCGCGGCCGGCCTTGTCGTCCTGCTCGAGCTTCTTGGCCTGCGCCACCAGATCGTCGATCTCGTCGACGGCCGACTGCAGGTCCTCGAGATCGGAGCTCGCGGCGCTGGGCAGGTCCCAGGTGTCGATGATGCCCAGGGTATCGCGCAGCAGCCGCGCGCCATACTCCAAGGTGCTCAGGTAGACGCTGTAGCTGCCCCGGCCGGAACCGAGATCCTTGGCGCTGGTCTCCGTCGACTGCGCATACCCGACCAACTCGTCGGCCAGCTTGCGGAACATGTCCACGCCGCCGACCTCGATCCGGGCGGTACCCTCACCACTGTAGGCCTGGCTGGACTCGAAGACGGTCAGGCCTCCCGGCGCCGAGACCTCGACACCGATCTTCTGGCGCGCGGCGCCACGGTAGTCGAAGAAGACGTTCAACCGCTGGGTCGAGGCTGGAAAGGTGGCCGTCTCGTCCTTCGGGGTTGCGTCGGCGGCCTCGTCGGAGCTCCCGATGCGGAGGTCGGAGACCTTGACCTGGGCGTACAGCGTGCCTGTCGCTAGGACCGCGGCAAGCAGGGCTGCGATCAGGGCACGCGAAAAGGTGGGCACGGTGGCTGCTCCTGGCGTCTCGTCGTCGGTCGAATCGGCTTTCGGATCGTCGGTCGGCTGGCGGCGGCGCATCGGGTCCGGCTCAGCTGCGGCGCATGGCCGACCGGCCGGCCCAGAGCACGATGCCGAGGAGGAGGACCATGCCGAGCCCGGCCAGCGCCAGCAGGGCCGGCGAGCCGGACGGCGCCTCGCCCGTACCGGTCGGCGTCTCCAGGGTCGCCGACGCGGCCGGAGCGGCCGCTTCGGCGCCCCCCAGCTCCGGCGTCGGGATCTCCATCGCCGGACCCTCGTCCTGCGGCGTCGGCAGCACGACCTCGTCGCCCACCAGCAGCTGGAAGCTGTCGGCCAGATAGACGTCGTCGCCGACGTAGATGTTGACCACGTACTCGCCCACCTCGAGCGGCGTCTTGTTGTCGAAGGTGACCACGTGGCTGCCCGGCGCGTCGTAGGTCTCGGATTCCTGATAGAGCGTCGCGCCGAGGTTGCCCAGCACCCGCGTCTGAATCGCGGTCGGGCTGCTGCCGCTGAAGTCGAACGCGATGTTCAACGCGCTCGTGCCTTCGGGAACCCGGTAGATCTGATCGGCGAGGTCCGAGGGTTCGCGCGTGAGCTCCACGTTGCTCTCGTCCACCAGCCGCAGGTTGCCGGCCGGGCTCGAGCTCGACTGCGCAAAGACCGCGCCGACCGGCAGCGCGGCCAGCAGCAGCAAGGGGGTGATCGATCGGGTCAGTCGCGTCAACATCGGCTCTCGTCTCCTCGCGCGGCGGGCCGATCTGGCTTCGCGCTTCGTGTTCAAGGGATTCACCCGGAATCTCGCTCGCGCAAGAAGCGCGCCCGGACCCGGACAGTGTCGATCCACGGACTGAGCCGGCCATGAAGCCATGCTGAGCAGGGCGTGAGCGGCGCGGCGAGGCCAATCAAGAATGGTACAGCGCCGGCCGGCCGGCGACAAGGAAGTCGCGCCGGCCTCGGCCCGACGTCGGCGCCCGACCCGTCCGCGGGGTTCAGCGCCGGACGCTGACCACGACCGGGATGTAGATCGGCGCAGCGCGGCCGGACTGCCGGGTCCACGCGAACTCCAGCAGCCGCTCGGCACCCTCCGAGAGCAGCACCGCGGACTCGGCGGGCGCGGCGCTCCCGCCCGACCTCGGGAGCACGCGGGCATAGTAGACGCCGACCGGCAGCCGGCTGCAGACCGGCTGGTCGTCCAGCGAGCGCAAGTCCCGCTGGGCCTGGCGATCCCGGTCGAGGATCCGCAGCTCGAAATCGGGCAGCAGGGCCTCGCCGGGTCCCCGCGCGCCATCCCGATCGCGGTCGTCGAAGACCTGCATGCAGATGGTCCCGGCCGGGCCGCTCACCGTCGGCTGCGGGGTGAGGCTGGGAATCGCGGTCGGCTCGGCGGTGGGCGAGGCGGCCGCGGTCGGCGTCACGGTCGGCGGCACGCGGGCGCCGAAGCTGTACAAGGCCGGCGGACCGGGAAAGGGAACCTCGAGCTGGTACTCGGCCGGGCCGCTGGGCACCAGGCCGGCCGGCAGGCCCAACAGCTTGAGGCTGTAGCCGCCGTCGATCAGGCCGCTCCAACAGTGGTCGGGCTGGTTGGCGCCGTCGGTCACCCAGCTGTCGAAGACGCCCGTGGGCAGATGGGTCAGGCGCAGGGTCACGCCGGCCAGGAAGCGCTCGGCCGGGTCCCGCGCACCGTCGCCGTCCTCGTCCCGGTAGGCCACCACGCAGACCTGGCGCTGATCGGCCGGGCCGCTGGCGGTCGGGCTGGCGCTGGCGGTCGCCGGAGCCTCCGGGCTGGGGCTCGGCGTCGACGTGGCGGACTCCGGCGGCGTGGGGCTGGCCGTCGCGGTCCCGCGGGTCGGGCTGGGAGGGGCGGTCGGCCCCGTCGGCGTCGGGCTGGCGGTCTGGGTGACCGCGACGGTGCCCTCGGGCGTCGCGCTGGGCGGTCCGTCGGGGGTGGCCGTCTCGGGCCGCGGCAGGCTGTAGGCCAGGTGCAGGACCGGGCCGAGGGCCGGATCGGGCGGCTCGGGCGCGCGGTTGTAGACGTCGACGCCCGACTCCCAGGCGAAGAGGTTGTTGTCCTCGCCGACCGGCCCGTCGACCCGGAAGCTGGCCCGGCGCGTGCCGCCGAGGCGGCTGTTCAAGCCGGCGATGGCCACCGCGCCCAGGCCGAAGGCGTTGCGCCGGCCCACCGCCAGGTCCGCGAAGTCGATCGGCGCGCCGACCGACGCGATCAGCGGCGTGTCGTGCACGGTGACGAAGCTGGCATCGCGCCAGCCCAGGTCGATGCTGGCGTCCAGCAGGCCGACCGACCAGGTGCCCGGCTCGGTGAAACGCGACTCCCGGCCGACCAGCTCGAGCCGGCCCTCGATGAGCCGGGCGCCCTCCGGCAGCGGCGAGAGGTCGAACTGGACCATGCCGTGATGGATGTTGGTGCCGCGGGTCCACATGCCGGCGTAGAGGGTCGGGTAGCCCAGGTGGTTCGGACGATCCTTGTTGTTCGAGACCTGGGGCACGTAGCCCACGTCGGCCGGCGCCGGCCGCAAGCTGATGTAGGCCACCTGGAGGTCGGGCGGCGGGGTGGCGGTGGCCGTCGGCGCCGGGCCGGACCAGGTCGGCAAGGGCGTCGGCGTGATGGTCGCCACCAGGTTGTACCAGGTCGACGTGTCGAAGTAAGGCGTGCGGCAGTCGCGCGGGCAGTACTCGACCCGGATCGTGTCGCGGTTGGCGACCTTGATCACGTTGCGGGCCGGATCGCTGCGCAGCTGCGAGAAGGTCAGCGGCGTCTGGCTCTCGAAGACCGAGAAGCCGAAGGCCTTCTCGACCAGCTCGATCTCGATGCCGGTCGGGTCGCTGGTCGAAGTGACGCGCACGCGGATTCGATCGGTCTCGAAGGGATTGGTGTTGGCGCCCGGGTCACGGGCGGTGATGATCGCCTGGGCGTCGTTGCCGTAGTAGTTCTCGGCATCGAAGCTGACGAAGAGGCCGATGTACCACTCGATGCCGGCGCCGATGCCGGTGAAGGGCCCTTCGGGCCAGTAGGCCGAGGTGCGGAAGGGGCTGCCGCCGGCCGGGATGCCGTTGGGCCGCGAGAAAGGCTGGCTCTCGCAGCCCACGCCGCTGTAGGTGATGCCATCCGGGTGGTTGACCCATTGCAGCCCGCCGCCCGAGTCGTGGATCTGCAGCACCACCGTATCGGTCAGCTGGTGGCAGTAGATGACGTAGACCTCGTTGGTGCCGGCCGGAAACTCGGTGATGCCCGGCCCGATCATGCAGCGGTTGTCGTCCAGCTGCTCCTGGTAGGGCACGTCGCACATGTGCAGGTGCCAGGCCGGGGTGATGATCGGCGTCGGGCAGCGCGGCGGGCAGGCCTGGGCATGCACCGGCGGCACCGGCGCGAGGCCCGGCCCGCGCAGGGCCGAGGCGAGCCCCAGCCCGGCCAGCAGGGCCAGGGCCAGGAGCAGTTGCGCGTGTCGCCGGGCCCAGCGGGGATCGGCCGCTGGGGCAATCGGCTGTGGGCTGGGCGGCTCGATCACGATGAGGCCCTGGGCTCCGGACTGGGCGCCCTTCGGGCGCGGAGGCTGAGGTATGCAGTTAGGACGCTCGCGCGCGCCGGGCGTTACGCCCAGATCTCCCGCGCCGGAGCGCGCGCCGCTCTTACACAAAGCTAACGCGCCCGCCCGCGAAATCGCTTGTCGGGCCCCGCGCGGGCGGTCTATAATCCCACCGGGCCGCCTTAAGCTTTGGCCGGGCAGAAGCCACGGTCGGGGTCGCTGCGTTCGATCGAGCGCGGCGGACGGAAGGCGGTCGATGCGAAGGAGCGTTGAATCCAATGATGCCATTCGACCGATTCACCGAGCGCGCGCAGGACGTCATCGCCCGCTCGCAGGAGATCCTGCTGCGTTACGCGCACAACCAGATGGACACCGAACACGTCTTCCTGGCGCTGCTCGAGCAGCCCGACGGCGTGGCCACCGAGATCTTCGAGGAGATGCTCGGCGTCAACACCGAGCTGCTGGCCATGCAGCTCGACGAGTACCTGGCCAACAACCGCAAGCTCAACGTGCCGGGCCGGCCGGGCGGCGGCCAGATCTACGTCACCCCGCGCATCCAGCGCCTGGGCCAGGTGGCCATGAGCGAGGCCCAGTCCCTGGGCGACGAGTACATCTCCACCGAGCACTTGATGCTGGCCATCGCCAGCGAGGAGCGCGGTCACGCGGCGCGGCTGCTGGCCGACGCCGGCATCGACAAGGAGGACGTGCGCCTGGCCATCGACGAGCTCCGCGCCGGGCAGCGGGTGACCGACCCGCGCGCCGAGAGCCGCTACCGGGTGCTCGAGAAGTACGGCCGCGACCTGACCGCCCTGGCCCAGGAGGGCAAGCTGGACCCGGTGATCGGCCGCCAGGGCGAGATGCTGCGCATGATGCGCGTCCTGATGCGCCGCACCAAGAACAATCCGGTGCTCATCGGCGAGCCCGGCGTGGGCAAGACCGCGGTGGTCGAGGGCCTGGCCCAGGCGATCGCCTCGGGCGAGGTGCCCGAGATCCTGGTCGGCAAGCGCGTCATCGAGCTCGACCTGGGCGCGATGGTCGCCGGCAGCAAGTTCCGCGGCGAGTTCGAGGAGCGCCTCAAGGCGGTGCTCGAGGAGATCCGCGGTGCCGATGGCGAGGTGATCGCCTTCATCGACGAGCTGCACAACGTGGTCGGCGCCGGCGCGGCGCAGGGCGCGATGGACGCCAGCAACCTGATGAAGCCGGCCCTGGCGCGCGGCGAGCTGCAGTGCATCGGCGCCACCACCAACGACGAGTACCGCCAGCACATCGAGAAGGACCGCGCGCTCGAGCGCCGCTTCGCGCCGATCCACGTCGGACAGCCCTCGGTCTCCGAGTCGATCGAGATGCTCGAGGGCTTGCGCGAGCGCTACGAGAAGCATCACCAGGTGCGCATCACCGACGAGGCGCTGCGCGCCGCCGCCGAGCTCTCGAGCCGCTACGTGACCAACCGCAGCCTGCCCGACAAGGCGATCGACCTGATGGACGAGGCCGCGGCCAAGCTGCGCCTCGAGATGTTCGCCATGCCCGCCCCCCTGCGCGAGGAGCAGGCGCGCCTGACGGCCCTCATGGCCGAGGAGGAGGAGGCCTGGCAGTCGCGCGACTACGAGCGGGCGGCGCGGGTCAAGAGCGAGCGGATCAAGCTCGAGAAGGCCCACGAGCTGTTGGTGGCGCGCTGGCGCGCCGAGAACGGCGTGAACGACACGGTCGACGAGGAGGACATCGCCGAGATCGTCAAGACCTGGACCGGCATCCCCGTCAGCCGCATGCTCAAGAGCGAGGCCACCCGGCTGCTCGACATGGAGGCGGTGCTGCACGACCGCATCATCGGCCAGAACGAGGCCATCGCGGCGGTGGCCGACGCCATCCGCCGCAGCCGCTCGGGCCTCAAGGACCCGGGCCGGCCCATCGGCAGCCTGATCTTCCTGGGCTCGACCGGCGTCGGCAAGACCGAGCTGGCCAAGGCCCTGGCCGAGTTCATGTTCGAGAGCCAGGACGCCCTGGTGCGCATCGACATGAGCGAGTACCGCGAACGGCATTCGGTCAGCCGTCTGGTCGGCGCCCCGCCCGGCTACGTCGGATACGACGAAGGCGGCCAGCTGACCGAGGCGGTGCGCCGCCGGCCCTATCAGGTCATCCTCTTCGACGAGATCGAGAAGGCCCACCCCGAGGTCTGGAACATCCTGCTGCAGGTGCTCGACGACGGGCGCCTGACCGACGGCCAGGGCCACATCGTCGACTTCAGCAACACGGTCATCATCATGACCTCGAACATCGGCACCGAGCTGGCCACCCGCGGCGGCAGCCTGGGCTTCCAGGCCGTCGCCGGCGATGCCGCATCGGACGCACGCTTCGCCGACGACGTGCGCGAGGCGCTCAAGCGCGCCTTCCGGCCCGAGTTCCTCAACCGCATCGACGAGGTGATCGTCTTCCACAGCCTGTCTCGGGAGCACATCGAGCAGATCGTGGACCTGCAGGTGCGCGGCATCGCCAAGCGCATCGAGGAGCAGGGCCTGCACTTCGAGCTCAGCCCGGCCGCGCGCGGCTGGCTGGCCGACAAGGGCTACGACCCCGCCTTCGGCGCCCGACCGCTGCGCCGGGTGATCCAGCGCGAGATCGAGGCGCCGCTGTCGAAGCGCATCATCGCCGGCGAGTTCGAGGTGGGCGACACGATCGTCATCGACGTGGCCCCGGAGGGCGATGGGCTGGCCTTCGAGCGCCGCGAGGCCGAGCCGATCCCCTTCGAGCAGGTGCTGGGCGGCGAGCCCAAGGAGCCCTCCGAGGCCGGCTCGCCGGGCAACGGCGAGAGCGCCGGCAACGAGAGCTAGCCCCGCGGCTTCGGTGCTCCGCTCCATCCCGATATGCTTGACCGGAGGGCGTCTGCGCAAGCGGCGCCCTCCGTCATGAACCATCCGATGCCCCGGAACGTCCGGACCAGAGCGGTTGACATCTCCGGGCGATCGGCCAAAATCAGGCCTCGGCGCGCAGCGCCAACCGAGCCCACGGCTTGCCTGGACGCCACCCAAGGACGGATTGCGTGACCCCCCAGACCCGCTCGCTCAAGGCCCAGCCCGGAACGGTGCACGAGGGCATGCCCCTGCCCGACCTCGACTGGCGGGCGCTGGCCCGAACGGTCCTCGTCTCGCGGGCCATCGACCGCATCGAGGAGGAGGAGCTGGTCCCGAGCGGCCTGGTCAAGTACCAGTTCACCGCCCGCGGCCACGACATGGCCCAGGCGATCCTCGGCCAGCTGATCGACCATCCGCGCGACGCGGCCGGCGTCTACTACCGCAGCCGGCCCTTCGTGCTCAGCGCCGGCCTGACCCCCGAGGAGGCCATCAGCGCGACCATGGGCCGCGCCGGCGCGCCCAACGGCGGGCGCGACATCGGCGTGGTCTTCAGCCTGCCGCCCCGCGGGCGGGCCACCATCCTGCCCATGTCGGGCGCCGTCGGCGCCCAGTACACACCCGCCATCGGCTGGGCCCACGGCATCCGCTACCGGGCCGAGACCCTGGGCGAGGCGGACTGGCAGGGTGCCCTGGCGGTCGCCCTGGGCGGTGATGGATCCTGCGCCACCCCCGGCTTCTGGGCGGCGCTCAACATCGCCACCACCGGCCGGCTGCCCTACCTGTTCTACATCGAGGACAACGGCTACGCCATCTCGGTCGAGCGCCGCTTCCAGACGCCCGGCAGCCATATCGCCGACAACCTGGCCAGCTTCCAGGGCCTGACCGTCCTGAACGGCGACGGCACCGAGCCCGAGGAGGCGGCACGGCTGATCGCCGCGGCGGTCGGACGGATCCGCGCTGGCGAGGGTCCCGTCCTGCTGCGGCTCTCCGTGCCGCGCCTCTCGGGACACAGCTACCAGGACAACCAGGCCTACAAGAGCGAGGCGCTGCGGGCCGAGGAGCAGGCGCGCGATCCGCTGCCCAAGCTGCGCGAGTTCCTGGTGCCGGAGCTGCTCGACGAAGCCACCTGGGCCGGCCTCGAGACCGAGGCCGAGGCCGAGGTCCGCGCCGCCGCCGAGCGCGCGGCGGCGCAGCCCGAGGGCGACCCCGACACCGCGCTGCGCTTCCTCTTCTCGGCCAGCACGCCCGAGCAGCCCCAGGCCCTCGGCGGCACCCGGCCCGAAGGGGTCGGCCTGCCCCTGGCCTTCGGCCGGGCGCCGGCGCCGCCGACGCCCGAACGCAAGAACCTGGTCGACACGGTGCGCATGACCCTCGAGGCCGAGATGCGCCTCAGCCCGCGCCTCCTGGTCTTCGGCGAGGACGTGGGCGCCAAGGGCGGGGTGCACGGCGCGACGATGGACATGCAGCTGCACTTCGGCGATCAGCGCGTCTTCGACACCGCGCTGACCGAGGAAGGCATCATCGGCCGCGCCGTGGGCCTGGCCTACGCCGGCCTGGTGCCGGTGCCCGAGATCCAGTTCCGCAAGTACGCCGACCCGGCCACCGAGCAGCTCAACGACTGCGGCACGGTGCGCTGGCGCACCAACGGCCGCTTCGCCGCGCCGGTCGTGGTGCGCATGCCGGTGGGCTTCTCGCCGGCCACCGGCGATCCCTGGCACAGCGTCTCGGACGAGTCGATCCTGGCCCATTCGGTCGGCTGGCAGGTGGTCATGCCGGCCGACGCCGAGGAGGCCGCCGGCCTGCTGCGCACCGCACTGCGTGGTGACGATCCGGTCTACTTCCTGGAGCACCGCGCGCTCTACTTCGGCGCCGAGGCGCGCCGCCCCTATCCGGGCGACGACTACATGATCCCCTTCGGCCAGGCACGCCGCCTCAGCGAAGGCGACCAGCTGACCCTGGTCACCTGGGGCGCCATGGTGCACCGCTGCCTCGAAGCGGCCGCCGGATTGGAAGGCGCGGTCGAGATCCTCGACCTGCGCACGATCGTGCCCTGGGACCGCGCGACGGTGCTGGACAGCGTGGCGCGCACCGGCCGCTGCCTGCTGGTCCACGAGGACCACCAGACGGCCGGCTTCGGCGCCGAGATCGCGGCCGTCATCGCCGAGTCGGCCTTCGAGCAGCTGGACGCGCCGGTGGCCCGGCTCTGCGGCCTCGACTGCCCGGTGCCCTACAGCATCTCGATGATGCAGGGCGTGGTGCCCTCGGTCGCGCGCATCCGCGCCGCGATCGACCGACAGCTGGCCTACTGAGCCGACGCCATGGGCATGTCCAGCCGATCGCCCGGTCGCCTGCCTCCCGCGGGTCGCCCGTGGCGCGGATCGCCCGCCAGACTCGGCGGGCTCGTCCTGACCACGGCGCTCCTGGCGCTGCCGACGGCCTGCGGCGGCCCTGGCCCCGGTGCGACGGCGTCGACCGGGTCGGACGCGAGCGTCGGCTCGGCGCCAATCGCCGACGCGGGCGACTTCGGCCTCACCTACCAACCGGCCGAAAACCGGAACCTGGCCGGCCTGATCGACCCGATCCGCGAGGCCGCCGTGATCGAACCCGAAATCGATTGGCTCAACCAGGCCTTCGCGCTCCCGCGGGACGTGGCGGTCGTCTGGCTCGAATGCGGCGAGGACAACGCCTTCTACGACACCGAGACGACCACGATCGAGCTCTGCTACGAGATGGTGGACGACTTCGTGGACCGCTTCGAGGCCGACGGCGACGACCCCGAGGACGCCTTCTGGTACGCCATGGACGCGGCCGCGTTCTTCTTCCACCACGAGGTCGGGCATGCCCTGGTCGACCTCTACGCGCTGCCGATCACCGGTCGCGAGGAGGATGCCTCGGACGAGCTGGCCGCGATCACCCTCATCGAAGGCTGGGAGGACGGCGCGCTGACCTTGATGGCGGCCATGGACAGCTTCTACCTCAGCGGCATGGAGGAAGAGGCCAGCGGCGACGCCGAGGACCTGCCGTTCTGGGACGAGCACGCCTTCGACCTGCAGCGCTTCTACCGCATCGCCTGCCTGATCTACGGCAGCGATGCGGAGGAGGAGGCCTGGCTGGTGGAGGACGGCAGCGTGCCCGAGGAACAGGCCGAGGCCTGCGTCGACGAGTACGCCCAGAAGCGCGAGAGCTGGAGTCGGCTGCTGGAGCCCTACTATCTGGAGACCCCCGCGCCCTGATCGGGCGTCGCTTGGCGGCCACGTCCGGCTGGCGGCGGGCCGGAGGGAGGACGTCAACGGGGCGGGCCGCTCGATGCGGCCCGCCCCGTTCGCCTCGGAACGCCAGGATGGCGGTCAGCGGGTCGTGATGCCCAGATAGGCCGCCGGATCGACCTGGCGCCGCATCGGGTAGTCGATCACCAGCGCCACCACCGGCTGGTCGCTGGTCACCACCGCCGAGCCGAAGGTGCCGGGTCGGATCACGTTGACCAGCGGCGGCCACCAGGTGTAGGACTCGCGTGGCGCCACCGTCTGCACGCAACTGGTGCAGCCGAGCAGCGGCGTCGAGCGGTCGGTGGCGGCGTCGGTGGACGCGAAGGCGATCTCGATGCGCGCCGGCGCGTCGCCGGCGTTCATCACCTGGATGCCGGTGGTCAGGTCGAAGTGCTCGCGCCGGTAGAGCGGCAGGGCCACCTCCACCCCCGGCGCACCGGCCGGCACCGCATCGTAGGCCGAGAGCAGGGCATCGGTGTTGGTCTGGTCCAGGACCATCGCCAGCACCTTCTGGTCCGGCCCGCCGGTCTCGATGACCATCGAGCCGAAACAGTCGAGCGGGATGTCGTGGCCGCCGCCCTGGCGCTGCTGGACCACCGCCGAGCCCAACGGCGCCAGGCGCACCGGCTGGTGCTGGAAGACCCCTCCGCGGCAAGCCGGCGCGGCTTCGGTGTTCAAGGTGCCGAAGTAGCGGATGCCGACCTCGACCGCCTCGTCGCCCGGGTTGACCAGGTAGAGCGAGGTGTCGGCCCGGTCGCTGTCGACGAAGACGCGCTGGCCCGACCGGAAGAGCGGCACCAGCAGCTCGCTGGCCGCCGACTCGAGCGGCATGCCCTCGTAGCCATAGACCGGCTTGACGCTCTGCTCGAGCCGCTCGGTCTGCACGAAGGTCTGCACCGCCACCGGCGCCCCGGTCGCGTTGATCCGGAGCCAGCCCTCGAAGGCGCCCAGGCCCTGCAGCGCCGACTCGAGGTTGGCGTGCAGGCGCAGCGCGGCGCCCGGGGCGAGGGTGTAGGGCCCCAGCTGCGCCAGGCGCCGGGGGTCGCTCTGCCCGCTGAAGAGCTCGGCGCTGACCTCGGCCGGCTGGTCCCCGCTGTTCTGGATGCTGACCAGCGAGCTGCGGTCACCGGGTCGGTTCACGAAGCCGGGCACCACCACCGTCTCGCCCGGCGTCACGTAGCTGTAGATGGCCGAGCCCTTGGTCCGACCCCAGTCCGTGCGCACGATGGCGCCCAGGGGCCGGTCGCCGCGCACGCGCAGCGCGTAGAGCCCAGGCAGGAGGCCGTCCAGGAAGCGATGGCTGGGCAGGTAGATGTTGGGCGCGCCGCCTGGCGCGGCATCCTTGCCAATGTCGAGAATGGAGGCGCCGGTGGTGTCGTAGAGCGTCGCCTCGAAGCGCGCCGGCCGCGTCCGGTCCAGGTTCTGCACCTGGATGCCGGTGCCCACGTCGTCGTGGTTGTACAAATACATGTTGGCGCCGAAGGGCAACGAGATCTCGGGCGGCAGCGGCGTTCGGGTCGGCGTGGGCTCGAGCCCGGTCGCCGTCGGCGTGATCGTCGCCGTCGGCGTGATCGTCGCCGTCGGCGTCACCGTCACCGTCACCGTCGCCGTCGCCGTCGGCGTCACCGTCACCGTCGGCGTCACCGTCACCGTCGGTGTCACCGTCACCGTCGGCGTCACCGTCACCGTCGGTGTCACCGTCACCGTCGGTGTCACCGTCACCGTCGGCGTCACCGTCACCGTCGGCATCACGGTCACCGTCGGCGTCACCGTCACCGTCGGCGTCACCGTCACCGTCGGCGTCACCGTCACCGTCGGCGCGAGGGTCGGAGTGGTCATCGGCGCCGAGGCGCGCAGACCGGTCTCGGGGCCGCGCTGGGCCCGCGATCGACCGACGTCGTCGGGCATGGCGCCGACGCGCAGGGTGCCCGCCATCAGGAGGCCCAGGCAGGCCAGGGCCAGGCCGGCGGCCTTGCCGGCCGGCTTCCAGGCAGGTCGAGCGACGGGGAGTGACGAAGGGTTCATGTTCCGGCTCCTAGCGGTCGCACGGCGACCGGGTATGGGTCGCCGCGCCGATGGGCCACGCAGGGCGCGACCGAGACTGGGGAGAGGCAAGACCGCGCGCGGGATGCGGATCGGGACAAGATCCTGCGCCGCTTTCGAGACGGCGCTCCGGTTGCTGACAACATAGACGCAGTTCGTGGCCGCGCGTCACGCGGGACGGATTAGGAATGCATGAAGCAGGGACGACCAGCGAGCCGCCCCCCTTCGCGATCCAAGCAGTGCCACGCGCGGCCGGCCCGACCCCGGCGCCGGCCGGCCTCAGGGCAGCGGGTTGGCGTCGAAGAAGTCGCGCGGCCGCGCCTCGAAGCGCATCCACTCGATGGGCATGTAGGGCGCGTCCTCGCTGCGCACCTCGTGGTAGGCGTGGCCGACGACCCAGACCACCACATCCTGGCCGTCGATCGGCTCGCCGTCGAGGTAGGTGCTGAGCAGGTCCTTGGTGTCGGTGGACACGAAGCGCTCGCTGGAACGGGCGCGCGTGACCCAGAACTCGCCCTTCGAGAAGCCCTCGCTCGGGTTGGTGCGCAGCGAGCCGTCGCCGGTCGAGGCCATGATCTCGTAGCCCCAACGCTTGCCCTGGGCGTTCTTCTTCTGCGTATCGGCGACGCGCCACTTGCGGAAGGTGAAGAGCTCGTGCGGCCGGAAGGTCTCGCCCAGGAGGGGGCTCCAGGTCGAGACGCCGGCCAGGCCCTGCGAGCCGGCCTTGGGCAGGCGCGTGAACTCCTCGACCCGGTCGTTGGCCGGATCGTCGATGTCGAAGTCCATGCGCCAGTAGACGTTGTGGGTATGCGCCGTCGGCCCGAACTGCAGCGCGCCGGTCAGGCCCAACGCCGGCTCGATGGTGCCGTCGTCGTGGAAGGACCAGGTCTGGATGTAGTTGTAGGCCCCGGTCTGCAGGCTCGCCCAGAGCACCAGCGCCTTGCCGCGGCGCACGGCACAGCTGCCCTCGAGGCAGAAGCGCTGCGCCAGGCCGCGGTCCTCGATCTCGCGGCAGACCCGGTTGTTGGCCAGCAGGTTGCCATGCGGGCAATCGTCGCGCGTGTTCAGGGTCTGCATGGCCGGACCCAGGCCATAGGCCACGTCGTGATAGCGCGGCGAGCCGACCTCGTAGGGCACGAAGACCTGGGCCACCGTGGCGTCGGCCAGCACCCGCCGGTCGAAGCCGGTGCTGGGGTTGGTGTAGAAGGCGTGGCTGATCGAGAGGCCTTCGTTGGCCCGGATCTCCCAGCAGACGGTCCAGTTGGCGCCGACGGCCAGGTTGTCGCCGCTGCAGTACTGGTTGGCGGCCGCCTGGGCGCCGCGGGGGGCGCAGGCCAGGATCGCCAGCCATGCCAAGGGCACCAGGAACCGACGGATCCAACGACGCGACGCGTTTCGGCGGTCTGCCCGGGCGCTCATCGGCCCTCCTCCTCGCCCATCCGGGGCATGTCCTCGAGCTCGACCACCGCCATGTCGTTCAGGTCGATGATCACGGTGAAGACCGGCAAGGGCATCTCGAAGCTCGAGAAGAACAGGCGCAGGCAGCGCGCGGTGGCGCAGCGCTCGCCCGGCTCGTCGGAGACGGTGATGATGCCGTTGGCCTGGGCCTTGTCCGGGTCGAGGCCCTCGGCCTCGAGTCGGGCGCGGACCGTCGCGTCGGCGCGCGCCACACGGGCCGCTTCGTCGATCTCCTCCTGCACCAGCGGCACCGGATAGCCCTCGGGGACGTCGAGCGCCTCCACCTCGCCGCTGGCCAGGTCGACCGTGCTGATCGAGACCTCGCCGGTGTCGTAGCGATAGACCGCCACCTCGGCCTTGCGGCTCGTGGCGTACTTGTCGGCATAGCGCTGGGTGTAGAGCACCCGATAGCTCGGCTTCTCGGCCAGGTCGGACAGCGCCGAGAGGCTGTCGTCCGCCTCGACGCCGTCGCGATCCAAGGCCTGCGACACCACCTGGCCGATCGCCGTGCTCTCGAGCGCCAGCGCTTCGGCCCGGGACATCTCGTCCTGGCTGAGCATATCGGCCGAAACGCTGTCCTCGGGCGCGCTGGCCATGCGGGTGGTGCCCGCGCCATCCGCCTCCGCCTCGGCGTCCGGCTCGGCCGCCTCGGCCGGGGCATCCGCCGCCGCGTCGTCCGCCGCCGGCCCCGCCTCGGTCGCTCCGGTCTGTTCGGCCGGCGCGTCGCCGCCCGCCTCGTCCAATGGGTCGACCTGGCCGCAGCCGGCCGGCAGGATCGCCAGCCAGCACAGCAGCAGCCCCAGGCGCAGCTTGCTCATGAGCCTCGCTCCTCGGTGATGCGCAAGATCGCTTGCCTGCCCAGCCGGTGCGATACGCAGGGCCAGACGCTACCCGCGGCGACGCTTGGACCGGCGATATCACACGCCGCCGCCGGGCCCGGACCCGAGAGCCCGTGACGGGCCCCATCATAACGCGACCGACCGCCGCTTGACAAGATCGCGCCGGAGCCCCTAGTCCGCCGGATCCGGCTCCAGCTCGACCCGGTAGTCCAGCGACTGGTGGCGGAAGTAGGTCTGGTAGAGCTCGGCGTAGTGCCCGCCGGCCGCCATCAGCCCGGCGTGGTCGCCCGACTCGATGATCCGGCCGCCCTCCAGCACCACGATCCGATCGGCGGCGCGGACGGTCGACAGCCGGTGGGCGATGACGATCGAGGTGCTCTCGGCCAGGATCAGCTCCAGCGCCTCCTGGATCTGCGACTCGGTGAAGGGATCGATCGAAGCGGTGGCCTCGTCCAGGATGAAGATGGCCGGCCGCTGCACCAGAACCCGCATCAACGCCACCAGCTGGCG
>JACKBJ010000005.1 GCA_020634625.1 Caldilineae bacterium | reverse complement strand
AGGCCTGATGCCGGGCCCCGCCGCCAGCCTACATCTGGAACAGGCCGGTGACGGGCGTGATCTTGTAGCCGAAGCGGGTCACGAAGTCGCGCAGCTCCGTGCACAGCGCCTGCCATTCCTCGCTGCGCACGGCGGCCCGGATCTGCTCGGCGTCCTCGTGGACCCAACCGGCCATGATCTGGGGCACGTCGCCGTAGACGGTGTACCAGGAGTCCATCGGCTGCAAGCCCAGCGCGAGCAGCCGCGGCACGAACTCCCGCTGATTGAACTCGATGTAGGCCTGTTCCTGACCCGGTATAATGTCCCAGGTCATGATCAGCTTGGTGAGCTGCTGCATGGTTGCTCCGGCCTGGGCCAGGACGTGAAGCTCGGGCGCTCGCGGCCGCCCTTCGACGCCCATGCGGGCCCGAATCGGGGCTGACCCCGCGGCGCGCAAGCCGCGACGATCATAGCACAGCGCTCCGAGCCGCCCGAAACGCCAGACGGCGCGGAACGGGGCTCGGGCCCGGCGCCGGGAGGGCTCGTCCGCCGGGCGCTTCGGCCTCGGATTCGAGTCGAGCGACGCGGCCGCGCCCGGCCGCCGGAAAGCGGAGGTCAAGCCATGCCAGGTCCTGCGATGCGCCCCCCGTCACCGTCCAGCCCCGGGCGCGCCGCCAGACTCCGGGCCGTGCTGGGTCGGGGCGCCACGCTCGGCCTGCTGGTGCTCGTCTGGCTCCCGGCAGGCCTCGACGCCAGGCCCTTGCGCGGCGAGCCCGCCCGCTTCGAGAGCCTGACGGTGCCGGTCGGCAGCTACGAGATCAGCGGTCAGGTCAGCGGGGTCGGCGTCGGAACGCGGGTCGACGCGCGGTTGCTGGGCCCGGACGGCGCCGCGCGCGCCCTCGACGGCCAGCCAACCGGCTTGGACGGCAGCTTCGAGCTGCGCTTCGAGTCGCGCGACCTGCCGCGCTACCAGCCGCGACGGATTCGACCGGGCGACCGCATCGTGCTGTCCTTGAGCCAGGCCGAGGCCAGCCAGGCGCTGACCCTGACGGTGCCGCCGCTCAGCAGCACGGTCGACCCGCTGTCGGGGCAGGTCGAAGGCTTCGCCCCGGTCGGCGCACAGGTCTACCTGACCGCCTTCGACGCGGCGGGTGGCTTCGCCCGACTGCAGGCCCGATCCGACGACGCCGGACGCTACTCGGCTCGCTTCGAAGGGCTGACCCTGGGCCCCGGCGCCTTCGGCAGCGCCCTGGTGCTGCAGGACGGCGGCATCGCCTTCCAGGCCGCCTGGGCCCTTCCGTCGCCCAGGCTGGCCATCGGCTCGGCCGCCGTCGGGTTGCAGGTGCGGCCCGGCGAGCGCGTCCTGGCCGAGCTGAGCGATCCGGAAGGCCGCGCGAAGGCCAGCGCCGAAGGCTATGACCGGGGCGGCTTGCCGGCGCTGCTGCTGCGTGACGCCGTGGGCGCACCGGTCCCGATCCTGCCCGGCGATCGGCTGACCCTGCGCTTCGATGCCGGCGACCCGGACGGGTTCGCGGCGCGCGCGCCCATCGTGCTGAGCCTGCCGCCGTTGCGCGCCGAGCTGGATCCGGACGGCGGGCGCCTGGCCGGCCAGACCGCACCGGGCGAAGCGCTCTGGATCGCGCTCGACCAGGGCCGCGTCGAGCTGCGCGCCGACCCTCGCTACGGCTACTTCAACCTGCCGCTGCCCGAGGGGCTCGCCGAACCCCTGCAGCTGGGATTCGTCCGGCTGCCCGGTGTCAGCGTCGCCCTGGGCCGACCGCAGGTCACGCGCCGCGATGCAGGCCGGGCTTGGGTCGAGGGCACAGGGACGGCCGGCGCGGCGCTGCGCCTGGAGCTGGCCGCGCCGGACTCGCCGACGATCCTGCGCGCCGAAGGCCGCGTCGGGCCGGACGGTCGCTTCGCCCTCGGCTTGACCGAATCGGGTCCGCCGCGGGTCCTGGGCGAGGGCGATCGTCTGAGCCTGTCGATCGAGGGCTACGATGCCGGCAACGGTCGCACGCGGTGGCACGCCATCGAATGGCGCCAGGCCCGGCTCGATGCCCGAGCGGACGCCGCCCTCGACCGCGTCGTCGGCCGGGCCGGGGCGGGCGAGACGGTCGAGGTCACCGTGCTGCGCCAGCGGGAGACGCGACGGGCCACGGCCGATTCCGACGGGGCCTGGCGGGTCGATTTTCGCGGCCTGGCCGACATCCGTGCCGGCGACCGGATCGAGGTAGCGGTCGCCGATGCCCGCTCCGGCCCGCCACGGCGCCTGGACCTGCGGGCCTTTCGCGTCCTGCCGCAAGCCAACGGCGAGCGGGTGCTGATCGAAGGCTCGCCCGGCTCGAGCGCCAGCGTCGAGGTCGAGCGCAGGGGCCTGTTGCTCGGATCGGGGCGCTGTCGCATCGCGGATGATGCCGGGCGCTGCGAAGCCCTGCTGCACGACGATGCCGGAGACAGCCTGTGGCTCGCCGGCGGCGATCTGGTGGTGGCGATGTCCGAGGGCCTTGGCACGGCCGCCGTCGACCTGGTGCCGATGAGCGCCCACATCGACCCGGGCGGACGCGACGTAGTCGGCATCGCTCCGGCCGAGGATGTGGTCGAGATCCGCTTCGCCAACGATCAAGGCGACGGGCTGCCGCTGGACACGGGTGCCGGCACCGACGAGAACGGGGTCTACGACCACGAGCTCTCGGCCAGCGAGTGGGAGCAGCTCGTGCCAGGGCTGATGGCCGAGGTCAGCTACGCCCGGCCGCGGGGCCACGCGCAGCTGGCGCGCGCGGCGATCGAGCAGCTGCGCCTGACGCCGGGTCGGCCGGAGCTGGCGCTGCTGTCCGAGCCCGGAACCTGGGTGACGGTCAGCTTGCAGGCCGGCTGCCGCGCCGCCAGCGCCGAAGGCTGCGCCTGGCGCACGCTCGAACAGCGCAGCGCGCGGGTGCCCGGCGATGGGCGACCCCACCTGGCGCTGGCCGGTCTGGCCGACCCGGCGCCGCTCACGCCGCGCCGGGTTCTGCTCGAGCATCGACGCGGTCGGATCGAGCTGCCGCTGGTTCCCTTCCTGGCCTGGCGCCCGGATGCGAGCGGCGCCGTCGCCGGGCGGGGCCAGCCCTTCGCTCGCCTGCGAGCCTTTCACCACCTCTGGCCGGCGCCGGGTCGCCCGGAATGGCTGGCCGTCAGCGGCGCGGTCGCGCATGACGGCCGTTTCTGGCTGCCCGCGCCGGATCTGGACCCGGCGCTCGTCGACCAGGTCGAGCTGGTGATGCAGCTCGGCGGCGGCGCGGAGCTGGCCCTGACCCTGGAGCCCGGCCGCGAGCTGTCGCGGGTCTACCTGCCCCTTGCCTCGCGCTCGAGCAGCAACGTCACCGGGCCGTCGTTGACCAGCTCGACCGCCATCATGGCGCCGAAGCGGCCGGTCTCGACCGGTCGCCCGCCGCGTCCGAGGCAGGCGACGAAGTGCTCGTAGAGCGCCTCGGCGCGCTCGGGCGCGGCCGAGGCGGTGAAGTCGGGCCGACGCCCGCGTCGGGCATCGCCATACAGCGTGAACTGGCTGACGACCAGCAACGCGCCCTCGACCTCCTCCACCGAGCGGTCGAATCGACCGTCCTCGCCGCCGAAGACCCGCAAGCCGAGCAGCTTTCGCGCCAGCCACTCGGCCTCCGCCTCGGTGTCGCCCCGACCGACCCCGAGCAGGACCAGCAGACCGGGCCCGATGGCCCCGATCGTCTCGCCGTCGACCCGCACCGAGGCGCGCGCGACGCGCTGGATGAGCGCGCGCATCAGCCGGCGAAACGCGCCAGCAGCCGCGCCGCCGCCGGCCCGGGCGACTGCGCCTCGAGGCGCCGCACCTCGTCCAGCACCGGCTCCGATACCCGTCCCGAAGCCAGGCTGGCGAGCGCCCGCTCGGCCGCCCGGGTGCCCTGACCGCGGCTGTCCTGGTAGCAGGTCCACAGGAAGTCGAAGGCGCGCGGATCCTCGCCGGCCAGCGTGCCCGCCAGACGCAGGGCATGCTCCGGCTGGGGGTCGGGGGGCTCGATCAGGCGCCGGCAGAGCGCGAGCAGGTCCTCGACATCGCCCGTGCGCCGCAGAATGCCGGCATCGAGCTCGTCGATGGCGAAGCGCAAGAAGGGGTCGGCCGTGTCGGCCGGGATCAGCGCCAGCAGCGCGGCCAGCAGGCCCGGCACGCGTGCCGACGGATGGCTCGAGATGTCGCGCAGGGCCAGGCTCCAGGCCTGCCGGGCATCGCCGTCGCCGGCCGATGCCAGGTCGAAGAGCGTCTCGATCGATGCCGCCGCATCGCGCAGCGCGGCGGCCGCCCGTGGCTCGCGCACCGGATCCAGCAGCTGGCCGGCCGCGCGGCGCAGGTAGCGGTCACGGTCGAAGACCAGCTGCCCCACGATCTCGGTGGCATGCGGATAGCCCAGCGCCACGATGCTGCGCGCCGCCTCGAGCCGCAGGCTCGACTCCTCGTCCTGCAGGCGCTCGACCAGCAGCTTGAACAGCGCGTCGCGCACCGTCTGGCGCTCGGGCGGCCGCCGGACCAGGTCGCGCAGCAGCGTCTGCCGCAGGACCGGGTCGGCATGGTGGAGCAGGACGCGGTAGCCCTCCGCCAGCTCGCCCGCCGCGCGTTCGCGATGGCTCTCGATCCAGAGCCGGGCCACCGCATGGCGGGCTTCCGGCGGGCCGTCGAGGGCTCCGCGCAAGGCCTCGCGCAGCGTGTCGCCGAGCGCCTCGGGCTGGTCGCTCAGGAAGGCGACCGCCAGCTCGACCAGGCGCGGGTCGTCGCTGCCCAGCAGGGTCACCAGGACCCGCAGCCGAAGCTCGGCATCGAAATCCGCCAGCCGCGGCTGCAGCAGCGCCAGCGCCGCGCCGCGCACCTTCGGATCGGGGTCCGCGATCGCATCGAGCGCATTGGGCAGGAGCAGCTCGACCTGCTGCTGCGGCTCGGCCGCCAGGCGCTCGATCGCCCGTCGGCGAAGCTCGGGATCGCCGGCGCCGAGCTCGCGGGCGATCGACCAGACGGCAGCCCCGCCGGCCAGGCGCAGCTGAAGCTCGCCGGCCAATCGACGCGCTTCGGGGTCCGCGAGCGCCGAGGCTTCGCGCAGCAGGGGCTCGAGCGTCTCGGCCAGGTCATCCAGCCGGCCTGGAGCCAGCTCGAGCAGCGCCGCCAGCACGTCGGCCTTCACGTCGTCGCGCGGCATGTGCAACATGACGCCTAGAATGCGGCGCGGATCGGCCCCCGGCGGCGCCGGGATCAGCCCGGCGGCCATCTGGACCAGGGCGTGTGCCGCCACCGCGCGCACCGGCCGCGCCCGGTCGCTCAGGCCGCGCTCGAAGCCCGCCTTCAAACGCGCCGTGGACTCGGACCAGCCCGGCGCCTCGCGCATGGCGCCGACCAGGAGCCGGAAGATGGCCTCGCGCCCGGCAGGGCCGCAGGCCCAGGCCGTCTCGAGGAGATCGGCCACCAGCGGCGGCACCTGCGCTCCGCTCAGCTCGGTCAGCGGCCTGCCGCCGAGGTGCCGGGTGACCAGGATCGGCCGCAGATGCGCCGCCAGGATCTCGAGGTCCAATCCCGTCTCGGGCAGATCCACGAGGTCGATCGGGCCGAGGGGGCCACCGGGCGTCTCCGGGACGCTCAGCAGACGGCCGCCGGGCAAGAGCCACCAGGTCTGTCGGTCCGCCTGCCGCAGCAGGTGGCCCGGCTCGGGCCAGCTCCCGCCCTCCGGCAGCGGGATCGGGCGATCGAAGTCGAGCCAGGCGTCGATGCGAATCGTGAGCGCCGTCAGGTCCCGCAGCCCTCCTTCCCCGCCCACGCGTTCGAGCAGATCGAGGTCGGCGACCAGCGGGGATGCGGCGCTGCGCGGGTTCATCCTCGGACGAGGCTCCGGTGGGGTCGGACGGGCGTGCGCGGATGGTATCCGACAGTCCAAGCCGAGGTCAACCTGCCGGACGGCGGTGGGCGTTGATCGGGTAGGACCCCGGCGCTATAATCGGCGGAGCGGGCCAGGACAGCGGCCCGACGCACGCCATCATCTTCCTCACCTCACCGCAGCAGCATGCTCAGGAGCGCCTCGTGGACAAGATGGAGATTCCCGACACCGACTCGCCCGAAGTGATGGAGCAGGTCGTCAGCCTCTGGATCACCGATCAGATCTGGGACCAGGTCTCGCGACTGCTGCACGACGACGAGCTCGAAGAGAAGCTGACCACGCTGTACAACCGGGTCTACAACAGCGTCAAGCGCACGCACGCCGGCGCCTGAGCTCCCGGGGAGCGCCGGCGGCCGCCGCCGCGCGCCGCCAGAACTCCATGTACATCGACTCGCCCACCGCCGCCGCCCTGGCCCGCCAGGTCGGCGGCTTGCTGTTGGGCGCCCGGCTGCAGGACCTGCTGCAGGTCGATCGGCTGACGTTGGCCCTCGAGCTGTACACCGGCAAGCGCCACTCCCTACTGCTCGGCGCCGACCCCGGTCGGCCGGGCCTCCGCCTCGTCGAGACCAAGGCCCGCCGCGGAGCGGGCGCGCCCAGCCCGCTCTACCTGGCCCTCAACGCACGCGGCCGGGGCATGCGCCTGCTCGAGCTGCGCCAGCCCGACCACGAGCGCATCCTGACCTTCGGGTTCGGGTCGCGAGACGGGGTCGAGCTGCGGCTGGTCGCCGAGCTCACCGGCCGCCTGGGCAACCTGATCCTGCTCGACTCGGATGACCGCATCATCGCCGCGGCCAGATCGGTCACGTCGGAGATGAGCCGCGCCCGGCAGATCCTGCCCGGCCAGGTCTACCTGCCGCCGCCACCGCAGCACAAGGCCGATCCCATGCGGGTCGACGCCGACGCGCTCGAGGCCTGGCTGGCCGAGGCCGGCCAGGCGCCGGCCTGGCGCGTGCTGGTCCAGCGCTTCGTCGGCGTCAGCCCGCTGGCCGCGCGCGAGACCGTCCAGCGTGCCGCGGGCGATCCCGAGCGAACCGCGGACGCGCTGGACGCCGCGGCCGGCCTGGCCAGCCTGCGGTCGATCCTGGCACCGCCGGACGATGGCAGCGAGCCGGCCTCGGTGGGCTACGCCGAGGCGGATGCGGATCCGGAGGCCGCCATCCCGACGGCCTACGCGCCCTATGCGCTGACGCATCTTCCGCGTTGGGAGCCGGCGGCGGGCATCGTCGAGGCCATCGAGCGCTACCAGAGCCGGCGCGAGGGCCGCGACGCCTATGCCGGCGCCCGAGCCGCGGTCCAGAGCCTGCTCGACGAAGCCCTTGCGCGCGCCAAGCGCCAGATGGCGGCGCTGGATCGCGAGCAGGTCGACGAGGCCGGGATCGAACGGCTGCGCCTGTCGGGCGACCTCCTGCTGGCATTCCAGCACCAGGTGCCCGCCGGCGCCGACGAGGTCACGCTGGCCTGGGCCGACGAGCCGCTCCGGATCCGCCTCGATCCCGCGCTGAGCCCGGTCGAGAACGCACAGCGCTGCTTCGATCGCTACCGGCGGGCACGCCGGGCGGCCGAGGCCCTGCCCCAGCGGCGAGAGGTGGCCGGCGCGAAGCTGGCCACCCTGGAGCAGCTGGCCAGCGATCTGGCCCTGGCCGAAGACCGTGCCGCGATCGACGGCGTGGCCGAGGACCTGCGCGAGAGCGGCCTCCTCGGCCGTCCGCTGCCGCGCCGAAGCGCCGGCAACCGCAGCCTCAAGCCCCTGGCGTTCATGGCCTCGGATGGCGTCAGCATCCTGGTCGGACGCAACCGCCGCCAGAACGAGGTCGTCACCTTTCAGCGCGCCGCGCGAGGCGATCTCTGGCTGCACCTGCTCGGCCAGCCCGGCGCCCACGTCGTGATCAAGCTCGCCGGCCGCGAGGCCTCGGCGCGAACGCTCGAGGAGGCCGCCGGTCTGGCAGCCTGGTTCTCGCGCGCCCGTGGCGAGGCGCGGGCGTCGGTGATCGTCACCGAGCTGCGCCACGTCAGCCGGATGCGGGGCGGCGGTCCGGGCATGGTGACCTACCGGAACGAGCGCACGATCGACGTCAGCCCCCTCGACCCGGCCACGCTCCGCCCGCTCGGAAAGCGCGCGTAACGCCGGCGCGGCGGAACCGTCAGCCAACGCAGCCCGGCCGGCCCCGACCGTCCCCGCCCCCCCCGCTCGGACCTGCCGCAAGCCGGCGGCGACGGGCCGGCGACCGAGCCGACCCGTATCCCCCGCGGGGGTTCATGCGTCTAAACCTACGAATCGAGCATGTGGAGAGATCGAATTGAGCGAAGCAGCCCTTCGCGAACGCGCCATCGCCCTCGATCCGGGCGCACTGGGTGAGATCTACGATACCTACGCCGGAAAGCTCTACGGATACATCTATCACCGCACCGGTGATGCGAAGCTATCCGAGGACCTTGCCGGGGATGTGTTCGTGCGCATGCTCGAGGCGATCCGGTCGGACCGTGGCTGGAACACCAGCCTTCAGGGTTGGCTCTATCGCATCGCGCACAACCTCATCATCGATCACTTCCGCCGCGCTTCCAACCGCGAGGGCGTCGAGCTCGACGAACGGTGGATGGCGCCAGCGGAGCCCGGTTTCAACTTCGAGGGCGTCTTCGCCTCGAACCAGCTGCGCTTGGGGATGCGTTTCCTGACCGACGAGCAACAGCAGGTGGTCATCCTCAAGTTCGTGGAAGGCCTCGGCAACGCCGAGGTGGCGGAGATCATGGGCAAGACGGAAGGCGCCATCAAAGCCTTGCAGCATCGCGCTTTGAACGCCCTGCGCAACATCGTCGAAACCCAGGTCGAAGTCTAGGCGCGGCGGACATCCAGGATCAGGTACCGAGAGATGGCTCTAGAATCCGGCAAGCAGACAGACAGGCGAGTGCGCGAAGCGCTCGATGGCTGCCTGTTGCGCATGCGCCAGGGGGCGACGGTCGAAGCCTGCCTGTCCGAGCATGCCGAGCTGGCAGGTGCCTTGGAGCCACTGCTTCGGGCAGCGGCCGCGCTGAGCGCGGCGCAGCCACCTCCGCCGCGACGCCTCGATGCCGGCCGCGCCCGCCTGCTCGCCACCGCGCAGGCCCTTCGCCTGACCGAATCCGATGCCATCTCCTCCAACGGCGCGACGCCCGCTACCGAAGTCGAGCGGGTCGAAGCCCTCGACGGCGCGCTTGCCGCTCGACGGCGGCCCGGATCCGAACCCCTCCTGCAGTCGGCTTCGTCACGCGACGCTGCGCCGCTCGGCGCCCTGCTCGCGTTCGCGACCCGGCTGGAGGCCGACGTCCGCCCCGTTCCGCCGGCGCCGGGCGGCCTGTCGGCCGGACGCGCCCGGCTCCTGGCGGCCGCCGCCACGGCCAGCGCGGCGCAGACCGCCGAAGCGGACCCGGCGGCGACCGAAGCCCTGGATGCCGCGCTGGCCGGGTTCGGCGTGGACGGGGGTCCTGCCATCTCGCGCGAGACACAGGCCCTGGTCGCGGTGGCCGAAGCGCTGCGTCGACAGACCCTCACCCCGCCCAGCCCGGATCATGGGCTCGAGCCCGGTCGCGAACGCTTCCTCGCGCTGGCGGGGCGGGCCGCCGAGCATCACGAAGCCGTGCAGCGCGCGAACGCGCGCGCCGCCCAGGCTGCCGGCCCCGGCTGGCTGGCGGGTCTGAGCCTGGCGTCCCTTTTCGGCCGGACTCCGGTGACCCGCCTGGCGATGTCGGCGATGGCGGCCGTCATCCTGTTCTTCGGCGCGACGCAGGCGTTGGCGATCCAGGCCCGCGAAGCGCTGCCGGGCGATCCGCTCTACGGCATCAAGCGCATCAACGAGTCGATCGACCTCGCACTGGCCGCCTTCAACGCCGACTCGCTGCGCGACCTGCGCGCCGATCAGGCTCGGCTGCGCGCGCTCGAGATCGAGCAGCTCATGGCCCTGGGCCGAGAGGCGGAAAGCTCGGTCGAGGGCGCCCTGCTTTCCTACGACCCCTCGGCCAGCATCGATCCCTCCGGCACCCTCGAGGTGCGCATTCCCCCGCGTGGTGAGGATGCTCGCGCGTATACCTACGGCTGGGACGCGCGCACCAGCTTCGAGCCCGGCGCCTGGGGCAGCATGACCAGCGTCCCGCGCGGCAGCCGGCTCAAGCTGCGCGTCGTCAGCGCCCGAACCCCGAGCGGCCACGCGCTGGCGCTCGCCGTGCGCGTCCTGGATCAGCCCGACCAGCCGATGACCGCGACGGCGACGATCAGCATCACGGCCCCGATCACGGCCACCGGCACGCCGACGACCACCCGGCCCATCCTGCCGACCGAGCCGGTCACGCCGAGCCCCTCGCCGACGGCGCGTGCCTCGGCGACGACCATGCCGCTGCAGCCCACCCAGCCGGTGAGCCCGACGGCCACGACGACGGCCACGCCGCTGCCGGAGCCGGTGCTCACGGATGAGCCCGAGCTCGCGCGCTGGGCGCTCAACCGATACACCGGCCTCGTCGTCGCCAAGCAGCACCCGGACCTGTGGACCATTCGCGAGAACGTCAGCGGCGAGGACAACGACTTCGACCTGTCGCTGCTGCCGGCCGACGCCAAGGTCGGCATCGACCTGGGCGACCTGGTCGAGCTGGCCTATCGCAAGGGCAGCACGCCGCGGTTGGTCGAGCGCATGACCCTGCGTGGCAGCGACCGGGGCTGCGCCGAGGGCCGCGAGCTGGGCATCGTCACGGCCATGGAAGCCAATCGGATCACGCTGAGCACCGGCAGCAGCTACAGCCTCTCGGCCGACCTGGTCCGAACGCCCGGCCTGGCGCTGGGCGCGACGGTCACGGTCCAGTACCGGGACTGTCTCGGCAAGCGCGAGCTCCTGGCGATCACGGTCGAGGCCGAGGCCGACACCCGCGTGACCCTGGAGGGCCTCGTCCAGAGGCTGCAGCGGGTCGATGACCGGACCTGGCGCTTCGAGCTCGACAGCGGCGAGCGGATCGAGTTCGGCACCGACACGGACATCCGCGGCATGGGTGACCAGGTGGCCAACGGCCAGTACGTCGAAGTCACCGGCAGCCGCCGGGGTGACGGCGTGGTCCTGGCCGAGCGCATCGACATCCTCGAAGCGGCGGCGGTCGATCCCATGCCCGGCGATCGACCGCCCGCGACCCTCGAGATCCCGGTTCCGGGCAGCACCCCCAACCCGACGGGCCGCTAGCCGGGGCCGTCGCCACCGCGATCCTCGGGTCCGACCGGCTCGGGTCACCGGCGCTTCGCCGTCGGTCTTCGGCGTTGGAGGGCCTGCTCGGCGCCGGGGCGGAACGTTGAATCGGACCCTCAATGACGGTATGATACCTGGGTCATCGGAGCGTGAACGTGACGCGAACGCGTCGATGGTCGATCGGTGCGGGGTCGCGGCAACTCCCTGCACCGCTTTCTTCTCGCGGGGCCGGGTTCGCGCAGGATGCACGCGACCCGCTCCGCGGCCTCGAGCACCTGGCGGGAGACATGGCGACAGCGTTGCCGTACCGCCGCACCCTAGCCGGTCTGACCCTGCTGGCAACCCTGGTGACGGCCGGCCTGTTGGTCGCTGGCGTTCCGACCGAAGCGCGGAGGGTGCCCGTCGCGGTTGGCTCGGCGCTGGGCGCCAGCGCGAACGATCCGGTCAGCAGCCTCGGCTGCGAGCTGGTTGCCGAGCCCCTGACCTGGTCGGGTTCGGGCAGCGACCGCATCGTGGCGCTGAGCCGCATACAGAACGCCGGCCGTCAAGCCGCCACCATCCACGCCTTGCAGCTGGCCTGGGTAGGTCCCTACCGCCTCGCCAGCCTGCGCATCGGCCAGACGGAGATTCCGACCGGCGCGGCCGAGAGCCCGGTGCTGGTCGGCCTGGATCAACGCTCCGTCCGGCTCGAGGCCGGAGACGCTCCGACGCCGATCGAGCTGCGCTTCGAGGGTCGCGCGGGCGAAGCCTGGCAGCCCGGGCCGTTCATCGTCCTGTCCCGCGAAGGCTGCGAGCTGGCGCTGACCGAGGCCGGTGCGAGCTGTCCGCTGCGCCTGGGCGGCCCGGACCTGTCGCGGGCCGCAGACGGACGGGTCGGCTTCAGCATTCGCAACACGGCGACCGAGCCGCTTGCGTTGCACGCGCTCGAGCTGGACTGGCCCGCCACGGTCAACGGCAGACTGCAGTCGCTGGCCCTGGCGGGTCCGAGCCTGCCCGGCGGGCTGCAGTCCGAGCTCCGCTTGAACCGAAGCCCGGCCTCGCTGGGCCTCAAGCGGGCCTTCGGCCTCCCGATCGTGCTCCCCGGGGGGGCCGAGATCGCGCTCAGTGCCCGCTTCGAGAATCCCGCGGCCGAGCGTGACTACAACCTGTCCTTGCTGGACGGCGAGGGCTGTCAGGTCACTGCGGGCACCTGGCTGGGGCCGGTGGGCTGTGGCACCGAGTTCAAGCGCTTCAAGCAAGAACCCCGTCGCGCCAGCATGCTGCTGGCCAACAGCCATGGCATCACCAAGACGCTCGAATCGATCGACCTGATCTGGCAACCCGAGTACCAGGGCCGGCTGCGCGAGCTGCTGGTCGATGGCGTCGCCGTCAGCCCGGCGCCGATCGATCGGTCGCCGGCCAGCATCAAGCTGCCCCGCGCCCTGCCGATCGGCCCGGCCCAGGCGGTCGAGGTCGTCCTGGGCTTCGAGCCGGCGATCGAGACGCCGGCCAGCGCGATCCAGGACGGGCCACCGCTTCGGCGCGGCGATGGCGCTCCCCGCCTGCCCTCGGCCGCCGATCCGCCCGCCGAGGGCGCCGCGGGCGGCGACCTGGCCCTGGTCGCCCGCTTCCAGGGCGGCTGTCAGGCCGTCCTGACCACGCTGCACGACGTGGATTCGCTGGGCTGCCGCATCAACGCCGGCGAGATCCAGGTCGATGCCTCGACGCCCGAGCCGGACGTGGTGGTCGCGCTCGGCAACATGGGCGCCGAGGCCCGGTTGGCCCGACTCGACCTGGCCTGGTCGGTGCACAACGGCGCGCTGATCGGCGTCTTCCTGGGCGACCTGGCCCTGCTCGAGGCGCCGGTTGCGCCAGCATCGACCGCCCGGGTCGTCGTCCCGACGGCCAAGGCCGTGCTGGCCCAGGGCCGCTCGGAGCGACTTCGGCTGGTCTTCGAGAAGGCCGCCGTCAGCGGTGGCTACAGCCTCGGCCTCGGCTTCACCGACCTCGACGACGCTCCCTGCGCCGACCTGGTCGTCACCTCGCCGCCCGCCACGCCGGACTGCGACCTGATCCTGGCCGAGCCGCTGGTCCTGGCCGACGCCAAGACGGTCGAGATGGCGCTGGTCAACCGCGGATCGCAGCCGCTGGAGGTGGAGTCGTTGCGCCTGGCCTGGCCCACCAGCAACGGCATGAGCACGATGCGACTGCGCAGCCTGGCGCTGATCTACGAAGGCGAGGGCGAGGTGCAGCTGCTGGGTCAAGCCAATCGATCGACCCCGGTCACCGTGCAGGTCGCGGGCGGCCCGGCCGGGCCGGTGCTCCTGCCGGCCGGCGCTCGCGCGCGGCTGCAGCTCGGCTTTGACGAGATTCGCGACCTGGGCGCTCTGGTCCGGGGCCTCAAGACCTCGATGGACTTCGTCGAAGGCTGCCGGGTGGCCTATCCCTCGGGCGGCAACGTGATCGGCCCGGAGCGGGTGAACCTGGAGGCCCGCATCGAAGGCCTGCCCACGGGCGACGCCGGCATCTACGGAGCCTGGCGCCTGCGCGACCTCGAGCGCGGCCGGCCCTGGGTCGTCAGCGTCGATCCGGGCACCGAGTTCCTGCCCTCGATCGTCACGCCGCATGTCGGCGACATCGTGCGGGTCGAGGCCCAGCTGCTCGAGACGGTCAACCTGGCCGAGCGCATCACCTTCCTGGCCGGGCGGCCCGAGCGCACCTTCCTGGGCCGGCTGACCGCGCTGCCTCCGACGACCGCACCAGCCCTGCCGGAATGGGTGGAGGTCGATGGTCGACGCATCACCCTGGTCGAGGGCTTCACGGTGGTCGACCGACCGGACGGGCTGAGCCTGGGCGCGACCCTGATGGTCGAGGGCATGATCGGTCGCGACGACGCCTTCGTCGCGACCCGGATCGAAGTCGTCTATGCCGCGGGTGCGGCCGTCGAGGTGCCGGTGGCCTTCAGCGGCATCATCCAGGACGTCGCGCCGCCCGACGACTCCCCCTTCGAGAACATCCGCGAGGTCCTGATCGTCGGCGAGTACGAGGTCCATCTGCCCGCAACGCTGGCCGCCCGTCTGCCGGCCCGTGCCGCCGGCCAGCCGGTCGAGGTCGAGGGTGTGGCGCTCGGCTACCAGGTGCGGGCCGAGAACCTGCGTCTGCTGCCCCTGCCGAGCACGCCGGTCCAGGTCTCGGGCATCATCCTCGACCTGCCCGCCGGCGGCGTACAGGGCACCTGGCTGATCGACCTGGATCCGGCGGGCGCCACTCAGGTCTTCAGCTTCACCGTCGGTACCATCGCCGTCGTCGACGAACGCGGCGCGCCCGCCCTGCCCGGGATGCGCGTCGATGCCACGATCCGATCGACGCCCGACGGCGTCCGACGAGCCATCCGCGTCCGGACGGACTGGCCCTGATGCACAGCCGGCTTCGCCCGCGCGCGGCGCGTGGCCACGCCCGTCCGGGCCTGCTCGTGGCCGGCGCCGTCGGACTGGCGCTCCTGGCCTCGGGCCTGCGCCAGCCGCTGCCGGGCGCCACCCAGCCCGAACGCTTGACCCTGCGCTTCGAGGACCCGCCACGCAACCTTTCCGGCTCGCCCGACAGCGACTCGGACTTTCCGCGCATCGCGGTGACGCAAGCCGGCACCGTGCATGTGGTCTGGCAGGAGGCTGCCGACAATCTCGCCGGCAGCAACCTGCTGACCCGTGCGCGCCGCGACGGCCTCTGGGGCGACACCCAGTACCTGGCCCGCGCCGCGCAGGACCCCGCCCTGATCGCCTGGGGCGAGGACGAGGCCGCGGCGGCCTACGCTTCGGCTCGACCCGCCGATGGCGGCGACGGCGACATCGCCTTCAAGATCATGCTGAATCGCTGGGATCCGAAGGCCGCGGCCTGGTCGCGACGCGGCGAGGCGGTGCCCACCGGCGACGGGGGCGTCCAGCCGGCCTTGGGCCATGCCGATGGCCGTTTCTGGCTCGCCTGGGTGGACACCTCGGCCAGCCTGCGCCGGCCCCAGTACGCCGCCTTGCGCGATGGCCCCACGCCCGAGCCCATCGGCGACACGCTCAGCCTCTTCGACGACGACGTCCAATCGCCCCAGGTGGCCCCGGCCAGCGACGGTCCGGGCGACACGGACATCAACATCGCCTGGATGAACGGCTACGGCATCGAGTCGAACCTGAGCCATGTCTGGCTGCCGGCCGCCGCGCCGACGCCCTCGGTCAACCGCGCCCTGGGCACCTACTACCTCTACGGCCAGCCGCGGCGGCCGGCCCTGGCCGCGACGCGGCGCCAGAACGTCTGCGTCGCCTGGCAGGAAGCGGTCAACAACGAGGCGGGCTTCCGCCAGGACGTCATCCAGATGTGCAGCCCCTGGACCGCGCCGGTGAACGTCAGCAGCAGCGCGAGCGCCTCGGGCGACCCGAGCCTGGGCCTGGACGACGACATCGGCTCGCTGATGCTCTGGCAGGAGCGGCTGGTGCCGCGGATCGACGAGGAGATCCGCTTCTTGCAGGGCGCGCCGCCGCATAGCAGCACCGTCTACAGCGGGACGGTCGGCATGCCGAGCCTGGCCTTCGACCCGCAGCGGCGCGAGCTGCATGCGGTCTGGGTGGCCAGCCTGCCCGGCGCGGCCGGCAGCGACATCTTCTACGCGCGCTGGAAGGTCGACAGCCCGACGCCCAGCCCAAGCCCGACGCCCAGCCGCACGCCCAGCCGGACGCCGAGCCCCAGCCCCAGCACGACGCCGCCAACGCCGACGATGACCACGCCGCCGGAGCTGACGCCGACCCCGGCCACCTACACGCCGACCCCATCGGTCACGCCGACGACCCGGCAGACGCCGGCCGCGCATCGCCTCTACGCGCCATCGCTGCGCCAGCTCGCCCCCTGAAGCCCGGCTGCGGAGATCGGCGGTATTCGGTCGGGCGGCGGCTCAGGGGCGCGGCGTGCTGGTGATGATCCGGGCCGGCGGCGGCGTCACGGTGTAGGGCGGCGCCGTCGGCGTATCGGTCTCGATGGCCGCGGTGGGCGGCGGCTGGAGGATCGGCGGCGCCGGTCCGCCGGGCTCGCCGAGCTTCGGCAAGCCCGGCGCGATCGCGGTGGTCACGGTGTATACCCCCAGGCCGATCGTCCCGTAGAGCAGCAGGCTGACCAGCGCGCGCACCGCCTTGCCTGTGGCCGCCTCGCGCTCGAGGCCGAAGAGCGCGGTGTCGTGCTCGCGGGCGGCCCGCCACATGTGGTGGATCTGGCGCGTCATCAGCACGCCGAGCAACACGTAGAGCCAGGCCGAATAGCGCTCGATGACGGTGACGAGCGCGGTCATGCGGCTCCGTTGCGGGCTGCCGCGGGCTGCGGCCTCACTCGTCGAACATCTCGCCGACCGAGCGGCCGACGTGGATGCGGCGGATCACCTCGCCGAGGAGCGGGCCGACGTTGAGCACCGTGAGGTTGGGCAGCTGCCGCTCCGGCGGAAGGAGCACCGTGTTGGTGACGACGATCTCCTCGAAAGGCGCGTCGCGCAGGCGCTCGATGGCCGGCGGCGAGAAGATGCCGTGGGTGGCCATGGCATAGACCCGCCGCGCCCCGCAGTCCAAGACGAAGCGGGCCGCGTTGCAGATGGTGCCCGCCGTGTCGATCTCGTCGTCGACCAGCACCACGTCACGGCCCTCCACGGCACCGATCAGGTTCATGACCTTGGTCGAGCTGCCGTCCTGACTGCGCCGTTTCTCGATCAAGGCCAGCGGCCAATCGAGCTCCATCGCGAAGTTGCGCGCCTTCTTGGCGCTGCCCAGGTCGGGCGAGACCACGACGCCCTCCGTCAGCCCCTTGTCGAGCAGGTACTGGGCCAACAGGTGCGAGGCGGTGATGTCATCCACCGGAATCGAGAAGAAGCCCTGGATCTGGCCGGCATGCAGGTCCATCATCAGCGCCCGATCGGCGCCGGCCACCGACAGCATGTCGGCCACCAGCCGGGCCGTGATCGGCGTGCGCGGGGCGTCCTTCTTGTCGGAGCGCCCGTAGCCGTAGTAGGGCAGCACGGCCGTGATGCGGCCGGCGGAGTCGCGGTGGAGCGTGTCCAGCGCGATCAGGAGCTCCATGAGGTTGTCGTTGGTCGGGGCCGCCGTGGGCTGGATCCAGAAGACGTCGGAGCCACGGACGGACTCGGCCAGGCGCACGAAGCTGTTGCCGTTGGCGAACTGGGTGACCTCCACCGGAAGCAGCTCGACGCCCAGGTAGCCGGCGATCTCCTCGGCCAGCGGCCGATTGGCGGTGCCCGAGGCCAAGACCAGCCGCCCGTAGAGCGAGCTGGGCTCGTCGGGGTCTCGCACGGGGATGCTCGTCGCGTCGACTTGGCTCACGAAACTCCCTCCGTCGGGCCGCCCGGCTGGCGCGTCCGGATTGTAGCACAGGCTTCGGCCGCGCTCGGTGCCGGTGTCACGGCCGCCGGCGGGGGTGCCCAGGTCGCGCTCGGCATCGGTCGTGTCAGGCCGTGTCAGTCGGTGCGCAGGGCCCGCAGCGGCTTCATGCTGGCCGCGCGCAGGGCCGGATAGGTGCCGCTGATCAGGCCGATCAGGGTGGCGAAGATCAGGGCGAAGGCCATCAGCCAGAGCGGCGTGACCACGATCCGGGCCATGGGCTCGTCGGGCGTCGCGGCGGCCTGGCCGGCCATCAGCCGATAGCGCACGAAGAGGTCGATGCCGAAGCCGAGCCCCCAGCCGATGGCCACGCCGAAGACGCCGCCCGCGAAGCCGATCGCCGCCGCCTCGGTCAGGAAGATCTGGAGCACGTCGTTGTTGTTGGCGCCGATGGCCTTCATGATGCCAATCTCCTTGGTGCGCTCGTAGATCGCCATGGTCATCGTGTTGGCGATGCCGAAGGCGGCCACCAGCAGCGCGATGGCCCCGACGCCGCCGAGCACGGCCTGCATGATCAGGAATACCTGGTTCATGCTCTGGAGGATCTGCTGCATCGAGAAGGAGCTGAAGCCCATGCCGTCGATGGCCGCCTGCACGTCGGCGACGGCCTCGCGATCCTCGACCTTGACCAGGGCGCTCTGGAAGCCGTCGCGCGGGTTGCGGCGCTTGCCCGTGAACCAGCGGTTGAAGTCATCGGCCTGCTGCAGCGAAACGTAGGCCGAGCGGTTCTCGTTGTCGCTGGCCAGCACGCCCACGATGCGCAGGCGTTCGCTGCGGGCGATCTCCGTGCCTTCCTCGTCGTACTTCGTCAGCCGAAGCGTCACCGTGCGCCCGAGCAGGCTCGGCGGCAGGCTAGCGGCCGGGGCGCCCCGATCGGCGCCAGGGCCGCCCACGCGCAGGTTGCCGCCGCCGGCCATCATGACCATGTCCGAATCCTCGAAGAGGCTCTTGCCGACCAGGATCTGTCCCCGACCCAGACGCAACGTGCCCGCCTCGAGCGGCCAATCCAGGTCAAGCAGCGCGTCGGCGTCGATCCCCTGCGGCGATCCCCAGCTCTGGGTTCGGCCGAGCTTCATCTCCACGCCCCCCTCGAGCCAGATGCGCGGCGTGACCGCCACCACCTCGGGCAGGACGCGGATCTCGGCCAGGGCATGCTCGTCGAGCACGGCCTGCTGCTCGCGCCCGCCGGCGCTCGCGCCCGGACCGGACATCACCATGCCCCCGAAGCTGTTGACCTCGATCACCGTCAGGTCGCCCACGCCGCCCAGCTGGGCCTCGGCCGAGCTCTGCAGGCCGACGCCCAGCGAGATCAGCACGATGACCGCCGCCGTGCCGATGATCACGCCGATGGCCGTCAAGGTCACCCGGGCCCGCATGCGGTTGAGGTTGGCCCAGACCAACCGCAGGACGTCGCGCCGGCTCATGGGGCGCTGGGCTCGACGCGCATGTCCGAGGCCGCGCCCGCGTCCATCGGACCGCCCTCCATCGCGCCACCCTCCATTGGGACGGACATTCCCGGCGGGATCGGCGCTGCCGGCGGAGCCGTCGGCGCCGAGGCGCCCAGGCCCAGCAGGCCCTTGAGGATGCGCGTCACCAGGCTGCCCCCGCTCCGAGCCGAGGCCGCCTCCGCGTCCGCGTCGAGGACGGGCATCTCCGGCGCCGCTTCGACCGCGATCTCGAAGGTCTCGACCAGCTCGCGCGGCTCGTTGAAGTCGTCGTAGTAGGCGACCGACACCGTGACGCTCCCCGCCCCGGCCTCGCCGGCCAGGAGGTCCGCCTGCAGGGTGAAGAAGCCGCCGGCGTCCAGCGGCCCGACGAACTCGGTCACCGGTGGTTCGATCGAGATCCCGTCCGCGCCGCGGATGACGGCGTTGGCCACGCTCACGGTGCTGCTGCCCTGGTTGACCAGGTCGACCATGATGCGCTGCGGCATGCCGGCCACTGCCGACGTCGGCACCTCGAGCGGATTGATCGCCAGCAGCACCTCGCGGCTGATCAGGAGGCTGACCTGCTCGGTCGAGCTGCCGGCCTTCCCGTCGGCGTCGACGAAGTCGAAGCGGACCTCGATCAGGTAGGCGCCCGGCTTGGCGCCCGGGTCGACCACCATCCGCTGGGTCAGGGTCTTGGTCGCTCCGGGCTCGATCGCGTCCAGGAAGCGCAGGTTGCTGGTGCCGACCGAGCCGAAGATACCCGTCCCGGCGCTGCCGCCGCCGCTGCCGATCGACAGGCGCGTCGCCCGCGCCGCCTGCAGGCCGGCGTTGAAGACCTGCAGCTCCAGCTCGAAGACCCGCCCCGGCGCCAAGGGCGCGTTGTCCTGGTCGCCGACGCGGGTGCGGTAGCTGGCCACCATCGGCAGCGGTCCGTTGGCATCGCGTCCGGTCACCACCAGGCCCACGTTGTGCGTCTCGGTGTAGGGCTCGCCGTCCGGATCGTCGTAGCGCAGCTCGAGGGTTTGCGCGGTGGCCCCCGGCTCGCCCGCTTCGGCCGCCTGCACGCGCAGCCGCAGCAGGGTGTTGGCGCCGGGCGCCAGGTTGACCGGGGCCGGGCCGCCGCCGACCAGGGCCAGCGGGCCAGCGCTGGGCACGACGACGGCGTTGCGGGCCTCGCGTCCCCCGCTGTTGAGCAGCTCGACCACCAGGTCGAAGGGCAGGCCGGGGCTGACGCGCGCCGGCATGCGGGTCGAGATGACCGAGAGCAGGGGCCGTGCCGCGGCGCCCTCGCCGACGCTGATGCCGATGGTGGTCTCGTCGCTGTAGCTCTCGCCGTAGGAGTCGTCCCAGCGCAGGGTGATCGCGAGCGGGTAGATGCCGCTCTTGGCATCGGTGACGACCCGCATGTCGACGTCGATGCCGACCGAGTCGCCCTCGTCAATGTCGTTGGCGTAGCCCAGCGCCCCCTGGTTGACCGGCAGGAAGGTCGCGCTGGACAGGCCCAGGCGCAGGTTCTCGGCGAAGTGCTCGCCCTCGTTGCGCACCTGCAGTCGCAGCCGGAAGGTCTGGCCCGGCTGGGGCGCGCCGGGCTCGACCTCGAAGCGCTCCAGCACCAGGATCGGACGCTCCTCGTTGGGCAGGCCGGACGGGGCGGCGGTGGCCGACGGCTCGGTGGGCTCGGCGCTCGGCGCCACGCTGGCCGCGACCGTCGCCGGCACCGGCGTCGCGCTGGCCGGTACGAGGGTCTCGGTCGGCGGCACGAGGGTCTCGGTCGGCGGCGCCGGGGTGTCGGTGGCCTGCTCACCGGGCTGAGCCGATGGCGGCGGCGCGCCGGGCGTGATGCCGGGGGTCGGCGCCTGGGCCAAGGCCCGGCCGGGACCGGGCGTGCCGAGACCGAGGCCGAGGATGATCAGACCCGCGACGATCGGGGTCGTCGAATGCAGGGACGGGCGGAGGGAACCGATGCATGGCTTCAAGGCGACACCCCTTCGTCGGCTGGATGGTTCGTGTGAGGGCTCGGGACGGCGGTCGATGGCGGGCTCGACCGCCGCGCGGGCCGCAGCTGGGTCACCGGTGGCCGTCGCAGGCCGCCGGGCTCCTCGCGCAGCATGCGGCCGTCCTGCATGTGCACGACGCGGTGGCAATAGGCGGCCAGGCGCGGATCGTGGGTGACCACCAGCAGCGTATGGCCCTCGGCGTTGAGCGCGCCGAGGATGCGCAGCACCTCCTCGCCGGTGCGGGTGTCGAGGTTGCCGGTCGGCTCGTCGCACAGCAGGACACGCGGCCGGTTGGCCATGGCCCGGGCGATGGCCACCCGCTGCTGCTCGCCGCCCGAGAGCTCGAGCGGACGATGGTCGATGCGGTGGCCGAGGCCGACCTGCCGCAGCAGGACCGCCGCGCGCTCGCGCCGCTCGGCCGGCGGCATGCCGCCGAAGACCATCGGGAACTCGACGTTCTGTCGCGCGGTCATGGTCGGCACCAGGTTGAAGGACTGGAAGATGAAGCCGATCATCTCGCGCCGAAAGCTGGCCAGCGCGTTCTCGTCCAGGTGGGCGATGTCACGGCCATCGACCAGGATCTCGCCGGCGCTGGGCCGATCGAGGCCGCCGATCAGGTTCAGCAGGGTGCTCTTGCCCGAGCCCGAAGGGCCCATGACCATCACCAGCTCACCGGGGTAGACGTCCAGGTCCCCATCCGCCAGGGCACGCACCTTCCGGATGCCGAGCGGAAAGTCCTTGACGACGTGCTGCGCCCGGATCAGCGGCTCGGCCAGGGTCTCGGACATGCTCGCGCGCCGCCGCGCTAGGATCCGAAGCCGGCGAAGAAGCGGGCGATGGCCGTGCCGGCCAGGCCGCCGGAGAGGCTCAGGAGCAGCACCACCGCCACCGCCAACACGGCCTTGCGGCGCGAGACCCGCGAGACCGCCTGGACGCCCAGGCCCAACAACAGCAGGTACCACAGGTTCCAGACCTCGATCTGGGCCAGGAGCGGCGACCAGTAGCTGGCCGAGCCGGGGCTGGCGGGATCGGGGCAGACCAGACCGGAGAGACCGCGCGGGCAGGGATCGAAGCCGCCGGTGAGCGCGTAGGCCAGCTGCAGCAGCGCGCCGACGATCAACGGCAGGCGCGCCCAGCTCGTGACGGTGAAGACCTGGGCGAAGCCCTGCTGTCCGCCCAGCACGGTGCCGACGAAGTGCAGCACGGCGGCCACGATCAGCGCGCCGACCAGCACCGCGACCACGGCGCCGACGGCGCCGAAGACGACGCCGATGACGCCGAAGCGTCCGGCCATCTCGGCTGCCTGGGCCGCCATCTCGGGGTCCATGCCCGGCTGCTGCGCCATGGCCGCCTGGGTCGCGGCGTTCGCATAGGCCTGGCTGGCCTTGGACTGCGCCAGGACGATGGCCAGGCGCAGCAGCGCCAGGCTGCCGAGCGGCCAGACCCAGCGCCGTCCGGGATGGTCGGCCAGACGCCGCATGGCGGCGTTGGGTCGACGCAGCGTGTCGATCGCCAGGGCGAGCAGCCCCATGCGCGGGGTCGCGACCGCCACCTCGGCGTCCACGGGCGCGTCGAAGGCCTCGGTCACCCAGGCCCCGTCACTCACGTCGTCCGCGGCACCCCGCGGTTCGGTGGCCGCGGGTAGGTCGGGGGCATCGGACATGACAGCGGACTCCCTTCGGGGTCGTTCGGCGGATCCGATTCGAGTATACCGGAGCGGCGTCTGGCTCGGTAGTCCGGCCACCTGCCGCCAGCCCCGTGTCAGTCGCCGAGCAGGTAGGACGGCCAGGGCTCGCGCGCCGGCCGTTGCTGCTGATAGCGAGCCAGGTTGGCTTCCAGAAACGCCTGCCACTCGGGCCGATCGCCGGCCAGGCGCACCACCTCGAGCGCCTCGGACTGCAGGCGCACGGCCACCTCGAACTGCCCGGTCTCGGCCTCGGCCATGGCCGAAGCCTCCAGGGCCTCGACCGAGCGGTTGCCGGCCACCAGGGCCGCCGCCAGCTCGCTGGCCCGCGCGCCGTCGCGGACGGCATCGTCCGGGGCGGCCGCCAGCAGACGGACCAGGCCTTCGCCGATCAGGGCGTCGTCCGGCGCCGCCACGTGCCCGGACTCGACCCGCTCCAGGGCCTCGGTCCAACGGCCGAGGCGGGCCAGGCACAGCACCAGCTCCATCCGGCTGCGCGCATCCGAGCGCTGCAGCTCCAGGTAGGCGCTCAAGGGCGCCAGCGCCTCCTCGCAGCGGGCGGAGCGGCGCAGCATCTGTCCCAGCGCCAGCTGCGCCGGCGCCAGGCTCGGGTCGGCCGCGACGGCCGCGCGCAGCTGGGTCTCGGCGTCGGCCCGGTCGCCCGTCTGCAGGGCCAGGAGGCCCAGGTTGAAGCGCGCGCCGGCATCGCCCGGATCCAGCTCGAGCGCCCGCTCCACGGCCGCGCGGGCCGGCTCGATCTGGCCGGAGGAGAGCAGGGCCGCGCCCAGGTTGCGCCGGGCCTCGGCGTTCTCGGGCTCGGCCGCGACGGCGGCCTCGAAGACGCTGACCGCCTCGGCGAAGCGGCCCTGCTCCATCAGCGAGCTGCCTTGGCTCAGGCGCGAGCTGGCGCTCTGCTGCAGCCAGAAGAGCTCGCGCATCCGCGGGTCGTCGCGAACAAGGGCCAGGCCGTTGCCCCGCCGGGCCAGCGCCGCTTCGGCAGCCGCCAGGTCGCCCTGGGCGCGCAGCGCCTGCGAGAGCGGGTAGTACAGGCTGTCGGCGCTGGGCGCCAGCTCCAGGGCCCGCCGCAGGGGCGCGATGGCCGCGGCGGGGTCGCCGCGGTCGATCGCCAGCTGGCCGAGCTGGGCATGCGCGCGCGCCTCGTCCGGCGCCAGCGCCAGGGCCCGGTCGAGGACCTCGGCCGCCTCGTCGTAGCGCTCCGCCACGGAATAGGCATCGGCCAGGCGCAGCAGGTTGGGCAAGTCATCGGGCTCCAGCTCGCGCATCCGCGCGAAATGGCCGATGGCCGCCTCGGACCGGCCGGCTTCGGCGGCCAGCACGCCGCGGTAGTAGGGCCAGGCGCCCTGGTCGGGCTGGAGAGCCTCGGCGTTGGCCAGCGCCGCCTCGGCCGCCTGCGGCATGTCGTAGGCCAGATAGAGCCGCCCCAGCTGGCCATAGGCCTCGCCGAGCGCCTCCGGGTCGGACGCGGACATCTGGCGCAACCGCATGCGCTGCGTCTCGACCTGGGCCCGGTCGGCCTCGCCGAGGGCGTCGAGCGCGGGCTCGGGCAGCTCGACCAGCCCGGCGGCTGGCGCACGCTGACTCCAGAGCCAGGCGCCGGCGAGCCCCAGCAGGAGCACCAGGCCCAGGCTCCCGACGAGGGCCCCGCGCCGAGACCTCGGCCGGGCTGTCGAGCGACCGGCGCGGGCGGGTCGCGGGGCGGCCGCCGATCGCGACCGGCGGCGGCTCATCGGGGATGCTCGAGCGCAGCGAAAGCGCGCATGGCAGGCCTCTCTGGGGTGGTTGAGCCTTCGAGTATAGCACCGGGCCCGGCTGGCCCGGGGACCCGGCTGGTATATAGTATGGGCATCCGTCCCGATTCGACTGCGAGGCAAAGATGAGCCAGACCGCCGGCCCTTCGGCCGATCCCGAAACCGCCGTCGCCGCCCCGGTCGCGCCGGCGCCCTACGTCGCCAGGCGCAAGGTGCGCATCGTCACCGCCGCCTCGCTCTTCGACGGGCACGATGCGGCCATCAACATCATGCGGCGCATCCTGCAGGCCTCGGGCGCCGAGGTGATCCACCTGGGCCACAACCGCTCGGTGCGCGACATCGTCGACGCCGCGATTCAGGAGGATGCCCAGGGCATCGCCATCTCGAGCTATCAGGGCGGCCACATGGAGTACTTCCGCTACATGGTCGACCTGCTGCGCGAGGCGGGCTGCGGCCAGGTGCGGGTCTTCGGCGGCGGCGGCGGGACGATCATCCCCGAGGAGAAACAGGCGCTCGAAGCCTACGGGGTGGCGCGCATCTACCACCCCGAGGACGGTCGCAACCTGGGCCTGCAGGGCATGATCGACGACATCATGCGGCTCTGCGACTACGACCCGGCCGCCGGCGAGTCGCCGCCCCAGCGTCGTCCGCTGGGCGAGAACGGGCACGGCGGCAACGGCGCCGCGGGCGGGATCGCGGAACAGGCCCTGGCCGACCCGGCCAGCCAGGCCAAGGCGGTCTTCCTGGGGCCGGTGGCGCCCGATGCCATCCGGATGCTCGGCGCGGAGGCGGACCAGTGGAAGGTCCTGGCCCGGGCCATCAGCGAGGCCGAGGCCGCCGCCGACGGGGCGGCGCCGGCGGAGCGCTGGGCGGCGCTGGAGGCGGCCGCCCGCATCCGACTGGCCGAACGGCCGATGCCGGCGCCGGTCATCGGCATCACCGGCACCGGCGGCGCCGGCAAGAGCTCCTTCACCGACGAGCTCCTGCGGCGCTACGTCGAGGACTTCCCGGAGGCCCGCGTGGCGGTGCTCTCGGTGGACCCGACCAAGAAGCGCACCGGCGGCGCCCTGCTCGGCGACCGCATCCGGATGAACAGCCTCGCCTGCCGGCGCATCTTCATGCGCTCGCTGGCCACCCGGGGCTCGGGCAGCGAGGTCTCGGCCGCGCTGGACGAGGCCATCCTGCTGGCCCGTGCGGCCGGTTACGACCTGATCATCGCCGAGACCAGCGGCATCGGCCAGGCCGACGCCGGCATCGTCGACCTGGTCGACCGCTCGATCTACGTCATGACGCCCGAGTTCGGCGCCCAGACCCAGCTCGAGAAGATCGAGATGATCGACCTGGCCGATCTGGTGGTGATCAACAAGTACGACAAGCCCGGCGCCGACGACGCGCTGCGCGACGTGCGCAAGGCCTACCAGCGCGCCCACGACCGCTGGCACGAGCCGCCGGAGGCGATGCCGGTCTACGCCACCATGGCCAGCCAGTTCAACGATCGCGGCTGCAACCAGGTCTATCTGGCGCTGATCGAGGCCCTGCGCGGCATCACCGGCCTGCCGCTCGAGGGCCGCTTCACCGCCAGCCTGCCGGCCGGCCTGCCCGACCGCAGCTACATCATCCCGCCGCGCCGCGTGCGCTACCTGGCCGACGTGGCCGACACGGTCGAGCGCTACAAGCTGCGGGCGCGCGAGCAGGCCGAGCTGGCCGGCGAGCTCTGGGCCTTGCGCAAGGCGGTGGCGCACTTCACGCGCTGGCCGGAGGACCCGGCGGCGGCCCTGACCCCCTTCGCGAGCGCCGAGATCGAGGCGGCGCCCGACCACCTGGGGCCGCTGATGGAAGCGTTCAACGCGCTGCGCGAGCGCCTCGATCCGGGCTCGCTGGCGCTCCTGCGCAGCTGGCCGGAGACGCGGGCGCGCTACGCCGCGCCGGAGAACCGCTACACCGTGCGCGGCCGCGAGATCGTGGTCGACAACTTCCGACAGAGCCTGAGCCATCAGGCGATCCCCAAGGTGGCCCTGCCCGACTACCCGGACTGGGGCAACCAGCTGGCCTGGCTGCTGCTGGAGAACCTGCCGGGCGGCTTCCCCTACACCGCGGGCGTCTTTCCCTTCAAGCGCGAAGGCGAGGACCCCACCCGCATGTTCGCCGGCGAGGGCGGCCCATGGCGCACCAACAAGCGCTTCCACTACCTCAGCCGGCACGCCGAGGCGAAGCGGCTCTCGACCGCCTTCGACAGCGTGACGCTCTACGGCGAGGATCCCGACCGCCGGCCCGACATCTGGGGCAAGGTGGGCAACTCGGGCGTCTCGATCGCCACGGTCGAGGACATGGAGGCGCTCTACGCCGGCTTCGACCTCTGCGACCCGCGGACCTCGGTGTCGATGACCATCAACGGGCCGGCGCCGACCATCCTGGCCTTCTACATGAACGCGGCCATCCGCCAGAGCCTGCGCAAGCACCTGCGGGCGACCGGCAAGCTCGCCATCTCGGAGGCCGACTGCCTGCAGCCGAACGCCGGTGGCCTGGGCTTCCGGGCGCTGCGCGCGCAGGTCGACGACGCGGAGTACGCCCGGATCGCGGCCGAGACGGTGGCCAAGGTGCGCGGCACGGTGCAGGCCGACATCCTCAAGGAGGACCAGGGACAGAACACCTGCATCTTCTCGACCGAGTTCTCGCTCAAGCTGATGGGCGACGTGCAGCAGTGGTTCATCGACCACGGGGTGCGCAACTTCTACTCGGTTTCGATCTCGGGCTATCACATCGCCGAGGCCGGCGCCAACCCGATCAGCCAGCTTGCCTTCACGTTGGCCAACGGTTTCACCTTCGTCGAGTACTACCTGGCGCGTGGCATGGACATCGACGCCTTCGCGGCCAACCTGAGCTTCTTCTTCTCCAACGGCATGGACCCCGAGTACGCGGTCATCGGCCGGGTGGCGCGCCGCATCTGGGCCCTGGCGATGCGCGAGCTCTACGGCGCCAACGACCGGTCCCAGATGCTGAAGTACCACATCCAGACCTCGGGCCGGAGCCTGCATGCCCAGGAGGTGCAGTTCAACGACATCCGCACCACGCTCCAGGCCCTGCTGGCCATCTACGACAACTGCAACAGCCTGCACACCAACGCCTTCGACGAGGCCATCACGACGCCCACCGAGGATTCGGTGCGCCGCGCGCTGGCGATCCAGCTGATCATCAACCACGAGTTCGGCATGGCGATGAACGAGAACCCCAACCAGGGCGCCTTCATCGTCGACGCGCTGACCGAGCTGGTCGAGGAGGCGGTGCTGGCCGAGTTCCATCGCCTGACCGATCGCGGCGGCGTCCTGGGGGCGATGGAGCGCATGTACCAGCGCTCGAAGATCCAGGAGGAGAGCCTGTACTACGAGCAGCTGAAGCACTCGGGCGAGCTGCCGATCATCGGGGTCAACACCTTCCTGGCCGAGGGCGGGGCGCACGAGGCGACGACCCTGGAGCTGATCCGCGCGTCGGAGGCCGAGAAGGAGGACCAGCTGCGGCGACTGCAGGACTTCCATGCACGGCATGCGGATGAGGCGGAGGCGGCGGCGCTGCGGCTGAAGCAGGCCGCGATCGCCGGCGACAACGTGTTCGACGAGCTGATGCGGGCGGTGCAGAGCCTGAGCCTGGGGCAGATCAGCCGGGCGTTGTACGAGGTCGGGGGGCAGTACCGGCGGAACATGTAGGGTTCGGCGGCGGGCCGGGAGATCGGGCGGGAGCGGGCGTCACATCGCGTTTGCGGCCAGGATGATCACGCCGAGGGCGCCCGCGGCCAGGAGCAGTCCGGCGCCGGCGAGCAGGGCCTGGCGGCGCGATCGGGTACGCCAGTAGAGGCCCGCCCCGATCAGGGCGATGAGCAGGCCGATGGGGATCAGGATCGAGAAGGGCATGCGGGCTCGCTCACCCGACCCTGCTGCGGCGTTGGGCGAGATAACCGAGCGCCGCGGCGCCGACGCTGGCGATCAGCGCGACCAGGGGCGGCAGGCCGGTCGCTGGCCGACCCGTGGCGAGGCTGGAGGCGAGGATCCAGACTCCGATGGCCGAGAAGAGGACCCAGGGACCGACGAAGACGGAGACGACGGCCAGGTAGTGGAAGGGCAGGTCGATGCGCGCCCAGAGCCAGCCGAGGATCGCGTGGCCGATTGCGGCGACGAGCAGGAGCCAGACGGGCGGAAGCCGCAGGCCGTAGCCCGCGAAGGTCCAGAGCACCGTGTTGCCGAGCCAGAGCGTGGTCGCCAGGACCGCCAGTCCCACCGGAGCCAGGCGCCGGCGTCGACCCTGCGCGGCGGTCCTCGAGACCCGGCGCTGTCCCTGCCCCGGACGTTCGGCCAGCCGATCCGCGGCCAGGGCCGCGGGCCTAGACATACGCGTCCAGCCAGGCCAGCATGTCGGTCCAGGCGGCCAGGGCCTGGGCCTCGTCGTAGCGCTCGCCGGTGTCGTTGTGGAAGGCATGGTTGACACCGGGGTAGACGGTCATCCGGTGGGTCACGCCGGCATCGACCAGGGCCCGCTCCAGGTCGTCCTTCGACGCGTTGACGCGCTCGTCCAGCTCGGCGTAGACACCGAAGACCGCCGCCCGGATCGCGGGAACGGCAGCCAGATCGGGCGCCGGGCCGTAGAAGGGCACGGCCGCCTTGAGCTCCGGGATGGCCGTCGCGCAGCGCCAGGTGATGCCGCCGCCGAAGCAGTAGCCGTTCATGCCGATCCGCTCGGGGTCGACCTCCGACAGGCCCTGCAGGTGGGCCAGGCCGGCGGCGAAGTCGGCCACGTGGCGCTCCGGGCCGGCGGCGTTGAGCAGGCCGGGCACCTCGTCGCGGTCGTGGGCCGCGGTGCCGCCCTCGCGCGAAAGCAGGTCCAGCGCCAGGGCCACGTAGCCCGCCTTGGCGAAGCGGCGCGCCAGGTCCTCGATGTGCGGGTTGAGCCCGCGGTTCTCGTGGCAGACGAGCATGGCCGGATGCGGGCCGGCCTGGGCCGGGCGTGCCAGGTAGGCCGCGATCTCGGCGTCGCCGGCGGCGAAGCGGATCCGGTCGGTGACGACCGCCGGATCGCCTTCGGTGACCGAGAGCGGGCTGCGCGGCGCGTTGGCGGCGCTGGGGCTGGCGACCGCGGCCTCGGTCGGCGGCAGGGGCGTGTCGGGCTCTGGGATCGGGTCGGTCGCCGCCGGCAGCTCGTCGGGGCTGCAGCCGACGGCGGCCAGTACCGGGATGGCCGCCGCCATGCCGCCGGCGATGTAGGCCACGCGCCGGATCATCGTGCGCCGGCTGATCAGGCCTTCCCGATAGTCGTCGTAGAACTCCTCGACCAGATAGCGCTCGATGGCCTGTCGATCCGTCACGGCGTGCTCCTTGGGTGGCGGCAGTGGCAGGGCTGTCGATGCGGCGTGGCGGTCGTCGTGGACCGGGCGGCGGGGATCGCTAGCCGCCCGAGATCGCGCCCAGCACGATGAAGGGCTGCTCCCCCCGCGCCACGGCGTCCGGCAGCGGCTGGTCCATCGGCTCGTGGGAGAGGTCGCGCTCGCAGGCGTAGAAGCGCAGGTAGGGCCGGCGCGCCCGCGTGACGTGGTCGCGGATCATCCCACGCAGCACGGGGTGGCGGTCCTCGATCTGGTCGAGGATCGCCGCGGGCGTGACCGGCCCTTCGAGCTCGAGGGTCAGCAGCGTGTCGATGCCGGCATGGCGGCTGAGCGCGTGGGGGAGCAGCACCTGGATCATGACAGGCTCTGGACCTCCACCGAGAGCACGGCCGGCAGGTCGCGCACGATGGCCTGCCAGGTGTCGCCGGAGTCGGCCGAGGCGTAGACCTGGCCACCGGTGGTGCCGAAGTAGATCCCGCATGGGTCGAGCTGATCGATGCTGGTCGCGTCACGCAGGACGTTCACGAAGCAGTCTTCCTGGGGCAGGCCCTGGGTCAAGGCCTCCCACCGGTCGCCGCCGCTGCGGCTGCGGTAGACGCGCAGCTTGCCCTCGGGCGGGTAGTGCTCGGCGTCGCTCTTGATCGGCACCACGTAGATCGTCTCCGGCTCGTGGGCGTGCACCTCGATCGGGAAGCCGAAGTCGCTGGGCAGGTTGCCGCTGACCTCGCGCCAGGAGTCGCCGGCGTCGTCGCTGCGCATGACGTCCCAGTGCTTCTGCATGAAGAGCACCTCCGGCCGCGAGGGGTGCATCGCGATGCGGTGGACGCAGTGGCCGACCTCGGCCTCCTTGTCGGGCATGTAGTCCGAGACCAGGCCACGGTTGATCGGCTTCCAGCTCGCGCCGCCGTCGTCGCTGCGAAAGGCGCCGGCGGCCGAGATGGCCACGAAGATCCGCTGCGGATTGCTGGGATCGAGGAGGATGGTGTGCAGGCACATGCCGCCGGCGCCCGGCGTCCAGTCGGGGCCCGTGCCGTGCCCGCGCAGGCCCGGCAGCTCGGTCCAGGTCTGACCGGCGTCGGTCGAGCGGAAGAGCGCGGCATCCTCGACGCCGGCATAGACCGTGTCCGGGTCGTGCAGCGAGGGCTCGAGGTGCCAGACGCGCTTGAACTCCCAGGGATGGGGGGTGCCGTCGTACCACTGATGGGTGCCGGTCTCGCCGGCGTAGGCGAAGGCGTTGCCGACCGGCTCCCAGGTCTTGCCACCGTCGTCCGAGCGCTGCACGGTCTGGCCGAACCAGTCCATCGAGGGGGCGGCGTAGATCCGGTTCGGATCGGCCGGCGATCCCTTGACGTGGTACACCTGCCAGCCGCCGAAATGCGGCCCCGACACGTCCCAGTGCTTGCGCTCGGCATCCGACGTCAAGACGAAGGCACCCTTCTTGGTGCCCACCAAGACCCTCACTCCGTTCACGCGATCCTCCATGGGTTGAGTACATCCGGAACCATCAGCGATCGACAGATCATGCCACGGTCGTGCCGAAGAGGGCACCGATGGCGGCCGTCGCGGCCATCGCCACCGCGCCCCAGAAGGTCACCCGCGCGGCACCGACCAGCACCTTCGCCCCGCCCGCGCTCGAGGCCAGGGCGCCCATCGCAGCCAGCAGCAGCAGCGAGCCGACGGCGACCGCCGGGATCACCACGGTCAGCGGGCTGAGCCAGGCGATGAGCAACGGCAGGGCGGCGCCCAGCGCGAAGGTCAGGGCCGAGGCGATGGCCGCCTGGATCGGGCGGGCCGTGTGGACCTCGGTCAGCCCCAGCTCGTCGCGCGCGTGGGCCGCCAGGGCGTCGTGCGCCGTGAGCTGATCGGCCACCTGACGCGCCAGGGCCGCGTCGAGGCCTCGACCGACGTAGATGGCGGTCAGCTCCGCGAGCTCGCTCTCGGGATCCTGGGTCAGCTCGAGGCGTTCGCGTGCCAGGTCGGCCTTCTCGGTGTCGGCCTGCGAGCTGACCGACACGAACTCGCCAGCCGCCATCGACATGGCGCCGGCCACCAGCCCGGCCATGCCGGCGATCAGGATGTCGGCGTGGGCCGCCTGGGCGGCGGCGACGCCGACCACCAGGCTGGCGGTCGAGACGATGCCGTCGTTGGCGCCGAGGACGGCCGCCCGCAGCCAGCCGATGCGCTCGGCGTAATGGCGTTCGAGATGTCGGGGCATGCGCTCACCTCCTGGCTAGGCCGGCCCGACGGAGCCGGGCAGCGGCGGATCGGGCATCGCGGGCGCGTCCGAGGTCGGCGCCTCGGCCGACGGCTCGGGTGCGTCGGGCTCCGGCATCGGGGACGGATCCGGCATCGGCGGGTCGGCGGCGGGTGGCTCCCAGCCGCCGGTCGGGGCGGCGGGCGCGGGCGAGCTCGGCGCGAACGGGCCGCCCGGGTAGTCGCGCCGCCCGAAGACGGTCAGGACCGTCGCGCCGAGCCCGATCGACGAGACCGCGAGCTGGATCAGCCAGCCCAGGCAGGGAATGGCGCCGATGATGCCCAGCGCCGCGCTCAGCGTGGCGGCGCCCGTCGCGGTGGCCGCGACCGGCGACAGCGGGCGGTCGATGCGCGGCTCGAGCCAGTCGGCCACGATCCGACCCAGCGCGGTCGAGCCGAAGAGGTTGGCCAGGACCAGGGCCAGGACGCCGATCAGCGCCACCGGGATGCCGCAGATCGTGATCGCCAGGACCACGATCACCGGGATCGACACCGCCAGGGTGGCGAAGCCGACGCCCCCGGCCACCCAGGCCTGGCGCGCCGCGGTCGCGGCGGCGCGATCGACCTGGGCCGGCACCATGCTGTACAGGATGGCGGCGACGACCGCCATCACCAGCATCGAGGCCAGGAGGTTGACCAGGCGCGACAGCGGGCGCGGGCGCGGCAGGCGCATCATCTTGCCGGGCGCCGGCATCCCCTGGGTGACCGATCCTGCCACCTCGGCGGCAGGATCGATGGTGGGCTGGCTGCTGACGGTGGTCAGATCACCGTCGACCCGGGCTTCCGGTCCGAGCGTCACGCTGCCCGCGAAGGCGGCGAGGTCGCCGCCGACGTGCCCGTTGAGGCGCACGTCGCCGCTGAAGACCATCAGGTCGCCGTCGACCTTGCCGTCGACCACCGCGTCGCCGCTGAACACGCGAACGTCGCCGTCGATCGCGCCGCCCTGGCCGACGACCAGGTCGCCGGAGAAGATGTTGACGTCGTCCTTCACGATCTCGCCGTCGCCGACCGTCAACGAGCCGCTCATGACGTTGCGCCCGGCGGGCATGCCGACGCAGCCCGCCATGGAGACGCCGAAGAGAAGGATGACCAGCAGCCGGAGCAGCCCAGTGAAGCCGGCCTCGCGGGACGAGCGTGAAACGGTGTCCATGGCGTACGCTCCTCGTTGCATCACGGTGGGATCACGTCGCGGCATCCTCCTCATCTTACCACGCTTCGGCCGGCCCGCTGCGGCCCGTTTTCCGGAGATGGCGGCCGCGGCGCGATCCGCGGCCGAGGTGGACGGATCGCCACGGCCGCCTCGGGCGGCTATCATGCGAGCCATGGGTATCGACACGCAACGCAGCCGACGCGCCGCCCTTCGCCGTTCGACCTTCGGCCGGCTGACGCTGCTGCTGGCCTTGGCGCTGGGCGGTCCGACGGACCCGCCGTACGCCGTCCGCGCCCAGGCGGAGCCCGGCCCGGGCGCCGTCGATCCCATCTGGCTGCCGGTGTTGCTGCGGGCGGCCCAGGTCTCTGGCCTGCCCACACCGGCCGTCCGGGCCACCGGCCTGCCCAGTGCCACGCCGCCGGCCGAACCGACCGCGGGCTCGACGCTCGAGCCGACGCAAGTCCCGGGCCCGACGGCCGGCACGACGGCGGAGCCATCGCCGGGCCCGCCCGCCGGGCCCGATCCGGCCGCATGCGCCGCGATCCCGAGCTTCGATGACGGCCTGACGCCGCGGCGCGAGCTCCACGTGACGGTCGACGGCGACGACGACGGCGGCGACGGCTCGGAGGCGCATCCCTTCGCCAGCCTCGGCCGCGCCGCACGCGAGGCCCGGCCCGGCACGGCCATCCGCCTGCATCCGGGCCGCCATGCCGGCGGCAGCTACCTCGAGGACCTGCGCGGCGAGCCTGGCGCGCCGATCTGGCTGGGCGGGCTGCCTGGCGCGGCACGGCCTCGGATCGAGGGCGGCGCCACCGGCCTGCACCTGGTCCGCCCGAGCTGGCTGGTGGTGCACGACCTGGAGCTGGCCGGCGCCGAGGCCAACGGCCTCAACGTCGACGACGGGGGCGCGGTGGACGACGCCACAGCCGCGGAGCACCTGGTCCTCCGTGACCTGGACATCCACGACGTCGGCGCCGGCGGCAACCAGGACTGCCTGAAGCTGTCGGGAACGCGCATGCTGCAGGTACTCGACTCGCGCTTCGCACGATGCGGCGGCGGGGGCAGCGGCATCGACATGGTCGGCGCGCACCAGGCTCTCGTGGCGCGCAGCGTCTTCGAGGCCATGGGCGCCAACGCGATCCAGGTCAAGGGCGGCAGCCGCGACGTCGAGATCCGCTGGAACCGCATGCGGGAGGGCGGCGCGCGGGTGGTCAACCTGGGCGGCTCGACCGGCTTCGACTTCTTCCGACCGCCGCTCGACCCGACCGGCGAGAACGCCGAGGCGCGCGACGTCCGGCTGCTGGCCAACGTCATCGAGGGCGGCGACACGCCCTGGGCCTTCGTGGGCTGCGTCGACTGCCTGGTGGCGCAGAACACGGTGGTCGAGCCCGGCGTCTGGCTGATGCGCATCCTGCAGGAGACGAGCACCGGCGGCGGGTTCACCTTCGCCCCGGCCCGCGGCGGCCGGGTGGTCAACAACCTCTTCGTCTTCCGCCGCGCGCGGCTGCGCAGCGACGTCAACGTCGGCGGCGGCACCGCGCCGGAGACCTTCGGCTTCGAGCACAACCTGTGGTACGCGCTGGACGCGCCCGACCGTTCGGCGCCGAGCCTGCCGACGGTCGAGCGGGGCGGGCTGTCCGGACGGGACCCGCTGCTGGGAGCCGAGGGCCGCATCCCGGCCGAGAGCCCGGCGGCCGGCGCCGGCCGGGCCGGCGCCTGGGCGCCGGGCGACCTGAACGGCGCCTGCTGGGCCGATCCACCCGCGATCGGCGCCTTCGAGGCGCCCTAGACCCTATCGTTTCGGTCGCGCAGGACCTCCGAACAGCCGGCGAGCATCCGCCCATGCAGGTCATCCTCAGCCACGAGCATGCCGACTTCGACGCCCTGGCCAGCCTGCTCGGCGCCCACAAGCTCTTCCCCGACGCCCTGCCGGTGCTGCCGCGCAGCCTCAACCGCAACCTGCGCGACTTCCTGGTGCTCTACGGTGGACAGCTGCCGTTTCGCGACGCCGCGAGCCTGCCCCGGGAGCCGGTCGAGCGCGCCATCTTCGTCGACAGCCAGACGGCTCAGTTCGTGCGCGGCATGCGCCCCGAGACGCCCGTCTGCATCATCGATCACCACGCCCGCGAGCGGGAGCTTCCGGCCCACTACCGCTACGAGGGCGAGCCCTTGGCCGCCACCACCAGCCTGCTGGTCGAGCGCCTCGCCCGGTGCGAGCCGGCGCTCGCGCTCGAGGCGCTGGAAGCGACGCTGCTGCTGCTCGGGATCTACGAGGACAGCGGGCGGCTGAGCTATGTCGGCACGACAGCCCGCGACCTGCGCGCGGCCGCCTGGCTGCTCGAACAGGGCGCCCGACTCGAGCTGGTCGACGAGTTCCTGCGCCATCCGCTGAGCCCGGCCCAGTCGCGGCTCTTCGACCGGCTGCGCGCGAAGGCCGAGGCCCTGCAGGTCCACGATCAGCCGATCGTCCTGGCCTGCGCCAGCGCCGGCGCCGGCGAGCCGATCGAAGAGATCAGCGCGCTGGCCCAGCCCCTGCTCGATCTCTGGCAGCCGGCCGGCCTGCTCATCCTGGTCGATCTGGGCGGACACCTGCAGCTGGTGGCCCGTTCGCGCAGCGACCGGGTGGACGTCGGCGGCCTGGCCGAGCGGCTGGGCGGCGGCGGGCATCGCCGGGCGGCGGCGGCCGTGGCCCGCCACGGCGACCTGGCCGGCTTCCGGGCGGCGCTGCTGGCGGCGCTGCCGGACTTCGTCCAGCCGCCGATCCGCGTGGCCGATCTGATGCGCCCGGACCCCGAGACGCTGTCGCCCGAGCTGAGCATCGCCGAGGCCGAGACGCGCATGCGGGCGCTGGGGCACGCCGGCTATCCGGTGGTCGAGGCCGGTCGGCTGCTGGGTTTGATCACCCGTGACGACGTGGACCGCGCGATCCGCCACGACCGGCACAAGCAGCCGCTGCGCGAGGCCATGCGCCCCGGACCGGTCAGCGTGCATCCCGAGGACCCGCTGCGGCGGTTGCGGGCGACGATGCTGACCTCTGGCTGGGGCCAGATCCCGGTGGTCGACGCCAGCGGCGCCCTGGTCGGCATCGTCACCCGCAGCGACCTGCTGCGGCTCTGGAACCAGGAGGACGGACCTTGAACCCCAGACGCAGCCTCTTCATCGGCGACGTTCACGGCTGCTCCGAGTCCCTGGCGGCGCTGCTCGAGGCGCTGGCCTTCGATCCCGCGCAGGACCGGCTGCTGCTGACGGGCGACGCCTTCACCAAGGGCCCCGACCCGGTCGGCGTCTGGCGCCAGATCCGGTCCAGCGGCGCCGAGATGGTGCTGGGCAATCACGATGCCAAGACCCTGGCCATCCTGGAGGCCTTCCTGAAGACCGGCCGGCCGGACTTCGAGCATCCGGCGCATGCCGAGCTGCTCGAGCGCATCCTGCCCATCGGCGGCGAGCTGCTGCCCTGGCTGCGCCGGCTGCCGCTGGTGATCGACGAGGCGCGCTTCTGCCTGGTCCATGCCGGCGTCAACCCGGAGCGCGGCCTGGCGGGCAGCAGCCGCGACGAGCTGCTGGCGATCCGCACCTGGCCGCCGCGCAAGGGCATCTACGGACCGCGCTGGCACGAGGCCTACCGTCCGGCGGCCGACGGGAAGGCGCTGGTCTTCGGCCACGACGCGCCCGGCGGCCTGGTGCGGCGCCATCGGGCGGACGGCACGCCCTACCTCGTTGGACTGGATACCGGCTGCGTCTACGGCGGCGAGCTGACGGCGTGGATCCTCGAGGAGGACCGGATCGTGCAGGTCGCCGGCCAGAAGGCGATCGAGACCGGGCCGCCCGTCGCCTCCGGCTGAGCCGTCGCCTCGCCTCGGCCGTAGCCCGGAACCCGGATCAGCTCAGGCTGCGCAGCACGACGTCCTCGAGGAAGGCGCAGGCCTCGGCCTCGGGGTCCAGCGCACGCTCGGCGCAGACGTCGAGCACGTAGGCCTCGTCGAAACGGCCCTCGTCGACCAGCTCGGGCAGGAAGGCCAACAAGCCATCGCGAAAGGTCTCGCGATCGTCGGCATCCAGGGTCAGCCGCAGGACCCGGCTGGCGTAGCTGCGGCGCTCGGCGGCCTCGGTCGGTGGCAGGCCGATGCCGCGACGCGCCTTGCGGACGTTGGTGCCGGTCAGCTCGAAGTGGCTCAGGTCGAGCTCGCCGGCCAGACCGGATGCCAGCTGCTCGAAGCGCGCCGGATCGGCATCGAGCCGGGCCGCGATCTCGGCCCGATGCGGCGCCAGCCGTTCCCGCGCGCCGTCCGCCAGGCGCTGCTGGCGCCACATGTCGACCAGGGTCTGGCGCACGTTCTCGGGCACGCGGTCGCCGGGCAGCGCGCGACCGGTCAGCTGCTCGTACAGCTCCCGCATCTCCTCCTCGCCGGGCGACCCGAGCGCCTCCAGCGCCTCCTGGCGCTTGCGCTCGACCTCGGCGCGGACCCGGGCGGCGTCGCGGTCGGCGTTCCAATGACAGCTCTTGTACTTACGGCCGCTGCCGCAGTGGCAGGGTTCGTTGCGTCCGGGCATGGCCATGGCTGTGCTCGCTGGGGCTGGGTTCGGCGGCGGGATCGGCGCATCCGGCGCGGAGGGCCGGAGATGGCCCCCGGCCGCGCCGGGAGGGGCTTGATTCTAACCCAGGTTCAGAATTCGGGTCGACCTGGCGCAGGGCCCTCGGCTGGAGCGCCGGCCGCCAGCCAGTCGGCGGCCGCCCAGCTGAGTCGCCACAGCTGGCCCAGACCGGTCGGCAGCTCGTCCAGGCTCAGCCACTCGTCCAGGCGGTGGGCATGGCCGCCGCGGGTGAGGTGGATGCAGACGGCCGGGATGCCGCGGGCCAGGGGGATGTTGGCGTCGGTGCTGGAGATGCGCGAGGCGATCCGCTCGGGCGGCACGCCCTCGGCCAGCAGGGCCTGCCGTGCCGCCTCGACCAGCGGATGGTCGGCCGGCAGCTCGCCGGCCGGTCGGTCACCGACCCTCCGGCAGCCGAGCCTGGCGTCGCCGGCTCGGGCGGCGGCGGCCGCATGCCGCGCCACCAGGGCCTCGGCGCGCTCGGCCAGCGCTTCCAGCGCGCTGGGGTCCTCGCTGCGCAGGTCCAGGAGCAGCCAGGCGGTCTCGGCGATGGTGTTGACCGAGGTGCCACCCTGGATGACGCCGATGTTGAAGCTGCAGCGGGGCCGGGCCGGGACCTGCCAGCCGGCGATCTCGGCCGCCAGGCCGGCCAGCAGGTGGATGGCGCTCGAGCGCCCGAAATTGCCCCAGCTGTGCCCGCCGTCGGCGCTGGCCTCGATGCGGTAGCGCCGCGAGCCCAGGGCACGATGGGTCAGCGGCCAGCTGTGGTGCTTGCTGCCCTCGAGCACCAGGCAGGCCCCGATCCGACCGTCGAGCCGGTCGAGCGCCGCCCGCATGCCGGCCAGGTCACCCAGGCCCTCCTCGGCCGCGTTGGCCACCAGCCAGACATCGCAGGGCGGGCGCGGGGCGGCGGCCAGGGCCTCGGCCAGGGCCAGCAGGCCGGCCAGGCCCATGCAGTTGTCGCCGATGCCCGGACCGTGCAGGATCGGGCCCTCGCGCCGGCTGCCGAGGTCGGTCTCGGCCGGGAAGACGGTGTCGAGGTGGGCGCTGACCATCAGGCCGGGACCGGCGCCGGCGGCCGGGCCGGCGCCCGGCAGGCGCGCATAGACGTTGGGCGCGCGGTCGAGCGTGACCTCGAAGGGCCCGAGCGCCCGCAACCGCTCGGCCACCCAGTCCGCGCGGGCCTGCTCGGCGAAGGTGGGCGCCGGGATGCCCTGGACGGCCAGGCAGGTCGCGGCGACGGCGTCGATGTCCCAGGCGGGCACGGCGCGGCTGGGCGGACCTGGCTTCGGCGGAGCTGGGGCGGGCATGCGCGGGATTGTAGCCCAGCCGGGCGCGCGGGGCACGGGCGCCCGGGCTATAATGCCGCGGCGACCTACCCGATTCCCAAGCGAGGTACACCCATGAGCGCCACGAAGCAGCCCGAGCGCGGCATCGACCTGACGGACGCCAACGCGGTGGTGGTCGTCTCACCGGTCAAGGTCAGCCTGTCGAAGGAGGCCGCGGCGAAGCTGGCCGGCGCCAGCGAGGGCGCGGCGGACAAGACGGGCGCCGCGCACGAGGATGCGCGCTCGGTGACCGAGCACGCGGTGCACATCGGCGGCGAGTCGGTGGCCTACACCGCGACCACCGGCACGATCACGCTGGCCGAGGAGCAGGGCAAGGCCAAGGCCCGGCTGTTCTACACGGCCTATACCCGGCGCGACGTCGAAGATCCCTCCGCGCGGCCGATCACCTTCACCTTCAACGGCGGGCCGGGCTCGAGCTCGGTCTGGCTGCACATGGGCGCCTTCGGGCCGCGTCGGGTGGCCATGCCCGACGATGCCTCGCTGCCCCGGCCGCCCTATCCCCTGGTCGACAACCTGCACTCGATCCTCGACCTGACCGATCTGGTCTTCATCGACCCGGTCTCGACCGGCTACAGCCGGGCCGCCGAGGGGGAGGATCCCAGCCAGTTCCACGGGGTGACGGCGGACGTCGAAAGCGTGGGCGAGCTGATCCGGCTGTACACCACGCGCGAGAAGCGTTGGGCCTCGCCCAAGTTCCTGGCCGGCGAGAGCTACGGCACGACCCGCGCGGCCAACCTGGTCAACCACATGCAGGAGCGCCACGGGATGTTCTTCAACGGCGTGGTCCTGGTCAGCTCGGTGCTGCACTTCAACACGCTCTACTTCCATCCCGACAACGACCTGCCCTTCCTGCTCTACGTGCCGGCCTATACGGCCACGGCCTGGTACCACGGCTGCCTGGCGCCCGAGCTGCTCGGAGACGGATCGCCCGAGGCCCTGCGCGCGGCCCTGGACGAAGCCGAGGCCTTCGCGCTGGGCGAGTACGCCCGGGCGCTGCTGCTGGGAACGCGCCTGGCGGAGGAGGAGCGCCGGCGGGTGGCGCGAGCCTACGCGCGCTTGACCGGGCTGAGTGCTAGTTATGTCGAGCGCTGCGGCCTGCGGGTCGAGCTGGGTCGCTTCGTGAAGGAGCTGCGGCGCGACGAGGCGCGCACGGTGGGCCGCCTGGACAGCCGCTACCTGGGCATGGACCGCGACGCGGCCGGCGAGCGCTTCGAGTACGACCCGAGCATGTCGGCGATCATGGGCCCCTATACGGGCAGCTTCAACCACTACGTGCGCGAGGAGCTGGGCTTCGAGAGCGACCTGCCCTACGAGATCCTGACCGGCAAGGTCCATCCCTGGAGCTTCGACGTGGCCCAGAACCGGTACCTCGACGTGGCGGAGCCGCTGCGGCAGGCGATGCACAAGAACCCGCACCTGAAGGTCTTCGTGGCCAACGGCTACTACGACATGGCGACACCCTACTTCGCAACCGAGCATACCTTCAGCCATCTGGGGCTGGATGCGTCCCTGGAGGGGAACGTGTCGATGGCGTATTACCCGGCGGGGCACATGATGTACGTGCACGAGCCTTCGTTGGCGCGGTTGAAGGCGGATCTGGTGGGGTTCTTTGGGGATGCGGTCGGGGCTTGAAGGGGCGCTCGGTTGACGGCGGGCGGATGGCGGATGACGGAGGGCGGATGACGGATGACGGAGGGCGGATGACGGATGACGGATGACGGCGAAAGACGGGGGATGATGGAAGGCGGGGCGTCTGGTGGGGTGGGGGTGCCGTGTGGCGAGCTGCCTGACGTGTCGACGGGACCCCGTGACGCGGGAACCAGGGGCGAGGGGGCGGGCGTTCTGGCACGATGCGACGGCCGGCGCGGACGGATGGCGGCAACTCGCCACACGGCACCCCCACCCCGCCGGGGCTCGAGGGCGGATTGGGACGCGGCGGGTTCATGCGGCCGGGGCTCGAGGGCGGCTCGACCATCGGTGCGCGCGGCGGTCAGCTCAGGGCTTGCTGCAGGAGCGCGGCGATCTGGGCCGCTTCGGTGTCGGTGAGCGCCTTGAGCGCGAAAGCGACCGGCCACAGGTTGCCGTGGTCGAGGGTCGCGACGTCGCTGAAGCCGAGGGTGGCGTAGCGGGTCTTGAACTTCTCGGCGCCCTGGAAGAAGCACAGGACCTTGCCGTCCTTGGCATAGGCGGGCATGCCGTACCAGGTCTTCGGCGACAGGGTGGGCGCGGTGGCCAGGATGAGGGCGTGGAGCCGCGTGGCCATGCTGCGATCCGGCTCCGACATCTCGGCGATCTTCGCCAGCACGTCGCGCTCCCCGGCTTCGCGGGTCTGGGCGGCGCGCCGGCCGCGGCCGGACGCCGCCTTCAGCTCCTTGGCGCGCTCCTGCATCGCGGCGCGTTCCGCGTCGGTGAAGCCGTCGGTCGGCTTGGCGGTGGCGGCGTTGCGCTTTCGAGACTTTGGTGGGGTTGGGTCGTGGGTCATGGCGGTCTCCTGGGGGACATCGGCAAGATTCTGTTTGGGCGACCGGCGGTCCTTCGGGGTCGATCATGGGCTTGACGGGGTGTTGCGGGGACACTATACTCGGGAAGAATGTGAACTTGTTCATTTGTGTGGGGGTCGGGGTTGTTCGGGTCGTGGCGGGCGATGCACCGGGGGCTTCGGAGAGGGCGGGCGCATGAGCCGACGCGCGGACAAGAAGGCCGAGACGCGAGAGTCCATCCTGAGCGCTTCGCTGGGGCTCTTCCAGCAGCGGGGCTACCGGGAGACCACGATGCGCGACATCGCGGCGGCGGCCGACATCGCGCTGGGCACGACCTACAACTACTTCCCCACCAAGGAACACCTGGCGCTGGCCTTCTTCGATCGTTCGCTCGAGCGGGTCATGCAGCGCTACCGGCGCGAGGCGGACGACGGCATGGCGCTCGAGGAGCGCGTCTTCCTGCTCCTGGCGATCCAGGTCGAGGAGATGACGCCCTACTCGGCCTTTCTGCACGCGGTGCTGCCGCAGGCGGCGGCGCCCGGCTCGCGGCTGAGCCCCTTCGGCGCGGAGGTCGGCCGTTTGAAGCACCGCTTCCTCGAGCTGGTGACCGAGATCGTGGCGGAGGCCAGCGCCTGCGGCGAGCTGCCCGATCTGCCCGGGTATCGGGCGATGCTGCTGCAGGCCTTCTGGGTCTACGACCTGGGCATCCTGCTCTTCTGGCTCAATGACGATTCGGAGGGCAGCGCCGAGACCTACGCGCTGATCGATCGGTCGCTGCGCTTCCTGATCGGCGCCCTGCGCGAGGGTGGGGCGATGGATGTGTTGAGCCTGGCCGAAACGGGTCGAGAGGGCAGGGAAGCCGGGGCGGCGGGCGATGACGCGGGCTGAGGAAGGCCGGGTGGGCGACCGCGATGCCGCCGGCGCCGTCGGGCCGGTCTCGGTCCCGGCGAGGCTGGCGCGCATGGGGCGGGCCGGCGCGGTGATCGCCGGGCGCGAGGCGGCCGGTCGGCTGCGCGAGGCCGGTGAGACGCCCGAGCGGCGCGGCGAGCTGGCCGAAGCCCGAGCGCAGGCGAACGCCACGACCCTGCTCGAGGCAGCCGGCGAGCTGCGCGGTCTGGCGGCCAAGCTGGGTCAGCTGCTGGCCCAGGAGGGGCAGGGGCTACCGCCGGCCTTCGCCCGCGGCCTGGCGAGCCTGCAGCGAAGCGCGCCGCCGATGCATGCCAGCCTGGCCCGCCTGCGGGCACGCCAGGCGCTGGGCGACTGGCCCGAGGCCATCTTCGCGCGCTGGGAGCCGCGGCCCTTCGCGGCGGCGTCGCTGGGCCAGGTCCATCGCGCCTGGCTGGCGGATGGCCGCGCCCTGGCGGTCAAGCTGCAGTACCCCGACATTCGCCGCGCCGTCGAGAGCGATTTCCGACTGCTCGAGCAGAGCCTGATGCTGCTGCGGCTGGCCGGCCGGGACGCCGACGCGATGGGCCGGGCGCTCGACCACCTGCGCCAGCGCATCCTGGCCGAGACGGACTATCGCGCCGAAGCCGATCAGCTCGAGTTCTTCGCGCGGGCGCTGGCCGATCGCGCGGACCTGGCCGTGCCGGGCGTCGATCGCGCGCACAGCGGCGAGACGCTGTTGAGCATGGACTTCCTGTCCGGGCAGCCGCTCGACGAATGGCTCGCCGATGGCCCGAGCCAGGCCCAGCGCGATGCGCTGGGACGGCGCCTGCTCGCGCTCTTCTTCGTACAGGCCTTCGAGCTGCGCCGCTTCCACGCCGATCCGCATCCGGGCAACCTGCTGGTGCGGGCGGACGGCGGCATCGGCCTGGTCGACTTCGGCTGCGTCGAGACCTTGGGCCGCGGGCAGGCCGACGAGGTCCGCGAGCTCTACCGGATCCCGATCGACGACGCGGCGGGGCTCGACGCGCAGTACCGGCGCCTGGGTCTGTACGCGGCGACGGACCCGGATGCCAGGGCCAAGCGCGCGGCCCTGCTGGCGCTTCAGCGCGCCAACGTGGGCCGCTTCCACGCGGCGGGGGCCTGGGACTTCGGCCGGGCCGAGCCCATGCGCGAGCTGGCCGGCTGCCTGCGCGAGGTGGCACGGCTGGGCATCGCCTCGGGGCCCCTGGTCCTCTTCGAGCGCAGCCAGTTCGGGCTCTACGGGCTGCTGCACCAGATCGGCGCGCGGGTCGACTGCCGACAGGTCATCACGCCCTTCCTCGCCGGCTGAGGACGGGGCCACTCGGAGGCTCGACGAGCCTCGCAACGGGGCTAGAAATATGAACGCGTTCATAGGTGAAGGTGCGGGCGCGCGGCGCCCCTGGCTGACGCCGGGCCGAATCACCGTGTTGGGCACGGGCGGACCCGACGCGGCCTGGCTGGCGCGCTGGGTCGACGCGCCGGCCTGGTCGAGCGAGGTCGCGGGCCGGGAGCGTCCGGAACGGCTGGTCTCGGATCGGATTCGGGTCCCCTTGGCGGAGCAGGCCGACATGGCGCTGCTGGCCGCTGCCGGCCGAGAGCTGCTGCGCTACCGCTTCTACCCGCCCGCGGTGGCGTCGGCGTTGGGCCGCTTCGACCTGGAGGACCGGCTGGCACGCGATGGCGACCGGGTGCTGCAGCGGCTCCAGATCCTGCGCGCCTTCGGCCGACCCCTGGTCGAGGTCCTGTCGCAGGTCGAGCTGCGCGGCCTGGAGTTCGGGCCGGAGCGCTGGGCCTTCGGCTACGTGACGACCGAGCGGCATCCCGGGCGCGGCGAGTGGCGGCTGCGGTTGGAGCGCGATGCCGAGGCGCGCCTGTGGCTGACGATGACGGCCCGGGCAAGGCCGGCCTGGGGCCGCATCAGCGGCCTGCCCGGCATCCGCTGGCTCTGGCGACGGATGATGCGGCACTATCAGCGACGGGCGCACCGACTGGGCATCGCCGCGTTTCGACAGCGGGTGCAGGCCTTGGCGCGCATCGAGACCGAGGGAGGCGCCGCATGAGCGCGAGCGCGATCTGGGATGCGATGGACCCTGTGCTGGAAGCCCCCGGACGCCGGGCGGACCGGGGTTCTGGCGGCGCGGATGCGCCGGGCGAGGGATCGGCTGATAGGATCGGCGCGCCCCCGCCCGAAGCAGGCGATCGGTTGGTCGGACGATTGCGCCGAGGCGCCGGGCTCGGAGGCCTGCTCTGGGTTGCGCTGCTGACGCGGGTCTTGGATGGCGGTGGGCAGAACGGCGACGTCGCGCGGCTGCTGCTCCTGGCCGTGCTGGTGCTGCTTCCCTTGGGCCTGGCCCTGCTGGCCGAGGCCGGCGGAGCCGAAGCGATCCGGTTCGCCAACCCGGCCCTCGGCCTGGTGTTGCCGGCCGCCGGCTGGCTCGTCGCGGCCTCGCTGCTGCGGCCGACGGGCCTCGGGTCGGGCATGCTGGCGGCGCCCTGGCTGGGGGTGGCGGCCTGGGTCCTGGGGGCGGCGCTGTGGCGGTCGCCGGCCCGCGGCTGGCTCGAGTGGCGGCGCGGATCGGGAGGACCTCGGGTGGGCGGGTCAGGAAGACCGCGGCTGGGCGGGTCGGGGCTGGCGGCCCTGCTCGAGATCGCGCGCCTGACGGCGCTGCTGTTCTGGCTGGTCGGCGCGGCCTGGCTGCTGGCATCGCGGCTCGACCTGCACCTGGGCTACGGGCCGCTGATCGCGCGGCTCACGGCGGCGCACTTTCACGTGGCCGGTTTCGCGGCGACCCTCTTGGCCTGGCGAATGGGCCTCGAGCGGGTGGGCGGCCGCCGGCCGGCGGAACGGGGCGCGTCCGTCGCCGTGGGGCTCGCGCTCCTGGCGGTGCCACTGGGCATGCCGCTGGTGGCGGGCGGCATCATGCTCGGCGGTCGGTCCGGGCCGGCGCGCATCCTGGAGCTCGCCGGCAGCGGCCTTCTGACCATCGGGCTCCTGGCGCTGGCGCTGCAGCAGGCCCTAGGGATCGCGTCGCGCTTCGATCGCCCTGGCGCGAGCTGGCTGATGCGCGGTTCGAGCGCCAGCCTGGTGGTCAGCATGCCCTTGGCGTTCGCCTACGCGATGCGCCTACCCGGTCTCGACATTCCCCGGATGCTGGCCTGGCATGCCCGGCTCAACGTGCTGGGCTTCGCGCTCTGCGGGCTGCTGGCCTGGACGCTGGAGGCGCGGGCTAGCCGCCCGTCGACCGGGCGTCTGCCAGGCTCAGCAGCAGGTCACCGGGCTGGGGCGCGAGCGTCTGATCGGAAGCCATGACCTGGAGCCTTCCGCCGGGGCGCAGCACGAAGAGCGGGATGGCGGTGCCGGCGTGCTCCGCGGCATGGACCTCGAGGTCGAAGTCGGCATCGACCGGGTGGGCGAGGACCCGGGCGCCGGACGCGAAGCGGGCCTGCAGATAGCGAAAGCCGGCCTGAGGGCCGAAGAGCAGGCGGCCGCGCAGGCGCTCGGGCAGATCGGCGTCGGGCGCTCGGCCGCCGCGCATCGGGGCCAGCTGGTAGACTCGCTCGGCGCCGAAGACGGCCTGCATGTGCAGCACGGCCAGGCTGTTGACCTCGTCGTTCTGGGTCAGGGCCAGGAAGTAGCCCAGGCCGCTGAAGTCGAGCTCCTCCATCGCCAGCTCGCTGAGCAGGTCGCCATGGTAGGCGCGCAGGCCGGCCGCCCGCGCCGCGCGGCAGTTCGCCCGGTTGAGGTCGGCCATCACGACGTCGATGCCGCGCGAAGCGAGCGCGGCGCCGATCTCGACGGCCCAGGGCTGTGCGCCGAGGATCAGAAGGCCCTGCGGGTCGGGTTGGCGCACGTCGAGCAGCCGTGCCACGGGCAGCGCCGTCAAGCCGTAGAGCGCCACCGTGCCGACGATGACGACGAAGGTGGCCGAGACCAGCCGATCGGCGCCGGCGACGCCGGCATGCGCCAGCTCCAGCGCGAAGACCGAGGAGACGGCGGCGGCGACGATGCCGCGCGGCGCCATCCAGGCCAGGAAGGCGCGCTCGCGCCAGGACAGCGGCGAGCCCAGAGTCGAGACCGCGACGGCCAGCGGGCGCACGACCAGCACCAGGCAGGGCACGAAGAGCCATGCTCGCGGCTCGATGGACAGGATGAGGTCCGGATCGAGGCGCGCCGCCAGGATCACGAAGAGCAGCGGCACGAACAGGATCTGCAACCGTTCGCTGAACTCGACGACGTGGCGCAGCTCGACCCGCTTCTGGTTGGCCAGCATGATGCCCATCAGGGTCACGGTGGCCAGGCCCGACTCGTGCTGCAGCGCGTTGGACATCGCATAGCCGCCGATGACCAGCATCAGCACCAGGTTGGTGTGCAGGTGGTCCGGCAGCCAGTCGCGCTCGATGACGACGATGGTGGCGGCGGCGCCCGCCAGGCCGATGGCCAGGCCAAGGAACAGGGTGCGCGCGATGACCTGGATCAGGGCCGAGGTGGCCTCGCCGGCGCCCGCGGCCGTGATGGCCTCGAAGACCAGCACGGCCAGGATGGCGCCGACGGGGTCGATGACGATGCCTTCCCACTTGAGGAGCGATGCGATGCGCGCCGCCGGCTGGACGTGCCGCAGCAGGGGCAGGACCACGGTCGGTCCGGTGACCACCAGCACCGCGCCGAGCAGGGCCGCGACGGGCAGCTCGAGGTCGAGGATCCAGCGCGCGGCCAGGGCGCTGCCGACCCAGGTCACCAGCGCGCCCAGGGTCACCAGGTTGCGCACGACGTGCGCCGTCTCGCGGATCTCGCCCAGCTTCAGGCTGAGCCCGCCCTCGAACAGGATGATCGCGACCGCCAGCGAGACGATCGGGAACAGCAGCTCGCCCAGCAGCAGGTCGGGCTCGACCCGGCCGAGGAGCGGCCCGGCGACGAAGCCGGCCAGAAGCAGCAGCAGGATCGAGGGCAGGCCCAGCCGCCAGGCGAGCCACTGGGCCAGGACGGCCAGCAGCACCACTTCGGCGATCTGGAGGAGGAGGTGCTCGGTCATGGGGATGCGTTGCTCGGGGTGGGCTGCGGCGCGGTGGCGCCGGACGGTTTCGAAACGATGATGATATCACGGGCCGCTCGGTCACTGCGCACTTGCGCACCGTATCGAGCGAACGTGACGCAAGACAGCCACCACACCGATTGAGATTGTGTAGTCTCATCGATCTGCTCCATCTCGAGTCAGGCACGGAGGCGACCCATGCTACAAGGCTTCAAGGACTTCATCATACGCGGCAACGTGATCGATTTCGCGGTGGCCGTCGTGATCGGCGGCGCGTTTGGAAAGGTCGTCAGCTCCCTGGTCGAGAACTTGATCATGCCGATCGTCGGGCTCCTGTCGGGCGGATTCGACTTCTCCCACCGCTTCAGCGACCTATCCGGGCAGACACATGCGACGCTCGCGGCGGCCGAGGCCGCCGGCGCGGCAACGCTCAACTACGGGATCTTCCTCAACTCCCTGATCAATTTTCTGATCGTGGCGACCGCGATCTACTTCCTGGTGGTGCGCCCGATGAGCCGGTTGCAGGCGCCACCGGCCGAGACCCCCGCACCGACAGGACCGACAAGCGAGGCGCTGTTGGCCGAGATCCGGGACCTGCTGAAGGCGCGATAGGGCAGCGCCATCGGATCCGACTCGGCCGGCCGCCCGGTGAGGATGGGCTATCATAGGCACCAACGAGTCGGACTTCGATCCTCGATCTTCGGGAGACCCGCATGAAGTTGACGACTGCCGCAGAGCGCGGCCGAATCCCATGGATGCTCCGCATCGCGACGCTGGCGCTGCTCAGCGTCACGAGCCTCGCTGCGTGCCGGACCCTTCAGCCGGAGGGGACGCCCGATGATGCGCAAGCCGATGTCGCGCCTGCAGGGACGCTCGAGTCAACGACCGAGGGACAGTCCGGGGCGGCCACCACCGACGCTGCCGAGCGCCGTGAGCCTGCGGCAACCGATAGCATGGATGAAGGTTCGGAGATCGACTCAGCTGTGCCCGCCGGCCCGCCCCGCGCCCCCGAGGGCGAGCTCGACGGCATCCCGGTCGGCTTCACCGAGGACGATCTGCCCTACCGCGGCAGTCCGGATGCACCGATCGTGGTCGAGGAGTTCAGCGACTACCACTGTCCGTTCTGCGCCCGATTCGCAACCCAGACGCAGCTGACGCTGTTGGAGCGCTACGTCGCCACCGGCAAAGTCCGCTTCGTATTCCACGAGTATCCGATCATCAGCTTGCACCCCACCGCCGATCGCGCGTCGGTTGCCGCACGCTGCGTCGCCGAGCAGGGTGCCGAGGCCTACTGGCGGATGCACGACGCGCTCTTCGAGCGCCAGACCGCTTCAACCGGCGCGGCAGATCCTGACGCGTGGCTGGCCGAGCTTGCGGTCGAGATGGGTGCCGATCCGAACGACTATGCTGCGTGCATGACCGCGGGTCGGGCCGATGCCATCGTGGCGAACAGCGTGGCATCCACGGTAGCCCGCGGCTACAACGGTACACCCAGCTTCTCGATCACCGTGCCGGACACCGGGAAAGCCTATGACTTCATCGGCGCGCAACCGGTGGAGGACTTCAGCGCCTGGTTCGACGCGCTCCTGGCGGGTGACGAGCCGCCGGTCCCGCCCACACCGGAGCCGCCGCAACTGCCCTATTGGGCCAGCCCGGAGGGCCTGGCGCCCGACCCTGACCGGCCCGGGCTCACGATGGCAGGAAACCCCTTTCGCGGCGACGCTGACGCACCGATGACGGTCATCGAGTTCACCGACTATCAGTGTCCGCCCTGTCGGGCCTACGCGCTCGATGCACAGCCCGGCGTCGACCAGGCGCTGGTCGATACCGGCAAGGTCCGGTGGGTCATCAAGCACCTCCCGCTGCCCGAGCATCCGCAGTCACGGGTAGCCGCGGCCGCGGCGGTTTGCGCCGCCGAGCAGAATCGGTACTGGGAGATGAGCGACCAGCTGTTCGAGCGCGTCGACGAGTGGAGCATCGACGAGCCGGATTCGGTCCTGGCCGAATTGGCCGATGCCGCTGGGCTGGATGTGCCAGCATTCTCGACCTGCCTGAGCGGGCGCCGGGCCCTCGAGCCTGTGCTCACCGACGTGCAGGATGCGTCGGGTGTTGCCGGCAGCACGCCGACATTCCTGGTCATGGTCGGTGGTGTCGGCAATGTGTTGACCGGAAATCAGTCGAGCGAGGCGATGATCAAGGCGATCGAGGCCTTCGCCGAAGACTAGCCGCAGGTTGGCAAGCGTCCTTCCATCCCCGAGCGTTTGACCCAACCCAGCGTCGCCCCAACGCGACCGATCCGCCGCGACGCCATCGCCCGCGCCATCCGGGGCGCCCCGAACGCTCCCGCGCCGAGCGCGCATCGCGTTCGGGCTCCTCCGCCGTTCCGCGATGCAGAGAGCCTTCGGTGCTCCGAAGTCAGTGCTCGGCCACCGCGGGTGCGTGCGCGGCGTCCGAGCCAGCGCTGCGATCGGCATGCCACCGCGGATGGAGGTCAACTTGCGTCATGGCCAGCGACGGCAATGAATGTTTGTTATGATTGCATCGCAATTGCGATCTTACATTCGAGACATTCAACCACGTGGGCTTACACACTTCCATACGCGGAAATGATGGTGAATCGCAGCCCATGCGATAGCTGAACTTCACGAGAGGCGGTCGTGCCGGATCGCTGTCTCAACTGAGTTCCCAGCAATGAAGTGACGACTGTATTCATCGCCGTGCCCTGACCGGCTCGCCCCACTGAGGAGACTCCACCCATGAAACCCCTCGTGCAACGCAGCCTGATCGTTGGCCTGGCCGTAGTCGCATTCGGTCAAGCCACCCTGACTAGCAACCAGCCCGTCGAAGCCGCTCGACCACCCCGAATCGAAATCTGCCACTTCCATCGTGACATCGGCGACTTCGTGATCGGGCCGAATCCGACGAACCCGGACAACCGACAGGTCTGTGACACCATCGGCGGCACCGCTCTATTCGTGTCTCTCAACCAGTGTCTGGGCAGACACAATGCCAACCCGGGTCCTGGCTGGCCGGTTCAGACCTGCTTCAGCCAGTAAGCTCGGAACCCGAGCTGGGTGGCTCGCCGACCACCTCAAGGCCTGTCTGACAGCGCGGTTCACGGTCGTCTTCCGTTGGTTCCTTCGCGACCGACCCGGTAACTGGGGTCGACGTGGAACGTATCGAAATGAGCGAGACGTCCCGCTAGGCTCATGCCCAAGGGGACGTCTCGCGAGTTCGATCCGGCCAGGTCGAAGCCGAGGGTTACTCCCGTCGTCGGCCCTGGACCACAAGCGACAAACCGAGCATGCCCAACACAGCCAGCGCGAGTATCCCGATCGGTCGATCATTGCCTGGCCCGGCACCGAAGCCCTTCATCACCACCGCGGTCGGGCTGAACAGGTTGTAGGTCTGGCAGCGACACTTCGAAGGCGTGCCAGGGACGGCACCGGCAACACCGGTGCAGGTGCCAGTATTCTGCTTCCAACTGTTGCAGATCTGTACGTCCGCGATGCCATCCGGATTGCCAACCGGGAAGTTGTCGGCGCAGGTGATGGTGAGCTGCGCATGCGTCCGCACCCAAGTGTTGCCAGCGACTCCACCATCGCCACAGACGTTGCCGTCATCGTCCCGGTAGGGTGGCCCAGGTGGCGTGGCCGTGTTGGAGAGCGGAGCAGGAAAGTAGTCGTGGTAACAGTTGTCGCCGTCATAAGCGCCCGTGGGCGAACCCGATAGATCGATCGTGATCCCGAGATCGTAACGACCCGCGTTCGCCGCAGTCATGCTCGAGCGCAGCACGACCGTCGCGGTGTCCCCCGTAAAGTTGCTGCAGCCGTCGACCAGGGTCACGAACTCGAAGCCCGTGATGGCCAGATCGTTCGCGGTGCAGGAATTCCCCCCGAGGTCGGTCATGCAGAAGTTGCCGGTACGCTGCGCCGATGCCGGGGCTGCGCCGGCGAAGGCAAGTGCCACCAGCGCCAAGCAGAACCCAAGCGTCTGCTGGCGCCGGTGTGGACGCAGCGACGTCGACTGGACGTAGCATGGGTTGGTCATTCGAACCTCCGTGAAACTGGCGCGCGTGGCCGGGCAGCACTTCACCCAGAACCCCAAAGTGACTTGAAGGATGATAACACAAGTCGCGAGTGCGCAAGAACGAAGCCGGTCGAGCCGAGCGGCCGCCCGAGGAAAGTCAGGTGCCTGAATCCGTGATATCCCGGCTTGATTCGACGTCAAGCTCGGAACGTACCGCTTCGTCCCCATTCCCTCCCCGCCGCAGCCCCTCGATGAAGCCGCGGGTGCCCGCCGCCGCCTGCCGGCCGCGCTCGACCAGGCGCCGGCGGCGCTCGGCCAGCTCGGCGCCGCGCAGGCTCAGGGTCTGGCGCAGGTCGTCCAGGCGCTGGCGCAGCTCCTCGCCGCCCATCAGCCCGGGCAGGCGGATCTGCTCTCGGTCGCCCGGAAGCTTCTCGTAGAGCTCGACCAGGACGCCGTGGGCTGCCTTGGGGTGGATGAAGACGATGCGTCGGCCACCCGTGCCGATGTAGGGCTGGTCGTCGATCAGACGGACCTCGTGGGCGCGCAGGTGCTCCAGCGCGGCGTCCATGTCGTCAACCTCGAGGCAGAGGTGGTGCATGCCCGGGCCGCGTCGGGCCAGGTAGCGGGCCACGCCGGAGTCGCCATCGACCGGCTCGATCAGCTCGATCTCGCTCTCGCCCAAGGGCATGAAGGCCACCACGACGCCCTGGGCCTCCTCGACGTCGGTCTGCGTGACCTCGAGGCCGAGCACCTCGGTGAAGAAGGGCAGCGCCGCCTCGATGTCGTCGACCGCGATGGCCAGGTGGTCGATGCGGTTGATCTTCATGGAGCGGAACCTCGGGCTGGACGGCTCGTCGGAAACGCGGGTCAATGCCCCAGCAGGTCGACCGAACGGCCGCGGGGCTGCCAGGTGTAGGTCACGCCGGCGAAACGACCGGCCGCCGCGCGGGCCTCGCGCCAGAGCGGCGCCAGGTTGCCGGCGCGCACCTTCCACTGGCCCGCCAGCTGCTTCAGGACCAGCTGGCTGTCGCCGAAGACCTCCACCCGCACGGCGGACGGATCGCCGCAGTCGGACGCCAGGCGCTGGAAGGCGGCGATCAGCGAGCGGTACTCGGCCTCGTTGTTGGTGACCTTGTCGCCGAACTCCAGGCGCACCGCCGGCGCCCAGGCGCCGTCGGCCTCGCGCAGTCGATAGCTGCCGTAGCCCAGGCCCGGGTTGCCCTTGCTGCCGCCGTCGAAGACGATGGCGTAACGTGCCGCGCTCAAGCGCCGGGATCCGCGTCGGCGGTCGGCTCGGCGATGCCCTCGATGACCACCATCACGTCGCCCTGGTTGACCGTCTGGCCGGGCACGATGCTCACCGAGCGGACCAGGCCGACGCAGGGGGAGCGGATCTCGTTCTCCATCTTCATCGCCTCGAGGATCAGGACGCCCTGGTTCTCCTCGACCGTGTCGCCGGCGCCGACCAGCAGCTTGACCACCAGGCCGGGCATCGGCGCCGTCAGCACCGCGCCGCCCGCGGCGTCGTGGGTCTCGCCGCCCATCGCCTTGAGCTGCTTGAGCCGGGCGTCCTCGACGTCGACCGAGAAGCGGTCGCCGGCGATCATGACCTCGTAGCCGCCCGGTCGGCGCTCGACGAAGAGCTCGTAGCTGCGGTTCTCCAGCAGCAGCGAGTAGGTCTGCGAGCCGCCGATGGCCCGCAGGTCGGCCACCAGGGTCTGGCCGTCGAGCGTCACCTCGCCGGCGCGGTCGACATCGATCTCCAGGTCGCGTCCGTCGACGCTCGCGATGTACTTCATGGGCTCGAGATCCTCGTTGCGGGTTGGGTCGGTTCGACGCTGCGGGCCAAGGGACGCGCGCCGCCGGCGCCCTGGTCCTAGAGCCGGCGCAGGGCCGCGCGGCGGCCGGAGAGCTTCCACTCGCTCGGCCCGCCAGCCGGCGCCAGGCGGTTGATGACCTCGCCGCGTCGCTGGTGCGCCAGCAGGGTGGCCACGATGGCCGCCACCCGCTCGCGGTCGGCCTCGCGATCCGTGTCGTGCAGCATCTCGAAGCTGCTCTCGAGGTAGCCGGTGTCGTAGTTGCCGGCGATGAACTGGGTCGTGTTGACCAGGTGCTGGTGCAGCGGGATCGAGGTCTTGACGCCGGCGATGCGGTACTCGTCCAGGGCGCGCCGCATGCGCAGGATGGCCTCGGGCCGGCTCTCGGCCGAGACGATCAGCTTGGCCAGCATCGGGTCGTAGTACAGCGAGACCTCGGCCCCCTCGAAGATGGCGCTGTCGACCCGCACGCCCGGGCCGGTGGGCTCGGTCACGCCGGTGATGCGGCCGGTCGAAGGCAGGTAGTTGTTGTAGGGGTCCTCGGCGTTGATGCGGCACTCGATGGCATGGCCGTTCCACTCGATGTCCGACTGCTGCAGCCGCAGCTGCCGACCGCCGGCGATGCGCAGCATCTGCTTGACCAGGTCGACGCCGGTGACCATCTCGGTCACCGGGTGCTCGACCTGCAGGCGGGTGTTCATCTCCAGGAAGTAGAAGTCGCCGTGCTTGTCGAGCAGGAACTCGACCGTGCCGGCCGAGACGTAGTTGACCGCCCGGGCCGCCGCCACCGCCGCGGCGCCCATGCGCTCGCGGATCTCGGGCGTGACGGCCGGCGAGGGGCATTCTTCGAGCACCTTCTGGTGCCGCCGCTGCATCGAGCACTCGCGCTCGCCCAGGTGCAGCACCTTGCCGTGCGTGTCGGCCAGGACCTGAATCTCGACGTGGCGCGCGCCCTCGACCAGCTTCTCGAGGTAGATCGTATCGTCGCCGAAGGCCTTGGCCGCCTCGCGCCGCGCCGCCGACAGCGCGCCCGCCACGTCCTCGGCCCGGTCGACCCGGCGCATGCCCTTGCCACCGCCACCGGCCGAGGCCTTGATCAGGAGCGGGAAGCCGATCTCGGCCGCCGCGGCCAGCGCCTCGGCATCCGTCAAGCCCTTCTCGGTGCCCGGCACGACCGGCACGCCGGCCGCGATCATCGCCTGCCGGCTGCGGACCTTGTCGCCCATGGCCAGGATCGCCTCGGGCGGCGGGCCGACGAAGGTCAGGCCGGCCGCCGCCACCGCCCGGGCGAACTCGGCTCGTTCGGAGAGGAAGCCATAGCCCGGGTGGATCGCGTCGGCGCCGGCGGCCAGGGCGACCTCGATCAGGCGGTCGGCGCGCAGGTAGCTCTCGGCGGCCGGCGCCGGGCCGATCGGGTAGGCTTCGCCGGCCTGGCGCACGTGCATCGCCGAGCGATCGGCGTCCGAGTAGACCGCCACCGACTCCAACCCGAGCTCGCGGCAGGCACGGATGATCCGGACGGCGATCTCGCCGCGGTTCGCGATCAGGACTTTCTTCAGCATGGGCGGCTTCCTTGGCGCGGGCCGGCCGGGTTCTCGGTGCGGGCGAAGGGCTAGAGCGGGATGTTCCCGTGCTTCTTGGGCGGGTTGACGTCGCGCTTGTTCTGCAGCATCTCGAGCGCGCTGATCAAGCGCGGCCGGGTGTCGCGCGGCTCGATCACGTCGTCGACGTAGCCCCAGCTGGCGGCCACGTAGGGGTTGGCGAACTTCTCGCGGTAGTCGGCCACCAGCTCGGCCTTGCGGGCCACCGGGTCGTCGGCCTCGGCCAGCTCGCGCCGGAAGACGATGTTCACCGCGCCCTCGGGCCCCATGACCGCGATCTCGGCCGCCGGCCAGGCATAGTTGATGTCGCCACGGATGTGCTTGGAGCTCATGACGTCGTAGGCGCCGCCATAGGCCTTGCGCGTGATCACCGTGATCTTGGGCACGGTCGCCTCGCAGTAGGCATAGAGCAGCTTGGCCCCGTTGCGGATGATGCCGCCGTGCTCCTGGGCCAGGCCGGGCATGAAGCCGGGCACGTCCTCGAAGGTGATGATCGGGATGTTGAAGCAGTCGCAGAAGCGCACGAAGCGCGCCCCCTTGATCGAGGCGTCGTTGTCGAGCACGCCGGCCAGGACCGTCGGCTGCTGGGCCACCAGACCGACCGAGCGGCCGTTGAGGCGCGCGAAGCCGACCATGATGTTCTGGGCGAAGTTGGCGTGCACCTCGAAGAAGACGCCGTCGTCCACCACGCGCCGGATCACGTCGCGCATGTCGTAGGGCTGGTTGGGGTTCTCCGGCACGATCGTGTCGAGCGCCGGGTCGGTGCGCAGCGGGTCGTCGTCGCAGGCGGTCGTCGGCGGGTCGGCCATGTTGTTCTGCGGCAGGTAGCTCAGCAGGGTGCGCAGCACGGCCAGGGCCTCGCCCTCGCTGGCGGCCGCGAAGTGCGCCACGCCCGACTTGTGGCTGTGCACGCCGGCGCCGCCCAGCTCGTCGAAGCTCACGTCCTCGTGGGTGACCGTCTTGACCACGTCCGGTCCGGTCACGAACATGTGGCTGGTGTCCTTGACCATCACCACGAAGTCGGTGATGGCCGGCGAGTAGACCGCCCCGCCGGCGCAGGGCCCCAGGATCGCCGAGAGCTGCGGGATCACCCCGCTGGCCAGCGTGTTCTGCAGGAAGATGTCGGCGTAGCCCCCCAGGCTGACCACACCCTCCTGGATCCGCGCGCCGCCCGAGTCGTTGAGGCCGATCACCGGCGCGCCGTTCTTCATCGCCATCTCGAGCAGGGCCACGATCTTGTCGGCGTGGGCTCGGCCCAGCGAGCCGCCGAGGACCGTGAAGTCCTGCGAGTAGACGTAGACCAGCCGGCCGTTGATGGTGCCGTAGCCCGCCACCACGCCGTCGCCCAGGTACTTCTGCCGCTCCAGGCCGAACTCGGTGCTGCGGTGGGTGACGAACATGCCCAGCTCGTGGAAGGAGTTCTCGTCGAGCAGCAGGTCGAGGCGCTCGCGGGCCGTCAGCTTGCCGCCGTCGTGCTGGCGTTGGACCCGTTCGGGTCCGCCACCCTCGCGGGCGCGTCGACGCATCTCGCGCAGCCGCTGGATGCTCTGGGGGACGTCGTTGTCGCTCATGGGGCCCGTCTTCCTTGCGGACGGGGGCGGCCGCTGGCCGCCCCCGCGTGCGGGTGTCGGATCGATTGGCGCCGCGCGCCGGCTGCTGGCCCGTCGCGCGCCGGGCGGCTAGCCGCCCAGCACCGCGCGCGAGATGACCATGCGCTGGATCTCGCTGGTGCCTTCGTAGATCTCGGTGATGCGCGCGTCTCGGAAGTAGCGCTCGACCGGATGCTCCTTGGAATAGCCCATGCCGCCGTGCACCTGCACCGCTTTGTCGGTGACGAAGTTGGCCGTCTCCGAGGCATAGAGCTTGGCCATCGAAGCCTCGGTGGTGAAGCGTTCGCCGCGATCGGCCTTGACCGCCGCCCGCAGCGTCAGCAGCCGGGCCGCCTCGATCTTGAGCGCCATGTCGGCGATCATGAACTGGATGGCTTGGAAGGAGCCGATGGTCTTGCCGAAGGCGGTCCGCTCGCGGGCATAGGCCACCGAGGCCTCGTAGGCGGCCTGGGCGATGCCCAGCGCCTGCGAGGCGATGCCGATGCGACCCTTGTCGAGGATGCTCATGGCGAACTTGAAGCCACCGCCCTCGTCGCCGAGCCGGTTGGTCACCGGGATGCGATAGTCCTCGAAGTAGAGCTCGCAGGTGGCGCTGGCGCGGATGCCCAGCTTGGGCTCCTTCTTGCCGCGCTCGAAACCCGGCCGGTCGGCCTCGACCACCACCGCCATGGTGTCGCGATGGTCGCCCTGTGGGTTCATGGTGACGAAGGTGACGATGTAGTCGGCCACCGGGCCGCTGGTCACCCAGCTCTTGCGACCGTTGATGACGTAGTCGTCGCCGTCGCGGACCGCCACCGTCTTCATGTTGGCCGCGTCGGAGCCCGATTGGGGCTCGGTCAGGCTGTAGGCGCCGATGGCCTGTCCGCTGGCCAGCGGCGTCAGGAAGCGCTGCTTCTGATCCTCGGAGCCGAACTTCTCGATGCCGTAGTTCACCAGCGAGTTCTGCACCGACATGATCACGCCGTGGCTGGCACAGACCTTGCTGATCTCCTCCATGGCCAGCACGTAGGAGACCATGTCGCCGCCGAAGCCCCCGTAGTCGGGCGAGGCCGTCAGGCCCAACAGGCCGAGCTCGCCCATCTTCTTGACCGAGTCGTAGGGGAACTCGCCCGTCTCGTCGATCGCGGCCGCGATGGGCGCGATCTCGCCGGCCGCGAAGTCGCGGGCCAGGTCGCGAACCATCCGTTGTTCGTCGCTGAATTCGAAGTCCATGGCTGCCCCCGGCATGCCTGCCTGTGCGCTGTGGATTGCCCTGCGGTGACATCGCGGGGCGACGTCGACGGCGAATCATATCGTCGGCACCGGGGGGGGTCAACCGGACCTCGGCCGGCCGCCGCCGCCGCGATCGGCGCTGCTATCATCTGATCCGTCGCCGGGCGCTGCCCGGCATGCCCACGCGGCCTCAGGCCCGAGGAGCAGCCCACATGACCGACCGATCCGCACCCGGCCCGAGCCGGCACCCGGAGGCCCGTCGACTCCTGGGTCTGGCTCTGGCCGGCCTCGCCGGCCTGCTGCTGGCCGGCCTGCTCGCGCTGCTGCTGTACGCCCGCCTGCATGCCGGCCGGGTCCTGCCGGGCGTCCACCTGGCCGATCGGGCGCTGGGTGGCCTGAGCGAGTCGGAGGCCGGCGCTCGGCTGGCCGAGCTGCCCGTGCTCAGCGGCCAGATCCAGCTGCGCGATCCGGAGGACGGACGCCTGTGGACGGTCGCCAGCGCCGATCTGGGTCTGCGCGCCGATCCGGCGCTCCTGGCCGAGCAGGCGATGCAGGTCGGCCGCGACCCGGAGGCCGGCCCCGTGCAGCGCCTCTTCGAGCCGCTCCGGGTCCGGCGCTCCGGCTTCGACCTGGCCACGCTGATCGGCTTCGACGTCGACCAGGCCCGGACCCGCCTGGAGGCCCTGGCGCCCGAAGTCAACGTGCCGCCGCGCAACGCGCGCATCGAGCGCCAGGCGGGCCAACCCCAGCCGGTGCCCTCCACCACCGGCCACGTGTTGGATGTCGAGGGCAGCCTGGCCGCCCTGTCCGACCTGGCCGCGCGACCGGTCACCGACACCCTCGACCTGGCCCTGAGCTACACCGCGGCGCGTATCTTCGACGTCGGCAACGTCACCGAGGCCTACGCGCTGATCACCTCGGGCCCGCTGGACATCTACTGGCGCGAGGGACAGGCCTACAGCATCTCGGTCGAGCAGCTGCGGGCCTGGACGAGCATCGAGGACCTGCCCAGCCCCGAGGGCGACCCGGTCCCCTCGATCATCGTCGACCGCGACGCCATCCGCGCCTGGGTCGCGCCGCTGGCCGTGGCGATCGACCACCCGCCATCCGACGCGCGCTACGGCGTCGACCCGGCCACCGGTCGGCTGACCGTGCTCGACGGCGGCCGGGCCGGAACGCGGCTGGACATCGAAGGCTCGGTCGATCGGGTGATCGAAGCCGCCTACACCGAGCAGCGGGTGGCCGAGCTGGCGGTCGAGCTCGAGCCGCGGCAGGTCTCCGACCAGCTCGAGCGCGAGCTGAACACGCGCCTGGAGGAGGTGCAGCACCTCTCGACCAGCTTCGCCGGCTCGCCGACCGGCCGGCTGCAGAACCTGCTGGTGGCCGTCGAGCGCCTGGACGGCCTGACCCTGGCCCCGGGCCAGGAGGCGAGCTTCCTGGCGCACCTGGGCGAGGTCTCGACCAGCGGCGGCTTCGACCTGCTGCAGCTGATGGGCGGCGCGCCGGGCCTGCCCGCGGCGCTGGCGGCCGCGCCGGGTCCGACCCAGACTGGAGCGGCAGCCGCCACGACGCGCCCGGTCGCCGAAACGGCCGCGGAAGGCGCGCCGGCCGGGCTGACCGGCGGCATCGGCCAGGTGGCCACGACCTTCTTCCGCGCCGCCTTCTGGCTGGGCCTGCCCATCACCGAACGGCACGCGCCGCCCCTGCGCATCGGCTGGCTCGAGCCACCCGTCGGACTGGACGCCACGGTGTTTCCCGGCCAGCGCGACCTGCGCTTCGTCAACGACACGCCCGACTACCTGGTCTTCGACCTGGGCATCGACGTCGAGCGCGGTCTGCTCAGCTGCGTGGTCTACGGCCGCCCGATCGAACGGCGCGTCGTCGAGCTGATCGGCCCCAGCGTCGACGCGGTGACGCCGGCGGCGCGCCCGGCCAGCCTGCGCCAGCCGCTGCTGGACGCCGGGCAGAGCCAACAGGTCGGCTGGGCCCGGGAAGGCGCCCATGTCCTGGTCGAGCGCCGGGTGAGCGTCGACGGCCAGGCGCGCCCGAGCGACCGCTTCGAAAGCCGCTATGCCCCCGCCGGCGACCTGGTGATCATCGGCACCGGCCCCTGATCCGCGGCCGGGCGCGGCGCTGCCGCGACGCCGCCCCGAAGCACCGTCGTCGCCGGCCCGTCCAAGGCCTGTCGCCGCTGTGTCCTGCGGCAGCTTGCACCCGAATCTGGCGCATGTTATACTGAATTTAGAACATATGTCCGATACGGAACATGTTCCATTCGTTTTCGAGGCCGGGTCCCGCGAGGGCGCCGGAGGATACACAACCAGGAGTCATGGAGCATGGCAGGCAAGGACGGCAAGGACAGCGAACGCGAGAAGGCGCTCGACACCACCCTGACGCTGATCAAGCGGCGCTACGGCGATGGCGCGATCATGAAGCTCGGCGACTCGACCGCGCTCGAGATCGAGTCGATCCCGACCGGCTGTCTGGCGCTGGACGTGGCGCTGGGGGTGGGCGGCGTGCCGCGCGGACGCGTCATCGAGATCTACGGGCCGGAGTCCTCGGGCAAGACCACCGTCTGCCAGCACATCATCGCCGAGGCCCAGAAGCTGGGCGGCGTGGCGGCCTTCATCGACGTCGAGCACGCGCTCGACCCGATCTACGCCGGGCGCTGCGGCGTCGACGTCGAGAACCTGCTGGTCTCCCAGCCCGACACGGGCGAGCAGGCGCTCGAGATCTGCGAAGCGCTCGTCCGCTCCGGCGCGGTCGACGTGGTCGTGGTCGACTCGGTGGCGGCGCTGGTGCCCAAGGCCGAGATCGAAGGCGACATGGGCGACTCGCATGTCGGCCTCCAGGCGCGCCTCATGAGCCAGGCCCTGCGCAAGCTGGCCGGCGCCATCAACCGCTCGCATACCTCGGTCATCTTCACCAACCAGCTGCGGCAGAAGATCGGCGTGATGTTCGGCAACCCCGAGACGACCACCGGCGGCATGGCGCTCAAGTTCTATGCCAGCGTGCGCATGGACATCCGACGCATCGAGGCGGTCAAGGCCGGCAGCGACGTGGTCGGCAACCGCACCCGGGTGCGCATCAAGAAGAACAAGGTCGCGCCCCCCTTCAAGGAAGCCCAGTTCGACATCATGTACAACGAGGGCATCTCGCGTTGGGGTGACGTCCTGGACATGGCGACCGAGCACGGCATCGTCGAGAAGCGTGGCTCCTTCTTCTTCTACGACGAGGCCCGCCTCGCGCAGGGCCGCGAGAACGCCAAACAGGCCCTGGCCGAGAACCCCGCCCTGGGCCTCGAGATCGAGAACAAGGTCCGCGAGCTGCTCGGCATCCCGCAACGGCCCGCGGGCGACGTGCCGCCGCCGGCCACGGCGGCGACCGCCGCGGTCGAGCTCGACGAAAGCTAGGTCACGACGCGTGCGTCCGGAGCCGACCCGGCTCGGAGGTCAGCCCCAGACGGCCCTGGCGCTCGGACCAGGGCCGTCTGGTTCCGCCGCGACGGCTCGGCCGGTCCACGCGGCCGCGGCGCGGCGACCCTGCGGGCGATCATGACCCAGCACCTGCCCGAGATCACCCGGCTCCAGCTGCAACGCGGGCGCAGGCAGCGGGTGAACATCTACCTCGACGAAGAGTACGCGTTCAGCCTGCAGCTCGATCTCGCCGCCAGCCTGCAGCGCGGGCAGCGGCTCTCGGCCGCCGAGGTCGAGGCGCTGAAGGCCGAGGACGCCTACCGCGCGGCGCTCGACCGTGCCTTGGCCTTCCTGGAGCACCGCCCGCGCAGTCGCCGCGAGGTCCAGGACAAGCTGATCGGCGAGGACTGCGATCCGATCCCGGTCGAACGCGTTCTCGAGCGCCTCGAGGCGCTGGCCCTGGTCGATGACGCGCGCTTCGCGGAGTGGTGGGTCTCCAACCGGCTGCAACACCGCCCGCGCGGCGAGCGCGCGCTGCGGCACGAGCTGCGGCAGCGCGGCATCGACGAAGCGGTCGCACAGGCGGCCGTGCAGGGCCTGGACGAACACGAGCTGGCGCGCCGCGTCGCGCTGGAGCAGGCCGAACGCTATCGGGGCCACGATCGACAACGCTTCGACCGGCGTCTGGGCAGCTGGCTGCAACGGCGCGGCTTCGGCTGGGAGGCCGTGCGCGGGGCGCTCGACCACGCCTGGCGCCAGGTCGAAACGTCGGATCCGGGCGACGCCTCGACCCAGGGCTGAGCCTCGCCGGCGAGTCGTCACACCCTTCCTCGCTTATGTAATCAACAGGCGCTTGTGCTATCATCTGGGCAGCGCCGGTCGGGTGCTGTTTGTGGTTCACCCGCCACCGGTCGCCAGGCACTCAAACGGGTCACGGAGCGCCGTGACCACGATCAACCAAACAAAGCACAAAGGCGTCACACACCATGCTTCAAGCCATTCTCGGCTTGGCCTCCGGTGTGGGCATCGGCTTGGTGGCGGCGATCGCCTACCTTCGCCTCCAGGATAATCGAAAGCGCGAGTCGGCCCAGGCTGCCCACGCCAACATCATCTCGGAGGCCGAGACCAAGGGACGCGAGATCGTCCTGCAGGCACGCGACGAAGCCATCAAGATTCGGGACGAAGCCGAAAAGGAAAGCAACCGCCGGCGCCGCGAGCTGGACCAACAGCTCGAGCAGTTCACGGACCGCCGCGAGAAGCTAGACCGCCGATTCGAGCAAACCGAAAACCGAGCCCGCAATTTGGAGCAGCGCGAGCAACTCGTCAACGAGCGCGAGCGCCAGCTTCAGGACCTCGAGGTCGAGCGACAACGAGCCATCGAACGCGCCGCGGGGATGAGCCGCGAGGAGGCGCGCAACGAGCTGCTCGAGCGCGTCGCCGAAAACGCGCGGCAGGACTCCGCGCGCATCATCCGCGACATCGAGCAGTCGGCGCGCGCCGAGGGCGAGAAGCGCGCCCGCGAGATCGTCATCACCTGCATCCAGCGCTGCGCCACCGACATCGTGGCCGACATCGTCGCGGCCACCGTCGTGTTGCCGACCGATGACATGAAGGGCCGCATCATCGGCCGTCAAGGCCGCAACATCCGCGCCTTCGAGCAGGCCTCGGGCGTCGACGTGATCGTCGACGACACCCCGGAGGCGATCGTGCTGTCCTCCTTCGATCCGGTGCGTCGCGAGGTGGGCCGCCGGGCGATGGAGAACCTGATCGTCGACGGCCGGATCCATCCCGGCCGGATCGAGCAGATCGTCAAGAAGGCGCGCGAGGACGTCGAGAAGACCATTCGCGAGGCCGGCGACGAGGCCGCTTTCGACGCTGGCGTGCGCAGCCTGCACCCGGAGCTGCTCAAGATCCTGGGTCGGCTCAAGTACCGCACCAGCTACGGCCAGAACGTGCTGTCCCACTCGGTCGAGACCGCCCACCTGGCGGCGATGCTGGCCGCCGAGGTGGGCGCCGACGTCGAGATCGCGCGCATGGGCGGCCTGCTGCACGACCTGGGCAAGGCCCTCACCCACGAGGTCGAAGGCCCGCACGCCCTGGTCGGCGCCGATCTGGCGCAGCGCTACGGCGTGCCGTCGATCGTGGTCAACGCCGTTCGGGCACACCACCACGAGGTCGAGCAGGAGTCCCTCGAGGCGGTGATCGTCGAGACGGCCGACGCCATCAGCGGTGCCCGGCCCGGTGCTCGCCGCGAGTCGCTCGAGCTGTACATCAAGCGCATCAAGGCGCTCGAGAACATCGCGCAGAGCTTCAAGGGTGTCGAGGAGAGCTTCGCCATCCAGGCCGGCCGCGAGGTTCGCATCTTCGTTCGCCCGGACGAGATCGACGACCTGGCATCGGTCGAGCTCGCGCGGGACATCGCCAAGACGATCGAGGAAACGCTGGAATATCCGGGCCAGGTCAAGGTGACGGTGATTCGCGAGACCCGGGCCACCGACTTCGCCAAGTAGCCGGCCGCAGCCGAAGCTGGTCGGTCGACCCACCACAGAGCGCCCCACCCGAAGCCGGGTGGGGCGCTTTGCTGCGTGTCCGATTGACGAGCGTCGGTCGAGCGTGGGCTCGCTGACGGGCGCCACCGAGGCTTTGGGCTAGAATGGACCGACCCTGCCTCCCCCGGCGGGCGCCGTCTGTCCCACGGCTCCGCCCCTCCAACCCACCCTAGTCACAGCCGCCCGGGAGGACGCACCATCATGTCCGATCTCATCAAGGTATCCGCCAGCTCCATGACCTCCTCCGTCGCCGGAGCGATCGCCGGCGTCATCCGCGAGCAGGGTCACGCCGAGGTGCAGGCCATCGGCGCCAGCGCGGTCAACCAGGCGGTCAAGGCCATCGCCATCGCGCACGGCTATCTCGAAATCGACGGCATCGACATCGCCTGCCTGCCCGAGTTCGTCGAGGTCGAGATCGGCGGCCAGGCGCGCACCGCCTTGCGCTTCAGCGTACACGGCGCCCCAGCGGATGCCCCCATGGCCATCGCGGGTCGCAACGGTCACGCCTGGGTGCCGCGGCTGCGCAGCGCGAACCCGGTCTAGGCCCGCGCCCCGTTCGGCGCCGCAAGCCCGCGATCGGGGCGGATGACGGCCTGAGCGCCCCGCGCGCGCTCAGGCCTCGTCGCCCGACCCACCCGCGCCGCCGGACCCGCCACCGTTGCTCGGGCTCCCCGTGCCGCCCGAGGCCCCGCCACCCCGGCGACGGCGCTGCCGTCGCCGGCGGCGCGGCGGCTTCTGCTCGCCATCCGCCGCCGGGGGCGACGACGGCGCGGGCCGCGGCGGACGCGGCGGTTTCTGAGCCGGGTCCACCGCGGCAGCATCGGTCGACGGCGTCGCGGGCCGTGGGCGTCGCGGACGGGCCGGACGCGACTCGGCCGGCCGCTCGGGCCGACCGCTGCCCGTCTCGGCAGGCGGGCCGGTCTCGGCGGTGCCGCCCACGGTCGCCGGCGGCGTATCCGGCGGGCCGAAGGCCTTCTCGCGGCGCGCCTGCTGCTCGGCGAACTCCGTCGCGTCGACCTCGACCCGGGTGCCGGTCTCCCACTGGATCGTGATCTTGCGCGTGATGAGGTTGACGTCGACCACCCGCCCTCGGCCGACCGCGCTGGTCAGCTTGGCGCCGAGCTTGGGCATGCCCTGCTTCATCTCGGAATACTGGCCGTCCTCGAAGGCCAGACAGCACAGCAGCTTGCCGCAGACGCCGCTGATCTCCGACGGGTTGAGCGGCAGCTGCTGGTTCTTGGCCATCCGGATCTGAATCGGCTGGAAGTCGGGCATCCAGGTGGTGCAGCAGAGCTCGCGGCCACAGCGGTCGATCCCGCCGAGCAGCTTGGCGCGGTCACGCGGCCCGATCTGGCGCAGGTTCACCCGTGCGTCGTAGCGCTTGGTCAGGTCGCGCACCAGGTCGCGAAAGTCGACCCGTTGCTCCTCGCTGACGAAGTAGACCGTCAGACGGCTGGCATCGAAGCTGTATTCGGCCATCACCGCCCGCATCGGCAGCTTCAAGCGCACGATCTCGGACATCACCTCCCCGAGCACCTCGGACTCGCGTCCGCGCAGCTGCCGCTGCTCCTCCAGATCCTCGGAGGAAGCGACCCGCACGATCGGCTTGAGCCGACCGGCGGGCCGGGCCTCGACCAGCTGATCCGGCGCGATGACCACCCGGCCCAGCTCGCGGCCCTGGCTGGTGTCGACCACCACCTGGTGACCGATGCCGATGTCGGGACAGTCGGCGGCTTCGAAGTAGTAGATCTTTCCGGCCCGCTTGAAGCGGACCCCGACGGCGGGCTTCATGACGGCAGCTCCAGGAAGAGAACCTCCAGCGTCAGCCGGGGGTTGGTGTTGGCTTCGAGGCGTCGCAGCGCCTCCTCGATCGATCGCAGGACGGCCATGGCCTCCGGGACGCCATAGCGACCGGCCGCGCGACGCAGGCCGTCCAGCCGGTCGCGGTTGATCAGCGGCGCCTCGACCCCGTGCAGCAGCAGGAGCAGGTCGCGCCACCAGCCCATCCAGATCGCCAGGCCGACCGGCAGCTCGGCGGCTTCTCGCGCCAGGGCCTCGGCCCGCTCGAAGCGCGCCACCCGGCCTTCGGCCAGGAGCGCGCCCAGTCCGTCCAGCCAGAGCTGCCGCGCTTCGAGCAGGCTCGGGTCCTGCAGCGCGGCCAGGGCCCAGCCCAGGCGACCGCCGGACAGCCGGCCCAGCAGCTCGGCCCGATCCGGCGCGAGGCCATGCGCCTCGATCAGCAACTGGGCGACGCGCTCGGTCGGAATCGGGCTCATCTGCAGCACCTGGCAGCGCGAACGGATGGTGGGCAGCACCGCCGACAGCTGCGCGCTGGTCAAGAGGAGGATCGCTTGCGCCGGCGGCTCCTCGAGGGTCTTGAGCAGGCTGTTGGCCGCGCTCGGCGAAGCCAGCTCGATCTCGGGCAGCAGGGCCACGCGCCGGCCGCCCTCGACCGGCGCCAGGGCCAGCTCGGACTGCAGGGCGCGCACCGCCTCGACCTTGAGCGGCGGGTCGACCCGACGCAGGTCGGCCAGACCGTCCTCGGCCGCCAGGCGGCAGCTGCGGCAATGGCCGCAGGGTCGCCTTTCGGCCGGCTCGGCGCCGCAGAGGATCGCCTGGGCAAAGAATCGCGCCGCCTGGCATTTGCCCACGCCGGGCGGACCGGCCAGCAGATAGGCATGCCCGACACGCCCGCTGCGCGCGGCGCGGCCGAACGACTCGACCAGGCGCGGATAGCCGTGCAAGGCGATGCGGTGCGGGCCGGGCACCGCCAGCGAGTCGGGATCCGTCAACATGTCAGCAAACCTAGCAGAGATGCGCGGACCGGCCAATCAGCATGGCATCCGCCCGTCCCGGCTCGCTCACCCGTCCCGGCTCGCTCATCGGGGCAGCTCGACGACCCACAGGTTTCGATCGTCGGCCGAACGAAATGCCAGCTTGCTGCCGTCGGGTGCGATCGACCAGTCGTTGCCCGCGATTCGGATCGGCAGCTCGGCCGGATCGAAGAGCAGGCTGGAGCTGAATTGGGCGGCGTCCAGCTCCACCAGGGCGTGGGCGCCGGCGCCGGGCAGCATCGGCACGTAGACCAGCCGCGCATCGTCGCGCCAGCGATAGGCGCCATGCACCTCGAGCCGACGCGGCGGCGCCAGGCCGGGCGTGGTCGGCGCCACCCAGACGCCGTTGGCCTCCGGCTGGTCCACGTCCAGGCTGACCGTGTAGGCCAGCCAGCTGCCGCCCGGCGACAGGAGCACGTTCGAGAGCCATAGGCCGCGCGCCAGCTCCTGCATGGCCCCGCTGTCGGTGTCCAGTCGGGACAGCACGTAGAGCGGCCGGTCGCGCATGGGGCGGCCCAGGACCAGCACATGCCGCCCATCCGGCTGGAATCCGATGACGTCGATGCCCCACAGGGCACCGATCTCGCGCGGGTCCCGGCCATCGATGCCCGAGGCGTAGACCCGGCCCAGGCCATCGACCTGTGCCCGTCCACCGGCGGCATCCCACCAGACGGCACGCTGCCCGTCCGGCGAGAGCCGCACCGGGTTGCCGTCGGTGGGCAGCGGCCACTCGAGACCGGTCTCGACATCCTTGACGATGCTGTACTCGCCGGCCGGTCGCACCAGGAGCCGCGTTCCCGAATCGATCATGTCGGTGCGCGTATCGACCATCCGCGGCAAGGCGCCGGGCGGCCACAGATCCAAGGCATAGATGCCGGTCTGCGCGGCGCCGGTCGGCCGGTCGAGCACGTGAAGCGCCTGGCTGTCGGCTGCCCACCAGGCAGCGGCACAGCAGCCGTCGAAGCTGAGCTGGCGGATCCGCCCGAAGGCGGCGCCGGCGCTGCCGGCCTCGGCCTGACGGACCGGCAGATCACCCAGCGCGGCCACCGCGATGGCGGTCGGCAGGGGGCGGCTGGTGGCGGTGGCCGGCGGACTGGTCGGCGTGCCGACCAGGCGCGCGGCCAGCTCGGCGATGCGCAGCTCCAGAGAGGGACCGACGCTGAAGGCGCCCGCCGCGCCGACCGACAGGGCGGCGGCCGTCACCAGCAGGGCCAGGCGGCGGGGGCTCATCGGCCGCCGCCGGGCCAGGGCTGGGCGTAGTCGTTGAGCAGGTTGCCGCCCAGCCGCAGCTCGGGCTGATCGTCCAGGCTCTGCCAGCGACGCGGCGCGTCCAGATCCCGCTCGAAGGCCAGCGGCGCCGACCCGAAGAGCATCAGGCTGTCCCAATCGGCGTCGATCAGCGTCACCGGGTTGAAGAAGCGGCCGAGCGTGGGGTCGCGCAGCTCGAGGTGCAGGTGCGGCGAGTCGACGCAGGTTCCGTACATGTCGCCCGAGTAGGCGACCAGGTCGCCACGCCGAACGTACTGCCCCACCGACACCGGGGCCCGATCGCGCAGGTGGCCGTAGAACGACACGAAGCCGTTGTTGTGATCGATCATCAGGTTGTGCGGCAGGGCGCCGCCACGGCCGTCGACGCTCAGGATCACGCCGTCCCCGATGGCCCGCACCGGCGTGCCGCAAGGCGCCGCCAGGTCCAGGCCCATGTGCATGCCCTGGGCGCTGTCGTAGAGCGTCGCCCGCTCGTACCAGGCGTAGACGCTGTTGCCGAAGGGCTGGGCGATGTACCAGGTCGCCGGTCCGGCCGGCTCGGCGAAGGGCAGGCCAAATGGCTTGGGCGCCGCTCCAGCCGTCGGGCCGCAGACCAGGCCGACGAGGACGAGGGTCAGTCCGACGAGGCGCGGGAGGCGCCGGCGGAGCGGCTCGGCTCGAAGATCCGGCCGGCTCAACGCCCGTCCTCCGCGGCATCCTCGGCCGGCGGCGCCTCGTCCAGGAAGGACTCGTGCTCGCCCAGCTCGGCCGCCTGCCAGCCCTCGGCCTCGGGCCGCGCCTCCAGATCGATGTCGCCGAAGAGCTCGGTCTGGACCGCCCGGATGAAGCGGCGGCGCAGCAGCTCGAGCACCGCCAGGAAGCTGACGATCACGAATTCGCGATCGCGCCGCTCGCCGAGCAGGATCTCGCGGAAGGAGACCCGGCCCCGGCTGGCCAGGAGGCCACGGATCTCGCGGAACCGATCGCCCAGCCGGATCTGCCGGCGCTCGACGGGGGGCTCGGCCGCCGCCTCGGGCTCGGCCTCGACCAGCAGCTGGGCCAGGGCGGCTTCGAAGGCCGCCGCAAGGTCGGCCACCGAGGCCTCGCCCGGCTTGATCTCGGGCTTGAGGTCGGGCGGCGGCGCGGTGCGCACGAAGGCGCGCAGGCCGGCACGCTCCCGGTGGCCGAGGTCCTCGGCCACCTGCTTGAAGCGCCGATAGGCGCGCAGCTGCTCGACCAGGGCCTGGGCGTCCTCGTCGGTCTCGTCGTCCGGGGTCACCGTCCGGGGCAGCAAGGCGCGGCTCTTGATCAGCATGAGGCTGGCGGCCACCTCGCAGAACTCGGCGATCGCGCCGGCGTCGATCGCCTCGAGCCGCGACAGATGGGCCAGGTACTGGTCGGTGACCTGGGCCAGCGCCACGCTGGTGATGTCCAGCTGTTCGCGCCGGATCAGCGTCAGAAGCAGGTCGAGCGGCCCCTCGAAGACCTCCAGCACGACCGGGTAGGCCGCGCCGTCCGCTCGGGCCTCGCCCGGCGCGGATGGCCGCAGCTGCGCCAGATCCATCGGGCTCAGACCGAGCCGGCGGCGCTCTGGCCGGCAGGCTGGTGGCGCAGCTGGCGCTCGATGTCGCTCAGGAGCCGGGGCTTCCACTCGCCCAGGAAGCGCGCGCCCGGGCAGCCGGTGCCGACCAGCTCGCCATGGCCGCGCACCGCGTCGGGCGCCAGGCCGAGGTCGAGGCAGAGCTCGGTCAGCAGCTGCGCCGCGGCGAGCCGCTGCGGCTCGGGCGGCAGCGCCGTCGACAGGTCGCCGGCCAGGGCGATGCCGGCCGCGACCGGGTTGAACTGCGCCGCATGGTACGAGAGCACCGTCAGGTCCTGGGTCTGAAAGACCCGACCCGACGCGTCGATCACGTAGTGGTAGGCGATGCCGGGCCAGCCGTTGCCCTCGACGTGCTGCGCGGCGATGGCCTCCGGGCCGAAGCTGGGCGCGGCGCCGCTGTGATGCACCACCAGGTATCGGATGTCGACCAGCGGTCGTCGAGCGTAGATGCGCTCGGGATGAACCGGAAGACGGCCCCGCAGGTCGATGCGCTCGACGGCCCGGCCTTCGAAGCCGCCCGGCTCGACATCGCCGGGGGCATGCTCGGCCAGCCAGGCCGCCCCGAGCGGCTTGAGCGCGACGCGGCCCGGCGTCGGCTCCTGCAGCGCCAGATGGCGAAAGTACTGGGTGGGCACGCCGGCCTCATCCAACCGCTCGGTCAGAGGCGGGCCGCAAAGCGCCGGACCATAGTGCTCGTAGAAGGCCAGGAAGGGGCCGCCCAGTCGAATTCCGGTATCGGGAAAGACGCGCTCGGCCGGGGTCTCGGCCTCGGGCGCCGGGCTCGCTTCGAACATGGTCGTGCTCGCTCCTGGTAGGACCCGCATTATAGCCGTCGCCGCGGGGGGCACCGAAATCGAGCCGCCGGGCCATCGGGTGGCTGGCGACGGCACCCAGCGCGTCAGCGCCCCCCGAAGCCAAGGCCACGCTCGCGCATCGAGACCCAGCCGCGTCGGGCGACGACGACGTGGTCGAGCAGCTCGATGTCCAGCAGCCGGCCGGCCTCGACGAATTGGCGCGTGACCCGCACGTCGTCCGGGCTGGGCGCCGGGTCGCCCGAGGGGTGGTTGTGGGCGACGATGATCGCGGCCGCGTTGCGCCGGATCGCCTCGCGGTAGACCTCGGCCACCCGCACCGGACTGGCCGAGATCGAGCCCTTGTAGACCTCGTGAACCCCGAGCACCTCGTGGCGCACGTTGAGCAGCAGCACCCGCAGATGCTCCTGCTCGAAGTCGGCCATCTCGGCCGATAGCATGGCCGCGGCGTCGCCCGGCGATCGGATCCGCCGCCGTTCCTCGGACGACGGCGCCAGCAGCCGCCGGCCCAGCTCGAGGGCCGCCTTGATCCGCACCGCCCGGGCTGGACCGCAGCCCGGCTGCCCGCAGAGCTCCTCGGCCGAGGCACGCGCCAGCCCCTCGAGGTCGAAGCGGGCCAGCAGCGCGTGGCCCAGGTCCAGCGCGCTCAGCCCGGGCTGGCCGCTGCCCACCAGGATCGCCAGCAGCTCGGCGGTCGACAAGGCGCCGGCACCCAGGCCGAGCAGGCGCTCGCGGGGCTTCTCGCGGCTGGGCAGGTCGGCGATCCGGGTGCCGCCGGCCAGGATCGCATGGGCGGGTTCGTCGCGCATGGGCTTCCCTCGGGTGCATGGGACCGCTCCAGCCTAGGTCCGGCCGGCCGGCCCCGCCAGCCCGACGGCGACAGATCGGGGACGGCATCGCGACAGGCGCGGGACGCTGCCCGCGACGGCGCGTCCGGATTCGCGGGCCGCATGCCCCTCCCATATACTGAGCCCCGACGTCTGCGCCGACCGCTGGAGGAAGGCATGCCTCGACCCATCCGCGCCCTGCTCTTCGATGTCGAAGGGGTCATCGCCCAACCGGATCGCGCCGCGGCCGACCGCGGCCTGGCCGGCCTGGCCGCGGGCCTCGACAGCCGCGCCGTCCACGCCGCGCGCAACCGGCCCGAGACCTACCCGCTCTGGGAGCGCTACTCGACCGGCTGCCTGACCCGCGAGGCGTACTGGTCGGCCATCCTCGAGGCCCTCGAGATCCCGGTCGAAGCCGAGGCGCTCGAAGCCCTGCTCGACATCCAGGCGGCGACCTGCTGGGCCCGGCTCGACGCGACCTTGCTGGCCCGCATCGCCGGGCTCCGCGGGCCCCGGGGTCCGCGCCTGGGCCTGCTGTCCAACAGCGCACCGGACCACGAGCCCTTCATCGCCCGATTCGAGGCGGACTTCGACATGGCCCACTTCTCGCACCGCACCGGCCGGCGCAAGCCGCAGCCCGAGGCCTACCTCGCCGCCCTGGAGGCCTTGGGCGCCCCGCCAGAGGCCACGCTCTTCGTCGACGACAAGCCGCGCAACACCGAGGCCGCCGCCCGGCTGGGCCTGCAGGTCTGGCACTACACCGGTCGCGAGGCCTTCGAGGGCGAGCTGCATCGACTGGGCCTGGACGATGGCTGATCCGGCCTACCGGCTGATCGATCAGGAGGCCGCCTGGCAGACGCTGCTGCCGCAGATCCGGGGCGCCTCGGCCCTGGCGGTCGACATGGAGGCCGACGGCTTCCACCGCTACCCCGAGCAGGTCGCGCTCATCCAGGTCGGCCTGCCCGACGGCCGGCTGCTGCTCCTGGATCCGCTGGCGCTGAAGGACCTCTCGGGGCTCGGCGAAGCCCTGGCCGACCCGAAGCTGCTCACGGTCTTCCATTCGGCGTCCTACGACGTGCGCGCGCTGGATCGCGACTTCGGCTTCCACATCGGCGCGCTCTACGACACCTCGATCGCGGCCCAGCTGCTGGGCCTGGAGCGCACCGGCCTGGCCAACGTCCTGCTCGAGATCCTGGGCGTCGAGATGGACAACAAGTCCAAGCGCCTGCAGCGGATGGACTGGTCGATCCGACCGCTGCCCGAGGACGCGATGGCCTACGCGGCCGACGACGTGGCCTGGCTGCTGGCGCTACAGGAGGCCCTGGCGGCCCGGATCGCCGCCCTGGGCCGCCAGGCCTGGGTGGCCGAGGAGTGTCGGCGCCTGTCCGAGGTGCGCCACGAGGCGCCGGCGCCGCCCGAGGCGGCCTGCCTGACGATGAAGGGGGCCCGCGACCTGAGCCCGCGCGGCCGGGCGGTGCTGCGCGAGCTCATCATCTTCCGCGAGGCCGAGGCCCTGGCCATGGGCCGGCCGCCCCACTACGTGATGCACAACCAGGCGATGCTGACCTTGGCCGAGGCGCCCGACACGCCGATCGATCGGATCCAGGGCATCGGCCGGCGAACGCTCGGCCGGCGCGGCTGCGAGCTGCGGGCGGCCCTCGCGCGGGGCAAGGCCGCGCCGCCGCTGCCCTGGCCGAAACCGGCCGGCCGCAACCCCTGGACTCCGGAGGCCCGCGATCGCCTGACGGCGCTCAAGCGCTGGCGCCAGGCCGAAGCGGACCGCCTGGCGCTCTCGGCCGGGCTGATCTGGCCCGCCCGCCACCTGGACCAGGTCGCGCTCTGGCCCGATCGGCCGCCGCGCGAGCTGGACCTGGGCGAACCGAGCTGGATCCGCGACTGGCAGTGGGCCGAGCTGGGCGAGTCGCTGATGCGCTTCCTGGCCCAGCAGGGCTGGACCGCGAGCCCGACCGGCGGCTAGCCGCCGGATTCGGCCGAGTCTGCGGCGGGCTCCTCGGCCGGATCCTCCGCCAGCTGCAGGGCGTAGTTGATCCAGGCCGGCTGCCGCACGAAGCCGAGCGCCTCGTTGATGCCGAGCATGCCGGTGTTGGTGCTGGCGTTCCAGGTCTTGACCAAGGGCACCTGCTCGCGCCGGCAGTGTTCGATCGCCCGCAGCTTCAGCGCCAGGGCGATGCCCCGTCGCCGCCAGTCGCGGCGCACGCCGGTCAGCCCGGTGTACAGGAACTCGGCCGCCTCCGATCGGTAGAGCGTGCTCAGCCCGACGTAGCGCTCGCCGTCGACGGCGATGAAGTAGCCGTCGGCGATCAGGTTGTGGTTGCTTCGCAGGCGCTCGACCCAGAGGGCGAAGTCCGGCCGCGTGCTGGCCTCGGGCGAGGGTACGTCCCGGTCGACCTCCATCACCAGGTCGAAGAGCTTGACGAAGAACTCGGGGTCCTCGCGCTCCAGCTCGGCGTAGGTCGCCATGCGGATGCCCGATTCGATCACCCGCTCGATGCGGCCTTCCCAGCGGGCCGGGTCGAAGTCGGTCGGCCGCAGGTGGTTCTCCCACTCGCGCATGACCTCGACGTAGCCGCGCGACTCGACGAAGCGGCGGCTGTGGGCATGGTCCTCGCGAGCCTCGGTCCAGAGCGTGATCGGGTCGTGGGCTTCCAGCGCGGACAGGACCTGCGCGTAGAAGGCGCCCCCGATGCCGCGTCGACGCCAGTCCGGATCGACCGAGACCTCCCAGCCGAACTTGCGCGGATGGAACATGCCTTCGTACTGGCCGTAGAAGCCGACCGCCCGGATCGCCCCGTCGAGCTCGGCCACCAGGCGCTGGAAGACCAGCTTCGGGTTGCGGTGGGCGTCGCCATGCGTCCAGTCGGCAACCGTGTCCGGGTACTCGGGGAAGCAGCGGTTGACCAGGGCGACCGCCGCCGGATAGTCGGCCTCGCGAAAGGCCCGGATGCGGAGGCCGGGGACTGGATCGGACTCGGGGGTTGAGTTCATGCTCTGGCTCATCCTGTGCAATGCGCCGACCGCGCGGATGGCGCGTCGCGCCGCGGACGCCGCAGGTCGAAATCGGAATGCGAGGGCCCCGGCGCCTGGCGCACGGGGCCCTCGCCCAGGATCTGGCGCCGGCGCGCCAGCTCAGTCGCGCCGCAACAGCGGCAGGAAGATCGGCTCCGGGCCGCGATCCGGCGGCACGTAGTCGCGCAGCAGGTAGCCCATCGCGCGCGTCATCAGGGTGTCGCGGGTCGCGACGTCCGCCACGCCCTCGAGGCCGAAGCCGAGGAGGATCGTGTCGAAGGTCACCACGATCGGGCTGGTCCGGTTGGGATAGTCGGCCTCGCGGGCCAGCCGGAAGTTGGCCTCGTGCACGGCACCGGTGTCGGCACGGTCCTGACCCGAGACCGACCAGCCGCCCAGGTCGGTCTCGAAGCCGGTCGTCTCGCCGGTCGAGAGGACGATGTCGTCCAGGAAGACGCCCGGGAAGATGAGACGGGAGCTGAGGTAGCTGATCGAGAGCTCGACCTCGGCGCCGGCATAGGCGCTCAGGTCGATCGACCAGAGCTCCCAGCCATCGCTGGCGCCGCTGGCCGCGTTCCACTCGCCGCTGGTGCCGGCCGGGTCGCAGCCGCCGTCGGCGTTGCGGGTCATGTAGCGCACCAGGCGCGGGAAGCGGTCGTAGTTCTGCTCGAAGGCGCCGAATCGGCCCAGATCGGCGCACTGCAGGCCCTGGTCTGGCGCGCTGTGCCCGTTGGCGTCGGGCAAGGTGGTCCAGGCGTCGCTGCCGACCGGCCGGGCCTCGACGAAGAAGGCGTCGTAGGGGTCGCGGGTCTGGCGCGAGACCCAGAAGCTCAGCTCGCCGGCCGACTCGGTCGTCAGATCGACCGTCCGGGTCAGCTGCTGGTAGGTGTAGGTCGTCTCGCCCGACCAGAGGTAGCCGTCGCCCGAATGCGGCGCGTTGCCCGGCAGGTCGAACTTGGCGCCGGCCCAGCTGTTGAACTGCGGGTAGTCCTCGGCCGGCATCACGTTCGAGGTCGGCTCGTACAGGGTGTAGTTGTCCTGGTTGCCCTCGCCCGGCGGCAGCAGCGCGATCTCGAGGCCGGCGAAGGGCGTGCCCAGGCCGGCCATCGGCGCCGCGGCGACGTTGGGACGGGTGCGGATCGGCACGCCCAGCCAGCCGGAGACGGTCCAGTCGCCGAAGTCGCTGTTCAGGTCGTTGGCGTAGCGGTTGCCGGTCGCATCGTCCAAGGACAGGTCGTCGACGTACCAGGCGCCCAGGTTCTGACCGCGATCGGTCTCGTAGCGCAGGCGCAGGCTCAGCGGGGTGGTCAGGCCGGCCTGCGCCGAGAGGTCGAAGCGCAGCCGCCCCTGGCCGGCAGCGGTCAGGCCCCAGCCGTCGTTGACGTTGTTCGGGTTGGCGTCGGTCAGCCGACCGTCGAGGTCGGGCAGGCTGGACCAGCTGGCGCCGCCGTCGGTCGAGATCTCGACGTAGCCGTAGTCGAAGTCCGGCTCCATCTCCCAGACGCTGCCGAAGCTGAAGGTGATCGGCGCCGTGGCGCCGGAGAGGTCGAAGTCGCGGCCGACCGTGACGTTCAGGTTGCTGGCCGAGCCCGACCACCAGCCGCCGCCCTCGCCGGCCGGGTTGGGCAGGTCGACCGGCATCTCGCCGGCGGTCGACTGGCTGTAGGCGCTCAGGTAGTACTGCATGAAGTCGTTCTGCAGGCCCAGGCCGCTGCCGCCGGTATAGGGATAGCCGGCGTACTTGCCGCTCCACAGCAGGCGGCCGCCCTCGTTGAGGAAGTCGCGCAGGGCCAGCTGGGTCTCGTTGGCCAGGCGCGCGCGATCGGCCTGGGCCACGTCGCTGGCCTGTCGCGGCAGATAGTCGTCGCCGGTATACCAGACCACGGCAGCGTAGTGGCTCAGCACGCCCAGCGCATCCGGCGCCAGACGGCCCCGCGCGTCGATGTCGTAGACGTCGGCCGGGTAGCCGGCGGCCGCCAGGGCATCCAGGTAGGGCTGCAGGTAGCTCGGCCCGTCGGTCTTGTCGTAGGGCGGCGCGATGCCGCTGTAGTCCTCGGCGGCCAGCACCAGCACCGGCCGTCCCGAGTCGGAGACCTGGGCGTAGCGGAAGGGCTCGCTCCGGACCGCCTCGGCCCCGGTCTGGGCCTCGAACCAGACCTCGACCTCGTCGCCCGGCTGGGCGCCTTCGACCTGGCCGCGCAGCATGTGGTAGTAGACGCTGCCGGCCACGCCGTAGCGTTCTCCGCCCGCCCACTCGGCGGTCGGCGCGCTCCGCTCGGCGCCGTCGTTGATGCGATACTTGAGGGTCAGCTCGCCCAGGCTGCGCTTGGCCTTGACCTGCACCGTCTGGGGCGAGCCGTAGGACAGGCTGAACTCCGAGACGATCATCGGCTCGACCGTGTTGCCCAGATGCGAGACCGGGTTCTCCGGATCGGCCGCCGACCGGGCGATGTCCAACGCGAAGGGCAGGTTCTTGAGGAACTCGCCCTGCACCAGCTCCTCGTCGTCGGGGAAGATGAAGCTGGAGCCGGTGTTGCTGCCCGGCGGCGGCGTCGACAGCTCGGGCGTGTAGCAGAGCACGCCCTGGCTCTCGTAGGCGTAGTCGCAGGTCTCGCCGTTGGTGATGTACAGGCCCGAGCTGAGCTCGGGCAGGAAGCCCGGCACGGCCGGGTTGTCGGGCGTGCCGGCCAGGGCCACGAAGATCGGGTGATCGACCGACTCGGTCTGATCCTGCCAGCCGACGGCGTACAGGATCAGCTCGGCCGCCGAATGGTAGTTCAGCTGCAGACGCGGATGGACACGCTCGATCAGGCCCTGCATCGCCTGGGTCTCGGGCTCGCTGGCCACCGACGGGCCACGATAGGTCTCGCTGCTCGGCGTGCCGGAGGAGCCGTTGATGTCGTAGTTCCAGTGGGCATCGAAGTTGCGGTTCGGATCGACGCCGTCGGCGTTGCCGATCACGCCGTCCTCGTCGTTGTCGCGCATGTTCTTGCGCCACAGGCGCTGGCCCTCGAAGGTGTACTGGTAGCCATCCGGGTTGGCGCAGATGACGAACCAGAGCTCGTTCTCGTCTATCAGGTCGGTGATCTCCGGATCGACGCCGTAGTTGTCGACGAAGTGATGCAGCAGGCGTCGGTTGGTCTCGATGGCGATCCACTCGCGGGCATGCTGCAGCGAGCTGTAGAGCACGGCCGGCCGGCTGCCGTCCGGCACGTCGGCCGCCTCGTTGGTGACCTTGAGCGCGATGATCTCGCGGCCCTGGTGGGTCGTGCCCAGCACCCGCAGGTCGACGAAGCCCGGATGCTCGGCCGCGATCTGGTAGAGCTCGTCACGGATGCCGCCCGCCTCGTCCCACGAACGGTAGACGGCGAAGCCCTGGTTCTGGTCGATGACCGACTGCTCGGCCGCGCTGAGGCCCTCGGCGTTGCGCCAGAGCTCGAGCGGCAGGCCCTGCTGGGCCAGCGCAGCGTGCTCCAGCGGTGCCAGCACCAGCTCCACGGCGTAGCCATCGTCGACCCGGCGTGGCGGCGCCATGTCCAGGTCGGCCGCCAACAGCATCTCCAGGCCGGCCTGATCCACGAAGCTGGTATAGACCTCCAAGGGGCCCTCGCCGGCCGGCCGGGCGGAGGCCCGCAGGCTCAGACCCGGCGCCACCAAGAGCGCCAGCAGTGCGATCGGCATCCACAACCTATTCCTCACGGCGGATCTCTCCTGGTTCGGGCCGGGCTCGCGCCGGCATCGCGTGGCCCCGGGCCATCGGGCCTGGGCAGCGGCATCCATGGAGCCCCGCAGGGCCCCGGTCTCGATCATGCCACGCCGAGCCGGGGCTGACCAGTCGGGCCGGAGCCGAGCCGGTCGCTTGGGACCTCCGGACCGTCGTCGCGCGCGGCTCGACACGCGCGGCCTTGGTCGGATGGCCTCGACCCTTATAATGGGGCTTCGCGGCCGCCGCATCCCGGGCGCGGGTCGTGCGTCATGCGCGTCCAGCCGAAGCCCGGGCAAATCGAGCCGAACGCCTCGGAGGCCTGGCCCGTTGTAGGCAGGAACCTCCCGACTTCGCTTGCGAGGAGAGAACGCCGTGGAGGACGCACCCATCCGACCGCCCCTCATCCGCATCCGCGAGGCCGCCCAGCACGACGGTCGGTCGGTCCGCGTCCAGGGCTGGGTCCACAACCGCACCGACAAGGGGCGCCTGCAGTTCCTGATGCTGCGCGACGGCAGCGGCCTGCTGCAGGCCGTCGGCTTCCAGAAGGACCTCGACGAGGCCGCCTTCGAGATCCTGACCACGCTGACCCAGGAGTCGGCCGTCGAGCTGACCGGCAGCCTGCGCGCCGACGCGCGCGCGCCCGGCGGCTTCGAGCTGGGCATCCAGGGCATCGAGCTGGTCTCGTTGGCCGAGCCCGACTACCCGATCCAGCCCAAGGAGCACGGCACCGGCTTCCTGATGGAGCAGCGCCACCTGTGGATCCGCGCGCCGCGCCAGGCGGCCATCCTCCGCATCCGGGCCAGCATCGTCAAGGCCATCCGCGACTGGCTCGACAGCCACGACTTCGTCAACGTCGACACGCCGATCCTGACCCCGTCCGCCTGCGAGGGCACCAGCACGCTCTTCGCCACCGACTACTTCGGCGAGCCGGCCTTCCTGAGCCAGAGCGGCCAGCTCTACAACGAGGCGACCATCGCCGCTCTGGGGCGCACCTACTGCTTCGGGCCGACCTTTCGGGCCGAGAAGTCCAAGACGCGACGCCACCTGACCGAGTTCTGGATGGTCGAGCCGGAGATGGCCTTCGCCGACCTCGAGGACGTGATGGCGGTCGAGGAGCAGTTCCTGAGCTACATCGTCCAGACCGTGCTGGCCGAGCACCGCCAGCTGTTGGTGGACGTGCTCGAGCGCGACGTGACGCGGCTCGAGGCCATCCAGGCGCCCTTCCCGCGGCTCAGCTACGACGAGGCCGTGGAGCGCCTCCGGGCCGGCGACTTCCCGGACTTCCCCTGGGGCGAGGACTTCGGCGCGCCGCACGAGACCTTCCTGGCCGAGCAGTTCGACCGGCCGGTCTTCGTCTACCACTACCCGAGCGCGGCCAAGGCCTTCTACATGGAGACCGTCGAAGGGCGGCCCGAGGTCTGCCGCTCGGTCGACCTGCTGGCGCCCGAGGGCTACGGCGAGATCGTCGGCGGCGGCCAGCGCACCACCCGCACCGAGCTGCTCGAGCAACGCTTCGTCGAACACGGCTTGAATCGGGCCGACTACGAGTGGTACCTGGATCTGCGACGCTACGGCGCGGTGCCGCACGCCGGCTTCGGCCTGGGCCTGGAGCGCACGGTGGCCTGGATCTGCGGTCTGGGCCATGTCCGCGAGACGACCGCCTTCCCGCGCATGCTCGAGAAGATGTACCCCTAGCCCAGCCGGTGACGCCGATCCGGCGCCCGGTGTCCGTCCCGGGTGATGGACGGCGCGATCGCAGGCCATCGTCGCGGCCGGCAAGCGCCACCGACCCTTCCGTCAGCGATCATCCACCTTCGATCCATCCAGACCCGCTCGTCATCGACCGAACAGCGCCGTACTGCCCACGCGCGCCCGAAAGGAGTCAAAGGCCATGCTCAAGCGATACGCCCCCGCTCTGATCGCCGCCGCGATGCTCGCCGCCCTGCCCTTCCTGGCCGGCTCGGCGCAGGCGGCGCTGATCCAGACCAACGCCCGGCCGGTGGCGCCGGCGCTCGGCTTCAGCCCGATCTACAACAGCTATCTCCTGGTCTGGGCCGAGGACCGGGGCGGCGGAACCGGGCTGGACCTCTACGCCACGCGCCTCAACGGCAACGGCATCGTCCAGGGCCTCGAGATTCCGCTGCTGGTGGCGCCGGGCAATCAGAGCGACCCGACCCTGACCTACAGCCCGCAGCTGGGCGAGTTCATGGTCTTCTACACCGACGACTCGGGCGGCCAGTCCTCCTCGGCCACGCCCACGCCGGGCATTCCGGTGCCGCCGGTCCCCGGGCAGCCGACCACCGCACCCGGCCAGCCGACGGTTCCGCCGCCGATGCCGCCCGCGACGGTTCCGCCGCCGCCGCTGCTCGCGTCACCCGACGGCGCTCCGGCCGCCGCGCCGGCCGGCCTGGTCGACCCGGCCGGTCGGCTGTCCGAGGCGCCGATGCAGCCGACCCTGCCGATTCCCGGCCAGCCGACGGTCACGCCCGGCGGACCGACCGCGACGCCGGGCGGGCCACCCCAGCCGCCCGAGGTCCCCGGCTCGCGCGACATCTACGGCATGTTCGTCAGCTCGTCGGGCCAGCGCGTGACCAACGTCTTCCCGGTGGTCGCCTCGCCGGCCGACGAGACCTATCCCGACCTGGCCTACATGGCCACCGGCGGCCGCGGCGACCGGGTCGCCTTCGTCTGGCGTCAGGTGGACGGCGTCGACGTCAGCATCAACAGCATGGAGCTGTCGCCCGTCGGCCGCTACTTCGAGGTCTCCTCGAGCCGCAACGTGGTGCAGGGCGGCGACCTGGGCCGGCCCTCGGTGGCCGCCGAGCTGCCATCGGGCAACTACCTGGTGGTCTGGTCGCAGACGCCGACCACCGACTCGACCCGCGACATCTTCGGCCGTCGCCTCAACTCGAACGCCTTTCCCTACGGACCGATCCTCAAGCTGGCCCAGAGCAAGGCGCCGATCGACGACGTCTATCCGAGCGTGGGCTCGCTGGGCGGATTCGGCGGCTTCATCCTGACCTGGGAGCGCCGCGACGGCTCGAACCCGCCGGACGCGCAGATCCGCCAGCTCAACCGCAACGGCATCCCCTACCGCTCCGAGTACTCGGTGGCCGGCGGCAGCGCTTTCAGCTTCGCGCCCGACATCGCCTCCTCCGACAACCCCTCGACCCTGGTGGCCTGGCTGGACCGCAACGCAGCCAGCGACCACTCGATCGTGGTGGCCGAGGTCAACCGTTCGGGCCGACGCATCGGCCCCGAGCGCGTGGCGGTGGTCGGCGGTGCCGGCCCGGGCGGCGTGACGCCGGTCCCGCCGCCGCCGGTGCTCAACACGCCGCCGGTCCCGCCGCCGCTGCCGACACCCTAGGCCGGCTCGGCGCGCCAGCCCGTCGGCAGTCGCCGGCGGCGGCCCGCGATCGACCCGAGGGCGCCACGCGTTTGCGTGGCGCCCTTCGCGTCCTGGCGCATTGGCATCTTCGACCTCGGACCCTGAGCCAGCCGGTCGGCAAGTCGAGTCGGCCCTCGGCCTCGGCCGGCTCCTGGCGACCGCCAAGGTCGCGTTTGGGTGGCGATGGGCACCCCATCGGCCGTGGTATGATCGAAATGGCCGCAGCGATCCGCCCATGACCCGATGGGGTTCCTCCCCAGGAGCGCTCCATGTCGTCCAAGAACCTCGACCGAAACGACTGCTTGAACAGCCATGCCGAGGAGATCGAGCAGCTGCTTGCCTCGGTCATGGATCGGCACGGCTGCGAGTCGGCCGAAGCCGCCGAAGCCCTGGCCTGCGCGGTGCTGGTCCGCGGGGGTGCGCGGCGCTACCGCGTCGCCCAACGCTGGATCGCCGATGCGCTCGAGGAGCTGGCCAGCGTCGAGGAGGAGCTGCTGGAGCGCGAAGCGATCGAGGACCTGGCGCTGCGCGAGATCGACTGACGCCGCCAAGCGCCGCGCGGACGGTCGGCTCCCGGAGCCGGGTTCGGATCGCGGGAGTATGACGCAGGTCATCCTGGGCTGAGCGCCGGGTCGCGTATCCTGGCGGGCCATGGAGATCGGCCCCAGCTCGCCCGCCTTGTCGGGCGGCGTTGTCATCGGCAACGCCGCCCTCTGCCTGCACTGCGGCAACCCGGTGCCGGCCAGCCGGCGCGATGCCTATTGCTGCTCCGGCTGCCTGGCCGTCCACCGCCTGCTCTCCGAGGCCGGCCTCGAGGGCTACTATCGGCTGCGGCCGACCCGCATCCGCCCGCTGCTGGACTACTTCGAGCGCCGCGGGCAGCTGGATTGGCTCGAGGCGAGCCCGGGCGCTCGGGCGGGCAGCCTCGACCTGGCGGTGGAGGGCATCCAGTGCGCCGCCTGCGTCTGGGCCATCGAGAAGCTGGCCCGGCGCGAGGGGCTGGCCCGTCTGGGCATCAACGCCGCCCTGGGCCGGCTCAGCCTGCGCTTCGATCCCGAGCGCTTCGACCTGCGCGCCTACCTCGAGACCCTGGCCGACTTCGGCTACCGGGTGCGGCCGATCGGCGAGGCCGGCGGCGAGCAGGACCCCAGCCGCAGCCTGATGCTGCGCCTGGGCGTCTGTGCCGCGCTCAGCCTGAACACGATGTCCTTCGCCCTGCCCTTCTACCTTGGCCTGAGCGAGACGGGCGGGGCTCTGCAGACCTGGCTGCGCGGCCTGTCGCTGGCCCTGACCAGCCTGGCCGTGGCCTACGGCGGGAGCTACTTCTTCGGGCGCGCCTGGCGCTCGCTGCGCCACGGCATCGCCCACTTCGACATCCCCGTCTCGCTGGGCATCCTGGCGGCCTATCTCGGCTCGGTCTGGTCCTTCGCCCAGGGCGACGGCACGGCGCTGTACTTCGATTCGGTCAACGTCTTCATCACCCTCATGTTGCTCGGCCGTTTCCTGCAGGAGCGGACGCTGCTGTCCAATCGGCGCCGACTGCTGGGCTCCGAGGCCTTCAGCCAGGCCCGCGTGACGGTGCTCGACCCGCGCCCGCGCGAGCTGCCCTGGGCTGGCCTGCGCGCCGGCCAACGCCTGCTGCTGCAGCCGGGCAGCCTCTGTCCGGTCGAGGCACGCCTCGAGGGCCGGCGCGCCGGCACGCCGGCGCCCGCCCCGACGGCCTTCGATCGCGGCGGACAGCCCGGCCCGGCCGAAGACGGATCCGCGGTCGCCCCGGCGGAACAGCGCCTGGAGTTCGACCTGGCATCGCTGACCGGCGAGCGACAGCCGGTGGCGCTGGCACCCGGCGATGCGATCCGGGCCGGGGCGCGGCTGATCAGCGATCGGCCGGCGCGTCTGCTGGCGACGGCCGACTTCGAAGCGTCGGCATTGGCCGGCCTGCTGCCCAGCGACCGTGGCCAGGAGGAGCTGCCCGTGCTCTGGCGCTGGAGCGTCAAGGCCTACACCTTCTTCGTGCTCGGCGCGGCTCTGGCCGGCCTGGCCGGGTGGTGGCCGCGCGATCCACGACAGGCCCTGCAGGTCTTCATCGCCGTGCTCGTCGTCACCTGCCCCTGTGGTCTGGGCATCGCCGTTCCCCTGGCGCGCAGCCTGGCCGACCAACGCCTGGCGGGCCTGGGCCTGACCCTGCGCCAGCCGGGCCTCCTGGAGCGCCTGCTCGAGGTGCGCCAGGTCTGGCTGGACAAGACCGGCACGCTGACCCTGGCCGACCTGGAGCTGGCCGACGCCGAGCAGCTCCATCGCCTCGAGCCGGCCGCACGGCGGGCCCTGATGGGGGCTGCCGGCGCGAGCCGGCATCCGGTCAGCCGGGCGATCTACCGCGAGCTGGCCGCCCGGGGCGAGCCCTATCCGGAGACCGGGCAGGCGCGCGAGATTCCCGGCGAAGGCGTGGCCTTCGTGGACCCGAGCGGGGACTGGTTTCTGGGCCGTCGGATGGATCCGCAGGGTCAGGCGCGGGCCGAGCTGCGGCAGAACGGCCGGCCGGTGGCCAGCTTCGAGCTGCGCGAGCGCAGCCTGATGGACGGACCGGCCTCCCTGGCACGCCTGCGGGACATGGGCCTCGGCCTGGGCCTCCTCAGCGGCGACGATCCGGGTCGGGTCCAGGCCATGGCGGCCGAGATGGGCCTGGCGCCCGAGGAGGCGCGTGCCGCCTGCAGCCCGGCCGACAAGCGCGCGGCGGTGGCCGCCGCGCCCAGCCTGATGCTGGGCGATGGCCTCAACGACGCGCCGGCCCTGGAGGCGGCGCGGGTCAGCGGTAGCCCGGCCTGGGAGCACAGTCCCTTGGCCGACCGCTGTGACTTCAGCTTCGCCTCCGGCTCGCTGGCCTGGCTGCCCGAGCTCTTCGCCACGGCCCAGGCCCTGCGCCGGGCGCTCTGGGGCAACCTGGTCTTCGCCTGGGTCTACAACCTGGTCCTGGTCAGCCTGGCCCTGGCCGGCCTGGTCTCGCCCCTGCTCTGCGCGGTGACCATGCCGGCCAGCTCGCTCCTGGTCAGCCTGACCACCAGCCGGATGGTGACCCGATGAACGTGCTGGTGCTGCTGATCTTCATCAGCCTCATCCTGGCCGCCCTGGCGGTCCTGCTCTTCGTGTACAGCGTCCAGAACGACGATCTGGACCATTCGATGCAGCTCTCGATCAAGCCCCTGGAGGACGATACGTGATCCAAGAACGCACGGTGACCTACGACGACGCATCGGTGCGCCGATTCCTATGGGCTTCGGTGCTCTGGGGTGCGGTCGGCATGCTGGTCGGCGTCATCATCGCCAGCCAGCTGGCCTTCTGGCAGCTCAACGGCAACGGCTCGCTGCCCTGGATCCAGTTCGGGCGCCTGCGCCCGCTGCACACCAACGCGGTGATCTTCGCCTTCGTGGGCAACATGATCTTCGCCGGGGTCTACTACAGCAGCCAGCGCCTGCTCAAGACGCGGATGGCCTCGGACCTGCTGTCGAAGATCCACTTCTGGGGCTGGCAGCTGATCATCGTGGCGGCCGCCATCAGCCTGCCGCTCGGCCTGACCCAGGGCAAGGAGTACGCCGAGCTGGAGTGGTACATCGACATCGCCATCGCCTTGATCTGGGTGGCCTTCGCGGTGAACTTCTTTTGGACCCTGGCCATCCGCAACGAGAAGAACCTGTACGTGGCGCTCTGGTTCTACATCGCCAGCATCCTGACCGTGGCCGTGCTGCACATCGTCAACAGCCTGGCCCTGCCCTCCGAGGCGCTGCACTCCTACAGCGTCTTCGGCGGCGTCCAGGACGCCCTGGTGCAGTGGTGGTACGGCCACAACGCGGTGGCCTTCTTCCTGACCACGCCGGTGCTGGGGATCATGTACTACTTCCTGCCCAAGGCCATCGGCAAGCCGATCTACAGCTACCGCCTGTCGATCGTGCACTTCTGGGCCCTGGTCTTCCTGTACATCTGGGCCGGCCCGCACCACCTGCTCAACAGCGCCCTGCCCGAATGGGCCCAGAACCTGGGCACGGTCTTCTCGGTGATGCTCTGGGCGCCCAGCTGGGGCGGCATGATCAACGGCCTGCTCACCCTGCGCGGCGCCTGGGACAAGCTGCGCACCGATCCGGTGATCAAGTTCTTCGCCGCCGCGATCACCTTCTACGGCATGTCCACCTTCGAAGGGCCGATGATGAGCATCCGCTCGGTCAACGCCCTGGCCCACAACACCGACTGGGTGATCAGCCACGTCCACGGCGGCGCCCTGGGCTGGAACGGCTTCATGGCCGCCGGCATGTTCTACTGGCTGGTGCCCAAGCTCTACGGCAGCAAGCTGCACAGCGAGCGCATGGCCAACCTGCACTTCTGGCTGGGCATGGTCGGCATCGTCTTCTACATGGCCGCCATGTACGTCAGCGGCATCACCCAGGGCCTGATGTGGCGCGCCCTGACGCCCGAGGGCACGCTGCTCTACCCGGACTTCCTGGAGAGCATCGCCGCCAGCCGCACGATGTACATGCTGCGCCTGGTGGGCGGCCTGCTCTACCTGTCGACCTTCCTCTTGATGGCCTGGAACCTGGTCAAGACGGCTCGCGCGGGCAAGGCCACCGTCGTCAGCACTCAGGTGAGCGTGGAGACGGCGGCCGAGGGGCCGAGCAACCTGCGCCTGCTGCGGTCGCCGGTGATCGGCCTGACGCTGCTTGGCTTCGCGCTGGCGATGGCCCTGGGCCTGCGCGGGACGCCGGCCGGCGTGACCAGCCTGATCGCGATCGCGGCCTTCGTGCTCCTCGTGATCCGGCTGCGCGCCCGCGGCGCCGGAATGGTCGACGGCCGGCCCTGGCACGAGCTGCTCGAGGGCAAGGCCCTGCTCTTCACCGTGCTGGCCCTGGTAGCGGTGCTGATCGGCGGCATGGTGCAGATCCTGCCGATGGTCTTCAGCGACAAGGCCGTGGCCATGGAGCGGACGGCCCTGCCCTACACGCCCTTGGAGCTGGCAGGCCGCGACATCTACCGTCGCGAGGGCTGCTACGTCTGCCACACCCAGATGGTGCGCCCCCTGGTCGCCGAAACCCTGCGCTACGGCGATCCCAGCGAGGCCTGGGAGTCGATGTACGACCACCCCTTCCAGTGGGGCAGCAAGCGCACCGGCCCGGACCTGGCCCGGGTCGGCGGCAAGTACCCCGACCTCTGGCACTACCGCCACATGCAGGACCCGCGCTCGACCTCGCAGGGTTCGATCATGCCCAGCTACGCCTTCCTGGCCGACACCCGGCTCGACACGGCCCGCATCCCACGGGTGATGAACACCATGCGCAAGCTGGGCGTGCCCTACGACGCGGCGGCCATCGAGGGCGCCGTCGACCAGGCCGAGTCCCAGGCGGTCGCGATCGCGGACGGCCTCACGGCCGAGGGCGAGACGGCCGCGCCGGACACCGAGCTGATCGCCCTGATCGCCTACCTGCAGAAGCTGGGGGCGGACCACAAGATCCAACCTTGAGGAGCTCACCATGCGCAGCCTGATCCTGGAAGCCCTGCCGGCCGATCCGCGGCTTCTGGTCTTCCTCCTGGCCTTCGTGATCATCTACGCCGCGGTGGTGGCCTGGCAGTGGCGCCCCGCCCGACGCCCCAGGCAGGAGCGAATGTCCCTGCTGCCGCTCGACAACGATTGAGGAGCCCCCGATGAAGCAAGAGCGCCGTGATGTGGTCCGCGACCACGACTTCGACGGCATTCAGGAGTTCGACAACCAGCTGCCGCGCTGGTGGCTGGGCACTTTCGTCCTGACCATCCTGCTGGCCCTCTACTGGTGGGGCGCGCGCGAGACCTTCGGCACCGAGCCGAGCATCCGCGAGATCCACGCTCAACAGTGGGCCGAGCTGCAGGCCCTGCAGCTGGAGAAGGGCGGCGCGCCCCCGACGGCCGAGGAGGTCGAGGCGGCGCTGGCCGATCCGGAGGCGCTGGCGGCCGGCAAGGCCGTGTTCGAATCGACCTGCTTCGCCTGCCACGGCAGCCTGGGCGAGGGCAACATCGGGCCCAACCTGACCGATGCCTACTGGCTGCACGGCAGCCGGCCCGAGCAGATCGGCCTGACCATCTTCCAGGGCGTGCCCGAGAAGGGCATGCCCACCTGGCGCGGCGCGCTGTCGGCCGAGAAGATCCAGCAGGTGGCCGCCTACGTCATCTCGCTGCAGGGCAGCGAGCCGCCCAACCCCAAGGCGCCTCAGGGCACCCAGGAGCCCTAGATGAGCCTCGAGCCGCCGATCCAGACCCAGCACCAGCGCCGGGGGTCGATCCAGGCCGACGGACGGCGCCAGAAGGTGCGCGTGGCCGACGTGGCCGGACGCTTCACCACCTGGCGGCGCCGCGCCTTCGTGCTGCTGATCGCGGTCTATGCCCTGGCGCCGCTGGTGAAGGTCGGCGGCCAGCCGCTGATCCTGATCGACCTGGTTCGGCGCCGATTCTATCTCTTCGGACAGACCTTCAACGCCCAGGACGCCTGGCTGCTGTTCTTCCTGGTGGCCGGCGGGGTCATCGGCATCTTCGTGATCACGGCCATCTGGGGCCGGCTCTGGTGCGGTTGGGCCTGCCCGCAGACGGTCTTTCTCGAGGGCGTCTTCCGGCCCATCGAGCGCTGGCTCGAGGGGTCGAAGCAGGCCCAGCTGCGCCTGGCCAAGGAGCCACTGCGCGGCCGCAAGCTGCGCATCCTGGCCACCAAGCACGCGCTCTACCTGGGCGCCGCGGTGCTGGTCTCGAACATCTTCATCAGCTACTTCGTGAGCTATGCCGACCTGCGCCGCTGGATCTTCGAATCGCCCGGCGAGCACTGGGGCGCCTTCGTCTGGATGGCGGCCATCACCGGCGCGTTGTACGGCAACTTCGCCTGGTTCCGCGAGCAGACCTGCCTGCTGCTCTGCCCCTACGGTCGGCTCCAGTCGGCGCTGACCGACGACGATTCGCTGGTCATCGGCTACGACGAGCGCCGCGGCGAGCCGCGCGGCGGGGTGCACCAGGCCGGCGCCGGCGACTGCATCGACTGCCTGCGCTGCGTCGAGGTCTGCCCGACGGCGATCGACATCCGCGAAGGCCTGCAGATGGAGTGCATCGGCTGCGCCAACTGCATCGATGCCTGCGACGACATCATGACCCGGCTGGGCCGGCCCACCGGCCTGGTACGCTACGACTCGCTGGCCGGCCTGGAGGGCGCGGCGCGCCGGCGCTGGCTGCGGCCGCGGGTCTACCTCTACCTGGTGGTGCTGGCGCTGCTGGCCGGCGGGTTCAGCGTCGCGGCGGCGGGCCGGCGGCCCTTCGAGGCCACTCTGATCCGCCAGACCGGCGCGCCCTACGCCTTGGAGAACGGGTACTACCAGAACCTGTACCAGGTCCACCTGGTCAACAAGACGCCGCGGCGCAGCCAGTTCGAGCTGCGGGCGATCCTGCCCGAGGGCGCCGAGGCGGTGCTGCCGATCGCCTCGGTCGAGCTGGACAGCCTGGACGATCAACGCCTGCCCCTGATCGTCCGGGTACCGCAGGCGAGCTACCGCGGTGGCTTCACCGTGCAGGTGGAGACGCGCGACCTGGGCAGCGAGGCCGTCGTGCGCTCCCAGCTGGACTTCATCGGGCCATGAACCCCTTCCACTGCACCATCGACCAGGCCCAGGCCCTGGCTGGCAGCGCGACCTTCTTCGCGCTGGGCCTGGGCGGCGGCTTGCACTGCATGGGCATGTGCGGTCCCCTGGCCTGCCTCTTGGGCCGGCCGGAGGAACGGCCGCTGGCGCGTCTGGGCCTGTACCACCTGGGTCGCTTCGGCGCCTACGCCAGCCTGGGCGCGATCCTGGCGGCGGCCGGAGCCCCCTTGCGCCCCCTGCTCAGCTGGCCCCTCCTGGCGGCCGTGGCGGTGCTGCCGCTCCTGGCCTATGCCATCTCGCCCCGCGACCGGGGCCCGGCCTTCCTGGGTCGCTGGCACGGCGCGGGCGCCCGGCGCCTGATGGGCTTGCCGCCGGCCGGCCGCGCGCTGGGCCTGGGCCTGCTGACGCCGGTGCTGCCCTGCGGCATCCTGTACACCGCTGCCGGTGCGGCGGTGGCCGCGCCGGGGCCCGGCCAGGGCGCGCTGTGGATGATCAGCTTCGCCGCCGGCACCCTGCCGCTGGTGCTGGTCGGCCAGATGGGCTTCAGCTGGGCCGCGCGGCGCGGCCAGGGCGCCTGGCTGCCGCTGCTGCGCCGGGGCTCGGCGCTGCTGGCGGCGCTGACCCTGCTCGGCTTCGCGATCTACCGGGCCGCATGAAGGTGGGCGCGGTTTCGGGCGCTCGGAGCGGCGGAGCGCGTCGGATCGTTCTGGCATCGGCCCAGGATCGGCGTGCCTGGTCGCACTTCGGCGCCGCCAGCCTGGGCGGGCTCTACCTGGCCTTCTTTCCCGAACCCCCCGATGTCGCCAGCCTGATCCTCTTGGCGGCGCTGGTCGGGCTGGTTCCGCTGGGTGAAGGCCTGGCTCGGCCGGCAGCCTGGCGGCAGGCCGGCCGGCCGCCGGCTGCCGGGCGCCCGCGCATCCTGGGCGCGCCGGCCGGCCTCGGGCTCCTGCTCTGCCCGATCCTGCTGCTGGCCTTCCTGGCCCTGCTGCCCTCGGCCGAGCGACGCACCTGGGCGGCCGTGCTGATGGCGCTCGGCGCTGGCCTGGGCTTCCTGGGCCTGCTGCGGGCGGAGGGCCTGCCGCTGGACCGCCGCCTGCCGGCCCTGGCCGAGCTGCTGCTCGGCCTGCCCTGTCTGCTCATCGGCTTTCGCGCCTGGGGCGTCGGGGCCGCGCCGGCGTTCGTGGCCTGGGCCCCGCTGGCGCTCTTCCTGCCCGGACTGGCCCTGGTCGAGCGGGCCTGGATGGACGGGCCCGAGGCGCCGCCCGAGGCCCTCACCCGCGCCCTGCTGCCCGAGCTGCTGGCCATCGCCTGGCTGGGCTGGCAGGGGGACGTGCTGCTGGCGCTCTTCTTCGGGCTATGGTGCCTGCGGGCGGGCCAGCTGGTGCTCGGCCGTCGGGCGCAGGCATCGGTGCGGCTGCCGGAGTTCCGCAGCATCCAGGCCTTCGCCCGCGAGACTCGGCTGTGGGTGGCCGCCTTCCTGGCCCTCTGGCTGTTGGGATAGGCGCGACCGCCGCAGGGCACGGCCTGCCCCATCGTGATGCGATCGGGCCGGCCGGCTCGCCCGTCCGAGCGCTGCTGGCCCGATGCGGCAGGGGCGAATCGGACCTCGGGCGCTGCGGCTAGCGGGTCTCGGCCACGAAGTCGAGGCCGAGGATCACCGTGTCCTCGACCGCGTTCACCGAGCGGGCGGCCGGGATCGAGATGCCGAAATCGTCGTAGCGCAGGGTCGTGCTGGCGCTGCCTTCGATTCGGTTCGGCGCGACCCAGGTGATGCTGCCCGCGAAGCTGGCCGGCCGAACCGTCCCGATGATCTCCAGGTCGCCGGTCATCTCGAAGCTGGCGCGCTCGCCGATCGCCAGGCTGGCCGGCAGCCCGCTGATGGCCGTCGGGGTGAAGCGGACGAACTCGTACCGGTCGGTGAACAGGATCTTGTTCTTGATGCTGCGGTCACGGAACTCGCTGTCGGTGGCCAGGGTGCGCACGTTGACCAGGATCTCGCCCACCCTCGCGGCCGCGGGGTCGGCGGGATCGAGCGCGATCTGCCCCGATACCTGATCGGTCCGGCCCAGGACATGCGTCGGCACGTTCCGCAGGACCTCGTCGATCTCGAAGCGGGCCACCGACTCGCCCGGCAGGATCTCGAAGACCTGCTCGCCGCCGCCGGCCGCCGGATCCACCAGCGCATCACCCGTCTCCGCGCTCGCGCCGGCATCCGCGCCGGCATCCGCGCCGGCGTCCGATCCGACATCCGATCCGGCATCCGATCCGGCGTCCGACTCCAGCACGGCGCCGGGGGCGGTCGGCGCGTCGGCGCTCGCTTCACCCGCTTGCGGATCGCCCGGCTTGGCGGCCGTGCCGGCCTCGGGCCGCAGCTCGGGCGCCTGCAGCGACACCGGCTCGGACGGCATAGGTCCGCTGGCCTGTTCCGGTGGCTTGAAGAAGGTCCAGCCCAGGTAGGCGAAGCCCAACGCGGCGACGACGGCGACCAGGCCGAGGGGTCTGCGCATGTTCACGATCGATGCTCCAAGGGGTGGCGTCGGACGATCGGCCGGCAAGCCGGCCGCAGGACGGGGAGAAGCCTAGGCGCGGCACCATGGTCGCGCATGAGCAGGATGCGATGAAAGGGTTAGCAGCGTGCTGGCAGAGTATGATCGCGCGGTCAGGATCGGATCGCTGCGGGTCGCGGCGGCGCCGAACCCGGACCGGCGCGGTGCCCGCTAGTCGGACATCACGATCGTCTCGAGGGCTGGCCGATCGAGCACCCGAACCTCGCCACGACCGCCGTCCAGCCAGCCGGCCTTGGTCCAGGTCGAGAGCTTGCGGATGCAGCTCTCGACGGTGGTGTTGACCATCTGGGCCAGCTCCAGCCGGGTGAAGGGGATGGCGCTGCCCTGGAATTGCTCGTCCAGGCGCAGCAGGGTGATGGCCAGCCGCTTGTCGACCCGCTCGACGCTGAGCGCGCAATCGCAGTGGGCGCCGCAGAACTGCGGCGCCATCTCACGCAGCAGCCGCTTGGCGAAGCCCGGCAGGGTCTCGAAGAGCTCCAGGAAGCGCTCGGCCGGGATGCTCACCAGCTCGACCTCGGTGGCCGCGTGAGCCGAGCAGGGGAAAGGATCGCCGATGAGCGCGGCGGCGACGCAGAAGCTCTGGCCCGGCCCGTAGAAGGCCACCAGGCTCTCGGCGCCGCTGGAGGAGAGCTTGGTCAGGTGCACCCGACCCGAGCGGACGAACCAGAGCCGGCTCACCGACTCGCCCTCGCCGTAGAGCCGCTGGCCCTTGGCCAGGCGCTGGGTCTCACCGAAGGCCAGCAGCGCGCGCTGGTCCTCGTCGCTGAGGTCGAAGGCATGCGGGTTGAGGGTCTGGATCACGACCGAAGCTCCACGCAAGCAGGTTGGCGAAGGCGATCGGGCAGAAGCGGGCATCGACGCACCGCGCCAGGGTCGCGGCAACAGCCTTCCGACCCGGCCATGCCGCTGGCACGTCCGACCGAGCATACCAGCCGCACCCGGCGGGGTCCAGCGCGATCGGGGCCCAAGCCGGTCGCGATCCCGTCCGAGCGCTCGGCCGCGGGGCTCAGGGCACCTGACCCACGTCGCGCATCAGCCACTGCACCGGGTTGGCCGCCTCGCCCAGGACTCGCAGCTCCCAATGCAGGTGGGGCGCCGTGACCCGACCCGTGGCGCCGACCGCCCCGATGCGCGCACCCGGCTCGACCAGCTCGCCCGGTACCACCGCGATCTCGGAAAGGTGAAAGTAGCCCGAGTAGACGCCCCAGCCGTGGTCGAGCCAGACGCAGTTGCCGCGCACCGGCAGCGCTTCGGCCAGCGCCACCCGGCCCCGGGCGGGAGCCAGGACCGCGGTGCCGGTCGGTCCACGCAGATCGAGCCCGGTATGGCGGCTGGAGAGCCGGCCGCCGTTGTAGTCGCGCAGCGTGCCGAAGCCGGAGGATAACCCGCCCGCGACCGGCGGCAGCCAGACGCCCTGCCAGAGCTTCTCGGGCGTGACCACCGACCAGATCTCGGTCAGGCGCGCGAGCTCGGCGTCGCCCAGCGCCGGATCGAGCAGGCCCAGCAGCTCCTCGTCGAGCTCGATCGCCTCGGTCGGGTAGCCGCCGTTCTGGATCCGGATCCCGATCTGCTCGGTTCGGCTGTTGCCGGCGTCATCGATGACCGTCAGATAGACCGGCTGCTCGCCGGGGTTGGTGTCCAACGCCGCCGACAGGATGCCGGCGAAACTCCCGGGCGCGACCTCGACGAAGCCGGCCTGGCGGTCGTCGAAGGCCGCCACCACCTGGACCGCGTCCTCGGCCCGCAACCGCACCAGCAAGGGATCGCCCTGGGCGACCACCGGCGGCAGGGCGATCAGCGGCAGGCTCGGGTCCATCGGGATCGCCGTGGCGGTCGGCGAGGGCGGCGGCGAGGGGGTCGGCTGGGTCGGGATGCCGGCGTAGTCACGCCGCAGCTCGACATAGTCGGCGCTCAGCCAGCCCTGGATCTGGCTCGGCAGGCGCACCGCGAACCAGGCCCCGCTGTCGTCCCGGCCCTCGATCGCCACCGGCGTGCGCCGAGCGGCCACCTCGAGCACCGGATGCTGCGTGTCCGGCCCGGCCCGCACGTTGAGCGCGTCGATGCGCACCAGGGCGTCGACCGGGAAGGTCGGCGTCGGCGTCAGGGTCGGCGTCGGGGTATCGGAGGCGGTCGGCGTGACGCTGGGCGTGAGGGTGTCACGCGGCGTCGCGGTCGAGCCCGGTCGAGCCGAGCCGCAGCCGACCAGGCCCGGCAGGATGAGCGCGGCCAGCCCGAGGGCGAAACGGCTGCGCCGAAGCGGCCGGGCGTGCATGTCGTCTCCCTTGGGCTCAGCGCAGCACAAGATGGCGGCTCCGGGGCGGTGGTCGCATGGAGCGGAATTGTAGTCAGACGGCGCTGGCGGCCCAAGCCGGCGCCGAGCGCGCCAGGCGGCCCGACGCGCCGGGCGCGGCGGCAGGGCGGGACTCGGCTGCTATCATTCCAGCCCATGAGCCCAGTCCAGCCCCATCCGATCGGCAGCCCTCTCACCCGGCCCGGCCCTCTGCCCGACCGCGCCGCGCCCTGGCGCCTGGTCTTCATGGGCACGCCCGACTTCGCCCGACCCAGCCTGGCCCGACTGGCGGCCGAGCACGCGGTCGTCGGCGTCTTCACCCAGCCCGACCGTCCGGCGGGTCGCGGCCGGCGCCTGCAGCCGTCGCCGGTCAAGGCGTTGGCGCTCGAGCTGGGCATCCCGGTGCTGCAGCCGGGCTCCTTCCGGCATGAGCCCACGGCCCTCGAGGCCCTGCACGCGCTGGCGCCCGATCTGCTGGTGGTCGCGGCCTACGGCCTGATCCTGCCGCCGGCGGTGCTCGATTCGGCGCCGGCCGGCGCGCTGAACGTCCACGCCTCGCTGCTCCCGCGCTGGCGCGGCGCCGCGCCGGTGGCACAGGCGATCCTGGCCGGCGACGCCCAGACCGGCGTCACGATCATGCGCATGGACGCCGGGCTGGACACCGGACCGATGCTGACGCGCCGCTCCATCCCGATCCCGCCGCGCGCCACCACCGGCGAGCTGACCGCGCGACTGGCGGATCTGGGCGCCGATCTGCTGGCCGAGACCTTGCCGCGCTGGATGGCCGGCGAGATCGAGCCCGAGGCCCAGGATTCGGCGCTGGCCACCTATGCGCCGCGCCTGCGAAAGATCGACGGCCGGCTGGACTGGCGAGAGCCGGCCGAAGCCCTGGCCCGCCGCGTGCGCGCGATGGCGCCCTGGCCGGGCGCCTACACCGAATGGGCCGGCCAGACGCTCAAGCTGCACGCGGTCGAGCTGCCGAGCTCGGCCGAGCTCGCCGGGCTGCCGGGCGACGGGCCTGCGATCCCGACGCCGAGCAAGGTGGTCGACTCCGCCGCCGGGCCGCTGGTGGCCACCGGTCGGGGCTGGTTGCGGCTCGAGACGATCCAGGTCGCCGGCGGCAAGGCGATGCGAGCGATCGACTTCGCCCGGGGTCGGGCCGACTTCATCGCGGCATGCCTGGGTGGCGACGATCTGGCCGCTGGCCTGGGAACCCCGGAATGAGCCCTCGGATCGACCGGCGCCCGGACGGCGGCGAGGCCCCGCGCGTGTCGGCCGGCCCGCGGCTCGCGCTGCTCGCGGTGAGCCTGCTCGCGCTGCTGCCCATGCTCGACGCCGGCCAGGGTCAGCCCGCGGCCGCGCGCCCCTCGCAACCCACCCCGCCGTTTCCGACCCTGATCCCCACCGAGCCGCTGCCGACCCTGCCGCCGAGCGTGCCGACGCCGGCGCCCTTCACCCCGACGGCCACCCGCCCGGCCAGCGCGACGCCCATCCCAACCGAAGCCACGCCCAGCCCGCCGCCGCCCAGTCCGAGCCCGAGCCCGAGCCTCAGCCCGACTCCGACCAGCTTCCTGGGCCTCTCGGAGCGCATCTGGCTCCCCTTCGCCGGGCTCTTCCTGGACTTCGGTCAGGGGCCGCCGTCCGCGTCGCCCGGCCCCCCGGCCCATCCTTCGCCCAGCCCGCTTCCCAGCCCGGCGCGACCCGGCGCGAAGCCGTGAACGCGTCCCCGGTCGGCGCGGCCGCGGCCCCGCCCCCGCTCTGCTGGACCGACCTCGGGCGCATGCCCTACCGCCAGGTCTGGGACCTGCAGCGGACCCTGGTGGCCGAGCGCAAGGCCGGCCGCGGTAGCGATCGCGTGCTGCTGGTCGAGCACCCGGCCGTCCTGACCCTCGGCCGCCGCGCCAACGCCGCGCATGTCCTGGCGGCGCCGTCGCTGCTGGACGCGCGGGGCATCGAACGCTTCGAGGTCGAGCGGGGCGGTGACGTCACCTGGCATGGTCCCGGCCAGCAGGTGGTCTACCCGATCCTCGACCTGCAGGGCTTCCGCAAGGACGTGCGCTGGTATGCGGGGGCGCTGACGGCGGCGGTCGTGGCGACGCTGGCCAGCTTCGGCATCGCCGCCGAGGCGCGCGAAGGCCGCGAGACCGGCGTCTGGGTCGCCCTGGGGCCCGAGGCCGAGCCGACGCCCTCGATCCGGGGCTGGGCCAAGCTGGCAGCCCTCGGCCTGCGCATCGAGCGTTGGATCGCCTACCACGGCATCGCGCTCAACGTCGACCCGGACCTGAGCGCCTTCGACCTGATCCTGCCCTGCGGCCTGCCCGAGGCGCGCAGCGGGTCGATGGCGGCGCTGCTGGGCCGTCCGATCGAGCTGTCCGAGGTCCGACCTGCGCTGGTCGCGGCACTTGGTCAAGCCCTCGGCCGTCGCATGCTGCAGCGCGGCGCGGAGGATCTGCCCGTCGTGTTGGATGCGCGGTCGCCGGCGCCGGCCGACGCCAGGGCTGGCAGGCCCGGCCCGGGCGCAGCCGGCGGAGCCCCGCGGTGATCGAGACGCCCAGACGCGAATCGGCGGCCGATCGCAGGCCCTCGACGCCCCGCGCGCGCTTCGTTCGTGGCCGGCCCTGGTCGAGCATCGGCCCGATCCTGCCATGCCTGCTGCTTGGCGCTTGCCTCGCCACGGGTCCGGGCGGGCCCGCACCCGCGCTCGAATCCGAGCCGGCGCGGCCCGCGGCCGGAACCCCGGCCAGGGAGGCGACCGACCCCGGGGTCGAGGCTCCGAGGACGGCCGCCACCGGCTCGCCCGGCGACCCGGCCGACGACCCGACCGCCATCGCGACCGGCGCTTCGACCCCCGATGCGCGCCGCGGCGCAGCCGGTGACGCGACCGCCGAATCGGCCCCCGGCCCGGACGAAGTCGCCGACGCGCCGCCAACGACGCCGGCCCCCAACGCGGTCCCCGCCACCGCCACGCTCCGGCGGGTGACCGCCACCCCCGAGCCACCCTCCCGCGGGACCGAGCTGCCGGAGGCCGTCGACTGGCCCACGCTGCCCGAGCTGGAGGGCCGCGAGCCGATCGATCGGACCCGGCACTTCCGGGTCTTCACCGAGCCGGAGGCGGATCCAGACCTGGGGCGTCTGGCGCGGCGCTGGACGCCGGAGCTCGAGCCGCTGTTGGCCGAGGTGAGCGAGCGGCTGGGTGGCCGGCTGCTGCCCAAGGCGCCGGTCGACCTGGTCTTCGTGACGGCCTACACGGCTCGCTGCCCGGCTCGCGGCCTGGCGGCCACCTACCGCGAGCCGCCGCTGCTCTTGATCTTCGTCGACGCCGCGACCGACGCCATCCAGATCCGGGCGGTGCTGGCGCACGAGATGGCGCACCACCTCAGCATGGACGCCGCCTTCGTCGGCGACGGGGTGTTGACCGAAGGCATCGCCAACTGGGCCGCGGGTCGGCACGCGCTCGCCTGGCAGGGCATCGAGAGCTGGGACGCGGCCGTGCGCGGCTACCTGTCCGCCGGAAGCTATGTCTCGATCACCGACGACAGCGCCCTGCGCCCGCGTCCGGGCGAGGCCTGCATCGCCCGGCGCGATCGGATCTACAACATCCGCACCGCCTTCGTGGGCTGGCTGATCGGACGCGTCGGGCTCGAGCGCGTGCTGGCCATGCCGGCCCTGGAGCTGGTCCTGCCGGGCGCGGACGGCAAGACCGAGACGCGCCGATTGCCCGACTACTCGGCCGCCACCGGCTTCGACCTGGCCGCGCTGGAGCGGCTCTGGCTGAGGCAGCTGCGCGCCACGACGCCGATCGAGGCCTGGTAGCCGTCGCGCTCCGCTCCCCGCTCCAGGGCGGTGCCCGCCCGACCCGGCCCGAGTTCGACGCATCGTCGCTTCAGCGGTCCGCGGCGTCCTCGGCCGGGGCCTCCGCGGCCGCGTCGGGCCTGGCCGCGGCGGTCACCGGTTCGCGCATCGGCTTCCGCGGCGCCTGAAGCCCGCCCGCCGCGTCCCGCTCGCGCGGCGGCCGCTCGAGCTGGGGCTGGTACTCCAGCGCGTAGATGTCGAGCAGCGCCACGAAGAAGGCCGCGATGATCGGTCCGACGATGAAGCCCATCACCCCGTAGACCCCGATGCCGCCGAGCGTGGCGAAGAAGACCAGCAGGTCGTGCATGCCGGCGCCCCGGCCCACCAGGCGCGGGCGCAGCACGTTGTCGATGTTCGAGATCACGACGGCCGTGACCAGGCTGATGATCAGCGCTGCGACCCAACGGCCCTGCACCAGCTGTAGCAGCGCGATCGGGTACATGATCAGCCAGGTGCCCACCAGCGGGATCACCGACAGCACCACCATCGCGACCCCCCAGAGCAGGGCGGCCGGCACGCCGACCAGCGCCAGGGTCAGCGCGCCGATGCCCCCCTGGACGAAACCGAGGATGATCGAGCCGCGCAGGGTGGCCCGCGACACCGAGACCAGACGCCGCGCCAAGAGGTCTTCGTAGTAGGCGTCCAGGGGGCTCAGGTAGCGCAGCCGCTGGACCATCCGCTCGCCGTCGCGGAAGAAGTAGTACATCGAGAAGAGCACCACGAAGAGCCCGAAGACCAGCTGGGCGGTCCCACGCGAGGTCCGGTTGATCAGGTTGGCCAAGACGTTGCCGGCCGTGCCGGCCGCGTTCTGAACCGAGGTCGCCCAGTCGAAGCCGGCCAGGGGATCGCTCGGCAGGGCCTCGGCCAGCGGCGCCGGCAACGCCTCGCGCCAACGCTCGGCCTGAGCCAGCCATTCGCCGCTGCGCGCCAAGGCCCCGTCCACCTCCGGCCGGGCCGCCTCGTAGAAGCTGATCGCCTCGACCACGACCATGTTGGCCGTGATGTAGAAGGGAATCAGGATGCCGGCGACCAGGATCAGGCAGCTGATGAGCGCGGCCAGACCGCGGTGACCGCGCAGGCTGCGCGCCAGCCACTGCTGCATGGGGTAGGCCAGGCCCGCGAAGACCGCGGCCACGATGACGGGCGTGACGAAGAAGCGCACCATCCAGAAGAAGGCCAGGGCCACGATGATCAAGAGCCCCAGGAGCCAGACCTGGCTCAGGCGCTCGCCGGCCAGCTCGCCCAGGAGCGAGAAGACGGGCGAATGCCCGGTCTCGGGAGCATCGGCCTGGGCCTCGGGCGCTTCCGTCGAAGGACTGGTCATCCCCTGCCTCCCACCTCGCCCGGGCCTCAGCGACCGGTGTGTCCGAAGCCGCCGGCGCCGCGTTCGCTGGCCGGCAGGGCCTCCCACTCGACCCAGCGCGTCCGATGGACCGGCTGGATCAGCATCTGCGCCACGCGCATGCCGTGCTCGACGGTGAAGGGCTCGGCGCCGAGGTTGATCAGGCCGACCTGGATCTCGCCGCGGTAGTCGGCATCGACCGTGCCGGGCGCGTTCACGACGGTCACGCCGTGGCGCGTGGCCAGGCCGCTGCGCGGACGGATCTGCGCCTCCCAGCCCTCGGGCAGGGCCATCGCGAAGCCGCAGGGGATGCGGGCGATGGCGCCTGGCTCCAAGCGCAACGGCGCGGCCAGGGCGGCGCGCAGGTCCATGCCGGCCGCGCCCGCGGTCTGGTAGGCCGGCAGGTCGAGGTCCGCAGCATGCGGCAAGCGCTGGATTCCGACATCGATCGACCGACCGGGCTCGGCCATGGTGGAGACCCTCCTGATCGCGGATGCTGAACATAGCAGAGCCGGGCTGGGCGGGCGAGCCACGAATCCGCCCCCCGAGTCGTCCAGGCGCGACGCCATCCGGTACAATAGCGGCCGACGATCCCGTCGGCCTCGGAGGCAGAAGTGCAACACGCTCCCCGCCGCCTGCGCGTCATGCTGGCACAGCTCAACCTGATGGTCGGCGACCTCGAGGCCAACGCAGGGCGCGTGGCGGCCCAGATGGACGCCGCGCGCGCCGCCGGCGCTCACCTGCTGGTCTTTCCCGAGCTGACCCTCTCGGGCTACCCGCCCGAAGACCTGCTGCTCCGACCCGGTTTCGTCACCGCCTGCCGCGAGACCGTCGAGCGGCTGGCCGCGCATTCGCGCGGCCTGACGGCGCTGGTGGGCTTCCCGCACCATCGGGGCGACGAGCTCTTCAACGCGGCGGCCGTGTTGCACGACGGCCAGCTGGCCGATATCTACCACAAGGCCTATCTGCCCAACTACGGCGTCTTCGACGAGCAACGCTACTTCGGGCAGGGCGAGCGCTTCCCGGTGCTCGACCTGGGCGGCGTCAAGATCGGGGTGAGCATCTGCGAGGACATCTGGTATGCCGCCGGACCGCCGCAGGTCCAGGCCCTGGCTGGCGCCGAGGTGCTGGTCAACCTCTCGGCCTCGCCCTTCCACGCCGGCAAGCGCCGCTATCGCGAGCAGATGCTGGCCACCCGGGCCGGCGACACCGGCGCCTACGTGGTCTTCTGCAACCTGGTCGGCGGACAGGACGAGCTGGTCTTCGACGGCAACAGCCTGGTCCTGGACACCGACGGCCAGGTCGTCGCCCGCGGCGCCTCGATGGCCGAGGACGTCTTCTGCGTCGATCTGCGACCGGACGAGGTGCTGCGCGACCGGCTGCTCGACCCCCGCATCCGCAAGGCGCGCCTGATGCGCCAGGACCCCGCCCTGTCGCCCGAGCTCGTCCTGGAGCCGGTGGCCGACCTGCATGCCGGCGCGCTGGATCCGCTGCCCGAGCGCGTCGAGCCGACGCCGCTCGACGGATCGGCCGAGATCTGGGCCGGCCTGGTGCTCGGCCTGCGCGATTATGTCACCAAGAACGGCTTCTCGGAGCTGGTGCTCGGGCTCTCGGGCGGCATCGACTCGGCGGTGACTGCCGCGCTGGCGGTCGATGCCCTGGGCGCCGACCGGGTGCACGGTGTGGCCATGCCGGCCCGCTACTCCTCGCCGGAGAGCCTGGCCGATGCCGAGGCCCTGGCCGCGCTGGCCGGCCTGCCGCTCCTGACGATCCCGATCGACGCCGGATTCCAGGCCTTCCTCGACCTGCTGGCACCCGCTTTCGCCGACCGAGCGGAGGATCTGACCGAGGAGAACCTGCAGTCGCGGGTGCGCGGCACCGTCGTGATGGCCCTGTCCAACAAGTTCGGCTGGCTGCCCCTGACCACCGGCAACAAGAGCGAGATGAGCGTCGGCTACGCCACGCTCTACGGCGACATGGCCGGCGGCTTCGCGCCGCTCAAGGACGTGTCCAAGCTGCGGGTCTACGCGTTGGCCCGCTGGCGCAACACCCAGGGCGCCATCATCCCGGAGCATTCGATCCAACGACCGCCTTCGGCCGAGCTTCGGCCCGAGCAGCTCGACTCGGACAGCCTGCCGCCCTACGAGCTCCTCGACCCGATCCTGGCGGCCTACGTCGAACGCGAGGCCAGCGTCGAGGAGATCGTGGCCCTCGGCTTCGAGCGGGCGATGGTCGAGCGGATCGCGGGCCTGGTCGACCGCTCGGAGTACAAGCGGCGCCAGAGCCCGCCCGGGGTCAAGATCAGCCAACGCGCCTTCGGCCGCGAGCGGCGGATGCCGATCACCAAGCGGGTCCGCACCGGCGGCGCGTCGTGAAGCTCGCCAGCCTGTGCTACGTCCGTCGCCCGGGCGAGACGCTGATGCTGCACCGCATCAAGAAGGCGAACGACATGCACGCGGGCAAGTGGAACGGCCTGGGCGGCAAGTTCGAGCCGGGCGAGACGCCGGAGGCCTGCGCCATCCGCGAGATCCGCGAGGAGAGCGGCCTGACGGTGCGCGATCCCGAGCTGCGGGGCCTGATCACCTTTCCGGGCTTCGCCGGCGACGACGACTGGTACGCCTTCGTCTTCGTCATCACGGAGTTCGAGGGCCAGCTGATCGACTCGCCGGAGGGCGTGCTGCGCTGGATCCCCGACACGGAGCTGCTGGACCTGCCGCTCTGGGAGGGTGACCGCAGCTTCCTGAAGTGGCTCGACCTTCCGGGCTTCTTCTCGGCACGCTTCGTCTACCAAGGCGAGCGGGTGGTCGAGCAGTCGGTGTGCTGGTATCCCCGGCAGTCGGGACCGCCGGCGCCCTGATCCCAGCGCGGCGCGCCATCCGACCCCCATCCGCTCAGATCAGCCGCGAGAGCAGCAGGATCGCCGTCACGATGATCACGCCCATCACGGCCTGAACCTCGAGCGGCGCCGACCGCCGCGCGCCCATCAGCGCGATTCGAACGGGAGCCGGGTGGCCCGGTCGGACGTCCGTTGAGCGCGAAGCCCGGCACCGATCGCTTGCCGGGACTAGAACATTTGTGCTATACTCGACCCACGGTGGATCTCTCCCGCTCCGGATCGCGGGGATCCGCCCCGAGCCACCCGAGACCGCAAGGTAGACCCAGGAGGATCACGATGACGGACGCTCCGCAGTACGCGCACGGGCAGTTCTGCTGGCACGAGGTCGCTACGCGCGACGTCGCCGCAGCCAAGTCCTTCTACGAGCGATTGCTCGGCTGGAGCACCCAGGACAACCCCATGCCGGGCGACATGGGCGGGATCTACACCATGGCGCGCATCGGCGCGGGCGACGTCGCCGGCCTGTATGCCATGGACGGCCCGCACTTCGAGGGCGTTCCGGCCCACTGGGAGAGCCATGTCTGGGTCGACGACGTGGCGGCCACCGTCGCCAGGGCCAAGGGCCTGGGCGCGACGGTTCTGGCCGACACCATGGAGATCCCCGGCGTCGGATGGATGGCGGTGCTGAAGGACCCCAGCGGCGCCGTGGTGAACCTCTTCAAGGGCAGCGGGCATCGCGGAGCGGCCCAGCAGGGCATGACGCCGGGCGCGGTCGGCTGGAACGAGCTGGCCACGCCCGATCCCGACGCGGCCATCGCCTTCTACACCCAGCTCTTCGGCTGGACGACCCACACGGCTCCGGTCCCGGGCACCGAGGGCATGGTCTACACGACCTTCATGCAGGGCGATCAGGGCATCGGCGGCATGATGGCGATGGAAGGCGAGGCCTGGGCGGGCATCCCGCCGCACTGGATGCCCTATCTGACCGTGGCCGACTGCAAGGACCGCACCGCAGCCGTCGAGACGCTTGGCGGCAGCGTCCGCGTCCCGGCCCAGACCGTGCCCGGCGTTGGCACCTTCGCCGTCGTGGCCGACCCGACCGGGGCCACCTTTTCGATCATGCAGTGGGACATGCCGGCGGCCTGACGCGGCAGCCCGCGCGATCCCGGCGCCCCAGGCGGGGCGCCGGGATCGCGCAGCAGCACCGCGGGTCGCGCCCGACCCGGCTCAGAGCTCGATCACGGCGCCCATCTCGACCACCTGCTCGGCTGGCAGGCCGAAGTAGAGTCCGGCGTCGCGGGCGTTGCGCGCCAGGAACGTGAACACCTGCTCGCGCCAGATGGCCATGCCGGGCCGGCGGGTCGCGATCAGGGTCTCGCGGCCCAGGAAGTAGTTCGCCGAGGCAGGCGCCACCGAGAGGCCGTGCTGCCGCTCGTTGAGCTGTGCCAGCAGGTCCGGAACCCGCGGTTCCTCCAGGAACCCGTAATGCGCGATCACACGCCAGAAGCCACGCCCGAGGTCCTCGGTGCGCACCCGCTCAGCCGGTGCCACCCGCGGCACCTCGGCCGTCTGGATGGTCAGGATGACGTTGCGCGCGTGCAGGACGTGGTTGAAGGCCAGGTTCCGGCGCAGCGCCGGCGGCACGCCGTTGGGGTTGCTGAACAGGAAGACGGCCGTGCCCGGCACCCGGGGTGGCGGCTCGGCATCCACCTCGTCCAGGAAGGCGCGCAGGGGGCGGGTGCGCTCGAGCAGGCGCTGGGTCAGGATCTCGCGGCCGCGCTTCCAGGTGGTCATCAGCGTCAGCACCAGCGCCGCGATGAGCAGCGGGAACCAGCCGCCCTGGAAGAACTTGACCAGGTTGGCGCCGAAGAAGGCCAGGTCGAAGCTCAGGAAGGCCGCGCAGAGGAGCAAGGCCGAGAAGCGCATCCAGTGCCAACGCCGTACGGCCACCACGTAGAACAGCAGCGTGGTGATGACCATGGTCGTCCCCACCGCGATGCCGTAGGCCGCCGCCAGGTTGGTCGAACTGCGAAAGCCGAGCACCAGGCCGATGCAGGCGACCATCAGGATCCAATTGACCGCCGGGATGTAGATCTGGCCGCGCTCGGTGGCCGAGGTGTGCCGGATGTCGAGTCGTGGGCTGAAACCCATTCGCACCGCCTGCATGGTCAGCGAGAAGGCGCCCGAGATGACGGCCTGCGAGGCGATGACGGTGGCCAGCGTGGCCATGCCGACCAGAGGCAACAGGGCCCACTCGGGCGCCATGCGGTAGAAGGGGTTGTCCAGCGCCTCGGGCACGACCATCAACATCGCGCCCTGGCCGTAGTAGTTGAGCAGCAGCGCCGGCAGCACCAACAGGAACCAGTTCACGCGGATGGGTCCCGGGCCGAAGTGGCCCATGTCGGCGTACAACGCCTCGCCGCCGGTAACCACCAGAAAGACCGCGCCGAGGGTGAGGAACCCGATCCGACCGTTGCGGGCGAAGAAGTCGGCCGCATGCATCGGGTTCAACGCAGCCAGCACATGCGGCTGATCGAAGATGTGCCGCAGGCCGAGCGAGGCCAGGATCAAGAACCAGACCAGGGTGACCGGTCCGAAGACCTTGCCGACGCCGGCCGTGCCGCGGCTCTGAACCACGAACAGCCCGACCAGGATCAGGATGGTCAACGGGATCACGTAGGGCGCGAACACGGGCGTGACCACTTCCAGGCCCTCGACGGCGCTGAGCACCGAGATGGCCGGTGTGATCATGCCGTCGCCGTAGAGCAGGGCCGCCCCGAAGAGGCCCAGGAAGAGCACCGCTCGTCCCTGCCAGCCCATGCGACCGCGCTGCGGCAGGACCAGGGCGGCCAGGACCAGGATGCCCCCCTCGCCGTGGTTGTCGGCGCGCAGGATGAAGATCAGATACTTCAGCGAGACCACCAGGATCAGCGACCAGGTGATCAGCGAGAGCACCCCGAGCACGTTGGCCTCGGTCAGGGCCAGACCGTGGGCGCCCGCGAAACACTCGCGCATGGCGTAGAGCGGGCTGGTGCCGATGTCGCCGTAGACCACCCCGAGCGCGGTCAAGGTCAAGAGCGCGCGATAGCGCAAGCCCTTCGGGTCGCTCGCGGTCTGCGCATCGGATTCCAGGTGCTCGGTGCTCACGGTCGCCTCGGAGTGCAGGGATCGTTCGATCGGGTCGGACGTGGTCGAATGGGCAGCGGATTACTATAGGCCGCCCAGGGCTCCTGGAACAGTCGCAGCCCAGCTTCGAGCCGGCGTCGTGCGGGATCCCCGCGGGCCCCTCATCAGGCCTTGCCCGCGTCCCGCAGCCGCGCCACCAGTCCCTCCAGGGCCAGCACGTAGCCGGCCGCCCCCAGGCCATAGACCCCGCCCAGACAGGCGCCGGCCGTGAGCGAACGCTGCCGAAAGGGCTCGCGGGCATGGATGTTGGACAGGTGCACCTCGAGCGCCGGCGGGCCGGCCGCCAGGGCATCACGCAGGGATACCGAGCTGTGGCTCAAGCCACCCGGGTTGATCACGATGCCGTCACAGCGGCCGATGGCCGACTGGATGGCATCGATCAGCTGTCCCTCGTGGTTGCTCTGAACACAGTCCACCGCGATGCCGAGGCGCTGGCCGGCGCGCTGGAGCATGGCGTCGATGGTGGCCAGGTCGACAAGGCCGTAGAGCTCCGGCTCGCGCCGACCGAGGAGGTTGAGGTTCGGCCCATGGAGCACCAGGATGCGCATCGTAGCCCTCTTGGCTCGGGCGTCGACGGCTCGAAAGCCGCGCCCGGTCGGGTTGGCATCGCGGCGCCGGGCATCGGCTCCGTCACCCGGCGGGTCGAGTGCCGTCGCGTTCAGCCCAGCTGCTCGAAGACGTCGCGCAGCTGCTCGACCGCCCAGTCGACTTGCTGAGCCTGGATGGTGAGCGGCGGCGCGACGCGGATGGTGTGCTCGTGGGTCTCCTTGCACAGCATGCCGCGCTGCTGCAGGGCTTCGCAGTAGCGCCGCGCCCCGCCGACCGTGGCATGGAGCTGGATGCCGATCCACAAACCAGTCTGCCGGATCTCGGCGATCGAGTCGAAGTCGAAACCGGCCAGCCCGGCGCGGAAGCGCTCGCCCATGCGAGCCGCGTTCTCGACCAGCCCCTCCTCGATCAGAACCCGCAGCGCCGCCCGCGCCGTGGCGGCGCCCAGCGGGTTGCCGCCGAAGGTCGAGCCGTGATCGCCCGGGTGGAACACGTCCATCAGGGCCTCGTCGGCCACGAAGGCCGAGACCGGGTAGAGGCCGCCCGAAAGCGCCTTGCCCAGGGTCATGCCGTCTGGCCGAGCGTCCTCGTGTTGCCAGGCGAAGAGCTTGCCGGTGCGACCGAGCCCCGACTGGATCTCGTCGAAGATCAGCAGCACGTCATGGTCGTCACAGATCTCGCGGATGGCTTGCAGGGTGCCGGGCGGCGGCATGACGATGCCGGCTTCGCCCTGCACCGGCTCCATGAAGACCGCAACCGTGTTCGGACCGATGGCATCGGCGACCGCCTGGGGATCGCCGTAGGGCAGCTGCTTGAAACCGGGCGTGAAGGGCCCGAATCCATCGCGGTACTGCGGTTCGTCCGAGAAGGAGATGATGCTGATGGTGCGGCCGGCGAAGTTGCCGCCGAAGGTGATGATCTCGGCCTGGCCATCGGGCACGCCCTTGACCTTGTAGCCCCATTTGCGCACCGCCTTGAGCGCCGTCTCGACCGCCTCGGCGCCGGTGTTCATGGGCAGGACCCGGGCGAAGCCGGTCAGCTCGGCCAGCTCCTGGCAGAAGGGGCCCAGCTGGTCGTTGTGGAAGGCGCGCGAGGTCAGGGCCAGGCGTTGGGCCTGGTCGACCAGCGCCTGGACGATGCGCGGGTGGTTGTGCCCCTGGTTGACGGCGCTGTAGGCCGCCAGGCAGTCCAGGTAGCGCCGTCCGTCCAGGTCCCAGACCCAGCAGCCCTCGGCGCGGGTCAGCACCACGTCGAGCGGGTGGTAGTTGTGCGCCCCGAAGCGATCTTCGAGCGCGATCAGGTCGCGCGCCTCGGTCGAGCTCGAGGCGCCGACGCCGCCGTCCACGGGGGTGGTGATCATGAGGCTCTCTCTTCCGGGCGGCCTGCCCACAAGGCCAGGCCGGAGCGCGCTGTGGGGACGGGTCGCGGGCGGACCGCGACGGGCGAACGGGGTGGCTTGGCATCCCGGCCCGCGCCAAAGGGCCGACCGGTCAATCTTATCGATCCGGCGCGGGTCGGTCAACGGTTCCGGCCGCGCCGGCATCCCGATCGGGTGCCGCCAGGCAGCGCTCGTGCAACACCGATGCCAGCGCCGCGTCGTCCACTCTGCGCAGCAAGCGCAGATCGCCGGGCGCTCGGGGCAGCACGAAGCGCAAGCGACCGTCACGGCGCTTCTTGTCGACCGCCATGGCCGCGAGCAGGTCCTCGGGCCTTAGCCCGGGACAGCGAACGGGCAGGCCCAGCCGCAACAGCAGCCGCTCCAGGCGCTCGGGCAGGCCCGGCTCGCGAGCCAGGCCCTGGCGCTCGGCCAGCCGCGCCGCCGCCACCAGCCCGATCGCCACCGCCTCGCCGTGCCGATAGCCGTAGGCCGAGACCTGCTCGATGGCATGCCCGAAGGTATGGCCGAGGTTGAGTAGCACCCGCCGGCCCCGCTCCTCCGGGTCCTCGCTGACCAGCCGGGCCTTGACCGCCAGCGCACGCTGCACCAGCCGCGCCCAGGCCGGCCCGTCCCCGGCCGCCGGCACGCCCTCGCGCTCCAGCAGCTCGAGCAGGCCGGGGTCGTCGATCAGCGCCGCCTTGACCACTTCGGCCAGGCCCGCGATGCGCTCGGCTTCGGGCAGCGTGGCCAGCAGCGCGGTGTCGGCCAGCACCAGGGCCGGGTGGTGAAAGGCGCCGACCAGGTTCTTGCCGGCCGGCAGGTTGACGCCCACCTTGCCGCCCACCGACGCATCGACCATGGCCAGCAGGCTGCTGGGTGCCTGAACCAGCCGGATGCCCCGCAACCAGGTCGCCGCCACCAGCCCGGCCGTGTCGCCGACGACGCCTCCGCCCAGGGCGACCACGATCCCGTCGCGGTCCAGGCCGGCCGCCAGACATTCGGGATACAGCGCCGCCACGCTGTCGAGGGTCTTGGCCGGCTCACCCTGGCCCAGCGTGGCCACCCGCACCGCAAAGCCGGCCGCGCGCAGGCCGGCCAGGGCGGTCTCGGCATGCAGTGGCCCCACGGCCGTGTCGGAGACCAGCAGCACCCGCCCATCGAGGCCGCGCGCCTGCATCAGCGGGCCCAGCCGGTCGAGCAGGCCGGCGCCGATCAGCGCGCAGTAGCCGAAGCGAGCGCTCTGCGCTTCGGGCGGCGTGCGCACCGGCAGGCAGAGCGGATCCTGGTCGCCCATGCGCTCGAGCAGGACCAGGACCGCCTCGACCACCGCCTCGAGATCGCGGCCGTCGGTGGCCACCTGCAAGGGCAGGGCATCGTAGAGCGGCTGCCGCTCGGACAGGATGCCGGCCAGCTTGATCCGTAGGCCCCGGCGCAGGCGTCGGAGCTCGGCCGTGCTGGAAGCGCGGGTCGCCGCGGCGTCGGTGGCGCCCAGCACCGGCGGGTCGGGGCGCCGCCCAGCCTCCAGCGCAGGGTCGGCCGGGTGCAAGGGCGCCAGCAGCGGTCGCTCCAGCGCCGGCGCGGCGGCCAGCCGACGGGCCAGCCGGTCGGGGCTGGCCGTCAGGCAGATCAGCCGGCCCATGCCCCGCAGACGCGCGCGGCTCTCCGGGTCGAGCAGGGTCCCGCCGCCGAGGGCGACCACGGCTTCGGGCAGCGCTTCGAGCCCCGCCAGCGCCGCCCGCTCGCGCGCCCGAAAGCCGGCCTCGCCCTCAACCGCGAAGATCTCGGTGATGCTCCGTCCGGCCTGCTCGACCACCCATGCATCCAGATCGACGAAGGGCCGCCCGAGCCGAGCCGCCAGGAGCGCGCCGACGCTGCTCTTGCCGCTGCCCATCATCCCGGCCAGCAGGATCCGCTCGGGCTGGGCCATGGCTCAGGTCGCCTCGGTGCCCGCGTCGGGTCGGTCGTAGCCGAAGCGCCAGGGGCGATCGTCCATGCGCAGTTCGCCGAGCCGGCCGCGCCGAAGCTGCTCGAAGCGCGGCCGCAGCTCGTCCAGGCTGTCGCCGCCGAGCTTCTCGAGCAAGGCGTCGGCCAGGACGAAGGCCGCCATGGCCTCGCCGACGACGGCCGCCCGGGGCACCGCACAGATATCCGAGCGCTCGTAGCGCGTCTCGGCCGCCTCGCCACTGGCCAGGTCGACCGAGGCCAGCGGCTGCAGGGTGGTCGAGATCGGCTTCATGGCCGCCCGCAACAGGAGCGGCGCGCCGGTCGTGATGCCGCCTTCCAGGCCGCCGCCGCGGTTGCCGTCCCGCTCGATCTGCCGTCCGTCCCGGCCCAGGTGCAGCCGGTCGTGGACCTGGCTGCCGCGCAGCCCGGCGTTCTCGAAGGCCGGCCCCAGCTCGACCCCCTTGATGGCCTGGATGCTGCCCAGCGCGCCGAGGAGCCGGCCGCTCAGCCGCCGGTCCCAGTGCACGTGGCTGCCCAGGCCAGGCGGCAGGCCCAGCGCCACCACCTCGAAGACGCCGCCCAGGGTGTCCCGCGCCCGAGCCGCCTCGCTCACGGCCGCGCGCATGGCCGCCGCCGCCTCGGGCACCGGGCAGCGCAGCGCATCCGCCTCGGCGGCCGCGAAACGGGCGCGGTAGTCCTCGGCCGCGCCGGCCGGTGGAAGCTCGGCCCGTACGGCGCCGATCGCCACGACATAGCAGCCCAGCTCGATCCCGAAGGCCGCCAGCAGCTGGGCGCAGATCGCGCCGACGGCCACCCGGGCAGCCGTCTCACGCGCGCTGGCGCGCTCCAGGGCCAGGCGCAGGTCGCCGTAGCCATACTTGAGGCTGGCCGAGAGATCGGCGTGACCCGGCCGTGGAATGGTCATCGGCTCGATGTCGCGGTCGCGCCAGCTGGCGTGGTCGCGGTTGGCGATGCTCAGGGCGATCGGCCCGCCGGTGCTGCGGCCGGCCATGACGCCGGCCGAGATGCGCAATCGATCGCGCTCGATCTTCATGCGGCCGCCCGAGCCGAACCCCGCCTGTCGCCGCGCCATCGCCCGGTCCAGGGCCTCGCGGTCGAGGCGCAGGCCGGCCGGCAGGCCCTCGAGGATGGCGTTCAGCTCGGGCCCGTGCGACTCGCCGGCCGTCAGGAAGCGCAGGGGCATGTCAGCCGGCGCCTTCGAGCTCGGCCGCCTGCAGGGCGGCCCGGCGCATGACGTCCAGCGGCGAGGGCAGCCCGGTCCAGAGCCGGAAGGACCGGGCTGCCTGAGCCACGAGCATCTCGAGCCCGCCATGGGCCCGGGCGCCGGCGGCGCGCGCCTGGCCGACCAGGCGGCTCTCCAGCGGCCAGGCCACCAGATCGATCAGGGTCAGGTCGGACGGGTAGGCCAGCGCCTCCGGCCAGGGGCTGGCGCTCGGATCACGCATGCCGCCGACCGGTGTGGCGTTGACCAGCAGGGCCGCGCCCTCGACGGCGCGCCGGATGCTGGCCGCGTCGAAGGCGCCGGTCGAGATCGGCGCGCCCGGCAAGGCCCGGTAGAGCTGCGCCGCCAGGATGCCGCTCTGGCCGGCGCTGCGCGCCAGGACCTGCAGCCGGTAGCCGGCTCGCAGCAGCACGTAAGCCACCGCCCGCGCCGCGCCGCCGGCCCCCAGCAAGACCGCGCTCCGGCCCTGGCCGTCCAAGGCTCCGGCCGCCTCGAGCGCGAAGCGGAAGCCGACGCCGTCGGTGTTCTCGCCGCGCAAGCCGCCGTCCGGAGCGCGCAGCACGGTGTTGACCGCGCCGATGCCCAGGGCCAGCTCGCTGGCGTCCTCGAGCAGCGCCAGGACGGCCACCTTGTGCGGCACGGTGATGTTCAGGCCGGCCAGCTCGCCGCGGCGCAGCCGGTCCAGGAGCTCGGGCAGGGCCTCGGGCCGAGTCGGCAACAGCCGGTAGTCGCCCGGCAGCCCGGCCGCGGCCAGGGCCGCACGATGCATGGCCGGCGACAGGCTGAAGCCCAGCGGCCAGCCGGCGAGGGCATAGGGCGCGGGGGGCGCGGAATGGCTCACGGCGGAGCTCCTGGGGCCGAGGGAGCCTGATTCTAGCACGGGCGCTGGGCCTGCCGCGGCGCGCGATCCACGAGCGCTTGAAGGGCGGCATGCCCGGGCCTATCCTTACGGTTTGAACGCCCGGTCCAGCCGCGACGCCCGACATGCCCCCAGGGTGGGGGCCTCCGGTCGGCGGCCGAGGTTGACGTCAGTCTCCCGCAGCGTGACCCAACAGGCGGCCACCCCGGCGATCGGCCGCCCGCCCTCGAGACCCGGAGGTTGCCCGCCATGATCGCGCCGTCGATCCGACAAAGCGTGCCGCAAGGTCGTCCGCGGCGGGGCAGCAGCCCCCGTCGCGCGCTGCTGCTGCTGGCGCTGACCGGCTTGATCTCCGGCTGCAGCACCGACGCGCCCCCGGGCTCGAATGGCGTGTCCGGGGACACCGCGCCAACCACGGCCGAGATCGTGGTCACGGCCGCGCCGGAGGTCGACGCCATGCCGAAGAGCGGCACGGCGCCCGGCGTAGGAGGCCCCGTGCGTTCGATGGCCGGCCACTTCGAGGTCCGCTACGCGGCGGACAGCGACCCGATCCTGGTGAACACGATGCACAGCTGGGTGATCAGCCTGCGCCGGCCGGACGGCGCGTCCGTCGAAGACGCCCGCATCACGGTCTCGGGCGACATGCCCGCCCACGGCCACGGCATGCCGACCCAGCCCGAGATGACCGAGGCGCTCGGCGGCGGCGACTATCGGATCGAGGGCATGAAGTTCCAGATGGCCGGCGCCTGGGAGGTCTACCTCGACATCGTCGACGCCGCGGGACTGGCCGACCGGGTGGTCCTGCCGCTGCGTTTCGAGTAGTCGGGTCGTGCTCCCGGGTGCATCGCCGACCGGCGGATCCCAAGGCGCCGGCATCCGGGCCGCGCTGGCCGGTCTGCGACCCGGGGCCCATCCGGTGGTCGGCCGGTCGCTCCTCGCCGTCCTTGGCCCGGCGCTGCTCGCGCTCGGTCTGACCGCTTGCGGCGCCAGGGTCCACGAGTGGAGCCTGGAGGAGCAGTCTCGCCTGCGCGCGCTCTGGATCGAGAGCCTACCGCCGCTTCCTCCGGACCCGTCCAACGCCGTGGCCGACGATCCGGCCGCGGCCGCGCTGGGACACGCGCTCTTCTTCGAGCCCCGCCTCAGCCGTGACGGGCGGGTCAGCTGCGCCAGCTGTCACCAACCGGCGCGTCACTTCACCGACGGCAAGCCGCGCGGCGAAGGCCTGGGCACCGCCCGACGCCACACGCCGAGCATCGTCGGGGCGAGCTACAGCCCCTGGCAGTTCTGGGATGGGCGTCGGGACAGCCAGTGGGCGCAGGCGATCGTGCCCCTCGAGGACCCTGCCGAACATGGAGGCGATCGCAGCGCCTATGCGCGGCTGATCGCCGAGCGCTACCGCGAGCCCTACGAAGCGATCTTCGGCCCCCTGCCGCCGCTGGAGGACCGCCGCCGCTTCCCCCAGCACGCCGGCCCGGTGGCCGATTCCGGGGCGGCGACAGCCTGGCGGGCCATGGCAGCGGCCGACCGACGAGCGGTCACCCAGGTGTTCGTCAACATCGGCAAGAGCCTGGCAGCCTACGAACGTCGGATCCAGCCGGGCGCGGGACGCTTCGACACCTATGTGGCGGCGGTGCTGGCCGGCGACCGTCAGACCGCGCGCCGGACCTTCGACGCCGACGAGGCGGCCGGGCTGCGGCTCTTCATCGGACCGGCCCGCTGCACCGACTGCCACGCCGGCCCGCGGCTGACCAATGACAGCTTCCACAACATCGGCCTGCCGCTGCGCGAGTCGGGTTGGGATGCCGCCGGCAAGCCCCGGCCGCTTTCGATCGAAGAGCTCTTCGATCCGGGCCGCGAGGCCGGGGTCATCGAGGCGATCGAGGACGCGTCCAACTGCCTGGGCCCTTGGAGCGACGCCCCGCCCGAGGCCTGCGCCGAGCTGCGCTTCGCCCGTGTTGACGGCGACCCGCTGGTGGGCGCGTTCAAGGTGCCCAGCCTCCGCAACGTCGCCGAAACGGCACCCTACATGCACGACGGCCGCTTCGCCAGCCTGGCCGAGCTGCTGCAGCACTACAACACCGCGCCGCTGGCCATCGCCGGCCACTCCGACCTGACGCCTCTGGGCTTGCGCGATCACGAGCTGTCCCAGATCGAGGCGTTCTTGCGCACCATCGACGGCGCCGTCAGCGCCGATCGATCCTGGCTGGCGCCGCCTGCTCAGCGCTGAGGGCGGCCCGTCCACGCTGGCCCACCGCGCGGTCAGTCCAAGCGCCATCAGACCGATCGCGCCCAGCCCGGCGCCCAGGCTCAGGAGCCGCGAGAGCTCGGCCCAGCCCGGCTGGGCGTCGGCGCCGACCAGCCGGGACAAGGCGACCAGGGTCAGCGAGAAGGCCAGCCGCCCGGCCAGGCTTTGGATCGACAGGTAGGTCGCCCGCTGGCCCTCGGGCAGGCGCGGCGTGACGGCCGCGTTCAGCGGCGCGACCATCAGCGCCCGAGCCACGTTGCGCAGCAGGATCAGCCCGACCACCCAGCCGGCCAGCACCCGCCCCATCACGCCGGTCAGCAGCACCAGGAAGCCCAGGCCGAGCATCAGCGTCACGACCGTGCCGCGACGATCGGCGATGCGGATGCTGCGGGCGGCGACCCAGCTGCCGATCAGCATGCTGGCCGCCATGATCAGGCCCGAGGCCAGGGGCACCGGCAGGGTGCCCGAGCCCCAGGCCCAGGACGTCGCTCCATGGCGAACCGCCAGCAGGTCGAGATAGGGCTGGTAGAGCTCGTAGGGGATGTGGATCAAGACGGTCATGGCCACGGCAAAGGCGAAGAGCCAGGCCAGGTCGGGTCGGCGCAGCTGGGCCAGGCAGGCCCGCAGCTGGCCCAGGATGCGAGGCGCGGCCGGTCGCGGTCGGCCTTCGGCCGGGTGGGGCTCGGCCATGGCCAGGACGATGCCCAGCAGAAGCACCGAGCTGACCAGGCTGAGCCCGTAGGCCAAGCGCAGCGCGAAGGAAGCCGCCAGGCCGCCGGTCAAGGCGCCCAAGGCGCCCGCGAGGAAGCCCATCCGGGCTGCCCGGGCTTCGCGTGGGCCATACTCGTGCGCCCGGTCCAGGGCCGCCAGGCTGTCGAAGTGCAGGCTGGTGTCGGTGCCCGAGTTGAACGCGAAGCCGGCCGCCAGGAGCCCTTGCGCCAGCGCGAAGGCCGCGAAGCTGGATCCGGCATAGAAGAGACCGTAGCTGGCGATGAAGCAGGCGGCCGAGACCAAGAGCGTCGGCCGCCGGCCTACCCGGTCGGAGAAGTAGCCGCTGGGCAGCTCGAGCAGCACCACGGCGGCGTAGTAGATCGACTCGAGCAGCAGCACCCGATCCAGGCTGAGCCGAGTGCTGAAGTAGAGGAAGAAGACCGGGATCCAGGGCCAGAAGCCCAGCACCAGCTGGTAGCCGGGATAGAGCCGCAGGTTGCGCTCGAGCCGTCGTCGTCGTTCGGCCTCCGGCATCCCCCCCTCCCAGGCCCCAGTCACGGGTCGGCCAATCCCGATGCGGTCCCCCGAGCGGCCCCGAACCGCCGCCGTCCGGGCCTGGCCATGCCGCGTGCCGGCCCTGCCGGGTCTCGCTTCGGCACGGTTCGGTACGTCTAGGGGCAGCCCCGGCCCCAACAGCGTCGGTCGACCTCCCGCCCGCTCGGGTCGTGCAGCGTCGCGCGGTCGCCGCCGTTGCCCCAGATGGGCTCGCGGCTGAAGTAGGACAGCCCGCAATGCTCGACGTCGACCCGATCGGTGTAGACCCGGCAACGCCGTCCGGTCGCCATCACGAAGTCGGGCAGGATGAAGACATGCCCCTCGGCGTCGCTCAGCCACCAGCCCCCGACCTCGAGCGGCGGCCCATCGTTGCGCAGCTCGACGTATTCGTCCGGCTCGGCCGCGCCCGCATCGCCGTCATAGACCACCTCGGCGATGCGCAGGCCCGGCTCGGCCAAGGCCTTGGCCGGATCTGGACCGGTCTCGGGGCTGGCCGTGCCGGTCGATCCGAGCGCCTCGGCATCGGTCCCGGCGCCGAAACCCGAAGCGCGCCCCGCGCCTTCAGGCGGTGCGACGCCGGAGGCGGGGGCCTGCCGCTCGAGCCAGCTCGAGAAGTCCTCGGCCGGGGCACCGAAATCGCCGGCGCAGGTCGCCTCCGACCAGAGGCCACGACCGGCGCGCTCCGCCTGGCGCGCGGCCCGGCGAAATCGATCCTGGAAGGCGTACGCGGTGCCGTAGCTGGCCTCGTTCGCAAAGCCGCCGCGCAACAGCTCCAGGTTGACGAAGGTGCCATCGGGCAGCCAGACGTAGGCCAGCAGGCGCCCGTTGCGGTCGTAGCGCGACTCGGCCGGATCGGTCGCCAGCCAGACGCTGCGGCCCTCGACCAGGGCCTTCATGCGCGCCGAGGCCTCGCGACCGAAACACTGCACCGGCCGACGCGGGTCGACCGTCTCCGGCGTGTTGATGCCGAGCAGCCGCACCGTCTCGCGCCTGGCGCCTCGTTGCACCTTGATCGTGTCGCCGTCGCTGATCCAGGTCACCGGGTAGGGCCTCGGCTCCAGCTCGACCGCGCCCAGCGCTCCGGTGTCGAGCACGGTGCCGCCATCCGCCTCGACCCTCACCCAGGGATCGCGGGGATCGGCCGCCGAGGGTGGCTCGGGCCGGCAGGCGACCAGACCGGACAGGCCGATCAGGCAGAGCGCGGCGAGGGGGCCGGTGGGGCGGGCGAGCACCGCCCACCGGCCGCTCATCGGCCGGACTCCCAGGTCGCGTCGCCGAAGAAGTCTCCGTGGTCGCGGGCGAGAAACGCCTCGATCGCCGGACGGTGGTCGCCCAGGCGGAAGCTCGGCCCATGGCCCGGGTAGCAGCGGGTGGCGTCGGGCCAGGGCAGGACCACCCGCCGCAAGGTCTCGAGCGTGGTCCGGAAGCCCGCGGCCGACCAGGTCCGGCCCGGACCGCCCTCGAAGAGGGTATCGCCGACGATGACCCGCGCCTCGCCCTCGAGCTCCAGGCAGACCTGATCCTCGATATGCCCCGGCGCGTGCCGGACCCGCAGCTGCCGGCGCCCGACCGGGATCCGCGCCCCGTCACCGAAGGCATGGTCGGGCCGGAGGCCGCCGAGATGCGGCGCATCGTAGGCCCAGACCGGCAGCGCCAGACGCCGGCGCATCGCATCCAGCGCGCCGACGTGGTCCGGGTGGCTGTGCGTCAGGAGGATCCGTTCGGGCCTGGCGCCCTCGAGCAGGCCCATCAAGGTCTCGGGCTCCGCACCGGGATCGATCAGCGCGGCGCCCCCGCTCTCGGGGCAGATCAAGGCGTAGGCGTTCATCGGCCAGGGTCCGACACCGGCCTGGCGGAGGATCAGCGGGCGGGGCATGCGGGCGGGCCTCCGGAGTCGCGGGAAGGGTCGCCGCGCCGGCCCTGCTTCGGGTCGCGGGCGCCGGACCCTAGAATAGGAGCCTGGCCCGACCGGGTCCAGCCGGCGCTCCCGCGCCCCCGCCATCGCACCGTCCCCGCGCCAGGAGCGCCCGCCATGCCCATGCAACCGCCGGCCCGACCCTGTCCGGATTGGGTCGATGCCGCCTGGGAGGCGCTGGCCGCCAAGGCGTCGTTCTCGATGCGCCCGCGCCCCTGGGGCCACGGCCTGCCCCTTTGCGACCAGCCGGCCGCGCCCTCGTTGGCCCCGCGGAGCGTGGTCTTCGGCATCAGCTCTGACTACGGCGACGGCCTGCTGCTGCAGCTCCTGCGCAGCGGCCATGCGCCGGCGGCCCTGGTCACCAGCACCCGCTTCGGACACGCGCCGGCGGGCAGCTTCTATCAGCAGGCCGCCCAGCGCCTGGGCATTCCGCTGCTGGCCGGCGAGAACGTGCACCAACCCGAGATCCTGTCGGTCATCGGCGCGCTGCGTCCCGACCTGATCTGGGTCTTCAGCTTCGATCAGATCTTCCGGCCGGCCCTGCTGGACATCCCGCGCCTGGGCATGGTCAACTTCCACCCCTCGCGGCTGCCGGCCTGGCGCGGCCCGGAGCCGATCTGGTGGCAGATCGCCTCGGGCGAGACCGAGAGCGGCTTGACCGCCAGCCGCGTGACGGAGGGCATCGACGCCGGACCGATCCTGGCCCGCAGCCGGGAGCCGGTCCGCGCGACCGACAGCTCGGGCAGCCTGACCCGTCGGCTGCTGCTGGGCGCCGGCCCGGTCATCGAGCAGGTCCTGGCGCAGGCCCGGGCCGGCCGGCTCGAAGGACCGCTGCCGGACCTGAGCGCCGGCTCCTATCAGTCCGGCGTCATCGGCCCGCGGCTCGACTTCAGCCGGCCGGCGGTCGAGCTCGAACGCATCGTACGCGCCGGCCTGCCCGATCACCCGGCCACGGTCGAGGACCTCGACGGCCGGCGCTTCCGGGTGCGCGAGGCCCGCGTCGTGCCCAAGCCGGCCGAAGCTGCGCCGGGAACGCTCCTGGCGCTCGACCCGACCGGCCAGACCCTCACCTTCGCCGCCGGCGTCGACGCGCTGGTCATGGTCTGCAGCTCACCCAGCGGCGCTCGGGCGCGCTTCGCCTGATCCGAGGTCGCCGATCAGCCGGCGCTCGGATCGCCGGCCCCGAGCGCGGCCAACGCGACCCGCAGCTTGAGCGCGATCTCGCGGGCCTCGGCCTCCGGATCCGAGCTGGCCACCAAGCCCGCGCCGGCGGTCGCCAGCGCCAGGCGACCACGCAGCAGCACCGAACGGATGGCTACCGAGAGCTCTCCGTCCCCCCGCCCGTCCAGCCAGCCCACGCCGCCGGCATACCAACCCCGGCCCGGCCGGGGCTCCTCCAGCTCGCGGATCAGCGCGAGCGCCGCATCGCGCGGGCTTCCGCCCAGGGCAGGGGTCGGATGCAGCCGCGCCGCTAGGCTCAGCGGGTCCATCGGGGTCGCCAGCTCCGCGGCCAGGCGCGTCTCCAGGTGCTGGATCGTCGCCAGCCGGCGCAGCCGCGGCCCTTCGCCCGGCACGACCTTCACCGCGCCGGCCCCTCGGAGCTCGGCGACGATCGCCTCGACGACCAGCGCGTGCTCGCGCCGGTCCTTGGCGCTGGACAGGAGCCTCGCGCCGAGTCGCGCGTCCTCGGCGGGATCGGCCCCGCGCGGGGCCGATCCCGCCAGGGCCATCGTCTCGACCCGCCGGCCCGTCACCCGCAGCAGGCACTCGGGCGTGGCGCCGACGAAGGCCGCCGCCGGCGTCGGGCCGACCAGAAAACAGCTGCAGTCCGGCTGGCCGTCCCGAAACCGCTGGAGCACCGCCAAGGGGTCGGCCGCTCGATCGAGCCAGACCTGGCGGGAGCTCGCCAGGACGACCTTGTCCGCCCGGCCTTCACGGATCGCGGCGACGACCCGGGCCACCGGCTCGGCCAGCCCGGTCGCTTCGCGCCGGGCCTCGACCGGCGCCTCGGGCTCGCGGTCGCGCGCCGATCCCGGGCTCGAACCGCCATCCGCCGTCGCAGCGAGCTGCCGCGCCACCTGGTTCAGCCGCCCCTCGAGCCGCGCTCGATCGCCGAGCGCGCCGGCAGCCACCAGCCAGGCACGGCCGGCCTCGACGCGCAGCAGCAGCTCGGGCAGCACGAAGAGGAGGCCCGGGAAGCCGGCCCAGACCGACTCCCCGTCCCCATCCCAGAAGCCGAAGCCCCCCAGCCAGCGCAGCTGCTCGACGGCCCCATCGCTGCCCGCGCCGAGCGCCGCCACGCGCGCGCCGGCCCGTTCGAAGCGGGCCGGCCCCGCCTCGCGCAGCCAGGCTGCCGCGCCGAGGCCCGCCAGCTGCAGCCGCCCATCGGCGCTGGACCAGGCCCAGCGCGGCCCGCGTGCGGCTCCGGGCAGCCGAAGCAGGTCCGCGGCAGCCCGATCGGTTTCCAGCTCGCGCGCGACCACCGTGCAGGCGGCCGCCCCGTGGATCGGAGTTCCCATTCCCCAGGATTGTAGCCGCCCGAACGGCCTGTAGCCTGCCGAACAACCGTGCTACAATCCACGCATGCCCCAGACCCGCCCCAGGCGCATGGCCGGAAGCGAAGGCCGGCATCGGTCGGTCGCCACTCCGGACGGCGCCGCCCCGGACGCGCCATCCGCCACGCTGGTCGTCCGCGGCGGCCGGCCCTTGCGCGGCAGCATCCGAGTGCCCGGCGACAAATCGATCTCGCACCGCGCGCTGATCCTGGGCGCGCTGGCCGACGGGCCGGAACCGACCTGCATCGCCGGGCTCTCGGCTTGCGCCGACGTCCGGGCCACCCGTCGTGCGCTCGAGCACCTGGGCGCGCACATCGAGGGCGAGCCGGACGGCGAGGTCCGGATCCACGGTCGTGGCCCCCAGGGCCTGGCCGGCCCGCCGGTCCGGCTGGATTGCCAGGACTCCGGCACCACGATGCGCCTCCTGGCCGGCTTGCTGGCCGGCCAGCGCCGACGCTTCCGACTGGAGGCCGCGCCGAGCCTGCAGCGCCGGCCGATGAACCGGGTCGTCGAACCGCTGGGTCGGATGGGCGCCGAGCTCCGAGCGCTGGGCGAGGCCGGCCGGCCACCGCTCGAGGGCGAAGGCCGAGCGCTGCGCGGCGCCGACCTCCGCCTGCCCCGGGCCAGCGCCCAGGTCGGCAGCGCCCTGCTGCTGGCCGCGCTGAACGCCCAGGGCGAGACCCGCGTCCACTATCCGGCGCCGGTCCGCGACCACACGGAGCGCCTGCTGGCCGCCATGGCCGCGCCGATCGCCTGGGACGCCCGGTCGAGCACCCTGGTCGGCCCCGTTCGACACCTGGCTCGGCCTGGCGGCGGCGCGATCACGGTGCCAGGCGACCTCTCCTCGGCCGCCTTCCTGCTCTGTGCCGCGGCGATCCTGCCCGGCTCGCGAATCCGGCTGCCAGGGGTCGGCATCAATCCCGGCCGCACCGGCATCCTCGACATCCTGCGCGCGATGGGCGCCCCTGTGGCCGTCTCCGGATGGCGTCAATCGGCCGGCGAGCCGCTGGCCGACCTGGCCACGGCCGCGGCCGAGCTGGCTGCGATCGGCCTGGGCCAGCCGCTGGTGCCACGGGCCATCGACGAGCTGCCGCTGCTGGCCGTTCTGGGCGCGCGGGCCCGGGGCCGGACGGTGCTGATCGAGGCGGGCGAGCTGCGGCTCAAGGAGAGCGACCGCATCGAGGCCATCTGCAGCGGCCTGCGCCGCATGGGCGCCGACATCGTCGCCACCGAGGCGGGCTTCATCGTCGAGGGCCCCGGCGAGCTTCGGGGCGCCGAGCTCGACGGCCGGGGCGACCACCGCATCGTCATGGCCCTGGCCGTGGCTGGTCTGGCGGCGACCGGCGAGACCCGCATCCGTGGCGCCGAGCGCATCGGCGACTCCTACCCGGGCTTCGTCGAGGACCTGGTCGGCCTCGGCGCCCAGGTCCACCTGGAGCCGAGCGACTGACCCGTTCTGGCCACCGTCCCGGCTCGGGCCCTCCTTGCGGCGGCCGGCCCGGCGGCCAGCGCCCGAGACCCGCAAGCCCCGCCCTCCGCCGCGCACGCGAAGCCGCCGCGCCACGCCCCATGGAGCCGCCGATGACCGCCGATCCAACGAGCCTGGCCGGTGCCACCGCCGCCAGCGAGTTTCGACTCGAGGGCGCGCGCCACTACGACCGGCGCGGACCGGCCCGCTGGCTGGTCTCGCACCTGGCGCGCTACCCGCTCCTGGCCCTGGCCTTCCTGGGCGCCACGCTGGGCGTCAACGTCGCGCTGGCCCTGCAGCCGCGCCTGGCCGGCCAGGCCTTCGACCGGGTGGCCGCCGCCCTCGGCAGCCCCGGCAGCCCGCCGAGCCTGCCGGTGGACGTCGCCCTGGCCGACGTGACGCGCCTGGCGGGCTACATTCTCGGCCTGGTCCTGCTGCTCGGCCTGCTCGACATCATCAGCAGCTTCGCCATCGAGACCCTGGGCCAGCGCCTCGAGCGCGATGCCCGCGACGAGCTCTACGCCGCGCTCCTGGGCAAGAGCCAGACCTTTCACGACCGCCAGCGGGTGGGCGACATCATGGCCCGCGCGACCAACGACGTGCGCCAGCTGAACCCGATGATGAACCCGGGCGTCTCCTTGATCCTCAGCTCGGGCCTCAGCCTGATCATCCCGATCGTCGCCATCGGCTTCATCGACTGGCGCCTCCTGGCCACGCCGCTGGCCTTCACCCTCGTCTTCGCCATCGCCCTTCGCCGCTACATGCGCGCCCTGGGACCGGTGACCGGCGCCCAGCGCATGCGCTTCGGCCTGCTCAACGCCGGCCTGGCCGAGACCATCGGCGGCATCGAGGTGGTCAAGGCCAGCGCCCAGGAGCCGGCCGAGCGGCGCAAGTTCGAGGCCGCCGCGCGGGCCTACCGCGATGCCTTCGTCGACCAGGGTCAGATCCAGGCCCGCTACCTGCCGACCCTGCTGCTGGCCATCGCCCTGGCGGCGGCCTTCCTGCACGGCGTCGAGCTGGTCACCCGCGGCCGGATCTCCGTCGGTGACCTGGTGGCCTACATGGGCCTGATGGGCATCCTGCGCTTCCCGACCTTCATCAGCATCTTCACCTTCTCGCTGGTGCAGCTGGGCCTCTCGGGCGCCAGCCGCATCCTGGAGCTGATCGAGACCGAGACCGAGCTGGACGAGAACCGCGGCGGCCACGCCGCGGCGATCGCCGGCGAGATCGCCTTCGAGGATGTCCGTTTCGGCTACGGCGCCGCGCCGGTGCTCGACGGCGTGAGCTTCCGCGCCGCGCCGGGCGAGACGGTGGCCATCGTCGGTCAGGCCGGCAGCGGCAAGACCACGCTGACCCAGCTCGTCTCGCGCATCTACGACGTCCAGTCCGGAAGGGTCCGCATCGACGGGGTCGACGTGCGCGACTGGCAGCTGCAGAGCCTGCGCTCGCAGATCTCGGTCATCGAGCAGGACGTCTTCCTCTTCTCGCGCTCGGTCTACGAGAACATCGCCTTCGGCCTGGGCGAGGGCGCCGACCCGGCCGCGGTCGAACGCGCCGCGCGCGAGGCCCAGGCCCACGACTTCATCATGGAGCTGCCCGAGGGCTACGACACCATCATCGGCGAGCGCGGCGCGACCCTGTCGGGCGGCCAGCGGCAGCGCCTGGCCATCGCCCGCGCCCTGTTGACCGACCCGCGCATCCTGGTCATCGACGACTCGACCAGCGCCATCGACAGCGCCACCGAGGACCGCATCCAGGCCGCCATCCGGCGCGTCATGGAGGGCCGTACGACGCTCTTGATCACCCACCGCCTGTCGCAGATCCGCTGGGCCGACCGCATCCTCATCCTCGAACGCGGCCGGCTGATCGATCAGGGCTCGCACGAGGAGCTGATGGCGCGCTGCGCCCTGTATCAGCGCATCTTCGCCAGACGGCCGCGCGCCGGGGAGGCAAGCTGATGGGCTTCGTGATGGATGGCCTGGCCGCCGAGGCCTATGACCGCAGCTACAGCGACCGCCAGCTCCTGGCGCGCATCCTGGCCTACTTCAAGCCGGTCGGCCGGACCATGGCGGTCGTGGCGTTGATGGTGGTGCTCAACAGCTTGATGGACACCGTGCTGCCGATCATGATCTCGCGCGGCGTCGATGCCCTGGGCGCCCTGGCGCCCTCGGAGGCCGCCCGCGGCGCCGCCGGAGCGCCGCTGCTGCGCGACCCGGCCCAGCAGCGCGGCATCGGCCTGATCGTCGCCGCCATCCTGGTCAGCGGCGTGGCGTCCTGGAGCTTCAACTTCCTGCGCCAGTGGCTGACGGCGCGCACGGTCGGCGACGTGGTGCTCGAGCTGCGCCGCGACGCCTTCGACGCCGTGATGGCCCGCGACATGTCCTTCTACGACGAGAACCCCTCGGGCAAGATCGTCAGCCGGGTGACCAGCGACACCCAGGACTTCGCCAACGTGGTCACCCTGACCCTGAACCTGCTCAGCCAGGCCCTGCTGGTGCTGTTGATCGCCGGCGCCCTGGTCTGGGTCAACCCAGGGCTGGCGCTCTGGGCCCTGGCCATGGCGCCGGCGGTCTTCGTCCTGGCCCTGTCCTTCCGCCGCATCGCGCGCCGGGTCACCCGCGACGCCCGGCGTATCCTGGCCACCGTCAACAGCAACGTCCAGGAGTCGATCGCCGGCATCCGGGTGGCCAAGGGCTTTCGGCAGGAGGCGGCGGTCTATGCCGCCTTCGATCCGATCAACCGCCAGGCCTATGCCATCAACCTGCGCCAGGGCCTGGTCTTCAGCAGCATCTTCCCGCTGCTGGGCCTGCTGACCGGCCTCGGCACGGTGCTGGTGCTATGGAAGGGCGGGCAGGCGACTCTGGCCGGCGAGGTCAGCGCCGGCGAGTGGTACCTCTTCGTGCAGGCCATCGGCATCTTCGCCTTTCCCTTGACCGGCATCGCCTCGTTCTGGAGCCAGTTCCAGCAGGGCCTCTCGGCCAGCGAGCGGGTCTTCGCGCTGATCGACGCCGAGCCGCGGGTGGTCCAGAACGACCAGCGGCCGACGCCCGAGCTGGCCGGTCGGATCGACTTCGAGGCCGTCGACTTCGCCTACGTACCAGGCGAGCCGGTGCTGGCGGGCTTCTCGCTGTCGATCGCCGCCGGAGAGACGGTGGCGCTGGTCGGCCATACCGGCGCCGGCAAATCGAGCCTGACCAAGCTGATCACCCGCTTCTACGAGTTCCAGGGCGGCCGCATCGCCATCGACGGCCAGGACATCCGCAGCCTGGACCTGCCGAGCTACCGCCGCCAGCTGGGCATCGTGCCCCAGACGCCGCTGCTCTTCACCGGCAGCCTGGCCGACAACATCCGCTACGCCCGCCCCGAGGCCTCGGACGAGGCGGTCCTGGCCGCCGCGCGGGGCATCGCCGGCGGCGACTGGCTGGAGGGCCTGCCGCAGGGGCTGGACACGCCGATCGGCGAGGGCGGCCGCGGCCTCTCGACCGGCCAGCGGCAGCTGGTGGTGCTGGCACGGGTGCTCCTGCAGGACCCGGCGGTGGTCATCCTGGACGAGGCCACCGCCAGCATCGACCCCCTGACCGAGGCCCGCATCCAGGAAGGCCTGGACGCGGTGCTGGCCGAGCGCACCGCCATCATCGTCGCGCACCGCCTGTCGACCATCGTCGGCGCCGACCGGATCATCGTCCTGGAGCAGGGCCGGATCATCGAGGAGGGCAGCCACGCCCAGCTGCTGGCCGCCGGCGGCCACTACGCCGAGCTCTACAACACCTTCTTCCGGCATCAGACGGCCGACTACGTGCCGGGCTCGGGCTTCGTGGCGGTGTCGCGTTGACGCCGCCGGCCCGAAGGCTAGACTTGGGAGACGGTGCCGTCGATCGACCGGCACGGCGTCGCGCATCGGCTGGCCTGCCGGGCCGGCAGCCAGCCACAGGGCGGAGGGTGACATGACGCGGAGCGTCGGCGTCTCCCGGCTCGAGACCCACCATTCGACGCCGCTGCGCGAGGGGATCTTGGGAGGGCGCCGCACCCGCACGGGCCAGCGCCAGGCTCTCGCGCACGGGCGAGGTCGTGGTCGCGCGATGCTGCCGAGCTCCGGGCATGCCAAGCGCTAGCGCGCGCTGGCCGCGCATCCTCTGCGCCGCCGCGCTCTGCGGCAGCGTCGTGGCCTGCGGCGAGCCGACCCCGGCGCCAACACGGGCACCGACCCCGGCGCCGACCCCATCGGCGGCACCCCCCACGCGCGCCCTGGCCATGCCCGCACCGGACACCGCCGCCCCGGCGCCGCCCTTCGATCTCGGCCGCCTGGCGGATCCCGATCCCGAGCGCCGCCGGGCCGCCCTGACCGCGCTGCCGCTGGCGGAGTACGAGCGGGTGCCGGAGGGGCTCGTGCGCGAGCTCGCCGCGCAGCTGGCCGACGAGATCGGCGATCCCTTGCCAGAGACCCTCGTCGACGCGATCGGAGCGACCGAGGCGATCGGGTTCCAGGTCGATCTGGCCCGCGCGCTCGATGCCGCCGCCGCCAGCCCCGAGGCGCTGGCGCTGGCCGGCCGGGTCGAAGTCCTCGGCGGCGCCCGACCCTCGAGCGAGGTGGTGGCGCAGATGCCGATCCATGCCGGCGGCTGGTTCGCCACCGCCCTCGCCGACCCTAGCCGGCCCTTGACCCTGCACTTGCAGGGGCATGCCCCGCTGTCGCGAAGCTTCTCCCCGACGGAGCTCGCTTCGAAGCAGGGCTCGGGCCTGGTGATCCTGCGCGAGCCCCTGCGCCTCGCGCCCCTGGCCGAATCGGAGCAGGCCGGCATCCGCGGCCGCCTGGAGCTGGACGGGCCCGCGCCGGCCGGCGCCGCCCCCAGCCTGCGCGCCTACCTGGCCCCCTACCCCATCAACAGCCCCTCGGGCCGCTATGCCGAACGCGCCCGTTGGCCCGATCCGATCGCGATCCCCGTCGCCGCCGATGGCGGCTTTTCGCTGCGGGGCTTCGCGCCGGCCCGCTACCATCTGGTCGCCCGCGCCGAGGGCTTCGAGGCGGCCGAGCTGGACACCGACCTCGCGGCCGGCAGCTGGCTGGACCTGGGCGCCCTGCGCCTCACGCACAGCGACCTGAGCACCTATCTCGAAGCCGGGAGCCCCGCCGCCCCGCCGCTGGCCTGGATCGATACGCCAGCCGCCGCCTTCGCCGCCGCGGCCGAGCAGGGTCGCCCCCTGCTGGCCTACACCACCGCCAGCTGGTGCCTCCCCTGTCAGCAGCTCAAGGCGACGACCTTCACGGACCCCTGGGTGCGGGGCGCGCTCGCCGAGATGGTCCTGGCCCGGGTCGACGAGGACCCGGCCTTCAACGCCGCGCACGGCGCATCGGGCTACCCGAGCTTCCTCGTCTTCGACGCCGCCGGCCGCGAGGCCTACCGCTTCTCGGGCTATCAGGCCCCGGTGGCCTTCTTGCGCCAGCTCCTGCGCGCCTTCGAGACCCTGGGCCTGCCGGCGCCGGCAGCGCTGCGTCCGCTGATCGAGGCCGGTCGGCTCTAGCGCAGCGCCGCGGCGCCCGGCAGGGCCGCCACGCTATAATCGGACGGTCAACTCCCCCCAACCTCCCAGGCGATACCGATGAGCAAGCTTCGAGGCGCCGACCGGCGCTACCTGCGCAGCCAGGCGCACCACCTGAAACCGGTGGTCCAGATCGGCCAGAACGGCGTCACCGAGGCGGTCTTGACCACGATCGACCAGAACCTGACCGCCCACGAGCTGATCAAGGTGCGCTTCGGCGACCACAAGGACGCCAAGAAGGCCCTGACGGCCGAGATCGCCGAAGCGCTCGGCGCCGAGGTGGCGGGCATCGTCGGCCACGTCGCCATCCTCTACCGTCCGCATCCCGAGACCGGCGAGCGCCGCATCAAGCTGCCGCGCCGGCCGGCCGAGGAGGCCTAGCCGGTGCCCGCCGCGCGCGCGGGCGGGTCCCGGCCGGCCTTCGGCCGGCGTCGGTCCCTGGCGCCGGCCCGACCCGACCGGCGCTAGATCGCTTTGGACACCGGCAGCCTGAACCTGGCCTGGGCGCGCGGCCTCGTCGACGCGCTGATCGAGGCCGGCCTGGGCCATGCCTGCATCTCGCCCGGATCGCGCTCCACCCCGCTGACCCTGGCGCTGGTCGAACGGCCCGAGCTGACGACCAGCGTCCACATCGACGAGCGCTCGGCCGCCTTCTTCGCGCTGGGCCAGGCCCGAGCCAGCGGCCGGCCGGCGCTGCTGGTGTGCACCAGCGGCAGCGCCGGGGCGCACTACCTGCCCGCCATCATCGAAGCCAGTCAGGATCGCGTGCCCCTGATCGCCCTGACCGCCGACCGTCCGCCCGAGCTGCGCGACACGGGCGCCTGGCAGACCATCGACCAGATCAAGCTCTTCGGCGGCTTCACCCGCTGGTTCTGCGAGGCCGGCGCGCCCTTCGAGGCCGCCTTCGGGCTGCGCTACGCCCGGGACCTCGGCCTTCGCGCCGCGGCCTCGGCCCTGGGACCGATCCCGGGACCGGTGCACCTCAACCTCGCCTTCCGCGAGCCGCTGCTGCCCGAGCCGCCGACGACGCCAACGCAGCCGGAGCCGACCGGCATCCGCGGCCCCGCGCCGAGGCCCGGGCCGGCAGCCGCGCCGACGATCGCGCCGTTCGAGCCCGCCTTGGGCGCCGGAGCCCCCAAGCGGTCCCGGCTCCCGCGCGCGGGCCGCGCCTTCGCACCGCCCGATCCAACGCTGCTGGACGCCATCGCCGAAGGCATCGCGGCCGCGCCGCGGGGACTGATCCTGGCCGGCCGGCTCGGCCCGCTCGAGCTCGCGCCGACCACCTCGGCCGGCCTGCCGGCCTACCGCGAGGCCCTGGCCGCCCTGGCCGCCGCCAGCGGCTACCCGATCCTGGCCGAGCCGGCCGGCGGCCTGCGCTTCGGCCCGCACGACCGATCGCGGGTGATCGCCGGCTACGAAGCCTGCCTGCGCGCGGCGGCCTGGCGGGATGCCCAGGCGCCGCAGCTCGTCCTGCGCTTCGGCGCCAGCTTCACCTGGAAGCAGGTGGCCGGCTACCTCGCGGCGCACCCCGGGGCCGAGCAGCTGCTGGTCGACCCCTTGGAGCGCTGGGACGACCCGACCCGCTCGGGAGGACGGCGGATCGGCTGCGACCCCATCGCGCTCGCCCGGGGTCTGGCCGAGCGCCTCCCGTCGGCCGCCGCTGGCGACCCGGGATGGCTGGACGCCTGGCGCCGGGCCGACGCGGCGGCGGGCGAGGTCGTGGCGGCCCTGGCCGAGCCGACCGTCGCGGCCGGCAGCGTGGCCTGGGTCTACCCCTGCCTGATCGCCGCGCTGCCGGACGGCGCGCTGCTCCAGGTCGCCAACAGCATGGCCGTGCGGGACCTGGACAGCTTCGCCCCTGCGGTCGAACGCGACATCCAAGTGCTGGTGAACCGGGGCGCCGCCGGCATCGACGGCACCCTATCGAGCGCGCTCGGCGCGGCGCTCGGCGCCGGTCGGCCGACCACCCTGGTCACCGGCGATCTGGCCTTCCTGCACGATCTCAACGGCCTGGGCGCGGTCGGCGCCGAGGCGGCCGACCTGCAGGTGATCGTGCTCAACGACGCCGGCGGCGGCATCTTCGCCCATCTGCCCAGCGCGGCCAGCGTCGATCCCGAGACCTTCGCGCGCTACTTCCGCACCCCGCCCGGCGCCGACATCGCGGCGGCCTGCGCCACCTACGGCGTCGCCCATCGGCGCATCGCCGGCGCGGAGGCGCTGGCCCAGGCGCTGCGCCAGCGCCCGCGGGGCTTGCAGGTGCTCGAGATCGCGATCGACCTGGAGGCCAACACGCGGCTGCATCGCCGGCTCTGGCAGGCGGCCGCGCGGCAGCTGTCGGACTAGGACGGGTCGGCCGGTCCGCCGGCCGGCGAGCCGGGCTGGACGCGGGGGACGCACCGCACCGGGGTCAGCCCCGGCGGCCGGTCCGACGACGCTGCTTGCTGGCGCGGGTGGCCTTGGAACGCTGGCCCTGCCCCGGCCGGGTCGGCTTCGGCTTGGCCTTGGCCCAGCCGGCGCGACGTCGCGGCTTGGCCGCCCCGGGGTTGCGCGACTCGGCCAGCGCGGTCAACGCGGCCTCGTCGCCCTTCAGCGCGGCCACCTCGAGCTCGGTCAGGTGGCGCCACTCGCCCTTGCCCAGGTCGCCCAGGGTGATCGGGCCGAGACGGACGCGGATCAGCCGGTGGACGCTGTGGTGAAAGGCATCGACCATGCGCCGGATCTGACGGTTGCGGCCTTCGCGGATGATGAAGCGCAGCCAGGTGCCCGAGCCGGTCGAGGACTCGATGCGCACCTCGGCCGGCAGGGTCTTGCCATCCTCCAGGAACATGCCCTCGCGCCAGGCGGCCAGCGCGGTATCGTTGGGCGTGCCCGAGATCTTGACCCGGTACTCCTTGTCCATCATGTGCCGCGGATGGGTCAGCAGATGCGCCAGGTCGCCGTCGTTGGTCATCAGCAGCAGGCCCTCGGACGCGCCGTCCAAGCGCCCGACCGGGCTCACGTGCAGGTCGGGCGGGACCAGCCCCATCACGGTCGGCCGCCCCTGCGGATCGCTGACCGTGCAGATGACCTCGGAGGGCTTGTTGACCGCCAGGTAGTGGTAGCGGATCGCCTTGGACACCAGCGTCTCGCCGTCGAGGCAGATCTCGTCGACCGCCGGGTCGACCTGCCGGCCCAAGTCGGTCACGATCTCGCCGTTGACCGTGATCCGACCGGCCGCGATGAAGGCGTCGGCGCCGCGGCGCGACGCCACGCCGACATGGGCAAGCACCTTGTTGAGTCGTTCCATGGCCTCAATCATACTATCATCCCGCCCATGCAGACAGCCCCGCCTTCGCCAGGCCCCGCCGGGTCGCCCGTCGTCGGCCCGCTCAACCTCGAGCGGCTGGACCTGGACGGCAGCCCTCGCCCGCCCGCCAGCGGACCGGGCGCCGCCAGGCCGCTGGTCCTGATCCACGGATTCACCGGCGACAACCGAACCTGGTCGCGGCTGCTACCCGAGCTGGCGCGGCGGAGACCCGGGCCGATCTTCGGCCTCGAGCTGGTCGGCCACGGCCGCTCGCCGATCCCCGCCGAGCCGGCCGCCTACCGCATGCCGGCCACCCTCGAGGCCTGCCTGGCCAGCCTCGACCGGGCCGGGCTCCAGGACCCCGTCGATTGGCTGGGCTATTCGATGGGTGGCCGCGTCGCCCTCTCGCTGGCGCTGGCCCAGCCCGAGCGCGTCGCCCGACTCTGCCTGGTCGGCGCCTCGCCCGGCCTGGCCGAGCCCGAAGCCCGCGCCGCCCGTGTCGCCGCCGACGAAGCCCTGGCCCGATCCATCGAGCAGACCGGCCTGGAGGCCTTCGTCGAGCGCTGGATGGCCAACCCGCTCTTCGCCAGCCAGGCCCGCCTCGGCCCGACCCATCTGGCCGCGGCCCGCGCCCAACGCCTCGACTGCAGCCCCGAGGCGCTGGCGCACAGCCTGCGCCAGCTCGGAACCGGCCGCATGCCGCCGCTCTGGGATCGCCTCCAGGAGCTACGCGCCCCCACCCTGCTCGTGGTCGGGAGCCTCGACGCCAAGTTCGGCGAGCTCGCCCGCCGGATGGCCGCGCGCATCCCCGATGCCCGGGTCGTCTCGATCCCCGACGCGGGCCACGCGGTCCAGGTCGAGGCGCCCCGAGCGCTCGCCGAGGCCCTGTCCGGTTTCCTGGCCGAGCTCGGCGATTGAGCCCGCACCGGCCGGCATGTAGAATCACCGTCCAGCTTCGGCGCCCAGCCGTCCGCCCGAGCCTGTGTGCCGTCGTCCGCCGCCCATCGACCCCGAGGAGCCTCCCGTGCCCCTAGCCTGGCAAAGCGTCAAGCCCTTCGAAGACATTCGCTACGAGAAGCTCGAAGGCATGGCCAAGCTCACCATCAACCGACCCGAGGTCCGCAACGCCTTCCGCCCGCAGACCATCCGCGAGCTGATCGAGGCCTTCGACCTGGCCCGCGACGACCCCGAGGTCGGCGTGGTCATCCTGACCGGCGAGGGCGAGCAGGCCTTCTGCGCCGGCGGCGACCAGCGCGTGCGCGGCAAGGGCGGCTACGTCGGCGACGACGGCGTGCCGCGCCTGAACGTGCTCGACCTGCAGCTGCAGATCCGCAACCTGCCCAAGCCAGTCGTGGCGATGGTGGCCGGCTACGCCATCGGCGGCGGCCACGTGCTGCACGTGGTCTGCGACCTGACCCTCGCGGCCGACAACGCCATCTTCGGCCAGACCGGCCCGCGCGTCGGCAGCTTCGACGGCGGCTTCGGCTCGAGCTACCTGGCCAGCATCGTCGGCCAGAAGAAGGCCCGCGAGATCTGGTTCCTCTGCCGGCAGTACGATGCCCGGCAGGCGCTCGAGATGGGCCTGGTCAACACCGTCGTGCCCTACGCCGAGCTCGAGGCGACCACGGTCCAGTGGTGCCGCGAGATGCTGCAGCTCAGCCCGATGGCGCTGCGCCTGCTCAAGCGCGGCTTCAACGCCGCCCTCGACGGACAGGCCGGCCTGCAGCAGATGGCCGGCGACGCCACCCTGCTCTACTACATGAGCGAGGAGGGCACCGAGGGCAAGGAGGCCTTCCTCGAGAAGCGCCAGCCCGACTTCGGCAAGTTCCGCCGCTATCCCTAGGCCGGGCGGTTCCGGTCGCCGAGCGGTCGATCCGGCGAGCCGCGCGCCAGACGTCACCGAGCCGAAGATCCGCAGGTCCAAGCGCCGCCCCCGCATCCCGGAGCCCCACATGCCCGACGCCGCCCCGATCTCGACGGCCCGCGCCTGGTGGCTGGCCAGCCGGCCCAAGACCCTCAGCGCCGCCTTCGCGCCGGTGGCCGTCGGCACGGCGCTGGCGGTCTTCAACGGCGTATTCGCGCCGCTGCCGGCCCTGGCCGCCCTGGCCGGCGCGCTCCTGATCCAGATCGGCACCAACTTCGCCAACGACCTGCTCGACTTCCGCCGCGGCGCCGACACCGCCGAGCGCCTCGGCCCCACCCGGGTCACCCAGGCCGGCCTGCTCAGCCCGCGCGCCGTCGCGGCCGGCACCGGGCTGGCCTTCGGGCTGGCGACCCTGGTCGGCCTCTACCTGGTGGCGGTGGGCGGCCGGCCGATCCTGGTCATCGGCGTCGCCTCGATCGTCTCGGGCATCCTCTACACCGCTGGCCCCTATCCGCTGGCCTACGTCGGCCTGGGCGACCTCTTCGTCATGGGCTTCTTCGGCATCGTCGCCACCAGCGGGACCTACTACGTCCAGGCCGGCGCGTTCAGCCCACAGTCGATCCTGTGCGGCATCGCGGTCGGCGCCATGTCGGTGGCGATCCTGGTCGTCAACAACCTGCGTGACATCGAGACCGACCGCCGGGCCGGCAAGCACACCCTGCCGGTGCGCATCGGCGACGCGCTGACGCGGCGCTACTACAGCTTCATGATCGGCCTGGCCTTCGTCCTGCCCCTGGCCATGAGCGTGCTGCGCGGCACGCGCAGCGAACCGGCCTGGGGCCTGGGGCCCGCCGCCAGCCTGGTGCTGCTAGCCCTGCCCTTCACCACCCGCCCGCTCATGGCCATCCGCACCGGCGCCACCGGCGCGGCGCTCAACCCCGTCCTGGGGCTGACGGCGCGGGCGCAGGTGGCGCATGCGGCCGCACTCTGCCTGGGCATCCTGCTGGACGCCTTCCTCGCGCAGTGGATGCCCTGAGGCGCTCCGGCCGATGATCCGGCTGGAGACCCGTCCCTACCGCCTGGCCTTCCGTCGGCCCTTCGTCACCGCCTTCGGCAGCCTGCGCTGGCGCGAGGGCTGGGTCGTCCGCGTGCGCGACGACTCGGGCCGGGCCGGTTTCGGCGAGGCGGCGCCCCTGCCGGGCTTCGGCGGCGGCGAGCCGGCGGCGGTGGCGCAGGCCCTGCTGGCCTTGGCCAGGCCCCTCGCGGACCTGGACGCCGGGCCCGCGGATCCGATCGCCCTGAGCCGGCTGATGCAGGATCTGGTGGGCACGCGGCCCGAGCTCCTCGCCCGCGCGCCGGCCGCCCTGGCGGCGGTCGACCTGGCCCTGGCCGATCTGGCCGCCCGCCGCGCCGGCCTGCCTTTGGCGCGCTGGCTCGCCCCCGCGGCCGCCGCCAGCGTCCCGGTCAACGCCAGCATCTCGGCCGACGCGCCCGAAGCCTGCGCGGCCGCCGCGCGCGAGGCCGTGGCGGCCGGCTACCGGACGATCAAGCTCAAGCTGAGGGGCGAGGACCGCGGCGACCTGGACCGGGTGGCGGCGGTGCACGCGGTGCTGGTCGGCGCCAACGACCCCGGAGGGGCCCCGGCTTCGCCTGCTTCGTACGCCACGGCTGCCCGGATCGGGTCGGCAGAGACCCTCCCGCGCCGCGCGATCCGGCTCGACGCCAACGCCAGTTGGTCGCGGGCTCGCGCCATCGATTGGCTCGAGCGCCTGGCGCCCTACGGCATCGAGTACGTGGAGCAGCCCACGCCGGTCGAAGGCGATCCGGAACGGGACGTGGCGGACCTGGAGGCCGTGCATCGACTGGGCCGGGTGCCCGTGGCGGCCGACGAGATCCTGCTCGACCCACGGGCGGCCGAGCGGGTCCTGGCGCGGCGCGCGGCGGCCTGCCTGATCCTCAAGCCGGCCCTCTTGGGCGGCCCATCGCGCGCATCGGCGCTGGCGACCCGCGCCCGCGCGCAGGGTATGCAGGTCGTGGTGACCAGCGCGCTCGACGGCGCCGTCGGCCGCCTGGGCGCGCTGCACCTCGCCGCCGCGCTCGGCCTCGAACGCGCCTGCGGCCTGGCCACCGGGGGGCTGCTGGCCGAGGACCTGGCGGCCTTCCCGAACGTCGGTCGTGGACGGCTGGCGCTGCCGGCGGGTGTGGGCTTGGGGGTGGAGCCAGCAGGTTGGTAGGCGGGGCGGGGCGAGACGCCGGCTGGGGGTCGCTCGCGGGATGCGGCAGACTGCGCCTCCGCGTCGGACGGGTCATGCTCGGACGGTCTCTCGACCCCCTCAGCGATGCGCCCGAGCCCCGACTCGGCGTCGCGCCCGAGCTTCCCAGGCACGCCGCAGCCCCTCGCCCAGCAAGAGAAAGGCCGCGACCGAGACGCCGAAGGCCAGGCCAGCCCAGAGCGAAAGCCACTTGGACTGAAAGAAGTTCTCCCAGCCGACGCTCAGCATCTGGCCCAGCTCCGGTTGACCAGGGATCCTGACCAGCCAGCTGCCCGCGGTGTCCGTGCGGGCCACGCCGCGAATCGTGCCACCGCCGAGGTAGAAGCCGAGGAAGCCGAGCTCGCCCAGCAGGAGCAGGGCCGCGGCCATCTCGAAGGCCGCCAAGACCGGCAACAGCCCCGTCAGCGCGGGGATCACGTGCTTCCGCAGGATGAAGCCCGGCCCGGCGCCAAGCGCGCGCGCGGCTTCGATGTAGCCGACGTGGCGTAGCCCCCGCACACGAGCGGCGACCAGCCGGGCGGCGCCGGACCAGCCCGTGACGCTGAGGGCCAGGATCATGTCGCCGGCGCGCATGCCGCCGCCGACCAGATACAGCAGGACGATCGCCACCACCAGCAACGGCACCATGTTGGAGAGGTGGATCAGCCCTCCGGCCAGGCGTCCCTTGCTTCCGCTGTCCCAACCGGCCAGGATCCCCACCGAGGCCGCGAGCGCGATGCGGATCAAGGCTACGGAGAGCGCCAGCAGCAGCGTGGGGCGCAGCCCCCAGATGAGCCGGCTGCGCACGTCGCGGCCGTCGAAATCGGTGCCCAGCGGGAAGCCGCGCACCTCGCCCGGCTCGAAGGGCTTCCAGTGGTAGCCGGTCTCGTCCCGCACGAAGCGGGTCTGCGCCATCGGATCGGGTATGTCCATCCACGGAGCGCCCAAAGCCAGGGACAGCATCACGCCGATGAGGCAGAGTCCGGAGACCAGCGGCCAGTTCCGGGCGATTCGGCGAGCGCTCATGACCGCTCGCGTCCCAGGTTCGGATCGAGCCTCCGGGCGATCAGGTCGGAGCTCAGGTTGATCGAGATCGCCAGCAAGGCCAGTCCGCTGACCAGCCCCGCCACCAGGTCCGGCTCGAACAGCACGTTGAAGCTCTCCCGGCCATCGGTCCGCGGCGCGATCGCCCGCGCCAGCAGGAGGCCGACCCCGGGCCACCGAAAGAAGACCTCGACGACGATGAGCGAGCTGACCAGGTACTGGGTCGTGTTGCCGATGGCCGTGACGATGGTGCCCAGGACCCGGCGCAGGACATGCCGCATCGCCACGCGACGCCAGGAGAGCCCCTTGGCCTTGGCGGTTCGAACGTAGTCCTCGCCGAGCTGGTCCTCCATCAGGATCGAGGTCAGGCGGGCGATCTCGGTCATCGGTCGCACGGATAGGGCGATGCCGGGCAGGATGAGGTGACGATCGAGGCCGAACCCGCCCGAAGGCAGGACCCAGAACCCGCTGCCCGTGACCTTGCGCAGCCAATATCCGGACTGGAGCCCGAGCAGACCGACGTAGAAGGCCGGCATGGAGAAGCCGATGATGCTCGCCACGAGCAGGCCATCCCGAGCCTGGCCACGCCGCCGATCGACCGCGAGGTAGCCGAGGAAGATGCCACCGATCGCCGAGGCGGCGACGGCCAGTCCGAGCAGGAGCAAGCTCTTTGGCAAGGCCGCTGCCAGGACCGTCGCGATCGCCTCTTGGCCGGTTCCAGGCATCTGCCCCAAGCGGCCATGGGGAATGGCGGTCACATAGGCGACGTAGCCCCGCAAAGCCGCCGAGAGCTCCCAGGGCCGACCCGGCTCGAATCGGCGCAGGCGCAGAAAGTCCGTCAGCATCCAGGCCAGGGCGTTGACCAGGATCAGGGTCACGAGGGCGGCAAGGGCCCGTTGGAAGCTCGAGCGACGGATCGATCGACCGCGCCGCCGCGTCGTTCGGTCCTGCGTCTGAACATCCGGCTTCGACATTCGACGGCTCCCGTGGCGGCTGGCCGCAGCCTCAACCCGCGCGGACGCCTCGGTCCAGCCGGTCGGGCGGGTCCGGACGGTATCGCGTCCCATCCTCCCGGCCGCCGACGGTCGTCAGGCACCGGGTGGCAGGGCGCGACCCCAACATAGCACAGCGCGGAATCCGGGTGAATCCGGCCGGGCCGCCCGTCCGACCCTTCACCGGCAGGCAGGGATCCGGCGACGCCCCGTCCCGGGGCACGGAAGGTCAGGCACCGACGTAGGCCGCGAGGTGCTCCCCGGTGAGGGTGGATCGGCCGGCGACGAGCTCGGCGGGCCTGCCCTCGAAGACGACGCGGCCGCCGTCGTGACCGGCACCGGGGCCGAGGTCGATGATCCAGTCGGCGTGCGCCATGACCGCCTGGTGGTGCTCGATGACGATGACCGACTTGCCCGAGTCGACCAGCCGGTCGAGCAGGCCGAGCAGCTGCGCGACGTCGGCCAGGTGCAGGCCGGTGGTCGGCTCGTCGAGGACGTAGATGCTGCCCGGCTCGGCCATCTGGTGGGCCAGCTTGAGCCGCTGCCGCTCGCCGCCGGACAGGGTCGTGAGCGGTTGGCCGAGGCTGAGGTAGCCGAGCCCGACGTCGACCAGCCGCTCGAGGATGGTGTGCGCGGCCGGCGTGCGTGCGTCGCCGGCGCCGAAGAAGTCCCGGGCCTCGGACACCGACATCGCCAGCACCTGGCTGATGTCGCGGCCGCCGAGGCGGTGCGCCAGAACCGCCGCCTGGAAGCGCTTGCCCTCGCAGTCCTCACAGGGGGTGCTGACGCCCGCCATCATCGCCAGGTCGGTGTAGATGACGCCGGCGCCCTTGCAGGTGGGGCAGGCGCCCTCGGAGTTGGCGCTGAACAGCGCCGGCTTCACGCCGTTGGCCTTCGCGAAGGCCTTGCGGATCGGGTCGAGCAGCCCGGTGTAGGTCGCCGGGTTGCTGCGCCGCGAACCGCGGATCACACCCTGGTCGATCGACACCAGGCCCAGGCCGGCCGGGATCGACCCGTGCATCAGCGAGGTCTTTCCGGAGCCGGCCACGCCGGTGACCACGACGAGCACACCGAGCGGTATGTCGACGTCGACATCGCGCAGGTTGTGTCGCGTCGCGCCACGGATCTCCAGCGCGCCGGTGGGCCTGCGCAGGAGCGCCTTGAGCGCCGCCCGGTCCTCGAGGTGGCGCCCGGTGAGGCTGCCGCTCGCCCGCAGCCCTTCCAGGTCGCCTTCGAAGCAGACCTTGCCGCCGGCCCGGCCGGCGCCGGGTCCGAGGTCGACGATGTGGTCGGCGATCGCGATCGTCTCCGGCTCGTGCTCCACGACCAGCACGGTATTGCCCTTGTCCCGCAGCCGCAGCAGCAGCTCGTTCATCCGCTGGATGTCGTGCGGGTGCAGGCCGATGGTGGGCTCGTCGAAGACGTAGGTGACGTCCGTGAGCGCCGAGCCGAGGTGACGGATCATCTTGACACGCTGCGACTCACCGCCCGACAGCGTGCCCGACGGCCGCTCGAGCGAGAGGTAGCCCAGCCCGATCTCCACGAAGGCGTCGAGCGTCTGCGCCAGCCGGGTCAGCAGCGGCGCCAGGGACGGCGCCTCGAGGCCGCGGACCCAGTCGGCCAGGTCGCTGATCTGCATCGCACAGACATCGGCGATGTTCAAGCCGCCGATCCGCGACCGGCGAGCCGCGTCGCTCAGCCGGCTGCCCTCGCACTCCGGACATTCGGTGAACGTCACCGCCCGATCCACGAAGGCCCGGATATGCGGTTGCATCGCTTCGCGGTCCTTGGAGAGGAAAGCCTTCTGGACCCGTGGGATCAGCCCCTCGTAGGTGAGGTTGATGCCGTTGACCTTCACCTTCGTCGGCTCGCGCAGGAGGAAGTCGTGCAGCTCGGCCGCGCTGTAGTCGCCGATCGGCTTCCGCGGGTCGAGGAAGCCCGACTCGGTGTAGAGCCGCACCGACCAGCCGTCGGCCTTGTAGCCCGGGATGGTGATGGCCCCCTCGGCCAGCGACTTGCTCGCGTCGTAGAGCTGGCTCCGGTCGATGTCCGTCACGCTGCCCATGCCCTCGCAGCGCGGGCACATGCCGCCGGTGAGCGCGAAGCTCCGCGCCAGGGTCTTGCCGGCACCGCGCTCGATCGTGATCTCACCGCTCGCGCGGACCGACGGAACGTTGAAGGAGAACGCGTTGGGCGGGCCGATCTGCGGCTGTCCGAGCCGGCTGAAGACGATCCGCAGCATCGCGTTGGCGTCGGTGGCGGTGCCGACCGTGGAGCGCGCGTTGGCGCCCATGCGCTCCTGGTCCACCAGGATCGCGGTCGTCAGGCCTTCGAGCAAGTCGACATCGGGCCGCGCCTGGGTCGGCATGAAGCCCTGGATGAAGGCGCTGTAGGTCTCGTTGATCAGCCGCTGCGACTCGGCGGCGATCGTGCCGAACACCAGCGAGCTCTTGCCCGAGCCGGAGACGCCGGTGAAGACCGTCAGCCGGCGCTTCGGGATCCGGACGCTGATGTCCTTGAGGTTGTTCTCGCGCGCGCCTTGCACGCGGATCCAGTCGTGTCGGTCGGCCGCCGTCGGTTCGGACGACCTGGGGTCCATCCCTGGGGTCATGCGAATCCCATCTCCATCGCTGGGGCGGCGCCGCCGGCCGAGCCTGGGCCGGCCTCGGTGCGGCAGCCGCCTTCGACGCGGCGCCCGCTCGCAGGGCCGTGTGACTCTATGCGCGCCCCGCCCCCGGCGCAAGCGGATCGGCCAGGCCGGGGTCACGGCGACATCGGCACCCCTCGCGGGCCGCACCGAGCGGCGACGGCTGCTCGGCCGACCCGGCGGCACCGGCGGCGCTGCTACAATCGGCAGCCGTCCGACCGATCGAACCACCCGCCCCCACTCCCGCCGCCGCCGGCGCGCGGGCCGGTGCATCGAGGCATCCCCCAGGAGCACCCCATGGGCCTGACGCCCGACATGTGGATCGCGCTGTCGATCCTGGCCGTCGCGATTCTGCTCTTCGTCACCGAATGGCTGCGCGTCGACGTGGTGGCGCTCTGCGTGGTCGTGGCGCTGGCCCTGTCGGGCCTGATCGGGCCCGAGGAAGCCGTCTCGGGCTTCAGCCACCCGGTGGTGCTGACCATCGCCGCGCTCTTCGTGGTCGGCGGCGGCGTGATGCAGACCGGTCTGGCCGGCGCGATCGGCCGACGCATCCTGGCCCTGGCCGGCACCAGCGAGACCCGCTTGATGACGGCCGTGATGCTGAGCGTGGCCCTGCTCTCGGGCGTCATGAGCGACACCGGCACGGTCGCCGTGTTGCTGCCGGCCGTCATCAGCCTGGCCGGCGGCGCCGGCCTGGCGCCCTCGCGCCTGCTGATGCCGCTCTCCTTCGGCGCCCTCCTCGGCGGCGCGATGACCCTCATCGGCACGCCGCCCAACATCGTCGTCAGCGAGCTGCTGGCCGAGTCCGGCCAGCAGCCCTTCGGCTTCTTCAGCTTCAGCCCGGCCGGCCTGGTGCTGCTCCTGGTCGGCCTGGGCTACCTGCTCGGACCCGGCCGGCGCCTGCTGCCCGATCGACGCGAGCGCGGCGAGCCCCAGCGCCTGCCCGAGCCGGCCGAGCTGCTGCAGCTCTACCGGCTGCCCGACACGCTGTTCCGGCTGCGGGTTCGCCGCGCCTCGCCCCTGGTCGGCCGCAGCCTGGCCGAGTCGGCCCTGCGCGCCGAGCATCGGGTGACCCTGCTCGAGCTGCGACGGGCCAGGCCGCGAGCCGGCGCGATCGGGTCGCTGCGCCGTGGCTCCGCCGAGGCTCCGGTCGAGCTGATCGTGCCGGACGCCGAGACCCGGCTGGCCGCCGGCGACCTGCTCCTGGTCGAGGGCGAGAGCCAGGACGTCTGGCATGCCGCCGCGCGGCTCGACCTGGGCGTCCAGGCGGCCGGACCCGAGGACGAGGGGGCGCTGATCGACCAGGAGGCGGGCGTGGCCGAGCTGCTGCTGCCGCCGCGCTCGGCGCTCATCGGCCAGAGCCTGGCCGAGGCCGCCTTTCGCCAACGCTACCAGCTGACCGTGCTGGGCATCCACCGGCCCGGCGCCGACGCGCCGGTCGACCTCGACCGGGGCCGGCTGGCCTTCGGCGACATCCTGCTGGTCCAGGGCACCTGGGAGCGCATCCTGGCCCTGCGCGCCCTGCGCCGCGACTTCGTGGTCATGGGCCAGCCCGAGGTCATGATCGGCCGGCGCAGCTACCGCAAGGCGCCCTTGGCTGCCCTGGCGCTGGCCGGCATGGTGCTCGTGATGGCCACCAACCTGCTGCCGCTGGTGACCGCCGCGCTGCTGGCGGCCCTGTTCCTGGTGCTGAGCGGATGCCTGAGCATCGACCAGGCCTACGAGGCCATCGACTGGCGCAGCGTGATCCTGATCGCCGGCATGCTGCCGCTCAGCCTGGCCCTCGAACGGGTCGAGCTGGTCGACCTGGCCGCGCGATCGCTGGTCGCCGGCCTGGGCGGAGCCGGCCCGCTGGCGGTGATGGCCGGGCTCTTCCTGCTCACCAGCGCCTTCACCCAGGTCCTGTCGAACACGGCCACGGCGGTGCTGATCGGACCGATCGCCCTATCGGCCGCCACGACGATCGGCGTCCGGCCCCAGGCCTTTCTGATGACGGTGGCCATCGCGGCCTCGATGGCCTTCGCCTCGCCGGTGGCCTCGCCGGTCAACACCCTGGTCATGGCCGCCGGCGGCTACCGCTTCGCCGACTACCTGCGCGTCGGCCTGCCGCTGCTGCTGCTCATGCTGCTGGCCACGCTGCTGACCCTGCCGCTGATCTTCCCCTTCGGCTAGGGCCCGGCCGGCCCCTCGGTGCAGCCCGCGCGCCAGACCACGCTGTTGAACAGCGGATGGTAGGGAATGCCCCGGTTCCAGATGTCCAGGCAGGTGCGGCGCGGGTTCGGCGGCGCGTCGTAGCCGGGCTCGGGCCAGGGCGGCGAGCCGGGCTTGCCCTCGTCCAGCAGCCGGTTCCAGCCCCAGATCCGGTCCGGGTTGGCCAGGGCCAGGTCGATGGCTGGCTGCGGCGCCTTGAGCCGCGTGATGCGGCAGACGCAGCCCGAGCCCGGCTCGCCCGGCAGGACCTCGACGATGGGCACCGGGAAGACGACCTCGCCGGGCTGGTCGAAGCCGTCCCGAAAGCGGGCGCGCGCCTCGACGTTGGTCGGATGCTGCCCGGGCTCGGTCGGGAAGACGCGGAAGCTGAGGCCGATTCCGGCCTCGGGCACCTGGCTCAGGGTCCAGGTCAGGCTGCGGCCGCGGGCGTCCCAGACCGCCGGGGGCTGGGCCGAGCCGACCTCGTAGCGCATGTTGGCCGGCAGGATGTCCTCGACCGTGACCGTCTCGAAGAGCACGCTGGCCTCGATGCGGCCGGCGATGCCCAGGAAGATCTGTTCGAGCTCGGCCGGACCGGGGCTGAAGGCGTAGCGCGCCGGATCGCCGGCGATCTGGCGCAGGATCGGCGCCTCGACGTCGTTGCCCAGGCCGATCGCGTAGGCCGTCACCCCGTCGGCCTGCATGCGGGCGATGACGCGGTAGATGTCCGAGAGCGGCGGCTGCTGGACCCGATGCCGGCCGTCGGTCAGGAAGACCAGCACCGGCTTGGCGTCCGGGCGCGCGCCGGCGCTGGTGACCATGCGGCGGCCGGCCTCGAGCGAGTCGACCAGGTTGGTGCCGAGGCCCCAGGTGATACCGGCGATGGCGCGCTTGAGGGCGGCTCGATCGTCGCTGAGGTAGGACAGCTCCTCGACCACGGCATCGAAGGCCACCAGGCCGACGTGCACCAGCTGCGGGTCGACGGTGTCGACGAAGGTGGTGGCGGCCGCCATGGCGGCGTCGAGCTTGCCGTTGTCGACCATCGATCGCGAGCGGTCGATCACCAGCACCACGTCGGCCTTGATCTCGCGCTTGGGGCAGCGGCCGGCCAGATCCAGGCGCACCGTCACCGGATCGCCCAGCCGGACCGGGCTCGGCCCGGCGGTCTTGTCGCGCGTGATCTGGCAGACCGGCGGCTCGCCCTGGGCCCGAACCTCGCCGGTCGGGCCGACCAGCAGGCTCAGGCCGAGCAGGGCGACGGGAATCGATCGGACGAGTCGGCGGGGCATGCGCGAGCTCCTTGGCAACGGACGCGAGCGACGGACGGAAACAGGTCGGATGGCCGGCCATGCGGGCCGGTCGGATCGATCAGGGAGCGGCCGGCCCCTCGGTGCAGCCCGCACGCCAGACCACGCTGTTGAACAGCGGATGGTAGGGAATGCCCCGGTTCCAGATGTCCAGGCAGGTGCGGCGCGGGTTCGGCGGCGCGTCGTAGCCGGGCTCGGGCCAGGGCGGCGAGCCGGGCTTGCCCTCGTCCAGCAGCCGGTTCCAGCCCCAGATCCGGTCCGGGTTGGCCAGGGCCAGGTCGATGGCCGACTGCGGCGCCTTGAGCCGCGTGATGCGACAGACGCAGCCGGCGCCGGTCTCGCCCGGGACGACCTCGACGATGGGCACCGGGAAGACCAGCTCGCCACGGTGGTCGAAGCCGTCGGTGTAGCGCGCGCGCGCCTCGACGTTGGTCGGATGCCGGCCGACCTCGGTCGGCTCGACCCGGTAGACCAGCCGGGCGCCGGCGGCCGGCACGTTCTGCAGCTTCCAGGTGAGGCTGCGCGCGGCGGCGTCCCACTGGGCCGGCGGCTGGCTCGAGCCGGCGATGTAGCGCATGTTGGCCGGCACGATGTCCTCGATGGTCAGGTCGAGGAAGAGCACCGCGGCCTCGATGCGCCCGGCGATCTGTAGGAAGATGTCGGCCAGCTCGGCCGGCGTCGGGCTGTCGAAGAAGTGGTCCGGGTCACCAGCGATCTTGCGCAGGGTCGCCGCGTCGGCGCCGCGGCCGAGCCCGATGGCATAGGTGACGATGCCGTCGGCCCGCACCTGGGCGATCACCCGGTCGATCTCGGAAATGTCTGGGCGGTTGACCGAATGGTTGCCGTCGGTCAGGAAGACGATGGCCTTGACGGCGTCGGCGCGCGCGCCGGCGCTGGTGACCATGCGCCGGCCGGCTTCCAACGAGTCGACCAGGTTGGTGCCCTGATTGCCCTGGATATCGGCGATGGCCCGGCGCAGCACCGCTTTGTCGTCGCTGAGGTAGGCCATCTCCTCGATGACGTCGTCGAAGGCGATCACGCCCACGTGCACCAGCTGCGGGTTGATGGCGTCGACAAAGCCCGTCGCGGCATCCTTGGCCGCCTGCAGCGCGCTGGTGGGACCGCTGCCCATGGAGCTCGACCGGTCGATGACCAGCACGACATCGACCTTCTGCTCGCGCGGCGGGCAGTTGCCGCCGACCTCGAGCGTGACCGTGACGCGCTCGCCCAGCTTGATCCGGCTCGGCTCGGCGCGCTTGTCGCGGGTCGTCGTGCATTCGGGCGCCTGGCCCTGGGCGCGGGCCGGATGGCCGGCGCCGGCGGCAAGCCCGAAGCCGAGCGTGATGGCGGTGGCCAGCGCGACGGCGATCAGGACGGCCGGCACGCGGGCGGATCGCGCAGCACCGCCGTCGGCGGATAGGGACCTGAGGCAAGGCGTGTGGGACATGGCGGCTCTCCGGACGGGCGCTTGGCGCGGCGGGGGAAGCGCCGCAGGGCGGATGGATGACCGGCGCTCACGCTCGCGGCGCCGGCTGCTGCCTCGGACTTGGGTCGATTATAGGGCCTTCGGAAGGCGCCCGGAGTCGGCGCGCTCGGCCAGGTTCCTTCATCGGGCGATCGGGGCCCGGATGCGAGGGCCTGCCGCTGTTAACGCCCGGGTCGCCAAAAGGTTGCCTCATGGCCGTGAATCGGGGCTGGGAAGACCCGCCCGGACCGGCGACAGCCCCTGGTGGAGCCGACGAACGGATCAGGTCAGCAGCTGGACAACTCGGGCGCGTCGGAGCTTGCCGGCGGCGGTCCGCGGCAGGCTGGGCGCCAGGACGTAGCGGCGGGGCAGCTTGTAGCCGGCGAGCTGACCGCGGAGGAAGGGGGTGAGCACCGATTCGACGGCCTCGGGGCTCGGCGGCGGGTCGAAATCGGGCCGGAGGACGACGACGGCAACGACGCGCTGACCCCAGTCCGGATCGGGCTCGCCGAGGACACAGCAGTCGGCGACCTGCGGGTGACGCAGCAAGGCGGCTTCGACCTCGGCCGGATAGACGTTCTCGCCGCCGCTGACGATCAGGTCGTCGCGCCGGCCCTCGACGCACAGGTGACCGCGATCGTCGAGCCAGCCGAGATCGCCGGTGTGCAGCCAGCCGTCGGCCAGGGCCGCCGAGCTGGCCTCCGGGGCGCGCCAGTAGCCGGACATCACGGTGGGGCCCCGAACGAGGATCTCGCCCGCCTGCCCGGGCGCCGCCTCCTTTCCATCAGGTCCCAGGATGCGCAGCTCCGTGAAGGGCAGCGGCGGCGCCGCGGCGCCTTCGCCGGCCCCGGGCGCCCGGGTCGCCACCTGGCTGGCCGCCTCGGTCAGCCCATAGGTCACCGCGACGGGGAAGCCGGCACTCGCCGCCTGCGCGAGCAGGCCCGGCGGAATCGGGCCGCCGCCCAGGAGCACGGCACGCAGGCCGGCCGGCGCGGGCCGTTCGCCCCAGCCGTCCAGGATGCGGGACAGCATCGTCGGAACCAGCGAGACCAGGCTGACCCGATCGCGTTCCAGCGCCTCGATCAATCGCGCGGCGTCGAAGCGGCCGGGCAGCAGGGCCGTGCTGCCGGCCAAGGCGCTGCGCCAGAGCACGCTCATGCCCCCGACGTGAAACAGCGGCAAGGGCGCCAGCCAGCGGTCCGCGGCATCCATGCCCAGCCGCAGTCCCGAACCCAGCGCACTCCACACCAGGTTCCCGAAGCTCAAGGCGGCGCCCTTGGGTCGGCCGCTGGTTCCGGAGGTGTAGAGGATGGCCTGGGTCGCGGCGAGCGGCACCCGATCCCGCAGGGCCGACGCGGGCGCCAGGGGCAGGCCCTCGATGTCCGGCAGCCCGGCTCCCGACCTCGGGTCGCCCGGCTCCGAAGCGGGCAGCTCGAGCACGCGGACCGAGCTGCCGTCCACCCGCTCACGCCAGGCGCAGGCGACGATCACCAGGCTGGGCTGCGCATCCGCCAGCTGCCAGGCCAGCTCGGCCGTACTCAACCGGGTGTTGAGCGGCACCAGCACGGCCTCGAGGCGGGCGGCGGCATGCAGCAGCGCGGCGAAGCGCAGCCCGTCGGGCAGCAGCAGGGCCAGCCGATCGCCTGCCCCTACCCCCTGCCCCGCCAGCTGCCGCGCCAGCCGATCGCTGAAGTCCAGCAGCTCACCGTAGCCGATCGCCCGCCCGTGGACCTCCAGCGCCGGATGCCCCGGCCGGTCGAGCGCCTGACGGGGCAAGGGCAAGGGCAGCCAGCCCGACAGGCCCGCCTTCCCGCTCACCCGGCTCGCGGCCGCCGCAAGCGACCGACGCCCACGCTGGCTCCGCTCGAATCAAGCTCCCGCCTCATGGGCGCCCGACCCCGGTGGACGCCGGCGCCGGGTACCCCCTGCCGCCGGCTTCCGGCCGCTCCCACCCCGAGCCCAAGCCACCCACGACCAGGTACGCAACGTACAGAAAGAGCAACAGCACCGGCACCGCGATCCCCACCATCACCAGGTCCAGCTTCCTGGCCTTCATCCACCCTCCCGTTACGCGTCCGGCGCCGCCCTCAGCCCAGGCGCCGCGCCAGCTCGCTCCGCAGCGGCTCCGCGAGCGCCGCCGGAGGCCCGATCGCGCACACCGCCGTCCCGGGCAGATGATGCCGGTTGCGCCCCACCCAACCGTACCCGGCATCCGCCAGCCGATGCAGCCCCGGCAGCGCATAGACCGCCCTCAAGATCGGCAAACCACCCGGCAACAGCTGCTCGAGCGCGATGGCGATGGCCCCCGCCCCACGGTGCCAGCGCCCACACGGCGCCAGAGCCCAGGCGGCCGCCTCGACCTCCGCCGGCTCCAGCCCGCTCGCCTCGATCAGCCCTGGCGCCTGTGAGGGCACGCAAACCACCCGCTTCCGCCAATCCAGGCGCGCCATCCAGGCCGCCACGCTCGAGCAGAAGCCTCAGGTGCCGTCATACACCAGCAGCAGCTGTCGGGACAACCGCGCAGCGGTCAACGCCCCACCGTCCGCCCCATCGCAGGCGCCAACGCCCCCAACCGCAGCATCAACGCCTCCAGCTCCCCCGGCACCAAGGCCTGCGCCCCATCCGAGAGCGCCTGCTCCGGCCGCGGGTGGAACTCCACCATCACCCCATCCGCCCCCGCCGCCATCGCCGCGCAAGCCATCGGAATCACCAGCTTCGGATCGCCCGTCGCATGCGACGGATCGACCACCACCGGCAGGTGCGTCGCCTGCCGCGCCAGGCTCATCGTGGCCAGGTCGAGCGTGAAGCGCGTGTCGTTGCCGAAGCCACGCACGCCGCGCTCGCAGAGGATCACCCGGTCGTTGCCGCCGGCCAGCAGGTACTCCGCGGCCAACAGCCACTCCTCCAGCGTCGCGCTCGGTCCCCGCTTGAGCAGGATCGGCTTGTCCAGATCGGCCAGCGCCTTCAGCAGCGCGTAGTTCTGCATGTTGCGCGCACCGACCTGGAAGGCATCGACGTGCGGGTACATCGGCTCCACGTCGGCCGGGTCGAGCACCTCGGTCACATAGGGCAGGCCGGTCAGCTGCCGGGCCTCGTCCAGCAGCTCGACCCCGCGCATGCCAAGGCCTTGGAAGCTGTAGGGGCTGGTGCGCGGCTTGAAGGCCCCACCGCGCAACAGGTCCACCCCGGCCGCGGCCGCCAGGCGGGCGCTCTGCAGGATCTGGGCGCGGCTCTCGACCGCGCAGGGGCCGGCGACGACACCGAACTGACGCCCACCGAAAGCCGCCGGGCCGATGCGGACGACGCTGCCGGCCGGCACGACGTCGCGCCGCACCAGACGCCAGCTGGTGTCGGCCGTGATCAGGTGCTCGACCAGCTCGCCTGGCTCGGCCGCGGCCAGGTCGGAGGGCCGCGCATCCTTCAGCACCAGGACGCCGCTGCCCAGCTCGTAGACCGCCACCGCCAGCCCGCTCAGGCGCAGGCGCTCCACCAGGGCCCGCACGGCGCGCAGGGGCGCCTCGGGCGCGAGCACGGCCAACAGGGTCGCGGGCGGCGCCTCGGCTTGCGCCAGCGCCGCCGGATCGAGCGCCGGCTCGGGGTGCAGGATCTCCTGCATGGGCATGGCGAAGGGCGAGGCAGGACTCGGCGAGGTGGGCCGATCGTTCACGATGGGAGGCTCCTGAGGCGTCCGGAGCGAGGTCTCGCTTCCGGCGAGCGGTGCAGCGTCGCGGGATACTATATGGTGGCGCAAGGTAGCCGTCAAGGGTCTCGATCGGACCCTTCCGGAACCCGTGCCGCGGCGCCGAGCGCCCCCGAAATGGAACCAAATCGATGCAGCGGTCGTTGTATGGACGACGGATCGTGTTGCTGCCGCACCGAGCCCCCGCGCCACACCAGGTCGAGCGGACCCGGCGCGAGGGCCGGCGAGACGGCATCCGCCCCCCAAGTCTCCTGGAGGAGAAGATGACGACCCAAGCCGAGCCGCGGGAACTCGAGACGCGAACGATGCAGCAGCCGACGCGCAACCGGACAGGATCGACGCGTAGACCCGATCCGGGCCCGGCCAGGCGGCGCCGACCCGGTTGGCGCACCTGGCTGGCCGGGCTCGCCTTGCTCGCGGCGGGCCTGCTGCCCGTCGCTTGCGCCGGCGGCGACGCTTCGGAGCCTCGCAGCTCGGGCTCCGACAGCGCCGCCGATACCAGCATCTGGTCGGATCGGCGCCCGCCACGGGCAGCCGCGCCCAGCGCCGACGATGACGCCAACGCCGCCGACGACGCCAGCGCGATCGCCCCGGGACGGTTGGCGCCGGAGCGCAGCGCCGCTGCGGAAGTCGCGCCGGTCCGTGGGTCGGCTCCGGCCGCGGATCGCCCCGGCGCCGACCCCGTCGAACCCCGTCGGGAGCCCGGGGCCATCGATCGTGTCTCCGACCGGCAGCGGTCGTCACCGGCGGATGAGGCCGTGGCGCTCGGCTCGGCGCCGCGCCTCGCGGACGCCAGCGGAGCCAGCAGGGACGACGGCCGGTCCGTCGTGGCGCCGGATCGGGAACGCTCGCGCTACCCACGGCCCGATCGGCCAGCCTTCGAACCGCCCGACGCCATGTTCTTCCACGACTGGGGCGTCAACCCCTGGCAGGACAGCTGGCGCGACAGCCGCTCGACCTTCGCCCTGGACGTGGACACGGGCAGCTACGGCCTGGTCCGAAGCTACCTGGAGCAGGGCCTGATGCCGCCGCCCGCGGCCGTGCGGGTCGAGGAGATGGTCAACGCCATCGACCAGGGCTACCGCCAGCCCTGGGCCGAGGACTTCGCCCTCCGCATCGACGGCGCCCGCGACCCCTTCGGCGCCGACGCGAACGAGGTCCTGCTGCGCGTGGGCATCCAGGCCCGCGCGGTGTCGCAGCGGCAGCGGCTCCCGGCGCGCCTCAGCTTCGTGATCGACGTCTCGGGCTCGATGGGCGGGGACAACCGGCTCGAGCTGGTGAAGGATGCCCTGGCGACCCTGGTCGAGGGCCTGGGGCCCGACGACGCGGTGGCCATCGTGGCCTACAGCGACGAGGCCTGGGTCGTCCTGCCGATGACGCCGGCCGACCAGCCGCACAGGATCCTGCGCGCGCTCGAGGCGCTGCAGCCGCAGGCGTCCACCAACGCCGAGGCCGGCATCGCGCTGGGCTACGACCTGGCGGCCGAAGCCTTCGAGCCGGAGGCCATCAACCGCGTCGTGCTCTGCTCCGACGGGGTGGCCAACGTCGGCGCTCGGGGACCGCGGGCGATCCTGCAGCGGATCGAACGCGAGCTGGCACGCGGCATCACGCTCACCGCCGTCGGCGTGGGCATGGGCAACTACAACGACGCGCTCATGGAGCAGCTGGCCGACCACGGCGAGGGCAGCTACCACTACGTCGACGACCGCCGCGAGGCCCGACGGATCTTCGGCGAGAACCTGACCGCCACCCTGCAGCTCGTCGCGCGGGACGCCAAGGTGCAGGTCGAGTTCAACCCCAAGACGGTCTGGGCCTACCGTCTGATCGGCTACGAGAACCGCGACCTGGCCGACCGCGACTTCGAGGACGACCGGGTCGACGCCGGCGAGATCGGCGCCGGCCAGAGCGCGACGGCGCTCTACGCGCTGTCCCTGGTGCCGGATGCGCGTGGCGAGCTGGCCACGGTCCAGCTGCGTTGGGCACGAGCCGACTCGGGCGAGGTCCGGAGCCTGGAAGCCCATGCTCGCGCCAGCGACCTGGTGGAGCGCTGGGACCACGCCGATGCCGCCTTCCGGCTGACCGGCGCGCTGGCCACCTTCGCCGAGATCCTGCGCGAGAGCCCTTACGCCGAGGGCCTGAGCCTGGATGCGGTGATCGGCATCGCCGACGCCGCGGCGCGCGATCTGGGCAGCGACGAGGCCTACGCGGTGGCCGACCTGATGGCTCTGGCCGGCGAGCCCCGGCGAGCTGGCTTCGAGTCCCGGCGGAGCCACGGCTACCCTGAGCGCGCGCCTGAATCGGGCCGTTCGGGGACCGGAGCAGGCCGAGCTGGAACCGATCGTTCGACAGGGCTTGACAAATGCGTAGCCATCTGTATACTTGTTTTCAGATGTTCAAACAGCTACGCTTCTAGTGTTGATGGAGAGCTACGATGAAAAGCCCGTTTCGCCGACGCCCGTCCAAGTCCCGCGGTTCGACCCGAACTCCGATCGCGAGCCCGACCTGCCGGTGCCACTTGCCGGACACCCGCCTGTACAGCCACCCCGCGGCAAGCTTCGGCTTCGGCCTCGGTCGCATCGTCTGATCCCGCGGCGCCGGCTCCGCCGGCGCCGCGTCCAGGTTGCGTTGAACGGATCCTTGTAAGCCCATCCAACCCCGCGGGAGTCCGGCGCATGTCAGGGCAAGGAACTTGGGAGCTCGGCCGATCGGCCGCGATCGAGCTCGGTCTGGCGCTCGTCGGCCTCACCGCGCGCCAGCCCGCAGCCGAGCCGCAAGCCCTGTCGGACTTGGCAGGCAGCCTGCCCGAGGGCTGGCTCGACGAGATCGAAGCCCTCTTGGGAACCGGTCGCGGCGCCCTGTCGGTTCCGCTGATCCTGGCCTGGCTGGCCGACGTGGTCTGGGACGAGGACTACACCAGCGCCACGCGCGCCATGCGCGCGTTGGACCTCTCGACCGTCGCCGCGCGCCTGCGCGACCGCGCCGCGGAGATGGGCCTGGCCCCGGACCCCGCCCTGCCGCCCGAGCGAGCGCTGGCACAGCTCTGGCGCGCCATGACGCGCGCCGAGCTCGATGCGGAACGGCTGCCCGAGCTGGGCGAGCGCCCGCTGGACGCCGAGCACCCCCTGAACCGGCTGCCGCGCTACCTGCGGGGGGGCGACCTGCACGACCGCTTCTGGCATGCGCTCGACCGCTTTCACTATCAGGCCTATTCCCCCTGGCGCGAGCACCGCCGCGACGCGCTGACGGCTCTGGAGCAGCGTGGGCGCATGCTGCTCGGAGGCGAGGCGCAGGCCTCGCCCTTGGACCGGCTGCCGGCCCAGCACCCGCTGGTCAACCTCCCCGGCCTGGGCCTGGCCGCGGAGTCGCGGCGGATGGCGGTCACCCTGCTGGTCGAGCCCCTGGGCTACTCCGACCTGGTCCTGCTCACACCCGGCCGTCTGATCGCAACCTTCGCCGAGGCCGATGCCATGCGGGAGGCGTTTCAGGCCTATGTGGAGGATCTGGCCTCGCGCCTCAAGGCCGTGGCCGATCCGACCCGCCTCGAGATCCTGCGCCTCATGCGCCACCTCGACCTGGACAACACCCAGATCGCGGCCTTCCTGCAGATCTCGCGCCCGACCGTCAGCATTCATGCGCGCCAGCTGCGCGAGGCCGGCTTGATCGAGACCCGCCACGAAGGCCGAAAGGCGAGGCACACGGTGCGGCACGCGGCCGTCCGCGCGCTGTTCGAGGATCTGGAGCGCTTCCTCGATCTGGGCTAGGCGGCCGTCAGCCCATCGGGGACGGGCAGCAAGCACGCCAACTCACCGCTCCGGATGGGTCCGGGCCGACTTGTGCCCGCACCGGAAATGAGTTTGTGGTATCACTGGTGCATTCAATTCGGGGCTCGGCATCCCCCTTCGCCGGGCCGCGAAGGCCGACCACATTCCCCCATGTGGTGGCCATTATTTGGCGCAGAGGACGAGCGTGGCACTGGGCGCCGCGCTCGTCCTCCGCATTTTCGGGCCGCAGCCGCGGCCGGGCGGATGTCGCCGGATCGGAACGTCGCCCGTCAGCGACCGGCCGGCGCGGAAGCATCGACCGGCAGGCAGGGCAGGCAGCGCTCGAGGATCTCCAGCATTCGGGGGGCATCGGCCGGGTCCTGAACGTTCAGCGCAGGCACACCGACCTGCTTCTCGATGACCTGGATGCCGGCCGAGGTGTTGGTGGCAATGCCCGTCACCACGTCGGGCCGCCGATCGAAGGCGTGCATGATGCCCATGACGGCATAGGGATCCGAGGCACACAGCACCATGCAGCGGATCCGATCGCCCAACAGCCGCATCAGGGTGTCGCCGTTGTAGGGCTCGATCGGCGAGGCCCCGGCCTCGACCACCACGGCGTCGGCCTCGACCTCGGCCAGGCGCGACAGCAGGGGCCGGATGGTGGCCAGGTAGCGCTCGGCCGAGCAGACGGTGGTGGGCAGGCCCGCGTCGACGAAGTCAAAGTCGGCCACCGCGCCAGCGTCGCGCATGGCCAGGGTGTCGCGGTAGCGGCCGGCGCCCGAGAGCTTTCCGGCCGCCACGCGCAGGCCGGCGTGGCGCAGCAGCCGAACGATCAGCCGCGCCGCCATGGTCTTGCCCGAGGACATCGACGTCCCCACGATCAGCACCACCGGCGATTGCAGCTCGTGCTCGACCTCGGCACGGATCGCGTAGTCGTGCATGTGGGCCGGCCGGCCCTCCACGAAGACGTGCCCCCGGTAACGGCCGGCGATCGGATCGGGCAGGAAGGGCGACTTGGAGCTCATGCGGCCGACCACGCCGGCGGCCGTCAGGAAGTCGATGCGCCCGTCGGGGCCGATGGCATGCCAGTCGCCGGTCATCTCCAGCGTGGCCGCCCGATGGCCCAGCGCGCCCACCACCAGGTCGCCGATCATCGGTTCGGCATGCCGGCCGGTGGGCAGCTCGATGCACAGCCCGCCGCGCACCGGCTGGATCACCTCGCCCACGACGTAGTCGCCACCGTCCCAGTCGGCGCGCGGAACCGGGCGGACCTCGAAGTCGCGCTCCCGCAGGCCGGCGATGCGCGTCACCGATCCGAACAGGTACTTGGGTTGCATCCTGGGCCTCCTTGCCGGCCGGGTCGGCCGACGGATCCGAACGCCGTCACATCGCCTCGGCCAGGCCGAGCACCCGTGGCGGCTCGAGCAGCAGCAGGGCCAGCAGGGCCGCCCGCTCGAGCGAGCGCGGCAGGTCGACCTGCTCGTGCCGGGCATGTGCCCCGGCGCCCACCGGCCCCAGACCGTCCAGGGTCGGCGCCAGCCGGGCCGTGGTGTTTCCGTCCGAGCCGCCGCCGGCACTGCCCTCTTCGAGCCGGATGCCGATGCCGCCGGCCAGCTGTCGTGCACGGTCCCACAGCGCGACCACCCGGGCATCGCGCTCCAGCGGCGGCCGGCCGAAGCCGCCGCTCAGCTCGATGCGCAGGCCGGCCGTCCTCGGTGCGATGGCGCGCAAGGATGCTTCCACCTGCCGGGCGGCCTCCAGGGTCGGGACCCGCACGTCGACCACCGCGCCCGCCTCGGGTGCGACCACGTTGGCGCCCAGGCCGCCATCGATCTGACCCACGTTGACGCTGATGCCGAGCTCGGGCCGGTTCAGAGCGAACAGATCCGTGACGACCTCGGCCAACCCGCGTACGGCGCTGATGCCTTCCTCCGGGTTCAAGCCGGCATGCGCCGCGCGCCCATGCACCCGAAACTCGAAGCGCCCGACGCCCTTGCGTGACGTCTTCAACCGGCCCTCGGGGCCGAGCGAGGGCTCGAGGACCAGGACCCGGTCGGCGCCTCGGGCCAGTCGGCGGATGGCCGGCGTCGATTCGCGGCTGCCGATCTCCTCGTCCGAGTTGACCAGCAGCACCGGCGCCAGGGTCGGCTCGAGGCCCAGGGCGCGCAATGCCCGCAGGGCCAGGATCGCCTGGGCGAGGCCGGCCTTCATGTCGTAGGTGCCCGGGCCGAAGAGTCGCGCCCCTTCGCGCCGTAGCGGCATCTCGCGCAGGCTGCCGCGAGGCCAGACCGTGTCGCAGTGGCCGAGCAGCAGCTGCCGCGGCGCCGACTCGGCCGCGCCGGCCGGCCGCGCCACCAGGTGTCCACCGCTGCGCTCGCCCGGCTCACGGGTCGACCGGTAGCCAAGGTCGGTCAGGTGCGCGGCGAGCAGATCGAGCAGCGGTGCCTGGCTCTCGGGCTCACGCGAGGGCGACTCCAGGCTGGCCAGCTCCAGCAGCAGGTCGGCGAAGGCCTCCTGCCTGGCCCGCAGCCAGGCCAGGATCGCTTGCCCCGTCTCGACCTCGGCCCCGATCATGGATCGCTCCTGCACCGTTCGCGCGGTTGGGCGTCGCCGCGGGCCGTCGGTGCACCCGACGAGGCCCAGACGCGGAGCCCCTCAGCGACAGAAGTCGAGCGGGAAGGGAAAGCCATCGCTGCGCGCGATGCGCGCGAAGCGGCCCGGCTGAAGGTAGGCCAGGAGCGGCGCATCGCGCAGGACCTCGTTGTCGTCGCGCTCGAGCATGCGCAGGGCGGCCGCATCGAGACGCGCCACCGTCACGCGTCCGACCACCAGGCTGTTCTCGCCGAACCCGTCCACCGTCCGATCCAGGGCGCATTCGAGGAACAGGTAGGCCGAGCGGACGAAGACGCCGTCCACGCCTTCGGCCGGGAAGGTCTCCAGCGCGCCGAGCTGCGGCTTGGCCATGCCCGCGCGCGGCGCGGCGGCCAGGCTGGCCAGGATCTCCTGGCCCGGCGCGAGCCAGCTCATGGTGAAGGCGCCCTCGCGCAGGATGTTGGCGTGGGTGGCGTGCCGCGGCGTGCACACGAAGCCGACGTAGTTCTGCCAGCCCAAGGGCAGCACCATGTGCTTGGGCGCCAGATCGTAGCCGCCGTCCGGCTCGCGCGTGCCGACCACCACCAAGGGCGCGACGAGGAAGAAGTGATCCCAGATCGGCTGTGCGACATCCAGGCTCACCAGGCGGCGGTCCTGCGACATCTCGGCTCGCTCGGTCACGGGGCGGCTCCTTCGCTACCGCTCCATCCTAACCGGACTGCGACCGGCAACGCAAGGCCTTCGGGTCCGGATGCCGTCCTGCCGCGGTGGGGAGCCGTGGTGGGGAGGGACCGTCGCCCGAGCGATCCAGCCGGAACTCGGACCCGCGGCTCGCGGGCCGGGGCAGCTCAGGCCAGCGGCGCGGCCGCGAAGCGGGCGAAGAACTCGGCCGCCACCGCGATGCCCTCCCAGTAGTCGGCCAGGCGGATGTGCTCGTCGGGCGCGTGGTTGCGCGAGTCCCAGTAGCCGGTGCCAAAGCCCACGGCCGGGATGCCGAAGGCCGAGGTGACGGGGTGCATCGGCCCGGTGGCGCCCATGTGCGGCCAGAGCACGGGCTCGACGCCCGAGACGGCCGCGACCGCCTCGACGGCGGCGCGCACGACCGCGCTCTCGGGATGGCCGGGCGCCGGGTGCTCGCCGGCCAGCGGGCGCAGCTCGATGTCTCCGAAACCGCGGGCATCGAGATGGGCGCGCAACAGTCGGCCGACCAGCTCCGGCTCCAGGTCGGGCACCAGACGGAAGTCGAGCTTGGCCAGGGCCATATGGGGCAGCACCGTCTTCATGCCCGGATCCTGATAGCCGCAGGTGACCCCGCAGATGGTGCAGGTGGGCTGGTACAGGTGGCGCTTCAAGGCCTCGGCGCCCCGCACCCCGGTCAGCAGCGTGGACTGACCATGGCTCGCCCGGAAGGCCGCGTCGTCGAAGGGGATGGCGGCCAGCGCCCTCAGCTCGGCCGGGCCAGGCGCGCGGACATGGTCCATCAGGCCCTCGATCAGGATCCGCTCGTCCGGATCCTTGAGGCTGGCCAAGGCCCAGGTGAGGCGCCAGCCGGCGTTGGGCAGCAGCGTGGCCATCGAGGAGTGCTTGTCGACCTCGGCCGTCCGCGCCACCAGCTCGAAGGCCGCCAGGCCCTTGAGGCCCGAGTAGAGCGTCATCCGCTCGTGCTCGTCCTTGTAGCCAGCCTCCCAGAGGCAGCCCGCCGAGTCGGCCCAGCGCCAGCCCTCGGCCGCGCAGAAGCCGGGCAGGCTGCGGCTGCCGGTCTCCTCCTCGCCCTCGACGATCCAGCGGATGCGCAGCGGCAGCGGACCCCGCAGCGCCTGCCAGGCCTCGACGGCCTGGACCCGCGACAGGAAGTTGGCTTTGTTGTCGGCCGTGCCGCGGGCATAGAGCCGGCCCTCGCGCTGCGTGGGCTCGAAGGGCGGCTGGGTCCACAAGGCGAGCGGATCGACCGGCTGCACGTCGTAGTGGTTGTAGATCAGCAGCGCTCGATCCGCTTCGGCCGGCCCCAGCTCCGCGTAGAGGATCGGGTTGCCGCCCGGCGGCTCGAAGCGGCGCACCTGCGCCCCGAGCGCCGTCAGCCGTCGTTCGACCCAATCCGACGCCGCCTCGATCCCCTGGCCCAGCGCCGAGACGCTCGGGATGGCCAGGTAGTCGCAGAGCTCCGCGAAGAGCCGCGGTCGGTGAGCATCGATCCAGGCCTGGATGGGCGGGTCTGACATCTGGGGCATCTCCTGATGGGTGCGAGCGTCGGCGGTCGGCGACGGCGCTCAGAGCTCGGGTGCCGCCGTGCCGGGTCCGGCGCTGCCCGCCTCCACGAAACGGGCCAGGACGGCGCCGTCCGGCGCGAGCAGCAGCAGCTGGCCGGACTCGATCCGGTAGCCGGTCGCCGAACCGAGCACGCCCAGATACGCCGACTCCTGCGCCATCACCCCCTCGGGCGCCGCGCACATCATCTGGCTGATCGCCAGACGGTCGATGCGCAGGCGGCCATCGCCGGCGACGTAGCTGCCGGCGAAGGTGTTGCAGCCGGCACTGCCGCTCGCGCCGCCGGCCATCAACTGCAAGGTCAGCTCGGTATCCGGCAGGACCGGGGGGTCCTGGACGCCCAGCGTCGACACGATCCAGATGCGACCGCTCACGGCGTCGCCCTTGCCCGGCGCGGCCGCCGGCGGCGGGGGACCGCCGGCCCGGGCCGGATCCGCCGTCGGCAGGCTGGCCAGGGTCGCCCGCACGGCCACAGCGCCGGGATCCTTCGGCATGGGCGTTGCGCGGCGGCCGGAGCAGGCAGGCAACCCGACTCCGAGCAGCCCAAGGGCCATCAGCGTCCCGATTCGCGCTCGGCGCTCGAACATCCGTGCTTGTCCTCCATGGGGCGGACGCCTATTGTTTCACGCCGAAGCCGAATCGCCCAATGCGAGCGGACGACCCAGGAGGCAGGTCGACATGCGGGTATGGATGCGCCGTCTCGTCCTCGGCCTGGTCTTGCTGCTGAGCCTGGGCATCCTGGCCCTGTGGCGGCTGGCCGCAGCGCTGCCGCGCGAGCATGTGGCGACCAGCAGCGCCCATCTCGACCCGGCGCCCGAACGGGTCTGGGAGGCGCTGACCGACCTGGAGCGCATCCCGGAGTGGCGCGAGGGCATCGCCGACATCGTCCTGCTCAGCGCGCCGGACGAACTGCCCCGATGGCGTGAGACCAACGACTGGGGCGTCTTCGAGCTGGTGACCCTGGAGCGCGAGCCGGCGCGACGCCTGGTGGTCGAAGCCCAGGATCCCGGCGGACAGTTCGGCGGCACCTGGACCTACGTGCTCGAGCCCGAGGCGGGCGGCACGCGCCTGACCATCACCGAGCGCGGCTTCATCGCGTCTCGGCTGGCGCGGGTCATCGGCCATTACGTCATGGATCCGCACCGCACGATGGACATCGAGCTGCGAGCGCTGGGCACGTATTTCGGCCAGACGGTCAGGGTCGAGCACCTGGCGCCAGGCCCGGCCGAGCGCTCGCGCTGAGCCCGCGGAGCGCGGTCGCGGTCACCGGCCCTGCGGCTTCAGGCGCCGAAGGGCCGGACGATGCCCACGCCCGACAGCCACTGCTGAAGCATCAGCACCAACACCAGCAGGCCGGCCAGCCAGACCAGCAGCTGCAGGCTCCGACCCGTGGGGCCGAAGCGTGCGCGCGGCTGCGGTCGGGACGGCGGGCCGTCCGGTTTCAGGTCATGCACGGATCGCATCGTCGCACCTCCAATTCCAAGGTCCCGCGGGCCTCGAGCGGGCGCAAATCGAACCCAGGCCCCCATTGAACACCCATCGGCCGGCGCCGTCTGTCGCAAGGCGGCGCGAACTCCGTGCCGACGCATGCGATTCGCGTGCCTCGGCCCCCGGCGCGGGCGGTAGCCGCTTGCCCGGCCCACGCCATGGTGGTAGCTTTCTGCGCATGTCAGCGCAGCCAGCGGCCGCCCCGCCCTCCGCCTTCCACCTGAGCCGCGAGGCCAGCGCCATGAAGCGCTCGATGATGCGCGAGCTCATCGGGATCACCGCGCGGCCCGGCATCATCTCCTTCGCCGGCGGGCTGCCGGCGCCGGAGCTGCTGCCGGTGGCGGCCTGGTCCGAATGTTGCGCGCGCACGCTCGCCGAGGACGGCCCACTGGCCCTGCAGTACGGTCCGCCCTACGCTCCGCTGCAGGCGGCCATCGCGCGGATCATGGCGGCGCGCGGCGCGCCGGTCACCGCCGAGCAGGTCTTCATCACCAGCGGCTGCCAGCAGGGCCTGCACATCGCCGGGCGCCTGCTGATGGACCCGGACAGCGGCGCCCTGGTCGACCAGTTCGTCTTTCCCGGTGTGCGGCAGGCCTTCGGCGGACCCGGGCGCGAGCTGCGCGAGCTGCCCAGCGACGTCGAGCGCGGGCTGGATCTCGCGGCCGTCGAGCGCGCGCTGGGGCGAGAGCCCCGCCCCAGGGCCATGGTCGTCGTGCCCGCCTTCCACAACCCGCTCGGGCGCAGCCTGGACGACGCGGCCTGTGACCGGCTGGTCGAATTGGCCCGCGCGGCCGACGTCACGATCGTCGAAGACGATCCCTACGGCCTGCTGCGCTTCGAGGGCCAGGCCAGCGCGCCGCTCCTCGCCCGCGCGCCCGAGCGGACGCTCTACCTGGGCTCCTTCTCGAAGCTCGTCGCCCCGGCCCTGCGCACCGGCTGGATGATCGCGCCGCCGGAGCTGTTCGACAAGCTGCGGGTCATCAAGGAGAGCGTCGATCTCGAGTCCAGCGCCTTCATCCAACGCGCGTTGGCGCGCTTCCTGGACGAGGGTCGGCTCGAGCGACACCTCGACGGCGTCCGCTCGACCTACCGCGAGCGACGCGACCGGATGCTGGCGGCGCTCGAACGCCACTTCCCGCCCGGCAGCCGCTGGACGCGGCCCGAGGGCGGCATGTTCATCTGGGTCGAGCTGCCCGAAGGGCTGGACAGCCTGGCCCTCCTGCCGAGCATGGTCGAAGCCGGCGTGGCCTACATTCCCGGCGCCGCCTTCACCGCGCAGGGCGGCGGCAACAGCCTGCGCCTGAACTTCTCCAACGCCACGCCGGAGCGCATCGACGCCGGCATCGCGATCCTGGGCCGGGCGCTGGCGGATTCCGCCGGCGCAGGCCCCATCCCCGAACGCTAGGAGCCAAGCATGTTCTACCAGCGCATGGGCCAGGTGCCCGCCAAGCGCCACGTTCAGTTCAAGAAGCCCGATGGCGGCCTGTACCGTGAAGAGGTGATGGGCGTTCATGGCTTCGCCGGCATCCAGAGCATCCTGTACCACCATCACCAGCCGACGCGCGTGACCCGGGTCGAGAAGGTGGCCGACGTGCGGGTCGAATACGCCGACTTCGGTCCGGTCCGCCACCGCATGTTCAGCTCCCGCGACCTGCCGGTCGGCGGCGATGCCATCACGAGCCGCACGGTGTTGATCGGCAACCAGGACATCACCATGGCCGTCGCCCGGCCCAGCGAGCCGATGGGCTATTTCTACCGCAACGCCCAGAACTACGAGTGCATCTTCATCGCCGAGGGCTCGGGTCGGCTACGCAGCGTCTTCGGCACGCTGGCCTTCGAACCGGGCGACTACCTGGTCATCCCCTACAGCGTCACCTGGCAGATGGACTTCGACACCCCGCACAACCGGCACCTGGTCTTCGAGAGCACCGGCCAGGTGACGACACCCGAGCGATATCGCAACCACTACGGCCAGCTGCTCGAGCACTCGCCCTTCTGCGAGCGTGACTTCCGTACGCCAAGCGAGCTGGAGACCTTCGACGAGATGGGCGACTTCGAGATCCGGGTGAAGGTCCGCGACGAGATCAGCGCCCACTGGCACGACCACCATCCCTTCGACGTGGTCGGCTGGGATGGCTTCGTCTACCCCTGGGCCTTCAACATCCGCGACTTCGAGCCCATCACCGGCCGCGTGCACCAGCCGCCGCCGGTCCACCAGACCTTCGAGGCCGAGGGCTACGTCATCTGCTCCTTCGTGCCGCGGCTCTTCGACTACCATCCCGAGGCCATCCCGGCACCCTACAACCACGCCAACGTCAACTCCGACGAGGTCCTGTACTACTGGGACGGCGACTTCATGAGCCGCAAGGGCGTCGGGCAGTTCGACATCACGCTGCACCCCTCGGGCATGCCGCACGGTCCGCACCCGGGCACCACCGAAGCCTCGATCGGCAAACCAGCCACGGCCGAGACGGCGGTGATGATGGACACCTTCCGTCCGCTGCACGTGGCCAAGGCCGCCCTGGCGCTCGAGAACCCCGACTACATGTACAGCTGGCTGCCGGCCGAGCCCGGCGGCTCGACCGCGGACGGCGGCAAGCACGGTACCGGCGGCGCGGCCGACGCGGCGCGCTAGTCGGGCCGCTAGCCAGCCGCGCCCATCGCTACCGGATCGACCGCATCCACCGCTTCGCTACCAGGGGGTAGTCTGCATCATGGGCATGCTTGGCGACGAGCTGGCGCGGGTGATCCACCGAAAGCGACGCGGAAGCCGCTTCACGCAAGCCGAGCTGGGCGACAAGATCGGGACCTCGGGCAGCTACATCTCGGGCCTGGAGAACGGCAAGTCGAGCCCGCGCATCAGCGAGCTCGAGGACATGGCCGCCTGCTTCCGCACCACGGCCTTCGAGATGATCCAGGAGGCCATCCGGACCGGCGAGCGCTTCGTGGCCGTCACCGAGACCACCGGTGACGGCCTGGATGCCATCGCGGCCGACCTGAGCCTCGAGCATCGCCGGCTGGCGCGCGAGTTCCTGCTCTTCCTGCGCGAACGCGAGCGGGTCGACGGCGTCGTTCCCGACTGAGCGTCCGTCCTCGGCAGAGCCCCGCCGCGGACCGGGAGATCGCCGAGAACCCGATCGGTGGCGGCGCGGGTCGAAACGTCGGTTCCCTCCTCAGACTGCTGAGCGCCCCACGCCGTCGCGTGGCGCGGGCGGAGGCGCGGCAACATCGCCTCCCGCGCAGGACCCGAGCTTGGCATGACCCAGGCTCCATTGCACCGGCATGACCCGATGCTACGTCTCGGCGGCGTCCTTGCGCTTCGCGAGTCCAGTGCCTCATCCGCGTTGACCGACGGACGCTGCTCACCTCCACGGTGTCGGACATGCCCGGCACAAGCAGAACGGCCCGGCACACGAGAACGGCCCCCCACCCGAAGGTGGGGGGCCGTGAGCAACTCGTCTCACGTCAGGCTCGGTCGCGCGTCGCCGCGCTCCCTAGCCCGTCGTGGGCGTCCTTACGGCTGCGGGTCCCAGAGCGGCTGACCCGGGCAGACCGGGCGGAAGCCGCCCAGGCACAGACCGATGTTGCGGTCCGTCTCGAAGGGGATGCCGCGCGAGCCGGCAGCCTCGTCACCCGGGACGTCCTCGCCCAGGCGCGTGCCCGTCCGCTCGATCGACACCGCACCGAGGCCCAGGATGTTCCGCACGAACAGGCCCGTCGGCGTGAACACGTCGTGCTCCCAGAACGTGGCCGAGATGATGGCCGAGCCCTTGAAGCCGTTGTTCACGTAGCCCCAGGTCTGCAGGTCGATGTACTCGACCTGGCGGCTGTGCAGCTTCTCGCACACGAAGTCCAAGAGGCCGTTCTGGTCGTAGATGTAGATCGCGAAGTCCGTGAACCCAGGCTTCTGCGACAGGTTCATGATCGCGACTTCCGACGTCGTCCCCGTCCCGTCCAGGTCCTTCAGCAGGCTCGGGATGGCCACCAGGCCAACACCCGACACCGTGCCACCCGGGCCCGAACCGATCTGCCAGATGTACGCCTTGTGCTCCGGCAGCAGGTTGTAGGCGATCGCCTCCTGCGTGTCCGTGCGCGCCGCGTCCGAGTACTTCATCAGCGTCGCCACACCGACGATGTTCGGCGCGTCGATCGGGTTCGTCCCCGGCGTCCACCAGTCCTGGCTCTCGATCCGGATCGAGCCAACCCAGGTGCCCGGCAGGTCCGCGACCACCGGCAGGAAGAAGGTCTGGCTGCCGCGCGGGCAGATCCAGTCCACCAGCGTCGTGATCACGTCACCCGAGCGGTCCAGGAAGTAGACCTTGACCTTGGCGTTGTACACCTCGCTCAGGTTCTGCACCTGAACGCCCGTGTCCCAGCCCTGGTACTCCGAGTACATCAGCGGACCGTAGGCCACCGTCTCGCCCGTGGTCACCGACGCCACCACCTCCGGCTCGCCATCCGCGTTCGCCAGCACGTAGGCGTACGGCTGCGGCTCGCCCGTGTACGTCATCAGCACGTCGCGACCGAAGATGTCGACCGCGATGCCCATCTCCTGCGAGCTGCGCAGCCAGGCCGAACCCTGCCAATCCGGGCCGACGCAGTCCGACGCGTCCCACTGGTAGCTCTCACCCGGCGCCAGCGTGAAGATCTCGCAGATGCGAGCGCGCAGACAATCGTCCTGCGCCTTGAACCAGATCTCCACCGACGAGCACTCCAGGCCACCGTTCTGGATGTACATCACGGTGTTCAGGCCCGCCTTCTCGGCGTAGATCAGCGGCACGTAGTAGCCGAAGCCACCAAACACCGGATCGTAGGCACCCAGGTGCGTCCCCGCGATGCCGTTGTACTTCGAGCTCACCTCGACGCCCGGCGTCACGTCGCCCGGGCAGTGGCGCAGAACCTCGACGGCCAGCACGCCCGCACCGGCGGCGATCCGCTGGTTGATGCCCGCGAAGTCCAGGCCCTCGTTGTAGGCCTTCTTGAAGCGGCGATAGTCGTCCGAGTCACCGACCACGCCGAAGAACAGCGTCTCGCACATCAGGTCGGCCACCACGTCGTCGAAGCCGAGGTCGTCATCCAGGCCCACGTCCGACAGCTGCTTCGCCGTGAACTTGAACAGGATACCGCTCTTCGAGCCCGTCGGGATCTGCGCCCCGAGCAGGTTCCACGTGCTACCACCCTGCAGCAGGCCCGTGCACTCCACCTTCAGCGGACCAGCCGCCTGCGGCGGGCAGAAGCCCGGCTCGCCCCAGGTCACCAGGACGGCCTTCGACGGGTCGCAGCCCAGGTACTGAACCTCGATCCAGGTCCGGCACACGTCGTCCTGGCCCTGGAAGTTCAGGATCGGCAGGTGCACCTGCCCGCCCAGCTGGCGGTTCGGGTCCACCGAGATCACCGGCTCGCCGGCCACGAAGCCGTCGATGTCCATCGCGAAGTTCGCCTGGCCCTGCGACGAGGTCGGCGTCCAGTAGGCCGCGCCGAACACCGAGCTGCCCCAGACGTCCGAGTTGCCCGTGTTGCCCGGGTCCGTCGGGCCGTTCGACTGCGCCCAGAACCCGCGCGAGCCACCCTCACCGACCGCCGCCACCCAGTACGTCCCAACCGGCACCACCGGCATCACCGTGCCGGTCGTCGCCGCGTTGAACTGGTACTGCCGACCCGGATAGCCAAAGGCGCCGCCACAGCGCGCGCCGTTGTCCTCGAAGGTCGTCGACACGATGTCCGGCGTGCTCGGCGCACCGAACAGCGGGGCCGTCACCGGCGCCGCCGGCGAGCCACCGTCGTCCACGTAGCCGTACATCTCCGACGTCGTGCCCGTGTGGAACAGACAGATCCGGAACTCCTCCAGCGTGAAGCTGCCCGCCCCGGCCGCCAGGCCAGGAACGTCGAAGTCGACCGCGATCGTCGCGATGTGGTCGCCCTCGGGGCCGCCCGTGCCGGTCGTGAACGTGTTTCGCTCGCTCGCGAGGCCGTTCACCAGGTTGGCCGGACCATTCTCCCACAACGTACCGATCTCGTTGGGGAGATCCATACCCATGACCGTGTCGCCAACCGGCGCCGTCAGCGGATTGCCGCCGCCGTCCGCCAGCCACTGGTCACGGATCGCCGCGTAGTACCCGTTCACGCTGCGGGCCTGAGCCCCCACCATGGCTGGTACCGCCGCGACGGCGATCAGGGCTACGACGAGCCCCTTCAGGAAAGTTCGCGACATGTTCGAGTCCTCCATTTGACTGAAACAGTGTTCTTGCCGTCGGTCAAGCGTCCGGTGATTCGGTGCGTCGGGCTATGCTCGCCCAGCGCAGGCATTGAGGCCCGGCACACCCTCCCGACTCGCCTCGGAGCTATATAACGCAGGAAGCGGCGCGAAGGATACTGCCGGTGAGCGACGAATTTGAAATTGGTGAGCCGGGGCTCATCTGACCGGGGCTCATCTGACCGGCGCTCGCGCTTGGGCAGGGCGGGGCGGGCTTCGGTATACTTGCCTCCCGCTCACCGGGTCCCCCGATCGGGACCGCCCCGGCAGCTCGACGCCCAAGGAGCCCTCATCATGTACCTTCAGCGCGCGACCCGTGTCGCCGCCTTCGGCTTGATCGCCAGCACGCTGCTGAGCGGTTGCGACCCGCGGGCGGCCACGCCGCTCGCGACCCCGACCCCCTTCAGCGTCGCCGACCTGCCCGACTGCCTCACCGACGAGACCCGCGCGCTGGGCATGGGCCTGACCAAGTACGAGGACGAGGCCGAAGCCAAGGCGGCGCTGGCCAACTCGATGCTCTTCCCGGATCCGAGCACGCTTCCCGAAGGCAGCGTGTTCAACCAGGCCTACTTCAACCTGGCCGAGCAGGGCCCGTTCAAGCAGTCCACCCTCGGCCTGATCTACCTGATCGGCGACCAGTCCGAAGGCGAGCGCTCGGTGTCGATCCTGTACTTCAACCAGGGTCGAGCCTTCGTCGAGCCACCCGAGCCGCACGAGAACACCACCGTGCGCGGTGGCAAGACGGCCTACGCCTTCGAGCCGCCCTTTCGCGAAGGGCTCCACTCCCTGCAGTGGCAGGAAGACTGCCGCCTGGTCTCGGTGATCGCCGACCTGCCGGCCGACCAGGTCCGACGCATCGCCGAGGGCCTCGACTTCCCGGCGGCCAGAGCCGGCAACTGAACACGCCTGGCCTTCCCCGCGAACCGGCGACATGCGCGCATCGCGCGATGGCGGCCGCGTCATGAAGTGCTTCCGGCCGAGCCGGAAGCAACCGATCGCAACGGGCGTGCCTCAGCGCAGGTAGATGAAGTCGGGCCAGGGAGCGAGGGCGGGCTGATCGGCCTCGTAGCGCGCCAGGTTGGCCGCCAGCGCGGCGCGCCAGTCCTCGCGGCCCTGCGCCTCGGCCAGCGCGAGCGCCTCGCGCTGGCTCGCCCGGGCCTCGTCGAAGCGGCCGGCCGCCGCCTGGGCCATGGCCAGGGTCTCGGACACGTCGATGCCGCCGCGCGCCTGGGCGGCCTGCTCGGCCAGCGCCAGCGCCCGCCTGGCGTCTCGGCCCTCGCCCGCCGGCGCGGTGGCCAGCACCCGGGCCAGGGCATCGCGCAGGTCCGGATCGTCGGGCAGGATCTCGCGCGCCTCCTCGAGCCCCGCGACGGCCTCGGCCGGCCGGCTGGCGCGCACCCGACACATGGCGCGCAGCACATGCGACAGGGCGGTCGTCGGCTCGGCCGCGATGGCCGCGTCGTAGTAGGCCAGCGCGGCTTCGCAACGGCCATCGCGCCGCAAGAGATCGGCCATGCCGAGGTTGGCCCGGGCATCCCGCGGCGCCAGGGCCAAGGCCCGCTTCAGGCTGGCTTCGGCCCGTGCCGGGTCCCCGGTCTGGGCCAGGATCACGCCCTGGGCCCGCCAGGCTTCGATGTCGTCCGGCGCCAGCTCGACCGCGCGGTCGAGCTCGGCCAGGGCCGCCTCGTGCTGACCGAGCTGGAACAGGGTCACGCCCAGGTTGATGCGGGCCTGGGCGTTGCTCGGGTCATCGAGGGCCGCCGCCTCGAAGGCGGCGCGCGCCGCTTCGAGCTGGCCCTCGGCCAGCATCGCGTTGCCCCGCACCACCTGCGCGTTCGCGCCCTGCTTGAGCCGGTCGAGCGCCTGCGCCAGGGGATCGGCGAGCCGCACCCCGATGTCGCCCCGGCGGGCCATCTCGGCATCGGCCAGCTCGGCCTCGCCGGCCTGGCGGTAGGCCTGCGCCAGCAGGTAGTGCAGGCGATCGGCCGCGGGCTCGAGCTCGAGCGCGCGCTGGTAGTGCTTTATGGCCGCCTCGGCGCGCCCGTCCTCCGCGGCGATCTGCCCGAGCAGGTAGTGGCCGAAGGCCAGATCGGGCGACAGCCGAACGGCCGCCTCGGCCGCCTCGGCCGCGCCGGTCAGGTCGCCGGCGTCCAGGCGGACCTGGGCCAGGCGCAGGGGCATCACCGGATCGTCGGGCGCGAGCTCGGCCGCCCGAAGGAAGGCGGCCTCGGCCTCGGCGGTACGCCCGGCCAGGCGGAAGAGCCGCCCCAGGTAGTAAGGCCAGCGCGGATCCTCCGGCGCCAGCTCGGCGGCGTTGGCCAGCGCGGGCTCGGCGGAAGGCAGGTCGTAGGCCAGCAGGATCTGGCCCAGCGTGCCGTTGGCTTCGAGCAGGCGCTGCGCATCGGACGGTCGCTCGGCCAGGGCGCGGTCGAGCGCCGCGAAGGCGGCCTCGATCTGCGCGCGCACCGCCGGCTCCATGGCCTCGATATCGGTTCTGGGCACCGGCCGAAGCGCCGTAGGGTCCGCGGTCGCGATCGGGTCGGGCCGACAGGCGGACAGGGTCGCCAGCGCCAGCAGCGCGACGAGCCCGCGCCAGAGCGCGGTCGGTCGAAGGAGCGCCGCGGCCACCGGCGAGGAGCGCCGCGACGCCGCCGCAGCCGACGCGGGCCCGTCGACGCCCTCGACGCGCGGGGTCCGACTCACGGTGCCACCGCCGGCCGGCCCTGACCCTGGAACAGGTCCTGATAGGCGCCCGGCGGCGGCGCCGGGAAGTCCTCGACGCTGCCGTCGGGCCAGCGCACGCGCAGGCCCTCGACCGTCTCGCCGGCGCCGAGCAACCCTGGCCCGAGCCCGTAGAGGACCCGCGGATCGCGGGCCGAGCCGTAGCTGCCGTCGCTGGCGACCCGGCGCCAGCCGCGCGGCTGGCCGGCGACCAGCAGCGCCGTCTGGGCGCCCAGCATGTCGCGACCGGCGACCCCCCGCAGGCGCAGGCCGAGCCATGCGGCGTCCTGGCCAACGCGGTTGCGCAGGACCCAGGCCGGCCCGCCGTTATGCGCCAGCAGCAGGTCGGTGTCGCCGTCGTTGTCCAGGTCGCCCGCGGCAACGCCCCGGCCGACGGCCGGGACGCCGAAGGCCTCGCCGGCGCTGGCGCTGGCCTCCTCGAAGCGAGCCTCGCCCAGACCGCGGAAGAGCTGCTTGGTCTGGCGCAGCGGCAGGGGATCGCCGGCCGCGTCCTGCTCGTCGATGATCCGGACCTCGCCGTTGGAGACCATGATGTCGAGGCGGCCGTCGTTGTCGTAGTCGAGCGCGGCCACGCCGAAGCCGGTGAAGGCGAAGCTGGCCTGCCCCAGGCCCGAGCTGCGGCTCTGGTCCTCGAAGAAGCCCCGCCCGTCGTTGAGGTAGAGCGTGTTGGTCTCGCGCTCGAGATGGGTCAGGAACAGGTCGATGTCGGCGTCGCCGTCGAGGTCCTCGGCCAGGACGCCCATGCTGGCCTGGGTCATGCCGTCGCGGCTCAGGGCGCTGCCCATCGCCGGTGCCCGGTCCTCGAAGCGTTGGCCGCCCAGGTTCATCCACTGCTGGTTCTCCGCCCCGTCGTTGGCGACGAAGAGGTCCTGCCAGCCGTCCCCGTCGAGGTCGGCCGCCACCACGCCGAGGCCGGGGCCGTAGGCGGCCAGGATGCCGGCTTCGGCGCTGACGTCCTCGAAGCTGCCGTCGCCGCGGTTGTGCAGCAGACGGTCCGGCTGGGCCGGGTAGCTCTGGGGGCCGCAGTAGTCGAGCCGGCCGGATCGCGGCGAGTGGCAATCGACGTGGCTCTGCGTGTCGTAGGCGTCGTAGTTGACGATCATCAGGTCGAGCCAGCCGTCGCGGTCGTAGTCGACGAAGCTGGCGCCGGCCGACCAGCGCGGATCGTCCAGGCCCTCGCCGGCCGTCTGGGTCACGTCCTCGAAGCGGCCGTCGCCGGTGTTGCGCCAGAGCTGGTTCGGGCCCCAGTTGGCCAGGTACAGGTCGATGTCGCCATCGTTGTCGTAGTCGCCGGTGGCCAGGCCGTTGCCGTAGCCGGTGGCGCCGCCGAGCCCGGCCGACTCGGTCACGTCGCTGAAGCGCAGGCTGTCCGGGCCGAGAGCGGGATCGAGCTCGTTGCGGTACAGTCGATCGCTCGGCGACCCGGCCGGCCGGGCCCTGCCATCGCCCTCGATCGGCCCGCCTTGGACCAGGTACAGGTCCTGGTCGCCGTCGCCGTCGTAGTCGATCAGGCCGGCGCCGGCGCTCATCATCTCGACGAACCAGCGCCGTCCGGTCATGCCGTTGTCGTGCACGAAGTCCAGGCCGAGCTCCTCGGTCGCGTCCTCGAAGGCCGGCGCGCCGGCCGAGGCCTGGGGCGCCGCGCCGCCGTCGACCGGAGTCCCGGGCGCGGCCGAATCCAAGGCCGGCGCGTCGGGCGCGGCGCCGGAACCACAGGCGGCCAGGCTCAGGGCCAGGGCCAGCAGACCCGGCGCGCCGGGCAAGCCCGCTCGCCGGTGGCGCGGGGTGTCGGCAGGTCCGGGCGCGCTGGCGGCGCGCAGGCGGCCGATGCGCGCGCCGACGAGACATGGGGGAAGGGATGGGAAGACCATGGCGGCGACTCGATTGCGGGTGCGCTTCCGGCGGAAGCGGGTGAGGCCGGTCCCATGTCGCTGGCTTCGCGGCTGCGATGGGCCGACGGGATGACGTATTATAATGGCCTGTCGCGCGACGCGGCGGAAGATCGACGGCGCCGGCGGCCGCGGACAGCCGCTCGCAGGCCCGCTGGAGGCGAAGCCATGTCATTCGGGAGCCTGGTCGAGGTCGCCGAGCTCGAGCCGCACCTGCACGATCCGTCCTGGGCCCTGGTCGACTGTCGCTTCACGCTCGGCGATCCCGAGCGCGGCGAGCGCGACTACCTCTCGGCGCACGTCCCGGGCGCGGTGTATGCGCACCTCGATCGCGATCTCTCGGCAGCGGTGGAGCCGGGCCGAACGGGACGCCATCCGCTGCCCGCGATCGCCGACCTGGCCGAGCGCCTGGGCGGATGGGGCATCGACCGGACGGTGCAGGTCATCGCCTACGACGACATGGGCGGCGCCTTCGCGGCCCGATTGTGGTGGCTGCTGCGCTGGCTGGGCCACGATGCGGTGGCGGTCCTTGACGGCGGCTGGCCGGCCTGGCTGGCGGCCGGCGGCGCGCGCCGGGCCGGCCCCGAGCGCCGCCCACCCCGCGTCTTCCGGCCCCGACCGCGACCCGAGCTGGTGGTCGACGCCGCCACCGTGGCGGCCATGGCCGCCGACCCGAGCTGCCGCGTCCTCGACGCCCGCGGCGCCGACCGCTACCGCGGCGAGAACGAGACCATCGACCCGGTGGCCGGGCATATCCCGGGCGCGATCTCGGCGCCCTTCGCCGACAACCTCGACGCCGAGGGCCGCTTCCTGAGCCCCGAAGCCCTGCGGGCGCGCTATCGCGCGCTCCTTGACGGCGCACCGGCCGAGCGCAGCGCCGCCTACTGCGGCTCGGGCGTGACCGGCGCCCACGACCTCCTGGCGATGGCCCGGGCCGGGATCGAGGGTGGCCGGCTCTACGCCGGCTCCTGGTCGGAGTGGATCACCGACCCCAGCCGGCCGGTGGCCACCGGCACCGACCCGGCCGCAGCGCCCGAGCGCCGATCGGCCGCCCCCTCCTAGACCCCGCGCCGGGGCCCCGATCCCGGCGCCCGACCCAGCCCGGAGCCCCCCATCGCAACCCTGTACGTGGTCGGAACGCCCATCGGCAACCTGGAAGACCTGTCCCCGCGCGCCCGGCGCGTGCTGGCCGAGGTCGGCGCCATCCTGGCCGAGGACACCCGGGTCACCCGCAAGCTGCTGAGCCATGCCGGCATTCACACCGCGCTGCTCAGCTGCCACGACCACAGCTCGCCCGAGCGCATCCGCGCGCTGGTCGACCGACTCGACACCACGGACCTGGCCCTGGTCAGCGACGCCGGCACGCCGGGGGTCTCGGACCCCGGCGCGCGGCTGGTGGCCGAGGCCCGCGCCCGCGGCCATCGGGTCCTGGCCCTGCCGGGCCCCTCGGCCGTCACCGCCGCCCTGTCGATCTCCGGCCTGCCGGCCGATGCCTACGTCTTTCTGGGCTTCCTGCCACGCCGCCGGGCCGATCGGCGGGCGCTGCTGGCCGACCTGGCCACCGAGCGGCGCACGCTGGTGGCTTTCGAAGCGCCGCACCGCTTGCGGGCCGCGCTCGCCGATCTGGCCCAGGCCTTCGGCGGCGAGCGCCAGGTGCTGGTGGCGCGCGAGCTGAGCAAGCTGCACGAGGAGGCCTGGAGCGGCTGCCTGGAAGCGGCGGCGGCGGAGTGGGCCCTGCGCGAGCCGCGCGGCGAGCTGACCCTGGTGCTGGCCGGCGCGCCCGATGCGCCGCGGGAGCCCTGGGACGATGCGCGCGCGCGCCAGGCCTTGCGCGCGCTCCGCGCCGCGGGCGTCGGTGCACGCGAAGCCTCGCGCCGCCTGGCGGAGGAGGCCGGCCGACCGGCGCGCGAGCTCTATCAGCTCTGGGACCACGAGGCCTGAGCCCGCGACGAAAACGCCTTGACTCGCCCGGTCGCGCGGCATATACTCCGGCCATGGTAACTCCAGCGGCCCTCGGGCCGGCCCGAGGGGCATCCAAGCAAGCTCGCGAAGCGCGCACGACATCGTCGTTGCGCGCTTTTTCGTGCCTGGGCGCTTCGCGATGGCCGTTGCCGCTGACCGTCCGTCCTTCATTACCCGCAAGGAGATTGGAGACCCGATGATGCATTCTTCGATGATCGGAAACGTCGAGAAGGCCGTACGCTACTCGCAGGAGCACCAGCGCTTCCACTTCAACCAGTTCACGGTCACGCTCGACGGCGACCACCGCACGCACCTCGTGGCCTACGACAACGGCACCTGGTCCTGCGACGGCGAGGTGGTGGACGATCCGGGATTCCATCCGCACATCATGGCCGTCGAGCGCGTGCTCGGCGAGATGCTGCCCACGGCCCCCTAGCGGCGCCGGCGACGACGATCGCCAAGGACGCGGCCGGGTCCCGTTACCCGGCCGCGTCTCTCTTTGCCGGAGCCGCCCGTGACCCCGAGGCCGCGACGCCGGATCCATCCTGGTGTATGATTGCCGGCCGTTGGCCGACCCATCCGCGGCTACCCGCCCCTCGTTCTCCGGAGCCCGCCATGCGATCCCGCTGGCGCTTGATCCTCGGCATCGCGGTCAGCGCCGTCTTCGTCTACCTGGCCCTGCGCGGTCTGAAGCTCGATCACTTCGTCGAAGCCCTTCAAGGGGCGCGCTATGGCTGGCTCATCCCCGGCATCGCCGTCTACTTCCTCGGCGTCTGGGCCCGCACCTGGCGCTGGCACTACATGCTGCGCCATCTGAAGAACGTCCCGATGTACCCGCTCTTCCGCATCGTCTGCATCGGCTACATGGGCAACAACATCTACCCCGCCCGCGCCGGCGAGGTGCTGCGGAGCTACGTGCTCAAGCGCGAGTTCGGCGTACGCATCAGCTCGAGCCTGGCCACGGTGCTGATCGAGCGCCTCTTCGACGGCCTGACCATGCTGCTGTTCGTCTTCGCGGCGCTGCCCTTCGTCGAGCTGCACGGCGAGCTGGGCAACTTCCGTGGCCTGGTCATCGGCTTCACGGCGCTCTTCGTGGTCGCCTTGCTGGTCTTCCTGAGCCTGGCCTCGCGCCCGGCCACCGCCCGATCGCTGTACACGCCCCTCGTGCGGCGCCTCGTGCCCAGCGGCCTGCAGACTCGGGTGCTGGGCCTGGCCGATCGCTTTCTCGACGGCCTCGAGAGCCTGGCGCGCGGCCGCGAGGTCTTCATGATCTTCGGCACCAGCGTGCTGGTCTGGCTCTTCGAGACCGGCAAGTACTGGTTCGTGATGCACGCCTTCGACTTCCAGGTCAGCTTCTTCACCCTGATGCTGATGAACGGGGTGGTCAACCTGATGACCACCATCCCGGCCGCGCCGGGCTATGCCGGGACCTTCGACCTGCCCGGGATCAAGATCCTGCAGGCCGCCGGCGTTCCGCAGGCCATCGCCTCGGCCTACACCCTGGTGCTTCACGCCGCGCTGTGGCTGCCGGTGACCCTGCTGGGCGCCTTCTACCTCTGGCGCTCGCACATCAGCGTCAGCCAGGCCGAGCGCGAGGTCACGGCGGCCTCGAACGAGGAACGGGCATGAGCCGGCCGCTCGAGGTGGCGGTGGTCGGCGCCGGATTCGCCGGCCTGGCGGCGGCTTGGGACCTGGCCGGGAAGGGGCATCGGGTCACCGTCTACGAAGCCGGCGACCAACCGGGCGGCCTGGCGGCCGGCTATCGCGATCCGTCCTGGGACTGGACCCTGGAGCACTTCTACCACCACTGGTTCACCTCGGACGCCGAGATCAAGCGCCTGGCCGAGGAGCTGGGGGTGGCCGACCGCATCCTGACGCTGGACCCGGTGACGGCCCAGTTCGTCGCTGGCAAGGCCTATGCGCTCGACGGCGTGCTGCCGGTGCTGCGCTTCCCGGTCATCCCCTTGGTGGATCGCCTGCGTCTGGGCCTCTGCATCGCCTGGCTCAAGGTCCTGCCGGACTGGCGGCCCCTGGAGCGGGTCACCGCCCGTGCCTGGCTGCGACGCTGGATGGGCCGGGCGGCCTTCGAGACCGTCTTCGACCCGCTCCTGTCGGGCAAGTTCGGCGCCCACGCCGATCGGATTCCGATGAGCTGGCTCTGGGCCAGGCTCAAGTCGCGCACCCCCAAGCTGATGTACTACGCGGGCGGGTTCCAGGCCTTTGCCGACCGCATGGTCGAGGGTCTGCTCGAACGCGGCGGAGGGCTGCGCTACGGCGTCCCGGTCGAGCGCATCGAAGCGGACGAGGCGGGCGGCCTGCGCCTGACCGCCGCCGGCGAGACCCGAACCTACGACCGGGTGATCGTCACCACCGGCCCGCAGCTCCTGGCCCGCATGGCGCCCGGGCTGCCGGCCGACTACCTGGCCGGGCTGGAGGGGCTGCCCTACCTGGGCGCCGTCGTCGCCCTGCTGTCGCTGGACCGGCCGTTGATGGACCGGGTCTACTGGCTCAGCATGGACAAGCGCGACTTTCCCTTCCTGGCCTGCGTGGAGCACACCAACTTCGCCCCCGCGGCACGCTACGGCGGCGAGCATCTGGTCTACGTCGGCGACTACCTGCCCGCCGACCACCGCTATTTCGACATGACGCCCGAGGCCATCCTGGACGAGTGGCTACCGTCCCTGGCACGCATCAACCCGGACTTCGACGCCAGCTGGCTGCGGCGCAGCTGGCTGCAGCGAGCCCGCTACGCGCAACCGGTGGTCGAACCGGGCTTCTCGGCGCGCATCCCGCCGCTCGAGACGCCGATCCCGGGGCTCTACCTGGCCTCGATGACCCAGGTCTACCCCTGGGACCGCGGCACCAACTACGCGGTCGAGCTCGGGCGGCAGGTCGCGGCGCGCATCGGCCAGGCCTAGCTTTATGTAAAGCGTTTTTCGCTTGCGCCCGGCCCTATGTATAATGGCGCGGTCTTTCGGCTTCGGCTCCGCCGCATCGCGGGCCATTCGGTCGTCCGATCGCGTCTCGAGGCGCCCCCAACCCCGATGATTCCGTTGCCTGCCCTGCGCCCGACCGCCCCGGCCCCAATGCGACGCTGCCGTCGATCGTGCACCGCCTGGATCGCGCTCGCGCTCGTCGCCTGCTCCGCCGGCAGCGAGGTCACGCCGGCCCCGACCGACCCGCCCCCGGGCTCCGGCACGGCCCCGGTCACCGATGCGGCGCCGGTCTCGACCGCCACGCCGATCTCGCTGTGGTGGGTCGATGCCCTCGAGCCCGGCGAGCCCGGCTCGGCCGGGCTCGTCAACGCGATCCTGGAGGGCCTGCCCTCGGCCCCCCCGGTCGAGGTGGTGGTCAAACCGGCCTATGGCAGCGCCGGCATCGAGGCCGTCTTGCGCTCGACCGTGAATGCGGCGCCCGAACGCTTGCCCGATCTGATGGTGCTGCCCCTGGGCAGCTTGCGCGCTGCGCGCGCCGAGGGCCTGATCAAGCCGCTGCCCCTGACGGGCGATCGGGCCGAGGCCGCCTTTGCCTTCGCCGCGGATCGCGCCCATGACGGTGAGCAGACCTGGGCCCTGCCCCTGGCGGTCGACCTGCTCCAGACCATCGGCCGCAACGTGACGCCGCCCGAAACCTGGGATGCCTTGGAGCGTTCGGGCATCCAACCCTTGATCCTGCCGCTCGGGGGCAGCACGGTCCCCGACCTGGCGCCGCTGCTGGCCGTCTACGCCGGGTTCGGCGGCAGCCTCGCCGACCTGCCGGCGGTCGATCCGGACGCGCTTCAGAGCGCCTTCGAGGCCCTGGCCGATGGCCTCGCCGCCGGCTGGCTGCGCCGACCGGACAACGGCAGCTCGCCGCGCGCCGCCTGGAACAGCTTTGCGGCCAGCGATCCGCCGCTGGCCATCGTCGACGCCGGGTCGGTCGTCGACAGCCAGGCCGGCTACCCCGGCATGACCTGGGCGCCGCTGCCCGGCAGCGCCGGACCGGTCCCGGCCCTGGCCTGGGGTTGGGCGCTGGTCGTCACCGGCCCGGCCCCCGAGCGCCAGGCCGAAGCGACCCTGATCGCCAGCCAGCTGGCCGACGCCTTCCAGGCCGGACCGGTGGTCGCCGCCGGCTGGCTGCCGGCGCGCCGTGCCGACTGGCAGCGGGTCCTGTCCAGCACGCTCGACCCGGCCCCGGAGGCCGACTATCTCGACGACCTCGAAGCCCAGCTCGACGCGGCGATCCTCGTCGACGGCGACAGCAGCTGGCGTGCCGGCTGGGCGCAGGCCGGCGCCGATCTGGCCGGCGGTGCCGGCGCGGCCACCGCCGCGTCTCGGCTGCTGGGTCCCTGAACCTACGCGTCGAGCCCTCCTTCCTCTCCCACAACCGCACTGATCGACGAGGCACAACGATGACGACCCAGCAGGACAGCGCGCTCGACCCTTCCGTGATCCGGCGCCTTCACGGCCGTTCCCCGGTCGACATCGTGGTCGGGCTGCCCACCTACAAGAACAGCCGGACCATCGGCAGCGTGATGACCTCGCTGGGTGAGGGGCTGCGACAGCACTACCCCGACCTCAAAGCTCTGGTGGTCGTCTCCGACGGCGGCTCCACCGACGACACCATCGACATCGCGCGCAACACCGTGCTGCCGACGGGTATCGGCTCGCTCATCGCACCCTATGTGGGCATCACCGGCAAGGGCAGCGCCATCCGCGCCATCCTGGAGGTCGCCGATCGCCTCGACGCGAAGGCCTGCGCCATCGTCGACGCCGACGTGCGCTCGGTCTCGCCCGATTGGGTGGAGCGCCTGCTCGGCCCGGTGCTGGCCGGCGAGGCCGATTACGTCAGCCCGCTCTACACCCGCGATCGACACGAGGTGACGATCAACGACATGATCGCCTACCCGCTCACGCGGGCCTTGTACGGACGCGACGTGCGCCAGCCGCTCGGCGGCGAGGTCGCGTTGACGCCGCTGGCCTGGAAGGGCTTCCTGTCCAAGGACGTCTGGGAGACCGACGTGGCCCGCTTCGGCATCCACATCTGGATGGTCTCGGTCGCCATCAACGCCGGCTGGCGCCTGTACCAGGCCCCGCTGGGCACCAAGACCCACGACTTCAAGGATCCGACCGTCGGCTTCGAGCCCAAGTTCATGCAGATCGTGGGCACCATGTTCCGGATGATGTCGATCCACCGTCGGGTCTGGCCCGAGATCGGACGGGTGATGCCGGTTCCGACCTGGGGCACGATCGACCACCTCGACCCGGATCCCGTGCCCATCACCCGCCAGACGCTCTGGGACGGCTTCCGCAAGGGCGTCAAGCGCTACCGGCGCAACATCGACAGCATCCTGGACGCCGACCAACGCGAGCTCATCGACCGCTTGCTGGAAGCCGACCAGCCCTCCTATCCGGTCGACGCCTGGGCCCGGACGGTGGCCGACTTCTCGGTCGTCTACAACCGCGGCGAAGGCGATCCGGACAAAGTGGCGCTGTCGCTGCTGCCGCTGTACTACGCACGCAAGGCGACGATGCTGCACGAGCTCGAAGGCCAGCCGTGGACCGCCGTCGAAGACGCGATCCAGGCCCAGGCCGAGGTCTTCCTGGAGACCAAGCCCCACCTCGTCGAGCGCTGGATCGCCTACCTGCCCTGGCAGTCGATGCTCTGAGCCCTCGGGCTCGGTCCATGCGAAAGCGCCCGGCCGATCGGCCGGGCGCTTCGTCGTCTCTGACGATGATCGGGCGAATCCGGACCCTGGCGGGGCCCGGCCGCGACCCTAGCCGCGGTGCGACGCGGGCAGCTTGGCCAGGAAGGCCTCGCGATCGGCGTCGAAGGTGGCCGAGCCGGGCACTGGCCGGGGCCAGCCCTCCGGCATCCCACGCTGCTCCTCCAGGTCGAAGTCCCAGGTGGGCGCGCCGAGCGCCTCGAAGAACGTGGCGTTGACCTCGGTCATGAACTCCTGGTCGTCCGGCACCTCGAAGTCGGGGAAGATCGCCTCGGGCGGACAGGCCGGCACACAGGCGCCGCAGTCGATGCAGACATCCGGATCGATGTACAGCAGCGGGTAGTCGTTGAAGAGCTCGGAGCCCTTCGCCGAGGGGATGATGCAGTCTACGGGACAGACCTCGACGCAGTCGCCCTCGCGGGTGCAGAGGTTCGTGATGACATAGGTCATGGCAGGTTCTCCTCTGGAGGTGGAGCCAATGATTGCGGTTCGACGAGGGCGCCAGCCAAAGACCCCGCGCCAGGGGACAGTATACTACAAGACCGGCTCCATGATGAGCCCGTCGCGTTCAGCTGGAGAGCGCCTGCAGGGCCGCGACGATGCGGGCCTCGAGCGCCAGGCCGGGATCGATCGCCGCCAGGGCTCGCCGGGCCTCGCCCCGGTTGTAGCCCAAGGAGACGAGCGCCGCCACGGCGTCGTCCTCGGCCGGGCCGGTCGGGCCGCCGGCGCCCGGCACGCCCTCGGGCAGGGCCAGGCCCTCGGCCTCGAGCCGGCCCTTGAGGTCGAGCACGATGCGCTGGGCCGTCTTGCGCCCGATGCCGGGCACCTCGGTCAGGCGCGACACGTCCTCGGCCAGGATCGCGTGACGCAGCGCCGTCGCGTCCAGGGTCGAGAGCACCGCCAGCGCGACCTTCGGACCGATGCCGGTGACCTTGAGCAGCTGCTTGAAGAGGCCGAGGGTCGCGGCATCGACGGCGCCGAAGAGCTCCATCTCGTTCTCGCGCACATGCAGGTAGGTGTGCAGGACCGCCTCGCCGCCGACCGGCCCCAGCTCGGCCAGCTGGCTGCCGGGAACATGCACGCGATAGCCCACCCCGGCGACATCCAGAACGATGGCCGATGGCTCGATGGCCAGCACCGTGCCGCGCAGTCTTGCGATCATGCGGCGGATTATATCATGCCGGCCCCCGATCCATGCCGGCCTCGGGAGGGTTGAGGGGTCATCTTGACGCGCCGAAGCGCGGCGGGGTATAATCGCCCAGCCGGTTTATTCCTTCCCACCAAGATCGTCCACGGCCCCTGGCAGGCACGCCCCGTTGGCTTCATTTGGCGCGCAGGTCGCCGCGGAGGGTTGCAGCGAAAGGATACGGTCATCACCTTGGCGCTCGAGCACGAGGTCCAATCCGCCATCACGGACGCCTTGCCGCAGCTGTTCATCCTGGGACACGAGCGAGGCTTCGTCACCGAGAGTGACGTGATCGAGCGGCTGCCGGAAGCCGAGGATGACCCACGGGTCCTGGAGATGGTCGCCGGGCATCTCGACGCGGCCGACATCGAGCTCTATCGCGAGGGCGAGTCGCTGGAGGCCGAGGAAGCCATCGACGAGCTCGTCGATACCCGGCCGGTCAGCCTCGACGGCATCGACAGCGACGACACGATCAGCCTCTACTTCCGCGAGGTCGGCTCGGTGCCCCTGCTCACCCGCGAGGAGGAGGTGGCCCTGGCCAAGCGGATCGAGCGGGGCCGCCTGGCCGACGAGCAGCTGCTTCTGAGCCCGTCGCTGAGCGACGCGGATCGACGCGAGCTCGACCGTGCCCACCACGATGGGCAGGCGGCCTGGGACCACTTGGTGAAGGCCAACAGCCGGCTCGTCATCAGCATGGCCAAGAAGTATCGCGGCCAGGGCGTGCCCTTCCTCGACTTGATCCAGGAGGGAAACGTCGGCCTGATGAAGGCCGCCGACAAGTTCGACTACAGCCGGGGCTACAAGTTCAGCACCTACGCGACCTGGTGGATCCGTCAGGCCATCACGCGCGCGCTGGCCAATCAAGGCCGCACCATCCGCGTCCCGGTGCACATGAGCGATCGCATCCGCAAGCTCTTCGCCATCGCCCAGGCCATGGAGCAGGACCTGGGCCGACGGCCGACCCCGGCCGAGATCGCCATTCGCATGGAGGTGCCCGAAGCCAAGGTGCGCCAGATGCTGCGCGTCTCGCGTCGCAGCATCTCGCTCGAGAAGCCGGTCGGCGAGGAGAAGGACTCCGAGCTGGGGCACTTCATCGAGGACGGCGACTCGCCCGATCCGCTCGAAGAGGCCGCCTACCAGCTCCTGCAGCACGACCTCGACGACCTGCTGCAATGCCTCACCGCCCGCGAGGCCCGCATCCTGCGATTGCGCTTCGGCCTGGACAACGGACAGCCCCATACGCTCAAGGAGGTTGGCAAGAAGTTCAACCTGACCCGCGAGCGAATCCGGCAGATCGAGCAGGAGGCCTTGGGCAAGCTGCGCCATCCCAAGCGCCGCGCGGTCTTGCTGAACTACCTGCAATAGGCCGCGCGCGACGTTTCGCCGGTCGAGCCGCCCAGGGCCGAGCGTGATCCAACGCTTGGCCCTTTTCGTTTGGGGCTCCCCTCGTGGAGCTCGCTTCGACGCCGGTGCCGAAAGTCGTGTAAGATAGGCGCGCAGCCGGGTCGCCGTACCTTGGCCGTTGGGAGTCCGCATCGCCGCCTCTATCCTGGATCGATCGGGCGGCGTTGGACCCCACGTCAAACCGAGCGACAGGGGCCGATCGGGCGTCGGATGCCGCAGCCGATCCCGATCCGCCTGGCGACCGGTGCTCGCGAGCCGGGGCAACACCATCGCTTCCGCAATCGCACACCCGAAAGGAGGGCGCTTATGGACATCTCCAGGCGTCGACTGATTCAGTTGGGCGGGACGGCCACCGCGGCGGCGGCCGTGCCCGTCCTGTCGGAGATGCCGGCAAGCAGCCGGCCTCCCCTGCGCTGGACGGCCAAGACGGCGGCCGACATGCCGGAGCCGGATCTGGCGGCGCTGCTGCTCAACCGCGCCGCCTTCGGGCCGCGGCCCGGGGATGTCGAGAAGGCGCGTCAGATGGGTCCGCTGGCCTGGATCGAGTGGCAGCTGGACCACGAGGCGATCGACGACAGCGCCGTCGAGGAGCGGATCAATCGCGAGCTGGCCACGCTGAGCATGAGCTCGCGCCAGATCTGGACCAACTACCGCATGAACAATCAGGGCCAGATCTTCCAGGAGCTGGCCCTGGCGACGCTCTACCGCATGATGTTCAGCCAGCGCATGCTCTACGAGGTGATGGTCGAGTTCTGGACCGACCACTTCTCGATGGACTTCCGCACCGACAACGTGGTCTTCTTCAAGACGGCCGACGACAAGGCGGTGGTGCGCCAGCATGCCCTGGGCAAGTTCAAGGACCTGCTGACCGCCTCGGCCGAGAGCCCGGCCATGCTGAACTACCTCAATAACGATGTCAGCCGCAAGGGCAACCCGAACGAGAACTACGCGCGCGAGATCATGGAGCTGCACACGCTTGGCGCGGCGGTCAACGGCGTTCCCTACACCGAGACCGACGTCAAGGAGGTCGCGCGCTGCTTCACCGGCTGGAGCTGGGACAACGGCCCGACCAGCCCGACCTGGGGCGAGTTCGAGTTCCGACAGGGCGACCACGACAACGGCGTGAAGACGGTGCTGGGCGAGTTCATCGCCTCCAACAACTTCAAGGCCGACGGCGACCTGGTCATCGACATCCTGTGCAACCATCCGGCCACGGCCCGCTTCCTGGCCACCAAGCTGATCCGCCGCTTCGTCACCGACGACCCGGTGGGTCAGGTGCCCGAGCTGGTCGACAGCGTGGCCGAGACCTACCGGCGCAGCGACGGCGACATCAAGGAGATGGTCTACGCCATCCTCAGCAGCCAGCAGTTCGCCAACTCCTTCGCCACCTACGGCGGGCGGCTCTCGCGACCGATGGACTTCCTGGCGCGCAGCTTCCGCGTGGCCGACGTGCCCAGCGAGAGCGTGCCGCTCAGCGCCGCCCAGCGCGCCCAGCTCTTCAACCGCTTGAGCTACGCGCTCGAGACGATGGGCCACGTGCCCTTCTACTGGCCGACGCCCGATGGCTACCCCGACGACAAGGACGCCTGGTCTTCCAGCATCGGCATCCTGACCCGTTGGAACGTGGGCCTCTCGCTCTGCGGCGTCGCCAGCGGCACCAACAACAACCTGGGCGCCCAGATGGTGCCGGGCTTCCTGCCCCACGAGCAGACCCCGGCCGAGGTCACCACGGCCGGCGCCGCCGTCGACTACTGGATCGATCGCCTGCTCCACCGGCCGATGGCCGACGCGGACCGCGCGCTGATGGTCGAGTTCCTCACGAATGGCGGACAGGCGAGCGCGCCGCTCGACCGCTCGCCCCAGAGCCGCCTGCCGTCGACGATCGCCCTGATCCTCGACAGCCCCTACTTCCAGTGGCGCTAGGCCCGCGGTGACAAGGAGCAGAAGCATGACAATCACCAGGCGAACCCTCTTCGAACGCAGCGGCATGCTGGCCCTCGGCAGCGCCGTGTGGCCGAGCTGGATGCCCCGCATGGCCTTCCGCAAGCAGGACGAGCTGCCGACCGGCGACATCATGGTCGTGGTCTTTGCCCGCGGCGGATACGACGGCCTGAACATGGTCATCCCCTACCATGACGAGGCCGACTACTTCACCCTCCGCCCGCGCATCGGCATCCCGGCGCCCGACTCGAACGCGGGCCGGAAGGCCTTCGATCTCGGCGGCGAGAACGGTCAGCAGTGGGGCCTGCACCCGACGCTGGCCGGCGCCGGCCAGGGCGGCTGGGGCCGCTGGTGGGACGAAGGCATCCTGGCCATGGCGCACGCCGTCGCCCAGGACGACCCGACCCGCAGCCACTTCGACGCGATGGACTACATGGAGCGCGGCACGCCCGGTCAGAAGCTGCGCAGCGATGGCTGGATCGGCCGCCACCTGTACAGCGTGGCCAACGCCAACCACTCGCCCTTCCGGGCGGTGGGCATGGGCTCGCAGCTGCAGGCCAGCTTGCGCGGCCCGGTGCCCGCGGTGGCGCTGCGCTCGATCGCCGAGTTCCACCTTCAGGGCCGTCAGGCCGAGATCGACCGCTTCCAGCAGCACCTCGAGACGCTCTACGGCGGCGACGGCTGGCTCGACACCCAGGGCCAGGCCACCTTCGCCGCGCTCGACCTGCTGCAGGACGCCATCGCCAACACCAACTACACGCCCTCCAACGGCGCCAACTACGGCCAGACCGGGCTCGGTCGCGGCATGATGCAGATCGCGCAGCTGGTCAAGGCCGAGGTCGGCCTGGAGGTGGCCTGTATCGACATCGGCGGCTGGGACACCCATGCCAACCAGGTGGCCGGCGACGACCCGACCACCGGCGGCATGGCGAATCGGATGCTCGAGCTGAGCCAGGGCATCAGCGCCCTGATCACCGACCTGCACGACCGTTTCGAGCCGGGCTCGGTCAAGCAGGGCATCACCATCGTGGTGATGAGCGAGTTCGGTCGCCGCGCCTACGAGAACGGCGGTCTGGGCACCGACCACGGTCACGGCAACGTGCAGTTCCTCTTCGGCCGCGGCATCAACGGCGGCAAGGTCTACACGCGGCGCTGGCCCGGCCTCTCCAGCGACAACCTCGACCGCGGCGACCTGGCGCGCACCATCGAGTACCGCGACGTGCTGGGCGAGGTCCTGGTCAAGCGCATGGGCAACGCCAAGGTCAGCGAAGTCTTCCCGGGCCACACCTTCAACTTCCTGGGCCTGGCCAAGGAAGATGCCGGGGTGCCGACGCCGGTCCCGACCGAACGGCCGACCGCGGTCCCGAAGCCGACCGACGTGGCGCCCGATCGCCACGAGATCTACGTGCCGCTGGTCAATCGCAGCTGAGCCGGGCCGGCGCGCCATGGCGCGCCGGCCCTTCGTTCGACGACCGAACGCAGAAGCCCCGCGCCGAGTCGGCGCGGGGCTTCTGCGTTTCGGCCACCGGGTCGTCTCGGGGCTCGGCGACCGATCGCGCCACCCCGGCGCCATCCGGTTACGCTGCCGGCGCTCCCCGGCGCCCTAGGCCCCGTCGCCGGATCGTCCTGGGTCCGGCGCGATGCCCAGCCGCCGTTCCAGACGGCCGATCCGGTGCTGGAGCTGGGCGCGTGCGCTGCGCAGGCCGCGTCGAGGGCGCAGGTCGCCCGCCTCGAGCCGTTCGAGGGCCCGCCGCGACCAGGTCAGCGCCCGATCCGGGTCGCGCGGCTCGGCCCGATGCTCCCAAAACTTGGCCAGCTCCTCGTAGGGGTAGAGGCGCCGGTTGGCCTCGGCCGCGACCAGCTCGCGCCAGATGCCGGTGGCGGTCGACCAGTCGCCCGACCGTCGCGCGATCAGCCCCATCGTCTCCCAAGCCCGCGCCGCCGACTCGGCCGGCAGCCCCTGGTCCAACGCCCGCCGACAAGCGGCCAAGGCCCGAGCCGGCTCCCCCGCCCGCTCGTAGGCGCGAGCCAGGCTGAACCAGTCCTCGGCGTGCGCCAGGGCCTCGTCCGGCGCTCGATAGGCCCGCGCCACCCGCGACAGCAGGCTGACCATGCTCAGGATGTCCAGCGCGTTGTGCTCGAAGATGCCGACCAGGGGCCGGGCGTCGCCGTCTTGCTGGTAGCGGAAGTAGCGATACGGGATCAGCCAGCCCGGCACGTCATCCTGGCGCGCCAGGCCCAGCACGTCCCGTTCGAGCGCGGTCAGCGCGCAGCTCTCGAGGCGGAGGCGCCAAAGCCGGCGCGCGGCGGGCAGCAGGTCGAGATGCGGCGCGCCGGCCAGGAAGGCCGGCCGCCGGTGCAGCGTGCAGCGCGTCGCCAGCAGCGGCATGTCGTAGCTGCGCCCGTTGAAGGTCACCAGGCCGCTGCAGGGCGCGATCCAATCGGCCACCTCGGCCAGCTGGGCCCGCTCCTCGCCCGGTCCGCGCATGAAGAACTGGCGCACCTGGAAGCTCGGGCCGACGAAGCGGCCGACGCCGATCAGGAAGGCGTAGGTGCCCGTCCCGCCCATCAGGCCGGTGGTCTCGGTATCGAGAAAGGCCGTGTTCGCCAGGTCGATGCCGCTCAGCGCCGCGTCGCCGGCCAGCGCCGCCAGGCTCTCGGTACAGGCCTCCAAGGCGGCCCCCAGGCGCTCGCCGGCATGCAGCTCGTCCAGGGCGCGATAGGCGGTCGAGACGTAGCAGGCGCCATCCTCGCGCCGCTGCTCGCGGCCGGGCACCGCTTCCTCGATCGGCAGCCGCGCCGGCGATCCGACGCCGTCCGCGGCCCGATCGGGATGCGGGTCGACTCGGACCTCCGGATCGCGCGCCGGTGGTTCGGGCGCGCGAATGCCCTCCACGCCGACCGATACGCCCAGCCGCGCGAGCCGCGCGGCCAGGTCGGGGTCGATGCGGCCGGCGCCGGGCTCTGGCATGCGAACAATTGTACGGGTCCCGAACGGGCGAACAAGCGGCCGTGGGGGAGCCTCGGGGTTCGGCGCCGCCGGGGACCTCGGCTGGCGCGGCGCGCCGACGCGCTGGGCCGGGACCCGGAGGCTGCGGCTACCCTAGCGCACGCGCAGACGGTCCTCGAAGCGGGCGAGGGTCTTCTCGCCGATCCCGGAGACCTCGAGCAGGTCGCGCGGGCTGGCGAAGGGCCCCTCGGCCTCGCGGTGGGCGACGATGCGGGCGGCCAGGGCCGGGCCGATGCCCGGCAGCTGCTCGAGCTCGGCCGCGCTGGCCCGGTTCAGGTCCAGCGGACCCGAGCTGGCCGCGTCGCCCGGCGCGACCTTGGCGATGGCCGCGGACGGGTCCGAGCCGGAGGCCGATCCGCCCATGGCCTGGGGCAGGGCGGCCGCCGGGGCCGGGTCGCCCGCCTCCCTGGCCGACGGCACCCACAGCTGTTGCCCGTCCTGCAGGGGCGCCGCCAGGTTCACGGCCGCCGACGCCGCATCGGGCAGCAGCCCACCGGCGGCGGCGACCGCGTCGGCGGCGCGGGCGCCCTCGGCCAGGCTGACCAGGCCCGGGCGCCGAACGGCGCCGGCCACGTGCACGCTCACCCGCAGGGGCGTCGCGCTCGGCGCGGGGGTCCGCGTCGGGGCCGGCTCGACGCGCAGCGCGCTGTCGCGTGGGTCGCGCAGGCCCCAGACCAGGAGCCCGCAGAGCGTCAGGTTGATCAGGAGGGTCAAGACATGCCCGCGCAGGCGGGCGAGGGGCTCGTGCATGCCGCCAGTCTAGACCCGGTGCCGCGGGCGCGGCGAGCCCCCGGGCGACCGGTCCCAGACGGATTCGGGACCAGCCCTCGACCGTCGTGCGACGCGCCGCGGACAGGCCCCGAATCCGAGCCCGAGCCGAACGCGCGGCCCCAGAACCACGCGTGGCCCACGCCGGAGCGATGGCCGCCCCACGATTCGCCCGTCATCGCCCGACGCCGCACGCAACCCGCGCCGAACTGCCCATATGATGGACTGGAGCCGCACACGGTTCGGAATAGGATTGAGGCACGCCTTCGTGCGCAATCGAATTCTGGATCGTTTTCCGAGCGCGCTTCGACGCGCGCCTGGCAGCGGCTTGCTTGCGGTCGAGTCCCTAGTCAACCCTCGGCCAAAGGCTCCGTTCGGCCCGCATGGAACGTGACGCAGCGTTTCGCCTTTGGATTTAAGGAGATCGTGTCATGACGTCTTCCTCGTTGCAGCCTCGGCTGCGTCCGACCGGCCGGCACGGAGCCAGACGCCTGCCGTCGGCGCTGGGCGCCCTGGGGCTCCTGGCCCTGATGGCCCTTGCCAGCGACCCGCGTTCCAGCGCCGCCCCCTTGGCTCAGGACTCCGATCCGGGCGCCTACGGCCTGGTCGACGAGTGGACCGGCACCGATGCCGCCATGCGCGTCGTCTGGGGCGGCGACGGCCAGGTGCACGTGCTGGGCGGGGTCTACGTCCGCCACACGCGCAGCGACGGCAGCCTGATCGAGACGACCCGGGTCGAGAACATCACCGAGCTCGCGGTCGACGCCCAGGGCGACGTCTACGCCGCCAAGGACCGCGAGGTGCTCAAGGTACGGCGCGGCAACGGCGGCCCGGTCTGGCGCAAGATCCTGCCCGGCGACCCGCATCCGATCGTCGGCGAGCGCCCGCCCTACCTCTCGGCCATCGGCTGGGATCCCTTCGGCGCACGGCTGTCGGTGCTGTACGACGAGTGGCGCGACGACGCCAACAACACCGAGCTCGACTACTACCCGGCCGATGGCATGAACAAGCGCAACGGCCATCGCCTGCTCAACAGCGTTCAGAGCTACTGGGACATCGAGTACCGCAACTACGCCGAGTACCTGCTCAACCGCTCGACCAACGCGGTCGAGGTCTACCAGAACGGCGAGCTCTTCGACGACATCCCGCTGCCGGCGCCGGCCGAGCGCATCTCGATCGGTCCCGACGACAGCATCTTCTTCATCTCCGAGCGGCAGTGGATCTACCGCATCGACCGCAGCGGCCAGCTGCTGGACGTCTGGGACGCCACCGACGCCACGCCGGGCATCCAGTCGACCGCCACCGATCTGGCGGTCGACGACATCGGACGGGTCTACGTCGCCGACCCGTCCAAGGCCAGCGTGCGCGTCTACGCGCCGGTGCCCGGCCGGCGCCCGGTCGCGCCGCCCGAACGGGTCTACGACTGCAGCACCCAGCCGCACAAATGGGCCGCGCCGACCTACCTGCGCCTGGGCGAGAAGACCAAGGTCCACCTGCGCCTGGGCGGCAACTGCCCCTCGATGTACGAGAAGGCCGACATCGTGCTGGTGGTCGACCGCTCCAACTCGATGACCGGCGAGAAGATCGTGGCCGCCCGCGAGGCGGTGCGGACCTTCGTCGGGATGATGGACCTGAGCCGCGACAAGGTCGGGGTCGTGATGTTCGGCAACGAACCCGAGCTGCTGGTCCCCCTGACCCACGATCCCGGCGCGATCGAAGACGCCATCGCCCGGCTGTTGCCCAACGGCGGGACCGACATCTCGGCCGGGATGGAGGTCGGCATGTTCGAGGTGCTCGGCCCGGCCCACCGGCCGGATGCCAAGCCGATCATCGTGCTGCTCACCGACGGCGTGCCCTTCAACAACACCCGCCTGCGCACGCTCTTCACGGCCGACCGGGCGCGCTACGCCGAGATCACGACCTACACGATCGGCCTGGGCGGCGACGTCGACCAGGACCTGCTGCGCATCATGGCTCGCTCGCCCGAGCACTACTTCTTCGCACCCCGCGCCGACGACCTCGAGGAGGTCTACCGCAAGATCGCCAAGCGCATCGCCGCCTCGGTGCTGCTCAAGGAGGTCACCGTGGTCGACCGGGTGCCGACCAACATGGCCTACCAGGAGGGCTCGGCCGACCCGCCGGCGGTCTGGGACGCCGCCGCCCGCACGCTGACCTGGCAGTTCGTGAACGTGCCCTTCAGCGGTGTCGAGATGAGCTTCTGGGTGGAGCCGCTCGAGGTCGGAGAGCACCCGACCAACGTCGGCGCCGACTACTGGGGCACCGACGGCCTCGACCAGCCCAACCAGGGGGTGTTCCCGATTCCGCGCGTGGTCGTCGTGTCGCCCGACGTGCCCACCCGCACGCCGACGGTGCCGCCGCCGACCATTACCCCGACGCCGACGCCGATCCCGCCGACGCCGACGGATCCGCCTCCGCCGCCGCCCAAGAAGCCGGTCTACATCCCGATCGTGTTCAACGGCAAGTGCTTCCAGCAGTACGTCGACGTGGTGCTGATCATCGACGCCTCGACCACGATGCAGGGTCGCATGTCGGACGGCCGCCTCAAGCTCGAGGGCGCCAAGGACGCCGCCCGCGCCTTCCTGGCCCAGCTGACGCTGGAGCCGGATGGGCTGGGCAACCACGACCAGGCCTCGATCGTCTGGTACAACGAGGTGGCGCGCACCGAGCAGCGGCTCGGCAACGACCGCGCGGCGCTGCTGGCGGCCATCGACCGCATCCAGCAACCCCAGCAGGGCTCGCGCATCGACCTGGGCCTGTCCTACGCCCACCAGCAGCTGATCGGCAGCCCGAACCGGCAGCCGGCCAACACCCAGGCGGTGGTGCTGCTCTCGGACGGCGAGCCCAACCACACCACGCTCGAAGCGGTCTACGCCGCGGCCAACGCCCTCAAGCGCGACGGCGCGACGGTCTTCACCGTCGGCTTCAAGGACACCTACTTCCGCGAGGCGGTGCGGCGCTACCACGCCAGCGGTGACAGC
>JACKBJ010000004.1 GCA_020634625.1 Caldilineae bacterium | reverse complement strand
CCGTGATGACCGACTCGATCATCTGCTGCGGGCCGCCGAGGGTGGCTTCGCCGTTGGTGCCGGCATTTCCGGCCGCGGCCACCACCACCACGCCGGCCTCGCTGGCGGCCTCGAAGGCCCGTGCCACCGGGTGCTCCGCCGGCGCCGAGACGTTCATGGCCGCCGTGCCCCAGGAGTTGTTGATCACGTCGGCGCCGTCGGCCACGGCGTCGTCGATCATGGCCAGGATCTCGGGCGTGTAGGCGTCGGTGAACTTGTAGGCCATCAGGTAGGCGCCGGGTGCCACGCCCGAGAGATCCAGGTTTCCGGCGCTGGATCCCGGCGCGCCGCGCGCGAGGCTGCCGGCGGCGATGCCGGCCACATGCGCGCCGTGGAATCCACCCACGCCATCGGCCAGCGGGGTGTAGACCGCGAGCGGGTCGCCGGCGGACGGATCCACCCGCTCTGGATTGACATACGTACGGGCGACGATGACTTTGGCGTTGGTGTACTCGGCCCGCTGCGTCGGCGGGTAGTCGAGCACCTGGTCGCCGATGCGCAGGCTGGCGCGCGGGAAGCCCTCGGGCGCCGAAAAGCCGCTCGGGTCGAAGAAGGGGTGGCGGGCGCTGATGCCGCTGTCGATCACCGCGATGCGCTGGCCGCGACCCGCGTCGGCGCGACCGCCGACCCGCGGATCGGACCAGGCCCGAGCTGCGGCGATGCGCGGCAGGCTGGCGTCCATCAAGGGCAGCACGGCTTCCTCGACGCTGACCCCGCGCTGGCCCGGCAGCCGGCGCGCGGCCTCCGCCTCGGCCCGGGTCAGCCGGACGGTGACGCCGTTGAAAGCGACCTGATAGTGATACAGCGCCTCGGCGGTCGGCGCGACCCTTCGCAGCGCGTCCATGAACTGCGCCTGTCGCTCGGCCAGGTAGGCCGCGTGATCGACGGCGGGTGCCGAGCGGGTGTCCAACCGACCGGCGGCGTCGAAGGGCCTGCCAGGCGCCAGCGCGTCCACGCGGGGCCGGCCACCGCTCGCGGCAGACGACAAGCGCGCCAGCGGCGGATCGACCAGCTCGATAATGTAGCGCGCGCTGTCGGCGGTCGGCGCCTTCGGCGCCTGCTCGGCTTGCAGGGCGATGGCGTGCGGCGGCAATGGGCCGTCGGCAGCCAGGCCGGGCGTCGCTGCCAGGCTGCTCGCGGCACCGGTGTGCGGTCCGAAGAGCATGATCGCGACCACCAGCAGCCGTTGCGTCGTCGGGGAATGGCGCATCACGGGGACCTCCGGGCGTCGCATGGGGAGTCGGTCGCTCGCGATCGATGAACCGAGCCGGCGCAGCACATTCTACACGTCCCGCCTGGCCTCATGCAGGTCAAGCCCGAGGTCGGCCGCGTCGGAAGGATTGACCCGGTGCGCGGCCGCGTGCAATATGGCCGCATGCGCAAGCGAACCGGTGAGGAGCAGTGGCTGCCGACGCGGCCGGCGGATGGACCGCCGGTCACGGTCGGGCTCAACGCCGTCATCGTGACCGTGGACCGCGAGGTGCCGCGGGTGCTGACGGTGGATGTCGGCGCGCGACCCTCGACCGCGACGAAGGCGAGGCCCGCGATGCCCGCGTCGAATCGCGGGGTCGATGCGGACGCGGCCGACGGCAAGCCCCCGGAGCGCGTGCCGCCCGAGTCCGCGCGGGCGCTACCATTCGGCCCGCTCGACCCCGTCGGCGACGTGACGCTCGAGCGGGCGCTGCTGCGCTGGGTGCGCGAGCAGACCGGGCTCGAGCTGGACTGGGTGGAGCAGCTCTACACCTTCGGCGACCAGTACCGCAACCCCACCGAGATCGAGGGGGGGCCGCGTACCGTGTCGGTGGCCTACCTGGTCCTGGTCGAAGCCGGTCGGCCGATCGGGGCACAGGGCGCGCGCTGGCAGGACTGCTATGCCTTCTTTCCCTGGGAGGATTGGCGCGCCGGGCGTCCGGCGCTGATCGATGCGCGGATCCTGCCGGTGCTGGAGCGCTGGGCCTCCGCGGCGCCGGGTCCCGACCAGGCGCGAGCCCGGCGCGAGCGGGTCGACATCGTCTTCGGTCGCGGCGGCATGGCCTGGGACGGCGATCGGGTGCTCGACCGTTACGAGCTACTCTACGAGGTCGGCCTGCTGGCCGAGAGCCATTGGGATGCCTGGCAGCGGCGCGGCGCCGGGATCGAACCGCGCTATCCGCCCTGGCTCGAAGACGATGCCGGAGCGCTGGGCCGACCGATGGCGCAGGACCATCGGCGCATTCTGGCCACCGCGCTCGGCCGCCTGCGGGGCAAGATCCGCTACCGGCCGGTGGTCTTCGAGCTCCTGCCGCCGACCTTCACCCTGCTCGAGCTGCAGCGCGTGGTGGAGTCGCTGGCCGGGCTACGCCTGCACAAGGGCAACTTCCGCCGTCTGGTCGAGAAGGGCGGGCTGGTCGAGGGCACCGGCCACATGGCCCAGACTGGCGGACGGCCTGCCGAGCGTTTCCGATTCCGGCGCGAGGTGCTGCGTGAGCGACGCGCGCCCGGCGTCGGGCTGCCCGGCGGCCGGCCACTGCGCTGAGCGGTCGATGCGCGGTGCCGTCGACCGCTCGGGCATCACCGGGTTGGAGGCGGCTCCGGTGTGCTTCGATCGGCGGCAAATCCTTGACAGGTCGAGCGATGGGATGGTATACTCCCTAATGCTCAGATTGAGAATAAGTGAGCGATGGGCCTGGTTGGGCTCTCTTTTTCGATCGGCGATAATACTCAGACTGAGTATATCCACCCCAGGAGTTCCGCACCCGTGACGATGAACGCCAGCGCCATCCTCGACCTTCCCGAGCCGACTTTCAGCCCGGCCGTCGCGCGCGCGACCGAGCCGATCCGCCAGCGCCTCGAAGGCGTGGTGCCCGCGATCGAGTGGCCGGTCCACGCGGCCTACATCGAGGCGATCAACCGCCTCAAGCGCGAGCGCAACGCCATCGTTCTGGGCCACAACTACATGACGCCCGAGATCTTCCACGGCGTGGCCGACCTGGTCGGCGACTCGCTCTCGCTGGCCCGGATGGCCGCCGAGACCGAGGCCGACGTGATCGTGCTGGCCGGCGTGCACTTCATGGCCGAGACGGCCAAGCTGATGAATCCGAGCAAGACGGTGCTGATCCCCGATCTCGGAGCCGGCTGCTCGCTGTCGGAGTCGATCACGGCCGAGGACGTGCGCCGCCTGCGCCAGCAGCATCCGGGCGTGCCGGTGGTCACCTACGTCAACACTTCGGCCGAGGTCAAGGCCGAGACGGACGTCTGCTGCACCTCGGCCAACGCGGTGCAGGTGGTCGAGTCGTTGGGCGTCGACCGTGTCATCTTCCTGCCCGATGCCTATCTGGGCCGCTACGTGGCTTCCAAGACTTCGGTCGAGGTCATCCTCTGGGACGGCACCTGCATCGTCCACGAGCGCTTCACGGGTGCCGAGATGCGCGGCCTGCGTGCGAGCCATCCGGGCCTGGCCATCGTGGCCCATCCGGAGTGCCCGCCCGACGTGCTCGCCGAAGCCGACTTCGTCGGCTCGACCTCCGGTATGATCCGTTTCGTCGGCGACACCCGGCCGAACCAGGTCATGCTGGTCACCGAGTGCTCGATGAGCGACAACGTGGCCGTCGAGTATCCCGATGTCGAGTTCATCCGGCCCTGCAACCTCTGTCCCTACATGAAGAAGATCACGCTGCCGGCCATCTACGAGAGCCTGCGCACGCTGCAGCACCCGATCGAGATCGATGCCGCGGTCGCCCAGCGCGCGCGCCGGGCCGTCGAGCGGATGCTCGAGGTCGGCCGCGACCGCAACAACTAGGGTTCGCCATGACCAGTCCCCTCGGATTCACCGACGCGTTGGCCGCGCGGCGCCTGACCGAGCTGCCCGTGGAGCGCGTCCTGGTGGCCGACCTGGTGGTGGTCGGCACCGGCGTCGCCGGTCTGACCGCCGCCTTGGGCGCCAGCGGACGTCGGGTTCACCTGCTGACCAAGTCGGCGTTCGCGGCCGGTGGCGGCTCCAGCCCCTGGGCCCAGGGCGGTGTCGCGGTGGCCTTGGCGCCGGACGACTCGCCGGCGCTGCACGCGGCCGACACGCTCGCGGCCGGAGCAGGGCTCAACGATCCGGCCGCGGTCGAGATCCTGACCCGCGAGGGCCCGGATGCGGTGCGTCAGCTGATCGCGCTGGGCGCCCGCTTCGACCGCGACGCCGAGGGGAAGCTGGCCTTCGGCCGCGAGGCCGCGCACCAACGCCGCCGCGTCCTGCACGCGCGCGACGCGACCGGCGCCGAGATCGTGCGTGCGCTGTTGTCGGCGGTCTCGAACGCTGCAGGCATCGCGGTCCACGAACACTGCTTCGCGTGGGACCTGGTCACCTACGCTGGCCGGGTCATCGGGGTGGTGGCCTTGCACGACGGCGGCCAGCCGGTGCTGCACCTGGCGCCGGCGGTGGTCCTGGCCACCGGCGGCTGCGGCCAGCTCTTCGCGCGGACCACCAACCCGGTCGAGGTCACCGGGGACGGCATCGCCATGGCCGCGCGCGCTGGCGCCCGGATGATCGACATGGCCTTCGTTCAGTTCCACCCGACGGCGCTCGACGTGGGCGCCGACCCGATGCCCCTGGTCACCGAGGCCCTGCGCGGCGAGGGCGCGACCCTGGTCGACGAGACGGGGCGGCGGTTCATGCTCCCGCAGCATCCGCAGGCCGAGCTGGCCCCGCGCGACCTGGTCGCCCGCGCCATCTGGCGCGAGCTGGACGCGGGCCGGCGGGTCTTCCTCGATGCCCGGGCCGCCCTGGGCGATCGCTTCCCTGAGCGCTTCCCGACCGTCTTCGCGCTCTGCCAGGCCTACGACATCGATCCCCGGCGCGAGCCCATCCCGGTTGCCCCGGCCGCTCACTACTTCATGGGTGGCATCGCCGTCGACGCGGCGGGGCGCAGCAGCCTGCCCGGGCTCTGGGCCTGTGGCGAGGCCAGCTCCACCGGCGTCCATGGCGCGAACCGATTGGCCTCCAACTCGCTCCTGGAGGGCCTGGTCTACGGGCATCGCGTCGCCGCGAGCATCCTCGAGACGCTGGATCGGGACCAGCCCGCACCGGTCCCGCAAGCGCTGGAGGCCCATGCCGCCGCCGCGCACGAGCTGCCTCGGCCGAGCCCCTTCGCCGCACCCGCCTCGCAGGCGCCCGCCGACAGCCTGAGCCGCAGCGTCGCCCACCTGCGACGCCGGATGTGGGATTCGGCTGGTCTGGTCCGCGACGCCGCTGGATTGGAGGCGCTGTTGGACGAGCTGCCCGCCATCCAGGCGAGCCTGGCGCCGTTTGCGGTCTCCCGTCGCCGAGGCGAAGCGCGCAACCTCGTGGAGCTGGCTCGCATGGTCGCCGGCGCTGCGCTCGCGCGGCGCGAGAGCCGGGGCGGCCACTTCCGATCCGACTATCCAGACACCGACCAGGCGCAGGCTCGGCGCAGTGCCAGCGTGGCCGCGGTACGCGAGCCGAGCGGCGCAAGCCGCCGCGATCGCCTGCCGCAGCCGCGAACCGAGCCGCTTTCGGCCGACTGATCCCGCGCGCCGTCCTCGAGCCGAACCCGCGCGCCAGCGCCTGGACCGCTGCCAGGCTCGGTGCCCCGCATACCTGGAGCCCGCCCGCATGCCGCGCAACCTCCTGCCGCCCCATCGCCTGCTCTACGAGGACCTGATCGACCGGGCGCTCGCCGAAGATCTGGGCCGCGCCGGCGACCTCAGCACCGACACGATCATCCCTGCCGATGCCAGCGCCATGGCCGCGATCATCGCGCGCCAGGCGGGCCGCGTGGCCGGGATCGATGTCGCGGCCGCGGTCTTCGAGCGGGTCGATCCACGGATTCGGGTCGACGTCCACATCCCCGATGGCCAGGACGCCCCGGCCGGAGGCCGCATCGCCAGCGTCTCGGGACCGGCCCGCGGCATCCTCACCGGCGAGCGCTGCGCGCTCAACCTGCTCGGGCGCCTCAGCGGCATCGCCAGCGTGACCCGCGGCATGGCCGAGGCCGTTGCGCCGCATGGCGCGCGCGTGGTCTGCACCCGCAAGACCACCCCGACCTTGCGCGCCCTCGAGAAGTACGCCGTGCGCTGCGGCGGCGGCTTCAACCACCGCTTCGGGCTCGACGACGCCGTGCTGATCAAGGACAACCACATCGCGGTGGCGGGTGGCATCGAGCCGGCCGTCCTCCGTGCCCGGGAAGCGCTCGGCCACCTCGTTCCGATCGAGGTCGAGGTCGACAGCCTCGAACAGCTCGAGGTGGCCCTGGCCTTGGGCGTCCAGGCGGTCCTGCTGGACAACATGGACCTGGAGACCTTGCGCCGAGCGGTCGCCCTCACCGACGGTCGCGCCATCACCGAGGCCTCGGGCGGCATCCGCCCCGACACCGCAGCCGCCATCGCCGCCACCGGCGTCGACATCCTCTCGGCCGGCTGGCTGACCCACAGCGCGCCGACGCTCGACGTGGCCCTGGACATCCAGATCGAGGCCTGATTGCGGGGCGGCCGCCACCCGTTGCCGTCCGCCCTCGCCTGGGCTACCCTCCTGGCGACCCTGGGGGGGCACGCTGCCAACGCAGCGAGCGCCGCCCCGCCGGCTCGGCCGCCACTTCAGAGAGGTGCCCCATGCGCAGCCTGCCCGTCCTCGTCCTCGTCACGCTCTTCGCGCTGGCCGGCTCGTCCCTCCGGACCGCCACCCGGATCCCGCTGGCGCAAGCCCTCCCGGCGGCGCCCGGCCAGGCCTGCGTGGCGCCGCGGCCCGTGACCCCGATCGGCGAGGGCTTCTTCATCGACGTCTCCGAGGCCAGCGGCATTCGCGACGAGAACTTCGATCCCGATCCGCCGGATAGCATGAAGATCAACGATCACAGCCGCCTGGCCTTCGCCGACCTCAACGGCGACGGCTTCGACGACATTGTTGCCCACAACCTGTTCCCCAACCCCAACCAGGCCGACCCGATCCCCTACGAGCACCTGGTCTTTCTCAACAACGGCGACGGCAGCTATCGCAACCACTCGGATGCCTCCGGCCTACGCGACGTGCCGGCCGGCTTCTTCCTCTTCGGCGACGTCGACAACGACGGCGACCAGGATGCCTTCGCCGGTCTGGATGTGCCCTTGCCGCGGGCCGACAACGCCCACCGCATCCTGCTCAACGACGGCGCCGCGCACTTCCGCGAGCTGCCCGACAGCGGCGTCGACGTGCCTTTTCGCGACCAGACCGGCAACCTGATCCACTACGCCGGCAACGCCGTCTTCCTCGACGCCGATGGCGATGCCGACCTCGACCTCTATGTCGGCAACGGTCAGACCTCGGCCGGGCTGCCCGACCAGCTCTGGATGGGCAACGGCGACGGCACCTTCCGGCCGGCCAGCGAGCACCTCCAGGGCCCGGTGGTCCAGCGCGCCTCCAACGGTTCGACCACCTGCGACTACGACAACGACGGCGATGCCGACATCTTCGTCTCGGTCTATGGCGTCAGCGTCGACAACGGGCGCAACCTGCTCTGGGAGAGCCTCGGCAACGGCCTCTTCGACAACGTGGCGCGCGCACGCGGCTTCGAGGCCCTGGCCACCGGCAACTACTTCCTAGCCGAGACCGGATACGGCCGCGATCCGGAGCCCGGCCGCGGCCCGGGCGAGTACGTCGGCGGCAATGGCTTCGGTCTGGCCTGCGAGGACCTCAACAACGATGGCTACGCCGACGTCTTCATCACCAACATCTCGCACCCCGTTGCGACCGACTACCTGCGCACCTGGTCCGATCCTTCCCAGGTGCTGATCAACCAGGGGCCCGAGGCTGGCTTCGCCTTCGCCAACGAATGGCTCGACCGAGGCTTGCCGTTCAACGAAGGCGATGTCGACGGCTCGGCGGTCGACTTCGACAACGACGGTTGGATCGACCTGGCCATCTCGCGTGACCGCAAGTACGAGGGCAGCTATGCGGGCATCGAGCAGAAGAGCTGGTTTGGCCTGATGCACCAGGGTTCGGACGGCAGCTTCGACAGCGTTGGACCGGTCAGCGGGATCAACGATCGGGTCAACGATCCGCCGGAGCTGCTGCGGATGAAGATGGCCCAGAACCACGCCTGGTCGGACGTCGACGGGGACGGCGACCTCGACCTGCTGGTGGGCGGCCGGAGCGGCGGAAAGGCCGGTCGGCCCAACTTCCTCTTCCGCAACGAGATCGGTGCCCGGAACGACTGGCTGGCCATCCGTCTCGAGGGCGATGGGGTTGCCGTGAACCGCGACGCCATCGGCGCCCGGGTCGAGCTGGTCTACCCGGACCGCGTGCTGCGGCGCGAGGTCAAGAGCAGCCGTGGCATGTACAACTCGATGGACACGCGCACGCTGCACTTCGGTCTGGGCGACCTGGGCTGCGACTTCAGCCTGCGGGTGATCTGGCCCGATCGGACCGTCCAGACGATCCCGGGCAGCCAGGTGGTCCGCAATGCCTACATGACGCTGCGCTACGCGGGGGGCGAGCCGCTGCCCACGGCCAGCCCGGCGCCGCCCAGCGCCACGCCGACGCCCAGCCCAGAGCCGACCGCGACGCCACCAGGCGACCTGGTGCTGGCCGGCCGCGTGCTCGACGCCAGTGTCCCGGGCTTCTTCATGCCCTTGCCGGGCGCCCGGGTGCTCGCGCGGCCGGACTGCTTGCCCCGTCAGGCCTTCGAGGCCATCACCGACGCGGAGGGACGCTACCAGCTGACGGTGCCGGCCGACTACGCCACCGCCTGCGAGTCGATCGAGCTCGGCGCGCGCGCCGAGGGCTTCGAGCCCTGGCAGGCGACGATCGCCACCAGCGCGCTGCGGGCCGATCCGCAGCGCACCATTCAGCTCTTCCGAGCCAAGCACGCTGTGACCCTGTGGCTACCCTGGCTGGCGCGCTCGGCGCTCCGTTGAGCTCGGCTTGGGCCGGGCGCGTCGGGACCCGCCGATGACGACCGTGCTCTTTCTGTTCGCACCGCGTCCCGAGCTGCGGGACTACCTGCGGGCCGGCCTGGCCGACCGGCCCGACGTCCGGCTCGACTTCCCGCCCGAGGCGACGCCCGAGGCGCTCCTGGCCCGGGCGCCCGAGGCGGACGTGATGGTCGGCTGGCGCCCGACGCGGCAGCTCCTGGACGCGGCGCCGCGCCTGAGGCTCGTCATCAACCCGGGCGTCGGGGTGCAACACCTGGTGCCGCTGTTTCGGGCGATCGAGGCCGAGCGCTCGGGCGCCGGCCGGTCGGCCGGGCCCGGTTCGGCGGGCGCCTCGGGCGCGTCGATCGGCGTGCCGGTCCTGGCCAACGGTCATGGCAACACCGATTTCGTGGCGCAGCACACGGTGGCCTTGTTGCTGGCCCTGACCAACCGGATCCTGCCGCACCACGCCTGGATGGCCGACGGCCGGTGGCGCACGGGCGACGCCGAAGTGGCCTCGATCCCGCTGCGCGATCGCCGCATCGGGCTCCTGGGCTATGGCGCCATCGGCAGCAAGGTGCACCGCCTGCTGGCCGCGTTCGGCGCCCGCTTCGCCATCCTGCGTCGCGAGCCGAGCCGGACCGACGCCCAGCTGCCGACGCCGGCCGAAGTCTTCGGGATGGCCGAGCTGCCCCGGTTCCTGGATGCGATCGACGTCCTGATCGTCGCCGTGCCGCAGACCGAGGCGACGACCGGGATGATCGCCGCGCCGGAGCTCGAGCGCCTGGCGCCGCGGGGTCTGCTGGTCAACGTCGCGCGCGGGCCCATCGTCGACGAGGATGCGCTCTACGAGGCGCTCGCCGCCGGGCATCTGGCCGGCGCGGCCCTGGACGTGTGGTACGACGAACAGCCGGCGGCCGATGCGGCCGGCCGGCGCTATCCCTTCCATCGGCCCTTCCACCGGCTGCCCAACGTCGTCCTCTCGCCGCACCGGGCAGCCTCGCCGCTCGACGACCTGCCCCGATGGGCCGAGGTGATCGACAACATCCGGCGCGTCGCCGACGGGCGCGACGATCTGCGCAACGTGGTCGACCTGAAGCGCGGATACTGAGTTCGCCATGCGCCGGAACTCGGCGCACCTCCGCGGATCGAAACCGGTTCGTGGCGCGGGCGAGCTTCATAGGAGCCGCGGCGAAGCGGTCGCCGCCGCCCCAGCCGGATTGCAGGCATGCCCGGCGCCGTGAGCGCTGGCGCGCTGCGGGCCGGCCCCTCCCGATGTGCTTGTCAGGGTTGACCGGTTTCGGTTACAATCGCCAGCATGGGGAGCGAGTGCGGGGGTCGGGGTCAGAAACCGGAGGTGTGGGGTCGGCCACCGGTGCGCGGTGGGCTGCGCGCCGGCGTGATGGCCCTGCTGCTCGGCGCCTGCCTGCCCGAAGCGCGAAGCGCGCGGCACGAAGTGACCGCAACGCCTCCGGGCGCAAGCCAGCCGGTCGCGACACCCACCATGACCGACCCACCGGTCTTCGAGGAGATCGCGGCCGCCGCGGGTCTGGACTTCGTGCACGAGAACGGGATGTCTGGCCAGCGCTACTTCGTCGAGATGATGGGCGCCGGCCTGGCCCTGTTCGATTACGACAACGACGGTGACCTCGACCTGTACCTGGCCCAGGGCCATTCGCTCGCGCCCGGCTCGGCGCCGCCGGCCGACGCGAGCCTGGGACGGCTGTACCGCAACGACCTCGGCCCGGGATCCCCGGGCAGCGAGGCCGCGCTGCGCTTCACCGACGTCACCGAGCCCAGCGGGATCCGCGCCGGTGGCTATGGCATCGGGGTGGCCGCGGGCGACTACGATCGGGACGGCTTCGTGGATCTGTACCTGGCCAACTGGGGCTCGAACCAGCTCTGGCGCAACCGCGGCGACGGCCGCTTCGAGGACCGCACCGAGGCCGCCGGGGTGGACGACCCGCGCTGGAGCAGCGGCGCGAGCTTCGTCGATGTCGATCGGGACGGCTGGCTCGACCTCGCGGTCGTGAACTACACGCGCTACAGCCTGTCCGGCGATCACCCCTGTCACAGCGCGGCCACCGGTCGACCCGACTACTGTACCCCGACCGCCTACCCGGCCGATTCATCCAGCCTCTTCCACAACCGCGGCGACGGTCGCTTCGAGGACTGGAGCGCCCAGGTCGGCCTGGCCGAGCGCACCGGTCCCGGCTTGGGCATCGTCGCCGGCGACGTCGACCGAGATGGTTGGATCGACCTGCTCCTGGCCAACGACGGCCAGCCCAATCAGCTCTGGATGAATCGGGGCGGCGGCCGTTTCGAGGAGCAGGGGCTGCGCCGCGGCGTCGGCGTCAACCGACAGGGCCTGGCCGAGGCGAACATGGGGGTGGTGCTGGCGGACCTGGACGAGGATTGTGACGAGGACCTGTTCATCACGCACTACCACGACCAGATGAACACCTTCTGGCGTAACGACGGCGATGGCGTCTTCGAGGATCGCACGCCGGAGTCCGGGCTGGGCTTCGTCAGCCTGCCCGACAACGGCTTCGGCGCCGTCGAGATCGACTTCGACAACGACGGGCGCCTGGACCTGTTCACCGCGAACGGCGACGTGACGGGCATCCCGGCTCAGGTCGCCGCTGGCGACCCGCTGCCGCTGAAGCAGCGCGATCGCCTCTATCGCAACTTCGGTGCGGGGCGCTTCGAGGACCGGTCGGATCGTGCCGGGGACGCCTTCGCAGAGCCTGCCGTGGGGCGCGGCGCGGCCGGCGGCGACCTCGACAACGACGGCGACCTCGACCTGGTCGTCGCCTACAACCATGGCCCCGTGCGGCTCCTGCGCAACCGCATCGGCCAGGACGCCGCCTGGATCGGGCTGCGGCTGGTCGAGGGCGACCCGATCGTCGACAGCCTCTCGGCGCGGGTCGAGCTGCGCTTGACCGACGGGCGGCGCCTCTGCCGACGCGTACGCGTCGACGGCAGCTACGCCTCGGCTCAGGATCCGCGAGTTCTCATCGGCCTCGGTCGCGGCGGCCAGGTGGCCGAGGCCAGGGTGACCTGGCCGGACGGCCAGGACGAAGGCTTCGGGGCACTCGAGACGGGGCGCTACCAGACCCTGAGGCGTGGCGAAGGTGGAGGGCTTCCATGAGTCGAAATCGAGACCATAGGCCCTCGGCGCCTGGGCGGGCGAGGCCGGGTCGCGCGGCCGCGTCGGGTGTTCCGCGGGGTCGCGTGCCGGGCCGCGACCGACGCCTGGAGCTGGCGGTGTTGGCCGCTCTGTTGCTGGCGCTGACGTCCTGGTGGCGGCTCGGGTCCGAGCTGACGCTGCCCGGGCTGGCCGCCTGGCGCGAAGCCGGGCTGGCTCCGATCCCGACGCCGGCGCCAGGCTTCCTGGATCCGGCGGACGAAGCCGAGGTGCAGGCAGCGATCGCGCGCGTACATGCGCTGGCGGGTCGACCCGGCGCCGGGTCGGATGCGCTCGGCGAGGCCCAGGGCGAGCTCGGCCAGCGGCTGTTGGCCTTCGAGCTTTCCGGCGCCGACGCGGCCTTCGCGAACGCGCGGCAGCTCCAGCCGACCGACCATCGGTGGCCCTACTACCTGGGCTACATGGCCCTGCGGGCCGGACGCGCCGACGAGGCCGTCGACCGCTTGCGCGAGGCCTTGGCGTTGGCGCCGAACGACACCCCGGCGCGGCTGCAGCTTGCCGAGCTGTACATCGACTCGGGCCGTCTCGACGAGGCCGAGACCCTGATCCAGGAAGCCCAGGCGCGCGACTCCGGCTACTACTGGGTCCATGCGCTGGCCGGGCGCCTGGCCGCGGCGCGATCGGATCACCGCACCGCGGTGCGCCACTTCGAGCGGGCGTTGGCGCTCGAACCCGAAGCGGCGATGCTCAAGCGCCCGCTGGCGATGAGCTACCGGTCGTTGGGCGATGCGACGCGCAGCGAGCAGCTGTTGGCGGAGGCCGGCGACGAGGCCTATGTCCGCTTCGATCCGCTCCTGGCCGAGCTGCAGGGGCTGCGACGGTCCGCCCGTGCCACCCTGCGTCAGGCGGGCGAGATGCTGGCCGGCCAGCCCAGGCAGGCGCTCCTGCTGCTGGCGACCGTCGAGGCCCAATCGCCCGACGACGCCGAGCTCTACCTGATGCAGGCCGAGGCCTTGATGCGTCTGGGCGATCTCGGTGCCGCCGCCAGCGCGGCGCAGCGGGCAACCGGGTTGGCGCCGGAGGGCCCGTTGGGAGCCCTGGCGCAGCAGACCCTGGGGCGGGTGCTGCTGGCCATGGGCGCCAACGACGGCGCTGCCAGCGCTTTCCAGCGCGCCATCGCGCTCAACCCGGATCTGCGCGAAGCCCTGCAGGGCGAGCTGTCACGCGTCGCGGACGACCGGCCTGCGCTGCAGCCGATGCAGGGTCGCTAGCCGCACAGACCCGCCCGAGATGGATCGCCGGGTGCGACCGAGAGCTCAGGGCGCGCTGCCGATCGGGATGGGCGCGAGTTCGAACGGCTCGGCGTCGGCGCTGCCCTGCCGCAGCCGCAGCGTCCTGTCCAGCGGCAGGTCGGCGAAGCGCTGGCTCTCGCCGCCGGGCCAGCGCAGCTCGACCGCGGAGATGGCCGTGGCGTCGCCGAGGCCGATCTCCTGGCGCAGGCTGTTGCCGCCGAAGCTGCTGCCGACGCCGACCGTGCGGAAAAGCTGGCGAGGGCCGCTGGGCGTGTCGATCTCCAGCCGGAGGCGAGTGCCCACCGCGCCGCGATTGGCCTCGGTGCCCTCCAGGATCAGCGTGATCCAGCGGTTGGCGTTGCCCGGATTGAGGAAGAGCGCCTTCGGGTAGGTGTCGCCGGCGTAGGCGCCGCCCTGGTTGTCCAGGATGTCCTGGTCGCCGTCGAGGTCGACGTCGCCGAAGGCGATGCCGTGGCCCTTCTGGATGTGGCCGAGCCCGGCGGAGGCGGTAATCTCCTGGAAGCCGCGACCGGCATCGTTGCGGAAGGCGCGGTTGGGCAGCAGGCTCTCGAACCAGGGGTCGCCGGTGGCCAGATAGATGTCCAGCCAGCCGTCGTTGTCGAAGTCGCCGAAGTTGCTGCCCATGGTGAAGGTGGGCGTGTCCAGCCCCAGCTCCTGCCCGAGCTCCTCGAAGCTGCAGTCGCCCCGGTTGCGATACAGGTAGGGTCGATCGCCCTCGGTCGGCAGGCCGAGCAGCCCGGCCACGTACTCCTGGGTTCGACCCATCTCGGGCTGGCCGTAGTCGGCCACCAGCAGATCCTCCCAGCCGTCGTTGTCGTAGTCGAAGAACCAGGTCGAGAAGCTGAAGCGGGGCTGGCTCACGCCGGCCGCCTGACCGACCTCGTCGAAGCGCCAGCGGCCCGCGGCGTCCGGGCCCTGGTTGTGGAAGAGCCGGTTGGGGCCACCGTCCACCGAGACGTAGAGGTCGATGCGGCCGTCGTTGTCGTAGTCGCCCCAGGCGGCCCCCTTGACGAAGGCCAGGACGTCCAGACCGGCTTCGCTGGCCAGGTTGCGGAAGGTGCCATCGCCCTGATTGCGGTAGAGCTCCGACGGGTGCGGCTGCGGGCCCTCGCCGGCCTCCTGGCCGAAAGCCAGCGGAACCACCTCCGGATCGAGCGTCTCGTTGCCCACGAACAGGTCCAGCCAGCCGTCGTTGTCGTAGTCGCCCCAGACGGCCACCTGGGTCGGATGAAAGCTGAGCAAGCCGGCGGCTTCGGTGACGTCTTCGAAGCGGCCCTTGCCGTCGTTGGCGAGCAGCGAGTTGGGATGCCGCCCTTCCTCGCCCAGCCAGGCGCCGCGGGCGACGAAGAGGTCGAGGTCGCCGTCGTTGTCGTAGTCGGCCTGGTTCAGGTAGAGCCCGCCCCACAACCCCTCCAGGCCGGCCGCCTGGCTTCGATCGGCGAAGCGGCCGTCGCCCAGGTTCTCGAAATAGGCCAGCGGACCGGTCAGCGCCTGCGACGAGAAGGCCAGGTCCAGGTCGCCGTCGCCGTCCAGGTCGTCCATCACGGCGCCGCCGGCGTTGCCGACCCAATCCACGCCCAGCTCGGGCGCGACGTCTCGGAAGCGGCCGATGTCCGCGTCCGAGGCCAGGAGCGATTCCGGGATGCGGTAGGGCTCCGGAACGCCGTCGGGGTACTCGCCCAGGGCCATGTAGGCGATGTTGAGCATCCAGCGAGCGGTAAGGTCCTCCGGCAGCCGGGCCAGGATGGTCTCGTAGGTCGCGACCGCCTGGCGAGCCGGATTCTGGTCCTGGTGCAGGCCCGAGCCGCGCAGCGGCAGCAGGCAGGCATCGGCGCTGTGGCGCTGGATGCAGTTGGTCTGCTCGCCCAGGCGCAGCCAGGCCACCGCCAGGAGCATGCGCACCTGGGCCAGGCTCGTATCCTCCGGCGCCACGTTGGCGGCCAGCTCGGACTCCATCCTGCGGAGCCCTTCGATGGCGGCCTCGGTCTGCCCGGCGTAGAGCTGGTTGAAGGCCAGTCGAGCCCGCCAGCCCATGGCGTCGGCGGGGTCGGCCGGAATGCCCGCCGCCTCGAAGGCTTGCACGCGTTCGATGTTGGCGAAGAGGTTGCCGGAGGGATCGGCCTCGACGTCGCGTTGGATCGCCGCCAGGCGCTCGGTCATCGCGAGGCCGGGCCGGGTCCAGTCCGACGCGGCGGTCGGCTCGGCCGGCGTCTCGGAGTCCGATGCGGGCGGGGGGCGCAGCGCGCGATAGGCGAAGACCAGCGCCAGGGCGGTCAGCACACCGGCCGCGAATCGGCCGATCTCGCGCATGCGCGTCGCCGCCCGCGCTTCGACGGGCGCGGGCCTGGCGGCGGGACGGCTCGGCTTGGGTGAGCGATGGCGCTGGCGCATGGTGCAGGTCGAATCATCTTAACTCCCTGCATGGCGTCCGTCAACGCGCGATCGCGGATCGGGCGCTGCGATGCCCGGCCGTCAGGCAGGTCAGCTTGATGCCGATTCAGCCCGATTCCCTGCTGAAAGCTGACACCCGACTGGCGCGTTGCCCGGGTGTTCGCTATCGTCCACATCCGGCCGCCGAGCCATTGCCGGCCCGACGTCAAGCAACCCGCACCAAGGAGTGACGCAGCCATGCCTCGATTCGTCAACGCCATGTCCGGACGGCGCGGCAGCGCGCTCGCGTTCGCCGCCGTCCTGTGCCTGCTCGCCCTCGGCCGATCCGTTCCCGAGCGCGGCGTCAAGGCCCAGCAGGGCGGCTGCAGCATCGTCGCCGACCAGCACCTCGATCGCGACGCCATCCTGCATGGCGAGGACGTCGGCGTGACGGTCAGCGTCAGCCCGGACTGCGGCGGTGAGATCCTGTCGCGGCACTACGTGATCGCGGCCCAGCCCTGGACGCCCGCCCAAGCGTCCGAGCTGAGCGCGCTGCGCGCGAGCCTGGATGCCTGGATCGGGAGCCTCGACTTCGGCGGCAGCCGAATCGGCCTGGTGCTGGGCAACGACGATCCGGCCGCCCCGACCGCGACGCCGCGTCCGGCGCCGCTGCCGACGGCCGAGCCCCGACCCCGGGCCCTGGCGGTCGCGCTCACCCAGAACCGCTTCCTGCTTCAGACCGGGCTGCAGAAGTTCGTGCCGGCCGAGCCCGGCGTACCCTTGGCCGCGCTGGTCTCCGAGGCCCGCAACCAATACCTGGATGCCGAGGCGGGCGACCGAGACTTCTACGGTCGCCGGCACATCCTGATCGTCGGCCATGCCGGCGCCCCCTTGGGTCGGCGCTCGACGCTCGACTTCGAGCTCGCGCTCGCGTCCGCCACCGGCATCGACGTCCGCTGGTACTGCATCGGGGGCGGCTGCCCGCAGCTGCCCGGCCTGACCGTGGTCGACCTGCCCGACGTGGCCGCGCTGTCGTCTGCCCTGCAGGCCCTGCACGACCAGCCGGCGCCCCTGGAGGTCGAGCGCCTCACCGTCACCAGCGGCTTCAGCGATCGGGCCGACTTCGTCTTCGACTCGGCCGTCCCGCCGGCCGACCAGATGGGCCGCCTGCAGACCAGCTACATCGCCTGGCGGCCGCAACAGCCCGCGCGGGACTTCGAGGCCAGCTACCGGCTGCGACCGCTGGACAGCGGCGCCGGCGTGCCGGTGGCCGGCGACATCGAGTTGGAGGGCATCACCAACGCCGGCCGCGAGATCCAGCGCGTCATCGCTCGCCGCCTGTCGGTCGATGTGGGCGAGCAGACGGCGCGTCCCAGCAGCTGCCGCCTGGCGGCCGAGAGCGAGGCCCTGCCGTCCAGCCTCGCGCTGGGCGATCCGGTCGAGGTCGGACTGCGGCTGGCGGTCGACTGCAGCGCGCAGGGCCGACCGCTGGACGTCGTGCTGGCCATCGACCGCTCGGCCTCGATGTTGCGAGGCGGTCGTCTGACCGCCGCCAAGATCGCCGCACGACGCTTCGTGGAGGGGGTCGACCTGTCGGTGGCGCGGGTGGCCCTGCTGGCGGTGGGCACCGAAGCCGAGACGCTGGTCGACCTGAGCACCGACCGTGCGGCCCTGTTGACGGCCATCGATGGCCTGCAGGCTGCGGGCGAGAACGACTTCGGCAAGGCCTTCGACCAGGTGCGCCAGGTCCTGCGCCAGCGCCGGCCCGATGCGCTGCCGGCCCTGGTGCTGCTCTCGGACGGCGACACGGTGTTCCCGACCGGCCTGCTCTCGGACCCCTGGCTGCAGGCGGCATTCTGGGCGCACCTGGAGGGCATCCGCTCGATCGTGGTCTGCGTCACCGACGCCGCGACCTGCAAGCCCGAGTTCCAACAGCTGGCTTCGCCGGCATCGCACTTCCGGGTCACCCCGGGCGGCGAGGACCTGGCTGCCTTCTACACCGAGCTGGCGCGGTACCTGGGCCGGGCCGAGATCCAACGGCTGAGCGTCTCGCACCGGAGCTCGGGCGCCTTCGCCTTCGCCGGCGTGCCCTTCGGTCAGGACCTGCCGACCGAGCGCGACGGGCGCCTGGTCTGGCAGCGTGCCGATCCGCTCTTCGGCCGCAGCGAGCTGCGCTACCAGCTCCGGGCGGCCGCGTTGGGCAGCTGGCCGGTGGCCGAGCGCATCGAGGCCAGCTGGATCGATCGCGATGGTGCGGTGGGTCAGGCCAGCCTGCCGGTGCCGGTGGTCGAGGTGCGACCACCGGCGTCCAGCGGCCCCTGCCCGGTGAGCGGCAGCGTCCTGGCCGAACCGGGCGCATTGGCGCTGGGCGAGCGGGTCACCGAGCGCATCGCCGCCGAGGTCGCTGCCTGCCAGGCCGACGGCGAGCCGCTCGAGGTGGTGCTGGTGCTCGACCACTCCGACTCGATGAGCGGGCCGCGCATCGCGGCCATGCGCCGCGCGGTCGAGGCCATGCTGGCCCGGCCGGGCGGAGACGTCCGCTTCGGGCTGGTGGCCTTCAGCGGCCAGATTCTGGCCGAGCAGCCGCTGGACGTCGATCGGGCGGCCCTGCTCGCGCGGCTCTTGTCGACGGCGCCGGCCGGCGAGACCAACATCGGGCAGGCGCTCAACCGCGCCGGGGCGCTGCTCGACGATGCGCGCCCGGGCGCGCGCAGCGTCGTGATCCTGGTCACCGACGGCCGCAACTCGGTCGATCCGGATACCATCCTCACCGCGGCCGACAGCTTCAAGGATCGGGCCGAGCTGATCGCCGCCTGCATCGGCGCCGCCTGCGATCCGGTCCTGGCCACGGCCGTCACCCGCCAGGCCTACTACTTCGATCTGCCGGGCGACGAGGACGTGGTCTCGCTCTTCGAGCGCATGGCCGAGACCGTGGCCGGCGCGCTGCCGGCCGAGATCTCGATCGCCGACCAGAGCGGCCCGGCCATGCCGCCGGTGCCAGGTTCGGCCATGCCGGCCCTGACCTTCGGTCCCGATCCGAACATCTGGCGCTTCGGCTTCCCGGCCGTCGGCAAGGTCTCCGCAACGCAGCAGCTGACGGCCACGCTGGCCGGGCGACAGCCAGTGGCCCTGTGGACTCGGGTCGAGTACCGGATGCTGTCGGGCGCCGAAGGCATGGCCTGGCTGCCGTCGGCGGCGGTCGAGATCGCCGGCGAGGCGCCGCCCGTCCTGCCCACCAGCCTGCCGCTGCCGACCGTGACGCCGGGCGGGCCAGCCGCGACGCCGACGCGGACCCTTCCGCCGGCGACGGCGACCCCGGGCGGTCGGCCCGAGGCTGGCGTCTACCTGCCCTGGCTCTCGCGGCCCTAGACCTGGCCGGGTTCGGTCTCGCGGCGCCCGACATCCCAGCGGGCCGGAGCGCAGCGGAACCGATGGGATCCCCCGGTCGGCGCCGAAGCGCCGCTTGCCCCGCCCCCTGACGCATGCATCGCGCCAGGGGGCGGGGCATGCCTGCTCGCCAGGGTCAGCCTGTCCGAATCGCCGGGCCGGAGCGTTAAGACACCGTGACGGCGGGGCATGGATGTTGCTGGTGCTCCGATCCGAAGCCCGGTTCGGGCGCGGGTGGAATCGATAGACAACGCTGCAAGGAGAGCATCATGACGGGGACGCGGAGCAGGACAGGCCGGTTCATGCGCCGGGCCTGCGTCCTGGGGCTCGGCACGCTCCTCCTTGCGATGCGACTCGGCCCGCAAGCGCCCGTCGGGGCCGCCGGGGGCGACTGCACCGCCTCGATCACCCAGCAGCTCGACACCGACCGGATCGCCCTCGGCGACCCGGTCGGGATTGCGATCGATCTCGATCCCGGCTGCGGTGGCGAGCTCCTGGCCCGCCACTTCGTGCTGGTGCTCGAGCCCATGCCCGACGCGGCCGGTGCAGGGTCGCTGCGCCGGGCTCTGGAAGGATTCCTGGGCGCTCCGGGCTTCGGCGATGGTCGCGTCGGCCTGGTGCTGGGCCAGGCCGATCCGCTGGCCCCGACGCCGAGCCCGCCGCCGCCCCCCTTGCCGACGGCCGTGCCGGGAGCGCAGCCGCGGGTCGTTCCGCCCACCAAGGACCTGGCCGCGGTGCGCGCCGCACTGGCCGGCTTCGACGCCGTCCGGCCCGGCTTGCCGACCCATCAGCTGGTGCGCAAGGCGCGCGATCTCTACGTCGATCTGGCCGACGCGTCGCCCCGCGAGTACGGTCGCCGTCACCTGGTCGTCATCGGCCAGGCGGGCGCCGACCTGGGCCGGGAGAGCACCCTCCGCTTCGAAGCCGCGGCGGCGGCCGAGGATGCGATCGACCTCCGCTGGTATTGCATCGGCGGTGGATGCAAGCCGATCGAAGGCTTCGCGATGATCGACCTGCCGAATGCCGAGGCGGTCGCCGCCGACCTGGCCGCGTTGCGAGACAGACCGGCGCCGCTGGCGATCGACCACGCGACGCTCACCTCCAACTTCCCGGCCAGCTCGGACTTCGTCTACGGATCGGCCCAGCCGGCTGCGGATCAGATGGGGCGCCTGGACCAGAACTACATTCGCTGGGACATCGAGCAGCAAGCCGATCCGATCCGCCTCGAATACGCCCTGCGCCCGATTCGGGTGGGCGACGACCAGATCGTCGCCAGCTGGGCCGAGCTCCGGGGCATGAGCAACGCCGGCCAGCCCGTCTATCAGCTGCTGTCGGCGACCGCGCGCCTCGGCGTGGACCCGGCGCCCGAGCAACCCAGCCGCTGCCAGCTCCGAGCCCAGAGCGATGCCGGTCCGGATCCGGTCGCGTTGGACGCGACGGCTTGGGTGACCCTGACGCTGGTGACGGACTGTCCGGTCGAGCGAAAGCCGATCGATGTGGTCCTGGCCATCGATCACTCGGGCTCGATGCGCAGCGCCAACCGCATGGCGGACGCCAAGGCCGCGGCGCGGACCTTCGTGAATCTGGTCGATCTGGACCTGGCGCGGGTGGCCGTCGTCGGCCTCGGCAGCGAAGCCGAGCTGCTGGTCGACCTGAGCCAGGATCGACAGACGCTGCTCGAGGGCATCGAGCGCCTGCACGTCGAAGGCGAGAACGACTTTCAGGTCGGCATCGACCGCGCGAGGCTGCTGCTTCGGCAGCGCCGGCCGGACGCCCTGCCGATCGTGATCCTGATCTCGGACGGCGATACGGTCTTTCCCAAGAAGCTCGACGATCCGGACGACCCATGGCTGCAGGCGGCCTATTGGGCGCACCTGGAGGGGCTGCGGATGGTGGTGGTCTGCATCACCGACACCGGGCGCTGCTATCCGAAGTTCGCGCAGCTGGCCGAACCGGCATCCTACTATCGCGCCTTGCCCGGTGGAGCGGAGCTGGAGGCCTTCTACGCCGAGCTGGCGCTCAAGCTGGGCCTGGCCGACTTCGAGCGCCTCTCGGTGGCGGCCGAGCGGCAGCCGGCCTTCGAGTACGACGGCGTGCCGACCGCGCATGACCGACCCTCCGTGGAAGCGGATGGCGGCTTGTTCTGGCAGCAGGTCGATCCGCTCTTCGGACGGACTCGGATCCGCTACCCGCTGCGGGCGCGCGCGGTCGGCCGCTGGCCGGTGGCGGGCGCGATCGAAGCCACCTGGCGCGATCGCGATGGCGTCGCCGGTCAGACGCGGTTGCCCCTGCCGGAGCTGGAGGTGCGGGCACCGGCCGACACCGGGCCCTGCCGGCTCGAGCGAGCCGAATTGCGCGCCGAGCCGGATCGCCTGCGGGTCGAGGAAAGCCTCGTCGCGCGCTCGACGATTGCGCTTGCCTGCGATGCCGAGCCGAGGCCCTTGGAGGTGATGTTGGTGATCGACCACTCCTTCTCGATGCGTGGCGAGCGCATCGAGACGGCCCGGCAGGCGGTCGAAGCCCTCATGGCGACCCGGGACATCCCCGAAGCACGCTTCGGCCTGGTGGCCTTCAGCGACCGGATCCTGGCCGAGCTGCCGCTGAGCGACGACCGGGCGGGCCTGGCGACGCGGCTGCGCCAGCTGACCCCCGACGGCGACACCAACATCGGCCAGGCGCTCAACCGGGCGCGGGTCCTGCTCGAGGACAGCCGGCCGAACGCGCTGCGCTTCGTGGTGCTGCTCACCGATGGTCGGAACTCGGTCGATCCCCAGACCATCATCGGCGCCGCGGATGCGCTGAAGGACCTTGCCGAGCTGATGGCCATCTGCGTCGGCGGCAGCTGCGATCCCAGCCTCCAGCAGGCGGTCAGCCGTCAAGCCTACTACTTCGACATGCCCGATGGCCCGGCGCTGGTGGCGCTTTTCGAGCAGCTGGGCCAAGCCGTGGTCGGCGTGTCGCCGAGCGAGCTCTTCCTGTTCGATCAGCCCCACGACTTGCTGGCCCTGGTGACCGGCTCCGAGCAGCCGCCCCCGGTCTTTGGGCCCGACCCGCAGTTCTGGCGCTTCGGATTCCCTTCGGCCGCCGGCGTGACCGTCAGCCAGGAGCTCCAAGCCCTCGCCATCGGCCGCCTGCCCCGCACGCTCTGGCAGCGGGTCGAGTACCGCACAATGGATGGCGCCAGCGGAGCGATCTACCTGCCACCGGTCTCGGTCGAGGTCACGGGTGAGCGGCTGAACCTGCCCACGGCGCCGCCCTTGCCGACGGCCTCGAACACACCGACGGCCACCCCCGTCCGGAGCCCGACCCCCTCACCCAGCCCGAGCCCCGATCGCTCCCGGCTCTGGCTGCCGCTGCTCGATCGGGAGCTCGAGGCCGACGCGCGGGTGACCCCACGCATCGGCCCCACCCATACCCCCGTTCCGTCCGCGACCCGGGTTCCGACGGCCTCCACGACGCCGACGCCGAGTCGCACGCCCAGGCCGAGCGATACGCCCAGCCCGAGCCACACGCCGACGCCGAGCTCGACCCCGACGATCACGCCGACGCCCACGCCCCACCTGGTCATCAGCGGTCTGCAGTGCCTCGGATCCGATGAGTCGGTCGCACTCCGCAACGCCGGCCAGAACGCCATCGCGCTGGTCGGATGGCGCGTGAGGTCACGCAACGGCGGAGAAACCTATCGCTTCGCCAATCACAGCCTCGAACGCGGAGCGAGGATCCGACTCCTCAGCGGCCCGCAGGCGACACCGCCCGATCCGCCCGACCTCCTGTGGTCGAATCAAGAGGTCTGGGACGATCGGAACGACGCGGCCGAGCTGGTGAATCGGGCGGGTGAGACGGTGGATCTCCGGATCTGCGGCACCGGCCAACAAGCCCGCCGTTCGCGATCCGACGCGGCGCGAGCGCGATGAGATCGGCCAGCGCGCTCCGGCTCTGCGACGCGGTCGATCCGGCTCGCGGGGTTCGCCCCGCCGCCGCCTAGCCGCCGATGGCGTGCATCCGCCGCAGCTCGGTGTGCTGCCCCTCGGCCAAAGCGTGCCCGGTAGGTTTGGCGGCCACGGCCCGCGCCAGCTGTTCGCGAACGGCATCGCGGCCGCCGCCGGCGCGCAGCACCGAGCGCAGGTCGATCTCGTCGTCGTGCAACAGGCAGAGGTGGAAGCGGCCGTCGGCCGTCAGGCGCATGCGGTTGCAGCTGCCGCAGTAGGGCTGGCTGACCGGCGAGATGAAGCCGATGCGGCCGCGCCCGCCCGGCGCGCGGTAGTTGCGGGCTTCGTCGGAGGGATCGCGGTTGACCAGGGCCTCCAGCGGCCCGAGCTCGGCCTCGATGGTGGCGCGGACCTCGGCGTTGGGCACGTAGTGGTCGATCGCGAAGCGCGACTCCTCCCCCGAGCCCAGCGGCATCAGCTCGATGAAGCGTACCGCCCAGTCCCGCTCGAGCGTCAGCCTGGCCAGCGGCACGACGTCGTCGTCGTTGTAGCCGCGGGCGATCACCGCGTTGAGCTTGATCGGCGCGAAGCCGGCCGCCTCGGCCGCCTCGACACCGGCCCAGAGGTCGGCGTGCCTGCTCCAGCGCATCAGGCGTTCGACGCGTTCGGGGTCGAGCGAGTCGACGTGCAGGTTGACCCGCTTCAGGCCGGCCTCGCGCAGCGGCACCGCCAGCTCGGGCAGGCGCAGCCCGTTGGTCGTCATCGCCAGATCGTCGATGCCCGGCACGGCGGCGATCCGACGCACGATGTCGACCACGTCGCGGCGCAAGAGGGGCTCGCCGCCGGTCAGGCGCACCTTGCGGAAGCCGAGCTCGGCCGCCGCCTCGACCACGCGCTGGATCTCCTCGGCGCTGAGCAGCTCGGCATCGGGGAAGAAGGTCAGGCCTTCGGTCGGCATGCAGTAGACACAGCGCAGGTTGCAGCGATCCGTGAGCGAGATGCGCAGGTAGTTGATGTCGCGGTCGAAGCCGTCGCGGGCCATCCGAGGTTCCTGGGGGTTGACGAGGCGTGCGTAGACAAGAGTCTAGCACGCGCCTATTCGGCCCGCTCGATCCGGTAGGACAGCCGCCAGTCGCCCGCCGCCGCGCAGGGCTGGTCGCCGCGCCACAGCCGGTAGTGGCTGGTCGCGAGCCGGACCGTATAGGGCCGTTCCAGGGTGAGCGTCCCGGTCTCGCCCGCGTTGAGGCGCAGGCTCGCGCCGCCCGGGCCGTCGACGGCGTCTCCGGCGGCGTCGGCCGGGCCCGGGGTCGCCAGCGCGTCGGCCAGCTCGACCGGCGCCGCGCGCAGCTCGAAGCCGCAGCCGTCGGCCTCGACGTGTCGGCAGACGGTCGGCATCTGGCGGATGGCGAAGCCCGCCCGCAGGCCGGCCAGAAGCCGCGCGTCCGCGTCTTCGGATTCGCGCAGGCTGACGCCCAAGAGGACCAGGCCGCGCGCGTCGGAGACCAGCAGGCCCTCGCCCAGGGGGCCGTCTCGCGGCTGGTCGCTGTCGTAGGCCAGGAGGTATCGGTTGCCGGGCGACAGGGGCAGGGCAGGGCCGCGGTAGCGGAGCAGGAGCGGCAGGCCGGTCGGCAGCGCGTTGGGCAGTCCGGGCGGCAGGGGCTGGCCGGATGGGGGCAGGTCCGGCGCATCGGCGTCCAGCGGCATGGCGTAGCTGCCGCTGAGCCGCCAGCTGGCCCGGCCAGCGCTGCCCGGCTGCTCCTCGACCAGGTCGATCAGATCGGCCTCGAAGGCCCAGGCCGCGTGCTCCGACCACAGCCGCGCCGCGGCCGGATCGGCTTCGGCAGCGGGCGCCAGCTCGAAGCGGAAGGGCTCGCGCGGGATCTGGCAGCCGGGCTCGGCCGTGCCGGCGGCCAGGCTGCCGGTCCCGATGACCGGCGGCGGCGTGGCGCTGGCCGCCTGCGCGGTGGCCATCGCGATCAGGGTCGCGATGCTCGCCGCCGCCTGGGTCGGGTCCTGGACCGGCGCCGGCGTCGGGGTCGCGCCGGGGCGCAGGCCGGCGGCCAGCGTCAGGATCACCGGCGCATCCGCCGTGGGGTCGCCGCCGATCAGCGCCGCGATCGTGGCCAGCAGGGCGGGGTCGGGATCGGCGGGCGGCGCCGGCAGGGCGACCTCCGAGGTCGGCAGCGGCACCCGCTCGGCCGTCAGCACCCGCGGCGGCAGCGGCGAAGGCGTCACCGGCGGCTCGCCGATGCCCAACCGAGCGCAGCCTCCCGCGGCCAGCGCCAGGGTCAGGACCAGGATGCCGCGCAGGCCGGATCGGAGGCCTGCCCTTTGCCCCCTCGAAGCCGGGACATCGGACGCGCGTGCCGTCCCGAGCCACGCATCCGAGTAGGGACCGTTCACGTCGTGCCGGCGCATCGCAACTCCCTTGCCGCAACCGCCCGGCGGTCGAGCCGGGCGGGATGCCTATGATAAGATTGCCGAAGGGAATGGCCAACAGCGAGGCCCGCGACCGTGGCCGGCGGTGCGGGCACCAGAAGTGGGGGAGTCATGCGCGTTGCGACCGACAGCCGCCGCCGAGGCTCGGGTCGAGGGTCGAGTGGGGCCGCCGCGGCACGGGTCCCGCGGCGATCGCTGCCGATGCTGGGCTTGACGCTGGGCCTGCTGCTGCTGCTGCTGACGCCGCGGTTCGCGCCCGCCTCGCCGGTGGCCGGCTTGCCGCTGCCTCCGCCCGAGCCAGGCGCCGACCGGCTGCACAGCGCCCTGGTCGAGCTGCCCGGTGCCTCGCTCTCCGAGCGCTGGCTGGCCGCCGGGGGTGCGGCCGACACGGCCGAGCAGACCCGCGAACGCGCCCGCGTCATGCGGTCGGAGCTCGACGTCGCCGAGCAGGCCATCCTCGCCGAACAGGCACCGGTCGTCGCCGCGGCGGAGGCTCTGGGCATTCGGGTCATCGACCGCTACGAAGCGGTCATGAACGGCCTGCTGGTCCATGGCACCGCGGCGCAGCTCGAGGCGCTGGGCCGCCGTCCTGGGGTGCTCGGCATCGCTCCGGCGCCCTGGGTGCGCCTGGACCTCGATCGCAGCGTGCCGCACATCGGCGCCGACCGCGTCGCGGCCGAGCTGGGCTACGACGGCTCGGGCAGCACGATCGCCATCATCGATGCCGGCATCGACTACACCCATGCCGCCTTCGGTGGCCCCGGCACGGCGGCGGCCTACGCCAGCGCCGCCACGGCGGCCGAGACGATCGACGACGTTTGGGATGGCCAACGGCTCTTTCCCAGCGCCAAGGTGGTCGGCGGCTGGGACTTCGTCGGTCCGCTCTACACCAACCCGACGGCCTGCAGCGAGGCCGATGAACGCGCCGGCCGCTGTCGGCGCAGCCCCAGCCCGGACCCCGACCCGCTCGACCAGCACGGTCACGGCAGCCACGTGGCCGGCATCGCCGCCGGCTTGCCGACGAGCCAGCTCGGCGCCGGCGTCGCGCCCGGCGCGCGGCTGGTGGCGCTCAAGATCTACGGGCCGCCGGCCTCGGGCATCTACACCGACGAGACGGTCGACGTCGTCATCGGCGCCCTCGACTGGTGCGCCCGGGTCAACCTGGGACGCTCGGTAGAGGGCAGCGCGCCGGAGCGGATCGACGCCGTCAACATGAGCCTGGGCGAGCCTTGGGGCCAGGCCTCGTCGCGCTTCGAAGCCGCCGTCGAGGCCCTGATCGATCAGGGCGTGGTGGTGGTCGCCTCGGCCGGCAACGCGGGCAACTCGCCCTACATCCTGGGCGCGCCGGGTGCCAGCCGCGGCGTGCTGGCGGTGGCCAACCTGGCCATCTCGGGGCCGACGGGCGGCCTGATGGTCTCCGGAAGCTCGCGCGGCCCGGCGCGGCACGGCGGCTTCAAGCCGAGCCTGAGCGCGCCCGGCTCGGGCATCCGATCGGCGGGCATGGGCACCGGCGACCAGGCGCGTTCGCTGTCGGGCACCTCGATGTCGGCTCCGCACGTCGCCGGCGCCGCCGCGCTGCTCCTGCAGCAGAACCGCGTCGAGGGCCTGGGTCTAGGCGCGCGGGACCTGGCGGCGCGCCTGATGAACGCGGCCTCGCCGACCCTGCTCGAGGGTGCCGGCGTGGCGCCGATCAGCCGTCAGGGAGCCGGCGGACTGGACGTCTACCGCGCGGCGACCAGCCGGCTGCTGGTTCGGGCCGGCGACATCGCCGATCTGGGCCTCGGCTTCGTTCCCGTCGAGGGCGAGGGCTTGCGCATGGAGCGGACGCTGCGGCTGCGCAGCCTGAGCGATGCCGAGCAATGGGTGTTGCCCGAAGCCGTGTTCCATCGGGAGTCGGCCGGGCGCGGCCTGCGGATCGAGCTGCCCGACGAGCCGCTCCGGATTCCGCCACGGGGCGAGGCCGAGCTGGCGGTCGGCTTCCGCTTCGAGGCCGCTCGGCTGACCCGCTGGCCGGCAGGCGAGCGGCCCCTGGGCGCCGCCGAGCTCGACGGGCTGGAGCTCGACGGGCAGCTGCGCCTGCTCCCGGTGGATGCCGATGGCGGCCCGATTCCGGGCGAGCCGGTCGGCCTACCCTTCCTGGCCCTGCCGCGACGCGCCTCGTCCCTGTCAGGTCAGGTCGAGCCGGGCGATCCGGGCCGGCTGGTCTTCGACAACACCGGCCAGGACGGCCGGGTGGAGCTCTTCGCGTTGCCGCTCGACGATGCCGGGGAGCCGGCCTTCGACGCCGACGAGCCGGCGGTGACCTACGAGCTCGACCTGGCGACGCTGGGGTTGCGCTTCGAGGCGGCGGCCGACGGTGCCCCGCAGCTCCGCTTCGCCCTGATCGGCCACGCGGCCGCCACGGTCCCGGGCCTGACCATCACCGAGGTCTATCTGGACAGCGACGACGACGGCCGCGACGACCACCGACTGCGCTACGGCGCCTTGTCGGCGCTTTCGGGCGGCGGGCCGAGCAGCTTCATGGGGCTGGCCGTCGCGGCCTGGGATCCGGTGGCCGGCGAGGTCCTGGGCAGCGAGGCGATGCTGCCGACCGAAGCGGCCGACCTGCACAGCCGGATCCTCGGCTTCGCCGTGCCCCTGTCCGAGCTGGGCATGTCCGGCCCCGGGCCGATTCGGCTGGGGCTCCTGCGCCGGGGCATCACCGAGGACTGGCTCCTGGGACCCGACCGCGACGAAGCGCCGGACGGCATGCTCCCGCCGGGCGGCCTGCGCTATCGCCTCGACCCCGCGGCCTGGTCGCAGCGGCCGGCTACCTGGTCGCTCCAGGTGCCCGCCGGCGGCAGCGCCTTCGTCGATCTGCAGGCGGTCCCGGGAGCCGACCGGTCCGCACCGTCGCCCGCCTGGTTGGCGGTCTATCCGGATGACGCCGGCAACCTGCGGCCCCAGGCCGAGCGGCCGCTCGAACGGGCCTACGCAATCCAGCTGCCCATGCTGGTCAAGGGGCGCTGAGGTCGGCTGGCGCGCCCCGCAGGCGCCGCCGATCCCGGATTCGGCGGCGCCGACGCTATTCGGGCCGCTTGGGCATCGCCTCGAGCGCGGTGAAGGCCGGTCGCGGGCTGCCGTCCGGATCGGTGATGCACCACCAGTACTGCTCGTCGGCTTCGGTCCAGTCCTGGTTGCAGATGTAGATCGGGCTCATCACGCCGATCCAGGGCTGCCAGTTGGCCTCGGCATAGGCGAAGGCGCGTACCAGGTAGTCGGCCTTGGTCTGTTCGCTGACGGCGTGCCAGGCGTAGGCCGGGTTGACGGTGTCGCTGGTCCAGCCCATCTCCAGGATGGCCACGCGTTTGTCCGTATCGCCGTTGGCTTCCATGATCGCCCGCAGGTCCTCGACCCGACGGAAGGTGAAGAAGCGTTCGCCGCCGTAGCGCGCCTTGTCGGCGGCGGCCTCGTCCGGCGAGACCTCGGGCGGCGCGGCGAAGCCGGCCGCGTGGAGGCCCAAGACGTCGAAGTAGCCGTCCGAGTCGCCGTTCATGGCCAGGTACAGCTGCTCGAGGAAGCGGTCGTCGGGCAGGGCCTGCGGCGGCCCGGATCCCGTCGGCGAGAGACCGGCGCTGATGACCAGGGCCCGCGGATCGGCCGCCTTCAGGGCGCCGTAAGCGGTCTGGAGCATCTCGGCGTAGGCCGCCGGGCTGGGCGTCTGGTCGCACCATTCGCGGGCCAGGTTGGGCTCGTTCCAGATCTGGTAGGCCTCGATCCGCCCCTGGTAGCGCTCGGCCACCGCGCCGAGGAAGTCGGCCAGGTCGGCCAGGTCGTCCGGCGGGCCCATCAGGCTGCAGCCGGCGCGCGCCCACTCGGGCTGGTGGTCGACGCGGACCAGCAGCTTGAGGCCGGCCGCCTCGGCCTGCTCGACGATGCGGTCGGTGCGGGCCCAGTCGAAGCCGCCCTTCTCCAGCTCGATGTCGCGCCATCCGAAGATCTGCTTGACCCAGCGAAAGCCCATCTGGTCGATCAGCGCCAGGTCGCGCTCGGCGACCTCGGGCCGCCACCACAGGAAGGCCTGGATGCCGTAGTCGGGCGAGCTCATGCGGACCGGTGCCCGGGTGGCCGTCGGCGGCGGTCCGGAGCGCATGCCCTCGGGCAGCGGCGCCCCGCGCGAAACGGCGGTCGGAAGGGGATGGCCGGCCGACCGCGGCGGGGTCGAAGCGGCACGCTCCACCGGTGCGACCGATGGCGGCGGACCGCCGCAGGCCGCAAGCAGGCCCGTGGCGAGGAGGATCGAGAGACCGGGGCGACCGGTACCGAGGAAACGTCGCGGCATGACTGGGCTCCAAGGGTGCGAGGGCGCGTCGCGGGTCGACCGGCGCGAGGTGCGAGCCGGGGAGGGCCACGACGCCACGCCTGATTCTAACACGGTCGTCCCGACCGGCCGAAGGCCGGGCCAAGGCCAGACCCCGAGCGTGCGGTCGGCGCGGTGGTCAGCGTCGCGACTTGCGTGCAGAATTGGCGTCTCCCCTATGCAGCGCCGGCCAGCCGGCGAAAGGAAGCCTACCGATGGATCGAATTCACGTCATGCAGCTGGTCCGCTCCTTCCAGGTCGGCGAGCTCACGCGCCGTCAGTTCGTGGTGCGCGCCACGGCCGCGCTGGGCAGCGCCTCGGCCGCCAACCTGCTGCTGGCCGCCTGCGCCGAGTCGCCCAACCCGAGCCCGCCGCCGGTGGTCGTCGAGCCGACCGCGGCCGAGCCCATGGTCACCGAGGGCGTCGGCGCTGCTCCGGAGCGCGTCGACATGAGCGGCCTGGCGCGTGCCGAGTCGGTGGTCTACGGCAGCCTGGGCGAGCAGGCGCTCAGCGGCTACTACGTCGAGCCCGAGGGCGCGTCCGGTCTGCCGGCGGTGGTGATGATCCAGGAGTGGTGGGGCCTCAACCCGCACATCGAGGACATGGCCCGGCGGTTGGCGCGTGAGGGCTTCGTCGTGCTGGCGCCCGATCTGTACCACGGTGCGGTCACGACCGAGCCGGACGAAGCGCGCAAGCTGGTGATGGCGCTCGACCAGGTCGCCGCGGTACAGGAGATCGAGGCCGCGGCGGACTACCTGCTCGGCCAGGACGCGGTGTCGAGCGAGAAAGCCGGTGTGACCGGCTTCTGCATGGGCGGTGGGCTGTCCCTTCAAGCCGGACTGGCTTCGCCCGAGCGGTTCGGCGCGGTGGTCGCCTTCTATGGCAGCCCGCTGAGCGTCGAGGACGCGGCCGGAATGCAGGTGCCGACCTTGGGACTCTATGGCGCCGACGACAACGGCATCCCGGTCGCCGACGTACGGGCCCAAGACGAGGCCTTCGAAACGGCCGGCATTCCGCACGAGCTCGTCGTCTACGACGGCGCCGGACATGCCTTCATGAACGATACGCGCGAGAGCTTCGCCCCCGAGGCGGCCGCCGATGGCTGGGCGAGGCTGCTTGACTGGTTCGCGACCCATCTGTAACCGGCGTCGTGTCCAATTAGGGCGAACCCGGGTTCAACCAGCGCCAGCAAGGAGTGACAGCCATGAGCCGCCTGAGCCAATCCCCGCTCGAACACCTCGCGGCGCTCGAGCGAACCGTCGCCCTGCCGGTCGTGGCCGGGGACTGCTACGATTGGTGCCGCAGCGTGAACCGTGAGGCCATCGAGCTCGACCGGGTGCTGCAGGAGTGGGCCGAGGACCATGCCGAGGTCTACGAGGAGATTCGCGCGCAGGCCATGGCGCTCGAGTCGCGCGTGGAGCTCCTCGAGGCCGATGAGCGGCGCATCCTCAATCGCTGGTCGAGCATCCACCGCCGCCTCAACGCCATTCAGCTCGAGGCCAGCCGCGACCACAGCGGGCACGACGAGCCGGTGCAGGTCCTCGACGCGCTGCGCGAGGAGATCCAGATGTGGGTGGTGAAGGTCCGCGCCCACGACACCGGTGTGCAGCAATGGTTCGTCGAGTCGGTGATGCGCGATCAGGGCGTCAAGGACTGATCCGGTGTGGGCCGAGCCCGTCTAGCGGCGAGCGACCGCGCCAGGGTCGGGACCGCTCGGTAGGGTGAGCGCCAGCGCGGCGGCCGCCTCTTCGGTGTAGCCGAGGACGGCGGCGGCCTCGCTGGCGGTCTGCCGCGGCATGAGTCGGGCGCGCGGCTGGCCGTCGGCGCCGCGTTCCAGGATCAGCTCGACCGCTTCGAGCAGGCCGCAGTGGTGCGCGCCGCGGACGCCCGACAGGATCTCCTGGTAGGCGCCGATGCCCTGCACGCAAACGTAGGTCTCGCCGGCCACCTCGGGCAGCCATTCGGCGGCCTCGGCGCCGAAGCCCGCCGGTGGATACCGGCCGTCCGAGTCACAGGTCGGGTCGCCGAAGCGCACCCGCGTGGCCGGCGCGTCGGCGTCCGTCAGGGCCAGGAAGCGGAAGGGCTTGTCGATCAGCAGCATGTCCGGGATGGCCGCCATCAGCCCGCCGTCGAGCAGGGCCCAGGGCAGGCCCGGTCCGCCGTCGGCCGACCGATGGTTGACCTTGCGCTGCATGACCTTGAAGACGTGGAAGCCGGCCTCGGCCACCACCAGGCTGCCCAGCTCGAAGCACAGGTCGGGCGCCGGCAGTCCGGCCGCTTCGGCGCGTGCCAGGATGCCACGCATCAGCCGCTCGAGCAGATCGCGATGATCGTAGGCTTCGCCCAGCGGCGGCATGCCGCCGCCCAGGTTGAGCTCGTTCAGGCTGGGATGGGCGCGGCGCAGTTCCAGCCAGGCGTCCGCGCCGAGCAGCAGGCCTTCGGCGAAGTGCTCGACCGGGATGGTCTCGGCGGCGCCGACCATGGCATGCAGCGTGCCGAGGGTCAGGTTGGGGGCCTCGGCGACCGCTCGAGCCGCCGCCGCCAGCGCGTCGCGATCCAGGCCGAAGCGGCTGACGTGCCGGTCCAGGTCGGCCGCCGTGGTCACCTTGCCCAGCTTCATGCGCAGCCCGACGCGCAGCGACGGGGCGCCCGGCGCGCTGAAGGCGGGCAGCTCGTCGGCGTCGAGGATGGGCATGATGTCCCAGCCGTCGGCGGCCATCTCGAGGATGCCCTCGGCGTAGGGCGCGCGGTGCACCAGCGCCGAGAGATCCTTGTGCGGCAATTCCAGCCGGCTGGCCGAATCCGGCAGGTCGCCTGCGGGAAGACCGTGGCGCGCGGCCGGCAGCTTGAAGCCGTTGCAGACCACGCGCAAGCCGGCGGGGAGCAAGCCGCGGTCCGCCATCCAGCGCAGGTGCGTCAGGTCCTGCGGGGCGCTGGTCTCGGCGTTCCAGCCCGAACGGTAGGCGGCGTGGGTGACCTCGCTGGCCATGTTCGCCTTGGCGGCATACAGGTAGTCGAGCCGACCGGGATAGCCGACCGACGCGGCCACCTCGCGGGTCAAGGCGAACCACTCGCGCGAGCGGCGCTCGATGATGCGCGTGTCGACGATCTCCAGCGGGGTGCCGTAGCGCCGCACCGCGTCGATGACGCGCAGATCGCCGATCCACAGATCGCCGGCCGCGTCGTAGTCCAGGCAGTCCCAGATGCGCAGATCGCCCCAGTCGCGCATCACCGCCTCGCGATAGGTCGCCACCCCCGACTCGCGCCGCCAGGCGCCCGACTCGACCTGCGCCTCGATTCCGCTCATGCGACTGGCCTCCGCCTGCGCTGAACCCCGATCGGCGCTTCGTTCCGGCACCTCGATGGGCGCCGCGCAGTATAGCGCAAGCCGCGACGGTCCGCCGTTTGACCTCGTGCAGGCGATCTCCTACCATGGCGCGCGGAGCCCTGCAACCGTGGACGGCGGCGTCGCGTAGATCGTCGGCGTGCGTCCGAACCCGATGGATGCCGCCGGGTGGCGCCGTCGCGTGGCGGTGTTCGAGCCGGACCGGTCGCAGTCGCGCACAGCCTGTCGCTCCCCCAAGCCGTCACCCGCAGTCGTCACAGGAGTCCAGGAGGGCTTGTCGAATGGGTATCTTCCAGCGGATCGCCGAACTCTTCAAGATGCTGTTTTCGGGCTTCGTCACCAGCGCCGAGGACAACGTGCCGCTCGAGCGGCGGCTGGCCTATGACCGCCTGAAGCGCGCCGAGAACCTCAAGCAGCAGATGAGCTCGGCCGAGGACGTCGGCGCCGCGGCCGAGATGATGGTGCAGCAGCTGGCCGAGGCGCGCATCGTTGCGGCCAACCTGCGTCAGGAGGCGAAGTCGCACCTGGAGGCCGCCGTGGCCGCCGCCAACCGCGGCGACTCGGTGACCCAACAGCAGGAGGAGGCGCGCGCCGCGGCGCTGGCCGAGGAGCTGGCCGAGGCCGAGGCCGAGGTCGCGGGCGTCGAGCAGATGGTCGAGGACGCGCTCTCGGACAAGAAGGAGGCCATCGCGATGGTCATCGACCAGTCCAAGGAGCTCGAGAAGCTGTCGCGCAACGACTCGCGGCTGGTGGCCCGGGCGCGGATGACCGACATGCGGCGCCAGCAGCTCGAGCTGCGCGAGCGCATGATGGACCTCGTGCCCGGCGACCAGAGCAACATGCGCGCGCGCATGCAGGAGCAGGTGCAGCAGAACGAGGCCCGCTTCCGCGCCCGCAAGGACGTGGTCGATGCCATGTGGAACTCCAAGCGTGACGTGCGTCTCTCGCAGACCCGCACGACCAGCGCCGCCGGGGCCGCCAAGCTCGAGGAGCTGCGGCGCGAGATGGGTATCAGCACGGCGCCGGCCGCGCCGGCTCCAGCCGTCAAGACCGAGACCGAGCAGAGCGCTCGGGCCGGCGGCGAATCGGCGAGCTGAGCCGGTCCTGAAACGGCCGGCGCATCGAGGGAGCGGCTGATCGATCTCGCGCGGGGCGGCCGATCGGCCGCCCCGCTGTCGTGACAGATGCGTTCATGGGCATCGAGGAGGTGGTCGGATGAAGGTTCGATGGGGACGGGTGTTGCTCGCGTTGACGCTGCTGGGCGTCGGCTGTATCGGCGCGTTTTGGATCTACGCGGTGCTGTCCGAAAGCGTCGGCACCCAGGTCGGCCAGGGTCTGGATCGCGTCGCCGAACAGGCACAGCAGGCGGCCGACAAGGTCATCGACCAGGTCGGCGACGCCGGCAGCAGCGCCCGCGATGCCGGATCGTCGAAGCCCGATGCCGGCGGCGAGGGCGATGCGGCCGCTGCGTCGAGCTCGGACGACGTCGGTCCTTCGACCGCGGGCGAGGGCCTACCGCCCTTCCGCGTGTTGACCCTGGCCTACTCGCCCTACATGGCGACGCTGGCGCACATGGATGCTGGCGGCTACCTGGAGGACCTGGGCTACGACCTGCAGCTGATCGACGTCTACGACCCCGAGGTCGACCTGGACGAGGCCGGGCAGTGCGCGGCCGTCGCGAGCGGCTCGGCCGAAGCGCTGGCCACGACCCTCGACGCCACCCGCAAGTGCGGCGAGGCGGTGGCCATCGGCATCCCCATCGGCCAGAGCGCCGGCAACGACGCGATCGTGGTCAAGCCGGGCGTCGAGACCTGGGCCCAGATCTTCGAGCACGCCATCGCCTTCACCGACGGCAGCGTCTCGGAGTACATGGCCTGCTTCGCGAGCCATTCCTCCAGCCGACCGATCGACCTGGCACAGCGCTACGGCGACGCCTCCGAGGCGGTCGATGCCTGGATCAACTCGGGCGCTGAGCAGAACATCCTCTCGGTGGTCGCCTGGGAGCCGGAGGTCACGCGCGCCCTGGCGGCGGTCCCGGGCAGCCGGGTCATCCTGTCCTCGGCCGACGTGCGCATCCTCTGGGATGTCATCGAGTTCTCGCGAAAGGGCGTCGAGCGCGACGCCGACGCCTACCAGGCCTTCACCACGGCGTACTATCGCGCGCTGCGCGACCTGATCCGCGACCCGGGCGCGGCCTTCGATCGCATCGACGCCTGGGCCGCCGGTGACCCCGGCCGGGCCGCCCTGCTCACGGTCGAGACCCGTGACGATTTCCTGGCCGAGCTCGACAACGAGGCCTTCGCCACGCTGCGCGATGCTCAGATCCTGATGCAGGACGAGGTGACGATCGTCAATCGCCTCGACGAAGCGGCGTTCTACTGGAGCTACTGCGGCGTGGACCTGCCCGAGGTGGCCGACGAGCGGCTGCTGGTGCTGCCCGAGTTCGTGATGGCCGCCGCCGAGGACGAGGCGCTGCGCGGTCGACCCAACGACCGACCGAGCAGCAAGGTCTTCCAGGTCACCGATTTCACCGACGCCGGCGCGGTGACCGACGATCAGATCGAGGCCGGACGGGTCATCTTCGAGACCGGGGTCGACATCGAGTTCCAGCCGAACCGAACCGACTTCCGGGACTCGGTGGGCGCCTATGCCACGCTCGAGAACGCGGTTCGCTTCCTGCGCACCTGCCAGGACTGCGTGTTGGAGGTTCAAGGCGGCGCCGCCTATCCGGGCGAGGCCCTGTGCTCGAGCTGTACCGCCGCCGAATCGGATGCGCTGGCGGTGCGCCGGGGCGACCGGGTCTACCAAGAGCTGATCCAGCGCTTCGACGTGCCCCAGTCGCAGCTGCGCTTCGTCGAGACGCCGCACGCGCCGCAGTTCCCTGGCAGCAACGTCGAGAGCGAGCTGCGCCAGGACCGGCGCACCTTCCTGACCGGCTACCAGCTGGCGGGTCGCTAGCCTGGCCTAGCGGCGCCCGCCCCGCCGTCCGCGCCGTCCGGTCGGCGCGGACGGCGGGCTCGGGTCGAGCGCCTCGCGCGCCACCCCGTGCATCGCCGCGGCCAGGTCCAACATGCGGCGCAGGTCGAGGCGGTCGACATCGTAGTCCGGCCGCGTGTCCGAGATCTCGGCCAGCATCTCGTCCGATACCTCGACCATGCCCGCTCCGCGCAGAGCGCGGATCAGGCCGCCCTTGATCCGCCGGCCGCGACCCTGCATCGACTGCAGCCAGCTGTCTTCGAAGGTGATCAGGCCGGCCTTGCGCAGCCACACCAGGCTGCCGAGCATGCCGCTGTCCGGTGGGACGCCGGCCAGCCGACCGGCGGCCTGCAGGTAGCCCTTGCGTCGCTCGGGAGCCTGCGATTCGTCCAGGACCAGCAGCCGGCCGATGACGTTGCGCAGGCAGGAGCGGAAGGCCGGCTCGTTGGAGCCGCCGGCCAGCGTGCTCTCGAAGAGCATCGCCAGGCCGGTGTCGGCGCGGACGCCGGGCAAGGTGGTGAACAAGGTATACAGCGGCACGGCGTCCACCGCCAGGCCGCTGCCGGTGGCGACCTGGTGCGATTGCCAGGGTTCGCGGGCGGCACCGATGGCGCCCAACAGGGCCAGCTCGCCCAGGGCCAGGTCGCGCCGCGCACCGGCGGCATCGACCACGGCGAAGCCGACCTGGTCCTCGGCGCGCCGGTCCGGCGTGTCCGAGAAGTCGATCGCCGATCCGGTCATGGCGTAGCTGACCGGGATGAGGGTGGCGAAGGGCACCTTGCGCGGCTCCAAGCGCGCGCCGCGGAAGCTGGCCAGGTCGCGCCGAGCGCTGTCGCTGAGGTCCTCCACCGAGATGCTGGCGGCCGGCAGGCCCTCGGCGGTCCAGCCGACGAAGAACCAGCGACCGTTCAGGCCGCGAGCCGTGCTGACCACGGCCGAGGCCAGCCGGTCGATCAGCGGGCCGGCGGGCGTCGCGGGCTCGGAAACCGTTCCGGCTGCCCCGCGCGGGTCGGGCCCGGTGGGCTGGGTTGCGCCAGCGACCGGGCCGCGGTCCGGCAGGGGCTGTCCGACGCCCTCGGCCTCCGCGTCGGGCTGCAGCTCCAGCTGGTGCGGGTCGCTCATGGTCGGTCGAATGTAGCCGCACCATCGACGCTTGTCAACGACGCGGGCCTCGCTTCGTCCTGCGCTACCATTGACCGCCGCATGCGGGCGTCCGACCGGGCGCCCGATCGCATTCGGGGAGCCCGTCGCGCATGAGCAGCCATCCGGGGACTGTCGAGCCGAGCCGGCCGGGACATGCCGGACGCATCGCCGGCGAGCTCGGCGTCCGGGCCGAGCAGGTCGCCGCGGCCATCGAGCTGCTGGATGCGGGCAACACGATGCCCTTCGTGGCCCGCTATCGCAAGGAAGCCACCGGCGGCCTGGACGATGCGCAGCTGCGCGATCTGGTCGAGCGGCTCGACAGCTTGCGTGTCCTGGACGCAAGGCGCGCGACGATCCTCGGCTCGATCGGCGAGCAGGGCCTGCTGACCGAGGCGCTCGGCGCGGCCATCGCGGCCGCCCAGACGCGCACCGAGCTGGAAGACCTCTATCAGCCCTACAAGCCCAAGCGTCGAACGCGGGCCAGCGTGGCGCGCGAGAAGGGCCTCGCCGGTCTGGCCGACCTGATCCGCCAGCAGGTCGTCACCCGCGAAGGGCCCGAGCAGCTGGCCCGACGCTTCACCAGCAAGGCCTGCCCGAGCGCAGCCGAGGCACTCGCCGGCGCTCGCGACATCGTCGCCGAGGCCTTGGCCGACCATCCCGAGCTTCGCCAGCGCTGCCGCGCCAAGGCCCTCGAATGGGCCAGCCTGAGCGCCGAGCGGATCAAGGGCGCCGAGGATCCGCGCGGGACCTATGCGACCTACTACGGCTTCAGCCAGCGGGTCTCGCGGCTGCAGCACTACCAGGTGCTGGCGCTCGACCGGGCCGAGGCCGAGAAGGTGCTCCGCGTCAAGGTCGAGCTGCCCGAGCGGGACTGGCGCGAGGCCGTCTGGCCCTACTTCCGACCCGACCGGCGCTCGCCCCTGGCCGAGCACATGGACCAGGCGATCGAGGACGGCGCCAAGCGCTTGCTGCTGCCGGCCATCGCGCGCGATCTGCGCCGCGGGCTCAGCGAGGCCGCTGGCGCGCACGCGATCGGGGTCTTCGCGCGCAACCTGGAGTCGCTGCTCCTGCAGCCGCCCCTGGCCGGGCGGACCGTGCTGGGCATCGATCCGGGCTTCCGCACCGGCTGCAAGGTGGCGCTGGTCGATCCGACCGGCAAGCTCCTCGACACCGGCACCATCTTCCCGCATCCGCCCCAGTCGCAGGCCGATCGGGCACGCGAGCTCCTCGATCGCTGGGTGACCCGCCACGCTGTCGACCTGATCGTCATCGGCAACGGCACCGCCTCGCGCGAGACCGAGGCCCTGGTGGCCGAGATGACCCGCGATCAGGGCGCGCTGCGTTACCTGGTCGTCGACGAGTCGGGCGCCAGCGTCTACAGCGCCAGCGCCCTGGCCGGTCAGGAGCTGCCGGGGATGGACGTCAGCCTGCGCGGCGCGGTGTCGATCGCCCGCAGGGTTCAGGACCCCCTGGCCGAGCTGGTCAAGATCGACCCGCGTTCGATCGGGGTCGGGCTCTACCAGCACGACCTCGATCAGGCGGCGCTCGGCCGCGCCCTGGACGGCGTCGTGGAGCGGGTCGTGACCAGCGTGGGCGTCGACCTGAACACGGCATCGCCCGCGCTCCTGGCGCGGGTCGCGGGAATCGGGCCCAAGCTGGCTGGCGCGATCGTGACGCATCGCGACGCGGTCGGCCCCTTCGCCAGCCGCGCCGGCCTCATGGCGGTCGCCGGCCTGGGGCCGAAGGCCTTCGAGCAGTCGGCCGGCTTCCTGAGGCTGCGTGACGGGGACGAGCCCCTGGACGCGAGCGCCATCCATCCCGAGAGCTACGCGGCGGCGCGCCGCCTGCTGGCGGCGGCCGGAACGGATGCCTCCAGCCCGCAGGCGACGCGCGAGCCGGCGTTGAGCCGGCTCCTGGCCGAGCAGGGTCGCGAGGCATTGGCGGCCCAGCTGGGGCTGGGACTGCCGACCCTGGACGACGTCTTGGAGCAGCTGGTCCGTCCCGGGCGCGACCCGCGGGCCGACCTGCCGGCGCCGATCCTGCGCTCGGATGTCCTGTCGATGAGCGACCTCCGGCCCGGCCTGCGCCTGGCCGGCACGGTGCGCAACGTGGTCGACTTCGGCGCCTTCGTCGACATCGGCGTCAAGCAGGACGGGCTGCTGCACGTCAGCCGCATGCCGCGCGGCCTGCGCCTGGCGGCCGGAGAGATCGTCGAGGTCGAGATCTCCGGGATCGAGATCGAGCGGGGTCGGATCGCCCTGGCCTGGCCGGGCAGCGTCCATCCGGTCTGAAGCGCGCTGCGGTCCGAAGGTCGATTGCGCGGCACCCCGCTTTGCGGTATTCTAGAGGCTAGCGACTTCGGGCAGGCTTGACAGCAACGTCATGCAACGGCGCTTGTCGCGCCCGGCCTGCCGCGACGGTCGAGGATGCGTCACGAAACACGCCACGGTATCTCAGAGGGGGATTGCAGATGAATCGACTCGCCAGGCGGCCCTTGGGCCTGTTGGTCTTGGCCAGCCTGCTCGCCTGCCTGGGCATGCTCGGCGGCGCCGGTGCGCCGGTCGAGATGGCCCACGCGCAGGGTCAGGCGGGCACCACGCCCTGCAATCCGGTCTTCGAGCGCACGGTCAAGCCGCTCAAGACCGAGCAGGGTGGCACGCTCGACGTCGAGGTCAAGTTCGACTACAACTGCGCCCAGCGCGGCAGCGAAGTCAAGATGAACGTCATGTTGGTCATCGCGGACAACATCCCCGAGGACTTCAACGAGGTGGCGGCGCTCGAGCGGAACATGCGCGCCGGCCTGCGCACCTTCATCAACCAGCTGCCCTGGGAGAACGGCTCGAGCATGGGCCTGATCCTCTATGACAGCATCGTGCAGCCGCGCTCGCCGCTGCGCTCGGGCGAGGAGCAGCGGCAGGTGATGCTGCAGCTGGCCAGCACCTTCCGCGTCCAGCGCGGCCGCGACTCATCCGGCTTCGACGGCGCGATCTTCAAGGCCTACCAGCAGCTGCCGACCCAGGTGGAGGACGAGATCAACGTGATCGTCGCCTTCGACTCGGGTGCGCCCAACCTGACCATCGGCGCCGGCTGCCGCCAGGCCGATCGGGTGGGCGTGATCATCGCCGGCATCCAGATCCCGGCGGCCGGCGGCCGGATGGGGCGCTGCATGAACCACAGCCTCTCCTCGGCCACCGACAACAACGGCGAGAAGCTGGAAGAGGTCTTCGAGGCCCTGGGCAAGGCCTTGTTCAAGGGTGACAACGTCGACCAGGTGATCATCACCGACTACCTCGACGGCCAGTTCGTCGGCTACGTGGCTGGCTCGAGCCAGCCCGTGCCGGGCGTCAACGTCTTTGGCGACGACTGGGAGTGGGAGATGGCCGGGGGCCGCAACCCGCCCGGCGGCCGGTCCCTGAGCTATCAGCTCAAGGTCAAGAAGGACGATCCCGGCCTCGTCCCGGCGATCAAGCCGCTGTCTTACGGCGCCGAGGCCTTCCTGCGCTACGCCAGCGGCATCCAGGTGCGCTTGCCCTTGGACACGCCCGAGCAGTGCGTCGCCGCCGTCGGCAAGCTGGACGAGCAGTGTGGTCCCTGGAATCCACCGACGGCCACGCCGACGCCGACCGACGAGCCGCTTCCGACCGACGAGCCGACCGAGACGCCGATGCCGGGCAGCGAGACGGCCACGCCGACCGACGAGCCGGCCACCGACACACCCGATCCGCCGACGCTGACGCCCACCTCGGACCTGCCGACCAGCACGCCGGAGCCGGCCACCCATACGCCCGAGCCGGCCACCGAGACCCTGGAGCCGCCGACCGCGGCGCCGGGCATCTACCTGCCCATGCTGTTCCGTGGGCATAGCCTGGTCGAGCCCTAGACGGCCTCGGGGCGGGCGCGCCTCGGTCGTCGCGAGGCCGCGCGCCGGATCGAGAACCCAACACGAGGGCCCCGAGATCCCGGGGCCCTCGTCCGTTCTACCGGAGCCGCGCCTGTCGCAAGCCGTGCGCCCCGGCGTCGGCTCGGATATAATCCGTGGATGCCAGTCGGGCCTCGGCCAAGAGGGGGGAGCAGGTATGGACAGCGCCATAGACATCGAACGGAGCGGCCGGCGGCGGCTTGCCATCGGCGCCGCTCTGGCGCTCGGGCTCCTTGCCCTCGTCGCCACTCGGGCGGCCGGGCCGGTCCCGCCGGTGGCCGCGCAGGCGCACCCGTGTCGCATCGGCGCCGGGCGCGCCTTCGACCGCAGCCTGCTCGAGCAGAACCAGGATCTGGACGTCTCGGTCTGGATGGACCTGGACTGCGGCGGCACGGCCGCCGTGCTCGACCTGGTGCTGCTGGTCGACGTGCAGCCGCTGGTCGGCGAGACGCCCGACCTTCGCCATGCCACCGCGCTCGCCGATGGCCTGGGGCGAACGCTCGAGCGGCTGGACTGGGCCAACGGATCGCGGGTCGCGCTCATCCGGGTGGCCACGGCCGGGCATGCCGTCGACATCCCGCTGTCGGCGAATGCGGCCGAGCTGACCGCGGCCCTGGCGGCGCTCGATGGGGCCGGCCTCGATGCGGCGGGCGATCTTGGCCCGGCGATCGACGCGGCCCAGGCGCTCCTGGCCGAGGCGGCCGCACCGGGGAGACAGGCGGCCATCTTGCTGGTCGATGCCGGCATGCCCCTGCAGACCAACGATCAGGGTGCGGCCCTGGCACCGCCGACGCCGGCCTGCCAGCGTGCCACGGCGGCCGGCAGCACCGTCGGCGTGGTCAGTCTGCCGGGAGCCGCGCGCCGGCTGGCGAACACCTGCGCCAGCCCGGGCCACTTCGAGGCCGTCGGCGGTCAGGACGAGCGCAAGCTGGACCGGGCGCTGGACCAGATGGGCCGGGTGCTGGCCCACCCCGGCTCGATCGTGCGCGCCGAGTACAGCGACTTCATCAAGAGCACCTTCGCCTACGTCGAGCGATCGGGCGTGCCGCGAGATCCCGACTACATCGTGCTGTCGGAGCATGCCTGGCAGTTCGAAGTCGACGAGCAGCGCTTCCAGCAACCGTTGGACTACCAGGTGCGGGTGAACCCCGGCTTCGGCGAGATCATCACGCCCGTCTCGGTCGAGAGCAAGGTGGTCGTGGAGTACGCCGACGGCGTCGTCGAGGAGCATCCGCTGGCCAACCCACCCTTGTGCATCCACTGGCCGGGTCGACAGAGTTACTGTCTGAATTGGCTGCGCGACACGGGGAGCCGCGTGTGGTTGCCTCGGATCGTCCGGCCCTGAGCCACCGCGCTCCCCTTTGGGAGCCCTGCGTCGCAGCGATCCAGGATCGGCCTGGAGCGCTTTGCGCGGCGGCAGGCAGCGATCCGTCTGATCCGTCGTCCGTTGTGTCGGATGCGGGCGTCCGCCGAGTCCAGGAGGTAAATCCATGGGCAGGAATCAAGGTTCGCGCATGCATCGGTCAGGACCCCGGGGTCTGGCCGGCCAACCTCTGCGTCGCCGCCCGAGGCTGGTCGCCAGCCTCGGCGCGGCGCTCCTCGTGGTCGCCGGCTTGCCGGGCGGGTCGTCGGCACAGAGCCCGGGCGAAGCGGTCTTCGATGCCTCGCTGGGCCGCTTCATCGTGGAGCCGGTCGGGCTTCCCATCGGCGGATCACCGAGCCAGCCGTCCCGGCTCGCGTCGCACCAGGCCCGCGATACCCTGGACCGGATCGCCGAGCTGACCGGTCTGCGGGCGCTGATGGAGACGACCCGCCTGCGGGCCGAGCAGGACACCTTCGTGTCGGAGAGCAAGGCGCGTGACAACTTCGGTCGGCTCAAGCTGCTCTACGTCGGGGGCCCGGCGGGATACGGCAAGTCCTACAGCTATCTCTGGTTCGACATGTCGGAGCTGGCGGCCAACCAGGCCGTGACCGAGGCCGACGTCGAGCTCTACCTGCGCGAGGCCGGCCCGGCCAACGATCCCGAGCGCCGGATCACCGCTTATCCGGTCGAGCTCGGCCGCTTCCGAGGCACGACCGACTGCCGCGACAGCTGGGACGAGCGCGACCCCACCTGGGACGATCCTCCCGACCGGACCGACGAGGTGCTCGACCGGACCGACGTCGGCACGACGCGCGATCGCTACAGCCTCGACATCGCCGATGCCGTGGTCGAGTGGCGCCGGCCCGAATGGAACACGGACAACCGCTGCAACGGCGGCATCGTGCTGCACGGCGACGACCGCGACGGCTCCTACCGCGGCTTCGACTCGTCCGAGGGGTCCAACGAGCCGGAGCTGCGCATCAAGCACGCGACCGACACCCGGGCGCCGCGAGGCGGCATGGATCCGCTGCCCCGCTACGTCACCCAGGCGACCGAGAGCGACCCGCAGCAGGCGGCGCTGCCCCTGCGCTGGTGGGGCGAGGATCCGGATCCGGGCACCGGCATCGACTACTTCGACTTGTATGGCCGCGGCAACACCGCCGACTGGGGACTCCTGGCCGGTCAGGCACGCAGCTACGGTGGCCGCTTCATCGGCTTCAACGGGGTCCGCTACGAGTTTGCGATCTACCCGACCGACCCGGCCGGCAACGTCAAGCCGGCGGCGCCGGCCGACGCGGTGACCCACTTCGACTTCGACCCACCGCAGGTGACGATCGATCCCCTGCCCGAGTACATGCCCGGACCCTTCGAGCTGCGCTGGACCGGGGTGGACCTGCCCAACGCGCCCGACCGATTCGGCAGCGGCATCGACTACTACACCGTGCACTACAACATCGGCGGCGGCTCCTGGGGCTTGCTGGCGGACGGGGTCAAGGAGAACCACGTTCGCTTCGACCAGGCCCAGCAGGGCCAGTTCTATCAGTTCCGGGTCATGGGCGTCGACAACGCCGGCCACCGCGAGGCCGACGGGGCCTTCGAGGCCCAGACCTTCATCGACGGGCTGCCGCCGGTGGTCTCGATCGAGCCGGTGAACAGCATCGACAACCCGCGCTTCGTGGTCCGGTGGAGCGGCGTGGACCTCGGCTCGAGCGGCATCGTGAGCTACGACCTTCAGATGCGCGAGGACTGGGGCCCCTGGGTCGACTGGGACATGGCCACCAGCGCGACCTCGCGTGCCTTCGAGGGCGAGTACGGCCACATGTACAGCTTTCGGGCGCGGGCGCGCGACCGGGCGGGCAATCTGAGCGACTGGCCCAATCCACCGCAGCTGGTCACGGCGGTCGTCCGGCGCAGCGAGCTGACGGTGAAGCTGCAGCTGCCCATCGTCACGCAGCGGCGCTAGGCGATGCGGCACGGCAACGCAAACGCCCGGGGCAGCAATGCCCCGGGCGTCGTGGCGGAGGGGGTGGGATTCGAACCCACGAGAGGCGTAAACCCCTACGCGTTTTCGAGACGCGCGCACTAGACCAGACTATGCGACCCCTCCACGGAAACCGTATTTTAGCACGACGGATCGCTCGAGATCAAGCCCCGAAGGGTGAGGCGTGAACGCCGGGCGGGCAAGGCCCGATTCGGCGATGCCGAGCGATCCGGCCGGGGAGGCTGCGATCGGGTCGACGGTCGGCCCGACGGCGGCGGGCGCGACGCCGCAGCTCTCGCTGCGCGGCCTGGTCAAGTCCTTCGACGATACGCCCGGCGGCACGCTGGCGCTCGATCGCGTCTCCTTCGACGTGGCCGCCGGCGCCTTCGTGGCCATCGTCGGGCCGAGCGGCTCCGGCAAGTCGACCCTGCTGCGCCTGATCGGCGACTTGCTGCCACCGAGCGGCGGCGAGATCCGGGTCTGCGGCCACGAGCCTTCCGAGGCCCGACGGCGGCGCGAGTTCGGCATGGTCTTCCAGTCGCCGGTGCTGTACAGCTGGCGCAAGGTGCTGGCCAACGTGGAGCTGCCCCTGCAGGTTCAGGGCGTGCCGCGCGCCGAACGCCGCGCCCAGGCCATGGCGTCGCTGTCGCGGGTCGGACTGGCCGACGTCGCCGATCGCAAGCCGCGGCAGCTTTCGGGCGGCATGCAGCAGCGGGTGGCGATCGCGCGGGCCATGGTGGTTCGCCCACGCATCCTGCTGATGGACGAGCCCTTTGGCAGCCTGGACGAGCTGACCCGGGAGCGGCTCAACCTCGAGCTGCTCGAGCTCTGGCGCGCGACCGGGGTGACCGTGCTCTTCGTGACGCACGACATCGAGGAGGCGGTCTTCCTGGCCGATCGCGTGATCGTGTTCACGCCAGGACCCGGGCGGCTGGCGGCCGAGATCGCGATCGACCTGCCCCGCCCGCGCGACGAGCAGACGCGGACCGATGTGGCCTACTTCGATCGCGTCAACCAGGTGCGCCGCGCCCTGCGAGGCGCCATGCTCGCCGGCGAAGCGCCGACGGGCGAACCGTCGGGCTAGCGCCCCACGGCCGGGGTGTGCCGAGGATGACAGGCCTCGGCGCTCCCGACTCGGCCGGACCTCAGAAGCGCTCGCGCTCGCGGTCGAGGGTGTCCGCATCGAAGGGGTCTTGGCCTGCCTCCAGGGCGGTCAGCCAGGCCCGCACGCGAAGGTGGGCGGCATCGCGCCGCCCGGCGGCCTCTCCGCGGGCCACCGCCGCCCGCAGATCCTCCAGCGCGCCCTCGGGGTCGCCGGACAGCCAGCGGGCGACCCCACGCCAGGTCAGGGCGGCGCTGTCGTCGGAAGGCGCCAGCGCAACGGCGCGATCACAGGCGGCCAAGACGCTGCCCGGATCGCCGAAGAGGCTGTGATACCAGCAGCGGTTCCCCTGGGCGCGCCAGGACTCGGGCAGCCTGAGGGCGGCCTCGTCGAGCACCGCCAGCTGCGCGTCGAATCGCCCCTGGCGTCGCAGCGCGGCGGCCAGCAGCCGGTAGGGGTCGTAGCTCGCCCGGGGCGCGTCCTGGATCAGCCGCCTGGCGCTGCGCTCCGCGCTGCCGTGCAAGCCCAGCTCCAGCTGCAGCACACCGGTCCAGAAGCCCAGGCGAGGCAGGCGTCGAGGCAGCACGACCGCCATCGCCAGGCTGGCGGCGAGCAGGAGCACGAGGCAGCCGCCCAGCAGGCGTCGCATGCGGCCTGCGAAACCGGGCTGGGCGGGATCCAGACTGGCGAGCAGCCGGTGCATGGCCCTGTCGATCGGGGGGCCTAGCCCCGATCTGCGGCTCCGGACCAGGTCTGCATCAGCAGTGGGAGCCAGATCGACCCCGGCGCCACCGGGCGGGTGGCTTCGCCGGTCGGCGTCGGCTCGTCGGTGGCTGGAGGGGTCTGGCTGGTCGGCGTCGGCAGGGCGCGCGTCGGCCCCGCGGTCGGCGTCGGCGCGTCCGGATCCGGCCAGAGCCGGATCAGCTGGCTGGCGTAGGCGTGCACGGCCGGTCCGCCGCCGGCGCCTTGGCGGTCGCCGGCCGCCGGCCGCTCCAATGCGATCGCGCCGAAGGCGGCGCCCGGGTTGCGCTGGCCGCGGATCACGGCGGTGCCGACGAAGCCGTCCGGCAAGCGCTGGCCGCCGCCATCGCGCAGGACCACCTGTGTCAGGTCGAAGAAGGCCACCGGGCGCAGCGGGCGCTGGAAGTTGGTGACGACCAGGTTGCCGTCCGTGTCGTAGAAGTCGATCGCGACCGCGTTGTCGCCGGCCACGTTGCCCAGTCCGGCGACGGCCACGAAGCTGGTCAGCCGCTCCGGGCCGTAGCGCAGCTTCAGGCCGGGCAGCACGGCGGCGATGGCGTTGGACCCATCGTTCTGGTCGCGGCGTGGCCGGATCACGCTGGCCTCGAAGGGCAGGTTGAGGCCGCCATAGGCGAAGCCGCCGCCCGGCTGGCGCACGATCAGCGTTCCAGCGATCGGGGCGAAGTCGCTGATCTGGCTCGAGGTGCCTTCGACGCGCAGCGACAGGTAGGGCTCGGCCGCGGCGCCGCGACCGGTGGGGGGGATCTCGCCGGCCAGGTCGAGGATGTCGTAGACCCGGCTGGCGCCCGGGCAGAGGCCCACCGGATCGTTGTAGTTGCGGATGACCTGACCGTTGCCGTCGCTCATCGCCAGGTTGATCTGGACCGTCGCCGTGACGTGGGCGTTGCTGACCCAGAGCTCGCTGGTGCTGCCTTCGACCGGCGAGATCGCGAGCGGGAAGGCGAGGATGCGCGACTCGGCGGCGCTGAGGGTCGTCGCGGTCTGGCGCAGCCACAGATCGGCCGTGCGCAGGTCGATGCCGGAACCGAGCGCCAGGAGATCGCTCGGCTGTCGACCGCTGCGCAGCTGGGTCAGCGCGGCCATCTCGGCCGATCCGAAGCCGGGCGCCAGATCGCGCGACCCGAAGGCGCCCAACGCCTCGACGGTCGGTCGCGCCGGCTGACAGTCGTCCGTGGCGCTCGGCAGGCCGATCCGGTTCTCGATCGTGGCGCAGTCCGCGCTTGCGTTGACGACCCGCAGCCTGCCCTCACCTGCCGGAATCGCGGCCAGGCCCTTGACGACGGCCAGCCGCGCCGTCTGCGCGGCGGGCAGCGGCAGGCCGGTCAAGCCGGCCAGGCCGCTGAGCGCGGCATCGGCCCGCGCCTCGCCCAGCACGGCCAGCGGCTCGCCGGGGGTGGCCAGTTGCACGCTGGTCTCCCAAGCCGCCAGGCTCAAGGCGCCGCGCCGCACCGGCGCGAAGCTCTGGCAGGCATCCGCCACGGCGCTCGGATCGAGGCTGTAGACCAGGGCCAGGCTGTCCTGGCCCGACAGCGGGATGCTGCGCGATTCGAAGCGCGCCAGACCCGACTCGCAGTGGACCGAGATCACCCGCGAGGCATCGAAGTCGGCCGCGCACTGGACGGTGGCGGGTGCCAGCTCCACCACCAGGACCTGCGTTTCGTGCCAGCCGGTGTTGGTCACCCGCAGGCTGGCCTCGCTGCTTCCGGCCCGGCCGCCCGGAGCGGTGAAGGGAAGCAGGTGACGCGTGGCGTAGCGCCGCTGCAGCGCCTCGGTGACCAGGCCGGGCCGATCGGTCTGGGCCAGCGCGGTCCGGCCGCCGAGCAGGAGCCCGAACGCGAAGCCGGTAAGGGTCAGTCCGAGGAGCTGGAGGAGCAGGCGGATTCGGGGGCGGGTCGACGGCATCATCGGGGCATCCTCGCTTGGGTGCATGGCGACCATTCGACGGCGCCGTGAGAGCGTCTTTAGAGTCTAACGCCGCGCGGGCGCCCCAGGTTTGATGGCCGGAAGCGCCGGCCGGTCGCGCCGGCCTGTCGCTCCGGCTAGACCTGGTTCAGCGCATGGATCCGGCGCAGGCCATCCAAGGTCAACAGCGGCGCGTAGTCGTCGAAGGCATGCGTCTCGGCCAGCAGCGCGGCCAACCAGGGGGCATCGCCCGTGGCGACGGCCGGCGAGGGGCCGATCTCCCCGCGTACCCGCTCGATCAGTCCCTCGACCAGGCCGATGTACCCGAAGACGAGGCCCGAGCGTAGCGCGCCTTCGGTGTCGCCGGCGATGGCCGTGGGCGGCGCGATCAAGTCGATGCGCCGGAGCCGGGCCGTGCGCTCGGCCAGCGCCTCGGCGGCGATCTCGATTCCGGGGGCGATGATCGCCCCGGCGTAGTCTCCCGCGGCGTCCACGACGTCGACCGTGAGGGCGGTGCTGAAGTCGAGCACCATGACCGGAGCGCCGTAGTGGGCGATCGCGGCGACGGCGTTGGCGACGCGATCCGGCCCCAGCTCGCGCGGGCTCTCGGTGCGGATGCGCAGGCCGCTGCGGAGTCCTGGGCCGACGGTCATCGGGGCGCAACCGAAGAGGCGGCGGCAGGCCGCGGTCAGCGGCTCGGTGACTTCCGGCACGACGCAGGCCAGCACGCAGGCGTCGACGCTGGCCGGCGGCCGATCGCTGGCCGCCAGCAGCTGGGCGAAGAGGATGCGGTATTCGTCGGGCGTTCGGCCGGTCTCGGTCGCGATCTGCCAGTGCTCGGCCGGCTCGAGCTCGAGGCCGCCAGCCGACCAGAGCGCCAGTCCGGTGTGCGTGTTGCTGACGTCGATCGCGAGCAGGCTGCCCGGGGCACCGGCCGGCGCCATGCCGCCTAGCCGCCTTGGGCGAGGATGCGCGGTAGGACGATGCCGTGCTGCATGTCGTACTTGCCCTTGCGGTCCTTGTAGCTGGTCTCGCATTCGCGCGAGCCGCGCAGGAACAGCACCTGACCGATGCCCTCGTTGGCGTAGATGCGTGCCGGCAGCGGCGTGGTGTTGCTGATCTCCAGCGTCGCGTGCCCCTCCCAGCCGGGCTCGAACGGCGTGACGTTCAGGATGATGCCGCAGCGGGCGTAGGTGCTCTTGCCGAGGCAGACCGTGATGATGTCGCGCGGGATGCGGAAGTACTCCACGGTGCGCGCCAGGGCGAAGGAGTTGGGCGGGACGATGCAGAAGTCGTCGGTGGTGATGTCGACGAAGGCGTTCTCGTCGAAGGCCTTGGGATCCACCGCGGTGTAGTTGACGTTGCTGAAGACCTTGAACTCGTTGGCGACCCGGAAGTCGTAGCCATAGCTCGAAAGGCCATAGGACACCACGCCCTCGCCGACCTGGCGCTCGATGAAGGGCTCGATCATGCCCATCGCGTGGCAGCGCTCGCGGATCTCGATGTCGCTGAGTACCATGCTTGCCTCGTCCTCGGGTGCGGGTGGTGGCCGCGGGCGGCCGCCTAGCGGATGGCGCTGGGTCCCCAGTGCTCTCGAAATGCCGCGTGGGTCCAGGGCATGTGTGCGGCGAACATATCCTCGATGACGACCGCGTAGTCGCGGATCTCCTCCTGCGCGTGTGGCGAGTTGCGCAGGTTGAGGAAGTTCATCAGGCTCAGGGTGTTGACGGTCCAGAAGAAGGTGGTGTACTGGGCCACCGGCAGCACCATGCGGGCGTGCTCGCGGGCGACGCCTCGTTCGAGCAGACGCTCGTAGAGCCCGCGAGCCTGTTCGTAGAGCGCCTCGATCTCGTCGAGCGTCTGGCCATTCTCCGGCTCGGCCATGTCGGCGTAGGTGTAGTCCATGGCCTTGCCCACCCGCTCGCGCAGCCGCTCGGGCAGGAAGAACTCGTCTTCGAGCTTGATGTAGCGACCGCTCTCCTCGTTGTAGGAGGCGAACCGGTGTCGGAACCACTGGCGCACGACGAAGATCGGCGCGCGGACCCGAAACTGGAAGATGGCGTGTTCGAAAGGCGAGGTGTGTCGATCGGCCATCAGCCGATGCAGCAGGCCCTGGTCACGCTTCATCTGGGCTTCGCTGTCGTCGACCAGGCTCTTCTGGTCACGCCGCAGGGAGACGCGGGCGGCGGCGACGCAGCGCCGGTCGTCGCCCAGCGTGTCCAGGAGCTCTACGAACCCGCGATCGAGGACGCGGCTGAAGGCCGAGTCGGGATGGGTGCGATGATCGGCGATGAAGCTGGCATCGTCCAGGGGAGCAGCGCCCACGATCTCGTCTCCTTGGCTCGCGTGGCCCGCATCGTGGGGGCCCTGATGGCGTCGGGCCGCCGCCTCTTCCGGGCTCGGATGCACGAAGGGCAGTGCCGGCTGTGCGCCCGCCCTGCCCTCCAAGCGTCTGCTCGCGGTCATCCGGGGGCGATGGCCTGCCCGGCGACCGACCCGTTGGCGCTTACTCGGCCGCGTCGCCCGCGTCGGCGGCCGGCTTCGGCGTGGCCTTCTTGGCGGCCGGCTTGGCCGCCGCCTTGGGCTGCAACGGGGTCAGGCCGCGGCGCTTGGCCTTGGCGTCCTTGGCGGCCTGCTTCCGCTCGGCTTCGCGGCGCAGATCGTCCTCACGCTGGCTGACGCCCGCCTCGAGACGGCGCATGAAGCGCTCGACCTGGCCGGCGGTGTCGATGATGCGCTGTTCACCGGTGAAGAAGGGATGCGAGGCCGAGCTGATCTCGACCGGGATCACGAAGTGCTCGACGCCGTCGATGTCGCGCGTGGTGGTCGAGCGCAGCGTCGACAGCGTGACGAACTCGTGATCGCCGTCGACGAAGACGACGGGGTTGAGCTGGGGGTGGATTCCAGACTTCATGGCTTCCTCGTGCGTGCCCGGTGGCGGCGAAGGCCGTCCGCGGCGCGTCTAGTGTCGGGAGGGGAGCGCGGGGCCGACCCTACTGGCGGTTGGGGTGCGTCTCGTAGACGCTGACCTGCTTCTTGCCGCCCGGGCGCGGCTCGTACTTCACGTAGCCGTTCATGGTGGCGAAGATGGTGAAGTCGCGGCCGAGGCCGACGTTGTGGCCGGGGTGGATCCGGGTGCCGCACTGGCGGATGATGATGTTGCCCGAGACCACCGACTCGCCGTCGAACTTCTTGACGCCACGGTACTGCGCATTCGAGTTGCGGAGGTTCTTGCTGCTACCGCCGCCCTTCTTGTGTGCCATGCTGGGTTGCTCCTGAAACGGGCGCTAGCCCTTGATCGAGTCGATGCGCAGCCGCGTATGGGTCTGGCGGTGGCCCGTCTTGATGCGATAGCGGTTCTTCGGCTTGTACTTGAAGATGGTCAGCTTCTCGCCCTTCTCGTCACCGATGATGGTCGCCTTGACCGAAGCGCCCTCGACCAGGGGCGTGCCGAACTTGGCCGCGTCGCCCTCGCCGACCATCAGCACTTCATCGAAGGTGTAGCTGGCACCCGCCTCGACGTCCAGCCGTTCGACCTCGATCGTCTCACCTTCCGAAACGCGGTACTGGTGCCCGCCATTCCGTATGACTGCGTACATGGTGCCCGCTCCTCATGAGAAAATTGCAAGATGGAATGATAGAGCAGGGCAGGAGCCATGGTCAAGTCGAGCTCGATCGGCCGGACAGCATGCGCCGCAAGCCTTCGTCCAGGGACACCGCAGGGCGCCAGTCCAGGGTCTCGCGGGCCGCCCGGATGTCGGCGCACATGCGGGCGACCCCGCCCGACTGCTCGGGGCTTTCGATCACGCGAGCGTTGCGGCCCGTGGCACGTTCGACGGCGCGCACCAGGTCGGCGATGCGGGTCTCGACGCCGCTTCCGATGTTCAGCGTGGCGCCGGAGATGCCGCCGGCAGCGCCGGCGCGGACCATGGCCTCGACGACGTCGTCGACGTAGACGAAATCACGGGTCTGACCGCCGGCCGGCGCACCATGGAGCATGATGCTGCCGCCGGCCTGGACCTGGTTCAGGTAGCTCGGAATCACGGGCGGATGCGAGGGCCCGGCGGCCTGACCGGGACCGTAGGCATTGAAGATGCGCAGGATGACCGTCTCGAAGCGGTAGATGTCGCCGATGGCGCGCACATAGTGCTCGGCGGCGAGCTTGCTGATGGCGTAGGGGTTGCGGGGCCAGGGCCGCGAGCCCTCCTGGATCGGCAGGGTCTCGGGTTGGCCATAGACGGTGCCCGAGCTGCTGAAGACCACCCGCCGGATGCCGGCATCGCGCGCGGCCGAGAGCAGGCTGACCGTGCCGCCGGTGTTGATCGCGTTGTACTCGACCGGAAAGAGGATCGACTCGGGCACGCTCACGCGCGCGGCCAGATGGTAGACCAGGTCGACGCCGGCCAGGAGCGACCAGAGGCGTGGGACGTCGCAGACATCGCCGCGGGTGAAGACCACCGCCTCGTTCAGACGGCTGCGGTCGCCGTTGGACAGGTCGTCCAGCACGTAGACCCGGTGCCCGAGCTCGGCCAGCCGGTTGGCCAGAGCGCTGCCGAGGAAGCCGGCGCCGCCGGTGATCAAGGCCTTCATGCGCCGCTCCCCGCGGCTTCTCGCGCCGACAGCACTCGGGTCAGTCCCTCCTCCAGGGGGATGCTGGCGCGCCAGCCCAGCTCGGTGGCGATGCGCTCGACGGCCGGCACCCGCCGCCGCGTGTCCTCGAATCCCTTGCCGTAGGCCTGCTCATAGGGGATGTGCGCGATGGGCGAGCGCGAGCCGGTCGTCGCGAGCACCGCTTCGGCCAGGGCTCGGATGTCGTGCTCGAAGGGGCTGCCGACATTGTAGGCGCGACCCAGCGCCGCCGGCTGCAGCCCGGCACGCAGCGTCGCCTCGACCGCTTCGTCGACGTAGGTGAAGCAGCGGGTCTGACGCCCGTCGCCGTGGACGGTGAGCGGCTCGCCGGCCAGGGCCTGGCTGACGAAGCGGGCGATGACGCTGCCGTAGCCGGCCGGGTCCATCCTTGGCCCGTAGACGTTGAAGTAGCGGACGATGCTCATTGCCAGGCCGTGCTCGGCATAGGCGAAGCAGAGGTGTTCGTCGAGGGCCTTGGAGGTCGAGTAGCCCCACCGATGCACCCAGGTCGGCCCGAGGACCCGCTGGCCGTCTTCGCGGAAGGGCAAGGCCTCCGAGACGCCGTAGATCTCCGAGGTCGAGGCGAAGACCACGCGAGCGCCCCGCGCGAAGGCCTGCTCCAGGACCAGCTCGGTGCCGCGGGTGTTGGTGCGGAGGGTCCACAGCGGGTCGGCGACCACGTGCTGCACCCCCACCGCCGCCGCCAGATGGAAGACCAGCCCGACCCCGTGCATGGCCCCGGCGACCAGCGCCTCGTCCAGCACGCTGCCGCGCATGACCTCGAGCCGCGCCGCCTGGCCCAGGTGCGCCAGGTTGGCCTCGCGGCCGGTGGAGAAGTCGTCGATCACCCGCACCGAGTAGCCTTCGGCCAGCAGACGGTCCACCAGATGCGATCCGATGAAGCCGGCTCCACCGGTGACCAGCACCATCTCGCCCCGCCCCTCGAACGCCGCCTTCATCCGCTCCCCCTTGGCCGCAGCGCGCCTGGCTGCGCGTCCAGAACCTCAGCATAGACCTGCAGCACGCGCTCGACCAGCCGTTCGGCGGTGAACTCGGACGCGACTCGGGCACGGGCCGATCGGCCCATGCGCTCGCGCAGCGCATCGTCGGCCAGGAGCTCGCCGAGCGCCTTGGCCAGCCTGGCCGGCGCGTTCGGCGGCAGGACCCGGCCGGTGACGCCCTCCTGGTTGACCCAGGAGGTGCCGGTGCCCAGCTCGGTCGAGACGCAGGGCAGGCCGGCGGCCATCGCCTCGAGCAGGACGATGCCGAAGGCCTCGCTGCGCGCGACGGCCGGCAGGACGAACACGTCGCCCGCGGCATAGACCGTCGGCAGATCGGCATCGGAGACGTCACCCAGCCAGTCGATGCGGTCGTCGACGCCGAGCCGCTCGGCGAGCGAGCGCCAGGCATCGCCCATCGGTCCGGTGCCGGCCACCAGCAGGCGCGCCCGCGGCAGCCACGGCAGGGCTTCGATCAGGGTCGACAGGCCCTTGTAGTATCGCAAGCGGCCCACGAAGACCAGGTTCGGGCCGGCGCCGTAGCGCGCCCGTGCCGCCTCTCGGTCCAGTGCCTCGAAGCGGGCCGGGTCGATGCCGAGCGGCACGACCCGGACCCGAGAGCGGAGCGGGCTCAGGAACGCCGATGAATCGACATAACGTGGACTGGTGGCTAGGATCCGGTCGGCCCGGCGGAGCACCCGGCGCAGCCAGGGGCTCCAGATGCGACCGAGCAGACGCTGGCGCACCACGTCGCTGTGGTAGGTCAGCACCATCGGCCGGCGTCCGCCGGCCAGCCAGGCCAGCTCGCCGATCGGATAGGGGCTGTGCAGGTGCACGACCTCGGCCGGCTGGCGGCGTAGCGCCCGCCAGAGCGCCGGGCTGATCGGAGTCGAGGCCAGGGTCGCCAGGCGACGGGCTCGAATCACGCGCACGCCATCCTCGATCGTGGTTCGGGTCGGTCCCGTCGGCGCCGTGACCAGGACGGTGACGTCGTGACCCCGAGCCGCCTGGGCGGCGGCCAGCATGTGCAGGTGGCCTTCGATGCCGCCCATGACCGGCGGATAGTCCTTGTAGACGTGCAGGATGCGCCAAGGGCCCTGGCCCGCCGGGGACGTCATCGATCCGGGCTAGCCAGCACGTCGGTTGTGCTGGTTCATCGCCGGCTCGAGCCCTTCGCGGAGGAGATCCTGCAGCACCTCCAAGGCCGCGACGACGAGCGCCTCGACCACCGCCTGCTCGGCCGCTTCGAAGCGGGACAGCACGAAGTCGGCGCCAGCCCAGCCCGGCGGCGGTCGACCCACGCCGATCCGCAGGCGCGGGAAGTCCTCGGTGCCCAGCTGGCGGATCAGGCTGCGGACGCCGTTGTGCCCGCCGGCGCCACCACCTGCCCGCAGCCGAAGTTGACCCAGCGGCAGGTCCATCTCGTCGTAGACCGCCAGCACGCGGGCCGGCGACACCTTGTAGAAGCCCGCCAGCGGCGCGATGGCCAGCCCCGACTCGTTCATGTACTTGAGCGTCGTCGCCAGGCAGACCCGCTGTCCAGCGATCCGACCGCTCCCGAATCGGGCGTCGAACTTGGCCTGGTCCAGGGCGATGCCCGAGCGCTCGGCCAGCTGCGCCACGACGTGCTTGCCGATGTTGTGGCGCGTGTCGGCATAGCGCGGGCCAGGGTTGCCCAGGCCGACGATCAGCCAGTCCATCGGCTGCTCCGGCTCGGCTGCCAGGCGCCCGACGAGGCGCCGGAGTGCCGCGCGCACGCTGGCGCCGTCACGGACGCCGGCGGCGGGCGACGAAGAGCCCGCCGATCAGCAGTGCCAGGAGCAGCGTGACGCCGAAGGCCCGGGCCGCGGCCCCGGCCATGGCGGCGACGAAGGTGGCCGGCCCGGCCTCGTTCGCGGGCGCCTCGGCATCGGCCGGCGCCGCTCCGGCTGCCGGTACCGAGCCGTCCACCCTCGCGTCGGAAGCGGCCGGGTCGGCGTCCGGTTCCGTGTTGCTGGATGCGGACCCCGCGCCGTCGCTCGCGCTCGCGCCATCGGCTTCGCCCGCGACCGGGTCGGCCGTCTGGCTCGCCGCATCGACCGCCGCGTCATCCGCTGCGTCCGTCGTCTCCGCGGAGGCCGTATCGGGCGCGATGCTGCGTGGCAAGGCGGTGGGGCTGGGTGCCGGGCTGGGTGACGGGGTCGCTTCGGCGGGGCCCGTGTTGGCCACCCAGAGCGGCGCGACCAGCATGCGGCAGACCTCGTTGGCCTGGTCGTCCACCGCCGTGAGCTTGAGCCGGTAGACCCCGTCGGCAAGGCCTCGGCTGTCCCAGCGGTCCAGGAGCCCATTGGAGACCTGGCGGTCGATCGTGCTGCTCACCGCACGCCAGCTTTCCGGCTCCGACTCGGGGGCCCACTCGACCTTGTAGAACTGGAAGCCGGCGATCCGCGCGCTGCCGAGGATCTCGATCGTGCCCGAGACGACGTCGCCAGCGAAGGGCGAGCGGATCGCGACCCCCTGGCAGTCGGCCTGAGCCGAAGCGCTTCGGGCGTCGCCCAGCGCCAGGCCGCAGACGCCCGCCGCCAACAGGGCCGCGAAGGTCGCCAGCGCCCGCCCGAGTCGCGGAGACGAACTGCGGCTCAAGAGCCGCCGCGCGCGCGCAGCGCATCGATCAAGGCCGGGACCACGTCGAAGACGTCGCCGACGATGCCATAGTCCGCCAGGCCGAAGATCGGTGCCTCCGAGTCCTTGTTGATCGCCACGATGACCTTGGAGGTCTTCATCCCGGCCAGGTGCTGCACCGCGCCGGAGATGCCACAGGCGATGTACAGCGAGGGCGAGACGGTCTTGCCGGTCTGCCCCACCTGGTCGCCGTGCGGACGCCAGCCGGCATCGACCACCGCCCGGCTGGCGCCGACCGCGGCGCGGAGCAGGTCGGCCAGCTCCTCCAGCATCGCGAAGTGCTCCGGACCGCCCATGCCGCGGCCGCCGGAGACGATGATGTCGGCCTCGGCGACGTCCGGGCGCTCCGAGGCGGCCGCCTCGATGCCGCTGGAGACCGCCAGCGCGGTGAGCTCGCCGGGCACGACGGTCTCGAGCCGTCCGGCGCCGGCGGTATCGGCGGCTGGGAAGCTGTTGGGCCGGACCGTCAGGATGGCCGGCTTGCCCGCGACCCGGACGCGGGCCAGGGCCTTGCCGGCATAGATCGGACGCAGTGCCGTCACGGCGCCATCGGAGCGCCCGAGCTCGGTGACGTCCGAAGCCAGTCCGACGCCCAGCTTGGCCGCCAGCCGCGGCGCCAGGTCGCGCCCCCGGAAGGTGGCGGGCGCCAGGATGACGTCGGGCGTCGCGGCGCGCGCCTGCTCGGCCAGGGCCGAGGCCCAGCCGTCGGGCGAGTAGGCCGCCAGCCGCGGGTCGTCCAGTGCCAGGACGCGGTCGGCGCCATGGGCGCCGGCCGCCTCGGCCATCCCCGCCAGGCCGCTGCCCAGCAAGACCACCGTCACCGCGGCTTCGGCGTCCAGCGCCCGGGCCGCGCCGATCAGCTCGTAGGTGACGCGCTTGAGCTCGCCATCGCGCGCCTCGGCCAGAACCCAGATGTCGCTCATCAGATCACCTTCGCTTCTTCGTGCAGGAGGCGGACCAGCTCGGCCGCGGCTTCGGCGGCCGTGCCGCCGAGGATTCGACCGCTGCCGCGCTCGGGCGGACGCTCCACCGACAGGGTTTCGACCCGGGTCGCCGGCAGGGTCGCCAGATCCAGACCGAGCGCGGCGGCGTCCCAAACCGGAATCTGCTTGCGCTTGACGGCCATGATGCCCTTCAGGCTGGCATAGCGGACCTCGTTGAGCCCCTTCTGAGCGCTGAGGACGGCCGGCAGCGGCGCCTCGAGGCGTTCCTTGCCTCCCTCGACCTCGCGCTCGACGCTGACGCGGCCGTTCTCGACCGAGACCGAGACCACGAAGGACAGGTGCGGCAGGCCGAGCGCTTCGGCCAGGTAGATCGGCAGCAGGCCCTGGTCGGCATCGACGCCCTTCCAGCCAGTCCAGATCATGTCGGGGGTCGTCTCCAGCCGGGCGATCGCGGCGGCCAGCACGGCGGCGCTGGCCTGGAGCCCGATGCCCGCGAAGGCCGGGTCCCAGACGTGGATCGCCTCGTCGGCGCCGAGAGCCAGCATCTCCTTCAAGGCGCTGTCGACCCGTTCGGGACCCAGCGCGATCAGCGTCACGCTGCCGCCCAGCTTCTCCTTGAGGCGCAAGGCCTCTTCGACCGCATACTCGTCGTAGGGGTTCGTCACCCAGGTGACGCCCTCCAGGTCGACCCTGCCGTCGGACACCCGATTCTGGATGTTCGAAGCGGTGTCGGGCACCTGCTTGATCAGGACAACGATGTTCACGCCTGGCCCCTTGTCGTGGGTGGATCGGCTGCGGGTTCGGCACCCGGCCCAGCAGGCCTCCGGGCATGGGCGCGCCAACGGCGGACCATAGCATAACAGCCGAGGCCGGGGCAAGGACTCTCGCCGGACCTTCGCCCCGCGCTGTCGGCGCCGGGCCGGGGTTTGGCCTTCGCGTCCGATCTTGTTATAGTCAAGCAATCCGGCGCCGCTCGCCCGTGGCGGCCGGTGGCGGGCCGCAATCGTCGGACCGCGAATGCGAGAAGAGGACGCCGTGCACGAGCAAATCCTGGACTTCCTGAACCACATCGAGGTCCAGCTGGGCTACTCGGCCAACACGCTGACCGCCTATCGCAACGATCTCGGGCAGCTCGCGAGCTTCGCGTCCGGCAGCGCGGGGATCGACGACTGGCGCGACTTCGACAAGGACGCCGTCGTCAACTACCTGCTCGACCTGAAGGCGCGCGAGTACTCGTCGGCGACGGTCGCGCGCAAGATGGCCGCCACCAAGCGCTTCTTCCGCTTCCTGGCCGAGACCTCGGTGATCGGAGACGACCCGACCGTGCTGCTCGACTCGCCCAAGGTCAAGAAGCGGCTGCCGCGAACCCTGTCGCTCGAGGACGTGGCGGCCCTGCTGGCGGCGCCGGCCGCCGGGCAAGGGCCCAAGGCGATGCGCGATGCGGCCATGCTGGAGCTGCTCTACGCCACCGGCATGCGGGTCAGCGAGCTGGTGGCGCTGAACACGGATGACCTCAACCTGGCCTCGGCATCGGTCCGCTGCTTCGGCAAGGGCTCCAAGGAGCGCATCATCCCCATGGATCCGGCGGTTCCCCCGCTGCGGCGGTACCTGGAGGCGGGCCGGGTCACCTATCTGAAGGACCGCGAGGAGCGTGCACTCTTCCTCAACCCGCGGGGTACGCGCTTGACGCGGCAGGGTCTGTGGTTGATCATCAAGGGCTATGTCGAGGAGATCGGCATTCGGGTCGAGGTGACGCCGCACACCCTGCGCCACAGCTTCGCCACCCATATGCTCGACGGGGGCGCCGGCCTGCGCGAGGTGCAGCGCCTCCTGGGTCACTCCAACGTCTCGACCACACAGATCTACACCCAGGTCTCGGGCGAGCGTCTGCGAGACGCCTACGACGACGCACACCCGCGGGCCTAGCTTCGATCCCCTGCGTCGCGGCCGACCGCGCTTGGCCCGACACCCGCAAGCCCGAGTTGCGCCATGGCCTACCTGGACGATCTGATGTCGACCGGCGAGACGGTGCAGCACGTGACGCGCCAGCACTGGGTGGCGTTGCTCTTGGACGCCTGGCCAGCGGGGCTGGCGACGCTGCTGCTCGTGGCCGTCGCCGGCTGGTTGACCGGCGCGGACGCGGATCTCGGCGCCAGCGCCGCACCACTGGTGGCCGCCGCGGCGCTGGTTCCGCTGGCGCGGGTCCTGCGGGATGCCGCCCGCTGGTACGTCAAGCGCTATGCGGTCAGCACCCGTCGGGTGATGGAGATCGAGGGCGTGCTCAACCGGACGGTGCGGGACTCCAACCTCGACAAGGTCAACGACATCACCCTGCGCCAATCGCTGCCGGGCCGGATGCTGGACTACGGCGATCTGGAGATCATCACCGGCAGCGATGCCGGCATCAATCGGCTCGAGCGCATCGCTTCGCCGGTGCGGTTCAAGCGCGTGATGCTGGACAACAAGGAGGACTTCGACACCCTCCTGCGGCATCGGGTTCAGGGGAGCGGCCTGCCGGAGCAACCCTTCCCGGACGGCGGGTCTTGAGCGCAGCCGCCGATCGAGCGCGGCTGGCGGCCGCCGTCGCGACGCTGCGCGCCTGGCTGCGCGAGCCGCTCGAGCGGGGGCTGATCGCCGGATCCGGCCTGTCCGGCTTGGCCGAGGGGCTCGAAGCGCCCAGGCGACTCGACTTCGCCGCGATTCCCGGCTGGCCCCTGTCGACCGTGGAAGGACATGCCGGCACGCTGATCGCGGGCCGGCTCGGTGGCCGGTCGGTCCTGGTCTGTGCCGGCCGAGCCCACCTGTACGAGGGCTACGACGCCTTCGAGGCCAGTTTCAACGTCCGGGTCATGGCCGCGCTGGGCCTGCGCAGCCTGGTGGTCACCAACGCGGCCGGCGCCCTGCATCCCGACTATGGGCCGGGTGACCTCATGCTGATCGAGGATCACATCTACCTGCCGGGCTTGGCCGGTCTGCACGCCTTGCGGGGGCCGAACGACGCCGACATCGGCCCGCGGTTCCCGGTCATGGCGGGCGCCTACGATCCGGCGCTGCGCGCTCGGGCCGGCGCGGCTGGCCGGGAGATCGGCCTTCGGATGCACGAAGGCGTCTATGCGATGGTGGCCGGGCCCAGCTTCGAGAGCCCGGCCGAGGCGCGATTCCTGCGCGCCATCGGCGCCGACGCGGTCGGCATGAGCACCGTGCCGGAGGTCGTCGTGGCGCGGCACGCCGGGATTCAGGTGCTGGGCATCTCGCTGATCACCAATCGGGTCCAGATGGCCAACCCGAGCGTCGCCTCGGAGGAAGCGGACCTGCACGCCGAGGTCAACGCGGTTGGCCAGCAGGCGGCACCGCGCCTCGCGGAGCTGCTGACCCGCGTGCTAGCGGCGTAGGAAGCTGGCTGCGGTCGGAAGGCAGCCCCCCGGCTCGCCACGGCCGCCGCGCCCGCCCTGGCCGGGGCTCGGCGCGACGGCCGGCGCCTCGCCCAGCGGATGCCCCTTCTCGGCCACGAAGGCGTTGTAGGCGTCGCCGCGGCCAGCGCCCTGGGCCAGGGGCTCGGCCCCGGGCAGCGCGTTGGCGCCCTCGACCAGGCGCCGCTTGACCTCGGCCGGATCGAGGCGTGGATTGGCCTGCAGGATCAGCGCCACGGCGCCGGTGGCCATCGGCGTGGCCTGGCTGGTGCCGCTGAGGCTGGTGTAACGCGGGTTCACCGGCGTGCCCAGCGAGGTCCCATCCGAACGCGGTGCGACAATGCCCACGCCCGGGAAGACCAGGTCTGGCTTGGCGCGGCCATCGGCGGTCGGCCCGCGCGAGCTGAAGCGAGAGATCGTATCGACGGCTTGCGCCGGATCGCCCTCGGAAGCGCCGATGGTGATGGCCTTGGCGGCCGCGCCCGGCGCGCCGACGGTGTGCCCCGAGGGGCCCAGGTTGCCGGCCGCCGCGCAGAGCACCACCCCCCGGTCGACGGCCGCGTTGCACAGGTAGGACAGCGCGTCGCCGCCGTCGGAAGGAAACGGTGGTCCGCCGAGGCTGATGTTGATGACCTGCGCGCCCTGCTCGACCGCCCATTCGACGCCGGCCATGACGGTGCTGGTGCGGCCGTTGCCCGCGGCGTCGAGCACGCGGGCGATCAGGAGGCTGGCTTCGGGGGCGACGCCCCGCCAACGGCCCTGCGAGGCCGCGCCGTTGCCGGCGGCGATGCCGGCCACGTGGGTGCCATGGCCGTTGGGGTCGCGCGGCCTGCCCGAGGATCCGCCTTCCGGGTCGACGAAATCCTTGAAGGCCAGCACCCGGCCCTCGAAGTCGGGATGCGTGGCATCCAGACCGGTGTCCAGGATGGCCACCTTGACACCCTTGCCGGTGAAGTCCGACTGCCAGACCCGTGGGGCGTGCACCAGCGGGACGGCGTCGTCGAGCCAGGTATGCACCGGGAGGTCGGGCCAGATCATGTCGACGCTCGGGTCTTCCGTCAGCGCCGCGATCTCGGCCTGGGTGGCGCACAGCGCGCGGGCATCCATCAGGCGAAACTCGCAGTCGGCGGTCATGCGGCTCAGGGCCCCGAGCTCGCCGCGGGCGATCGGGCCACGACGGGTGCGGATGATGATCGGGATGGGCTGCCCGTGGACCGATTTCGCGCTGACGGCGCTGGCCAGGGAGGCATGGAGCTTGGCGGCGTTCATGCGGCGGACATCCTTAGCGCGGGGCCCCAAGCCGGCGCACCAGCGTGGGCGAGCAGGGGGCGGGCCGGGATCAGGTCTGGGGGAGGGCGGACACCGGCCGGACCGACTCGATGGACCGGACCATCGGCAGCCGGGTCAGCGCGAGCAGGGCGTCGGCGCGCGCCGTGACCGAGATGCTGTTGATGAGCCGATAGCGGTGTTCGACGGTGACCTCGGACGGCAGCCCCGCCAGGAGCTCGTCCAGGTCGACCTCCGCGACGACGATGGCCTCGAGACGTGCGGCGGGATCGCCGTCGAGCATCGGCCAAAGGTCCGGCGCGACCTTGTCGGGCCGGAGGCCCAGCGGATCGAAGGCCGCCGATGACCGGCTCATGGCGCTCTCCTGCTGAAGGTGCTCACGCTCTCGACATGATAGGTCTGCGGGAACATGTCCACCGGCTGGCAATCGACGAAACGCCACCCAGCCGCCACGAGCTGCCTGGCGTCACGGGCGAGCGTGGCCGGCTCGCAGCTGACGTAGACTATTGTATGCGCCGGGTGCTGGGCCAGCAACCGCGTCAGGGACCGCGACAGGCCCCCGCGGGGCGGGTCGACCAGCAGCACGTCCGGGGCGTCGCCGAGATGCGCGAGGCCTTCGGCCGCGTCGGCTTCGAAGAGCGTCACCTGATCGAGGCCGGCGGCGTTGTCGACCGCCGCGGCCACCGCCTCGCGATCCGACTCGATCGCCAGCACCGCCTCGAAGCGATCGGCGAGCAGTGCGGTGAAGGTGCCGACGCCCGAGTAGATGTCGGCCAGCACGCGGCCGTCATCGGGCAGGCATCGGCGCACACAGGCCACCAGCTGCTCGGCCATGACGGTGTTGACCTGGAAGAAGCTGCCCGGCGGGACCAGGAAGTCACGATCCTCCAGCCGTTCGACCAGCCAGGGCCGGCCCGAAGCCAGCTGGATGCGTCCGTCGGGCTCGATCAGCAACACCGAGGCTTCGCTCTCGACGTCGATCGACTCGAGCGCAGCGGCGTCGGCGCGCAGCACGATCATCTGATCGCCGGTGGCCGTGCCCGCGCGCAGGCTGACCTCCGAGCCTTCGGGCAGCTCCAGCTCGAGCTGGTCGAGCAGGTCGTTGACCAGCGGGTGAGCGATGTGGCAGGTCTGGACGCCGAGCACCCGCGCGCCGTCCATGGCGACGAGGCCGACGCCGGCAGGGCCGGCCTTGAGGCGCAGGTGGTTGCGGTAGTGCCAGGGATCCGGCATGCCGATGGTCGAATGGACGATCGGTTCGGCGATGCCCCCGATGCGATTCAAGCTGTCGATCAGGGCCTGCTGCTTGAAGCGGAGCTGGGCCGAATAGTCCACGTGCTGCCAGCTGCAACCACCGCAGTGGCGCTCGGGTGCCAGACCTCGCTCGGGCCAGGCGCCGAAGTGCGGGCAGGGCGCGGCGCCCGGCCGGCGCTCGGGCGCGACCGGATCGGGCATGGCCACCAGGCGGCCACGCGCGTGCCGCTCGCGCGTCTCGTCCAAGCCGACCAGCACCCGTTCGCCGGGCAGCCCGCCATCGACGAAGACGGCACGGCCCGAAGCGTCGCGCCCCACGCCCTCACCCCCGTGCGCCATGCGCTCGACCTCGACTTCGATGCGGGTCTGGGACATGGGGGCCTCGGGCATGGGGATCGTAGGGGGAACCCGGGGATTATAGCCCGACCTCAGGCCTCCGGGCCGATTCGCGAGGCATCGCCCAGGTTGAGGCTGCCTGAATAGCCGGCCACCTGCGACCCGGCCCCGATCAGGCTGTCGTGGATCTGGCACGCGGTGACCTTCACCTCGGGCCCCGTGATCACATCGCGCAGGCTGGCATCCAGCACCCGGCTGCCGGCGCCGAGCGTGACCTGTGGACCGATCAGGCTGTGCTCGACCCGACAGTCGGCTTCGATCCAGGCATGCGGCCCGATCAGGCTGTCGTGGATCCGAGCACCCGGATCGACATGGACCGGAGGCAGGAATCGGGCGCTCGGATACCTGGCCCGCAGCGCCTCGAGGCTCGTTGCGGCGCGGTCGGCGGTCAGCCGTTGCTGCAGGAGGTAGCGGTGGGCCGACAGGGTATCGGTCGGGTTGCCACAGTCGTGCCAGGCATCGACCGGCCGCGTGAGCAGGCGACTGCCCTCGTCGATCATGCGTTGCAGCACCTCGGCGATGAAGGTCTCGCCACGGGGGCACGGGCCTTCCGCCGCCACCTGCTGCGCGGCTCGCAACAGCCGCTCGCCGTCCCGCAACCAGTACAGCCCCATCACGGCCAGGCTGGAGACCTTGACCCGCGGCTTCTCGACCAGGCGGGCCACGGAACCGTCCCGCCGCAGGGTCACGACGCCGAAGGCGCTCGCATCGGCCACCGGCTTGACATGCAGGATGCCGTCCGCGGCCGCGGGCACCGCGCTCAAGGCGGCCGGGTCGATCTCGAACAGGGTATCGGCGAAGACGACCAGGGTCTCGCCGACGAGCTGATCGCCCGCCAGGGCCAAGGCGGCCGCCTGGCCCAGGGGCTCGGGCTGCAGGATGAAGCGTGCCGGCCAGTCGGAGCGCGCGCGGAACCAGTCTTCGATGGCGGCGCCATCGGGTCCGTGGATCACCGTAACGCGCTCGATGGGCAGGCCTGCCAGTGAATCGAGCACGTGGCCGAGGACTTCGTCGCCGGCAAGCCGGAACAGCGCTTTGGGGCGATGCAGGCTGTGCGGCTGCATCCGACTTCCACGACCCCCGAGGGGCAGCACCAGGTTCATGCGCCGATTCTAGCGCGGGCTCCCGCGCTTGTCCATGCGTCACGTCAGCCTATCGTCAGTCGCTGGTCAGCATTCGGTCAGCCAGGTCAAGCCGTCGAGGCGCTGCGCGGGATGGCGGCGGCCCGGACGGGCCGGCCGTGGTCCGGCCGGTTCGACGTCGGCCCCGGCCCCGGCAGCCTGGAAGCGCTCGGCTGGAGGCCAGGCTGCCGGGGCTGCCCGGCGGCCCTGGTCCGCGTGGTCGGCCCGACCCTGACGTGCGAGGGCCGCCAGGGTCGGGGCATCGATCGCGGCCCTGCGCCAGGCGTCCAGCGCGGCCAACGGCAGATGGAAGATGTCCTCGACCGAATCCAGACCGCCGACCTCGACGATGCGAGCGCCCAGCGCGAGCAGCGCGTCGCGCAGCGGTGGAGCCAGCCGGGTGGTGTGGTAGCGCTCCAGGTCGCGCAGGCCGGCATACAACCGAGCCAGGCGCAGCAGCTCCGATGCGAAGAAGCGCAGGTCTTCCGGGAGCAGGGCCAGGAACCGGGCTTCGGCCTGTCCCTGGCGCACCCGCAGCAGGTGCAGGCGACGGTCTGGGGCAAGATGGCGGCCGCCCGTCTTCGATCGGGCGAGCATCGCCTTCAGGGCATCGAGGAGCCGCCAAGGCTCGCCGGACCAGGTCGGATGGGCGAGGTCGAAGACCCGCTCACGGTGGCCGTGATCGTCCAGAAAGCGCTCGAGCCGGCTCTCGAACTCCGGGAACTCGCCCAGCCTGCCCGACGCGAGCGCGCCGCGGCCGTCCGTTCCGGCCAGCAGATCGCAGAGACGCGGGTCGGCCTGCGCCAGCTCGAAGAGCGCGTGAAGCTCGGCTTCGACCTGCTGGCTTCGGGTCTCGACGGCGCAGACCAGGTCGTCGTGCAGCGCCGGTCCGAGCTGCGGCCCGGCGACGGCTGCGGCCAGGTCGCCGAGCAGGCGGTCGATGCAGCCATCGGCCAACGCGAGCGCGAGCCGGGGACGAAACCAGTCCGCGCCGAGCTCGCGAATGGCCTGGATCCGGTGCCACAGCCGGTCCACGTCCGGGGCGGTGGCCGGCCCTCGCGACAGTCGTCCGAGCTGCAACAGGTAGCGGTCGGCGTCCCGCATCCACAGCGGCGGCAGCGCGTGGACCCAGGCGTAGCGACGTCGAATCTCGGGCAGTCGCGAACGGAGCTCCGCCAGGTCCGTGAACTCCACGGCGATGGCCGACTCGAAGACCGACTCGGCCATGGCGTTGGCGTAGACGTAGCCATCGAGACGCGCCAGCCAGCGGCCGGCCAGCGGCGGCAGCCCCATCCAGTCGAGCGACCAGACCAGCGAGGCATCGAAGCCGGCTCCGACGATGTCCCAGGTCAGGCGGGTGGTCGGCTGCGGGAAGCGATGCGCGGTCGACTCGCGGCGCCAACGCTCCGGCAGCCGCCCGATGGGCTTGAGCTGCAGCAGCCAGGCCTCGCCCTGGTGAACGGTCCACGCGATGTCCTGGGGGAAGCCGCTCTGCTGCGCCGCCCGCTGGTGGAGCTCGACCAGCAGGCGGACCCGGGTCGCGTCGAGGCAGGGCTCGCCGGCCCGCTCGGGGGACAGGGTCTGCCGGACGAGTCCCCGGTCGCCGGCGACCCAGGCCCGTGGCTTGCATGCGGTCCGATAGCTCAGCACCTGACCGCTGCTCGGATCGGCTTGGATACGGTCCATCTCGAACGCCGGGTCGGGCTCGCGCCAGCCGAGCCCCCAGCCGGCATCGATCTGAAGCGTTTCGTCGCGGCCGGCGGCGAGATCTCGAAGTGTCGCCGTTCCGGAGATGTCGCCCGGAACGAGGCGCTGGATCAGGACGGCCATCGACACGTCGCCCTCGGCGATGCCGCGTCGCCGGCGATAGGCCAGGGCGCGCGGGCTCCACAGCGCGGCCCAGCAGGCCGTCAGCGCCGCGTGCACGGCATCGCGACCGCTCAGGTTGAGGAAGCTGGCGTAGAGTCCCTCGATCGACTCGCCGGCGCGGTCCTCCAGACTGGCCGAAGCGCGCACCGCCACGGCGCCTTCGCGCAGCAGGGCCGGCAGCCGGCGGTCCAGCGCCTCCATCAGCGGCTCGGGCAGGCGCTGCGCGACGACCCGGCCGCGCAGGGTCTCGGCGAGCTCCGCCGTCCGCCTGCGGGCGGCGGCATCGCCCGTCCACGCGCTGCGCAGTGCGGTGATCGCCGCGCGCATCTCCGGGTCGGAGTCCAGGTGCAGGTGGAAGGCATCGGTGCTGACGACGAATCCGCCGGGCACGCGGCAACCGGCGCGCAGCATCCGGGCCAGCGCCGCCGCCTTGGCGCCGGCACGGGCAGGGTCGGTGGCGTGGATCCCGTCGAGCTCGAGGAGGTAGGTCGATTCCGGATTCGCCATTTGGATCCCAGGTTGGTGCGCTGCGCGGGACGGCTCGCCTATCGGGGCCGCGTGGTCGCGTCGATCTCGGTTGCCAGCTCGAGGAGCGCGGCGAGGATCGCACGGCCCTCGTCGGCCATCGCTTCGCGGCGCCGCGGCTGTCGGCCGAGGCGCAGGTAGGCGCGGGCACGGCGTGCCGCGGCGCCGACATGGTCCAGCCAGGCCTGGGCGAAGCCGCCGGCCGGTAGCAGGCTGAGGCTGACGGCCAAGGCGAGTCCCGGGCGAAGCCACCACCAGGCCAGCCCGCAGGCGACCAGCGCCCAGACCGGGTAGATCAAGAAGGCCCCGAACACGGCCCAGCTGGCCAGCTCCTCCTCGGAGCGGCCGAAGCGTCGAACGAGCTGTCGGGTGAGCCAGAAGGGCGTGGCCCAGATCAGAGCGCCCCAGGCCGCGGCGGGCAGGCCGGCCAGCGCCAGCAGACCCTCGCGAGCCACGAAGCCGAGGCTGGCGGCGCCTCCGCGCGTCAGGTACAGGTCTTCGGCGCCGACCCCGAGGGCATCGAGCTGGGCGCGCAAGGCGTCACAGCGATGCTCCATGGCCTCCAGGCGAACGGCATCCCGGGCCTGCAGCGCGGCCCGGCCTTCGATCAGCCGTCGGATGAGCTGCACGTGCCGGCTCGGCGGCGCGGCGTTCACCCCGATCGGGACGGGCGTCCGGCTGGCGGCCTCGAGCAGCTCGGCCAGGGCCGACAAGCGGAGCCGGTCGGCCTGGCTGTCGAAGCTCAAAGTCAGCGCCGCCACCTGCGCCTCGAGCTCACGCGTGAGCTCGAGGCCACGATCTTCGGGATGTGCCGCGCGCCAGGCCGACGCCGACACGGGCTCGCCGAAGGCCAGGCAGGCCCGCGAGCGGCGTTTGGCCTTGTCCTCGAACCAGTATCCGAAGGGCTGGATCCAGAGATCGCCGGCCACGGCGCCGGCCTCGAGGTAGTCGAAGGCAATCCGCGCGGCGCCGCGCTTGAAGCGCGCCAGACCCGGCTCGCCATGGCTCCGGCCCTCGGGGAAGATGCAGACGGCGGCGCCTTGACCCAGGCGCTCGACGATGGCGTCGAGCGCTTCCAGGTTGCGTCGCGGATCGGCGCCCTCGGCGCGGTCCTGCTCGCGGTGCAGGAGGATCACGCCGGCGGCACGCATCAAGCGACCGACGATCGGCATGCGCGCCAAGGTGCTCTTGGCGGTCAGCTGGATCGGACGGTCCAGCTCGGCCGCCACCATGATCGGGTCCAGAAAGGCATTGTTGTGGTTGCCGACCAGCAGCAATGGCCCCTGGCTCGGGACCCGCGCCTTGCCGACCACCTCGATCTCGCGATAGAAGGCCGGCAGGGCGAAGCGAAAGTAGGTGCGGAAGATGGGATAGATCATGGCGGCGGGCTCCTGAACGCGCGGCGTGGGCTGAAGGATACGCGATCGACGGCAATTTGTCAATCGAATGATTGACACTAGCTGGCGGCGGACTTCCCGGGATCACCCCGTCCGGGGGTCGTGGTCAGGCCCTCGCCTGGATGCTAAGATCCTGTTCCTCGGAGCGCCGCTTCATGCCACCAGGAGCCCACCATGCGCAGCTGGCCCATCACCTTGTGCTCGGCCTTCGCGAGCCTCGCCCTTCTCGCGACGCTCGCTTCGGCCGATGGCGGTCGTTTCGCGGCCGCTCGCGGTCAGCAGGGTCCGGATCCGTCGGCGATCGAGATCGACACCGAGCTCGTGGTCGGCGGCTTCGAGCGGCCGGTCGACGTCGCCAACGCGGGCGACGGGACGGGCAGGCTGTTCGTCGTCGAGAAGCTGGGGCGCATCCGCGTCGTCCAGCCCGACGGCAGCCTGCAGGCGGAGCCCTTCCTCGACATCTCCGATCGGGTCCAGTCGCGCGAGAACGAGCGCGGCTTGCTCGGGCTCGCGTTTCACCCCGAGTTCGCCTCCAACGGCTACTTCTACGTGGATTACACCACGTCGCGGCCGATTGGTGAAGCCGGCAACGGCGATACCGTGGTCGCGCGCTATCGGGTCGGCCAGGACCCGAGCCGTGCCGATCCGGACTCGGAATCGGTCCTGCTGACGATCGACCAGCCTTTCAGCAACCACAATGGTGGCGATCTCAACTTCGGTCCAGACGACGGTTACCTGTACATCGCCACCGGCGATGGTGGAAACGGTGGCGACCCGCGGGGCAACGGGCAGAACCGCGACAGCCTGCTGGCCAAGCTCCTGCGCATCGACGTGGACGGCGCGACGCCCTACGCGGTGCCGCCGGACAATCCCTTCGTCGGCCAGTCGGGCGTCCGGCCCGAGATCTGGGCCTGGGGCCTGCGCAATCCCTGGCGCTTCACCTTCGATCGCGAGACCTACGACCTGTACATCGCCGACGTCGGCCAGAACCTCTGGGAGGAGGTCGACTTCGAGCCGTCCGACAGCGTCGGCGGGCTCAACTATGGCTGGAACGAGATGGAAGGCAGCCACTGCTACAACCGGCCCAGCTGCAACGCCGATGGCGACCTGGTGCTGCCGATCTTCGAGTACGGGCGCGAGGCCGGCAGCTCGATCACCGGGGGCGAGGTCTACCGCGGCCAGCGCTTCGGGGCGCTGGACGGCGCCTACTTCGCCGCCGACTACGTCAGCGGTCGGATCTGGGCGATGACGCGTGATCTCGACGGCGCCTGGCTCAGCCATCAGGTGGGCAACCTCGGCTTCGGCGCGACGAGCTTCGGCCTGGACGAAGCCGGCGAGGTGTACGTCGTCTTCGATACCGTCCAGAACCTGCCGCAGGCCGGGCAGCTGCGCCGCCTGATCCAGCGGGGCGTCACGGCGACCGACGAGCCTTCGCCGACCGCGACGCCGATCGCGCCGACCCCGACGCCCGGATCCGACCTGATCGCGCCGGGCGCCAGCCCGCGCCAGGTCTCCAGCGGCCATCGCTTCACCGAGGGCCCGGCCGTCGACGCCGCCGGTCGGCTGTACTTCTCGGATGTCCAGCAGAGCCGGATCCACCGTCTCGAGGCGGACGGTTCGGTGGCCACCGTCCGCGACGACATCGCCAGCCCGAACGGCCTCTACTTCGACGCCGCCGATCGATTGGTGATCTGCGCCATGGGCGATCGGGCGATCCTGCGCGACGATCGATCGGGTACCACCGAGACCTTGGCGGAGCGCTGGGACGGCAAGCGCCTGAACCGAACCAACGACGTCTACATCGACCCGGCCGGCGGCATCTGGTTCAGCGACCCGATCTACGGTGCGCCGCCGGATCCACAGGAGATCCCGGGTCAGCAGGTCTACTACCTGCCGCCCGAGGGCGGCGCGGTCGTTCGAGCCACGGACGACCTGGTCAAGCCCAACGGCCTGATCGGCACGCCCGACGGCGAGACGCTCTATGTGACCGATCCGGGCAGCGGACAGACCTGGCGCTATCGCATCGAGCCAGAGGGGCGGCTGGCCGACAAGACCTTGTTCACCGCCTTCGGCGGCGATGGCATGACGCTCGATGCGCGCGGCAACGTCTACCTGGCGACCGATCGCGTGCGCGTCTTCGACCCGGCCGGCGTCCAGATCCTCGAGATCCCCTTGCCCGAGCAGCCCAGCAACCTGACCTTTGGTGGCGGCGCGGCTCGCGATCAGCGTCGGACGCTGTACGTCACCGCGCGCACCAGCCTGTATGCCCTGGACATGGCCGTCGCGGGCGCCTTCGGTCCGGCGGTCGGCGCCACGCCGACGCCGACGGCCGGGACGCCGACGGCCGTGCCGACCGCCACCGCCGGCCCAGGCCCTGGACCCAGCGCGACCGCGCTTCCAGACGGAGACGGTCGGCTTTGGCTGCCCTGGCTCGGGCGCGGCGCCGATGGTTGAACCGCATGAGGGTCGTCGGGCGGATCTCGCGCGCGCCTTGGCCGACTTCCGTCCGGCCGACGCGGCCGAGCTTCGTCACCGGCAGGCCATGTTGCAGCTGCTCGCGTGCCCCGGCGACGTCTTCTCGCGACGGCACCATCAGCCGGGACACTTCACGGCCAGCGCCTTCGTCCTGGATGCCCGGGGCGAGCGCCTGCTGCTGATTCACCACGCCAAGCTCGGGCGATGGCTGCAGCCCGGCGGCCACGTCGATCCGGACGACGCCGATCTGGCGGCCGCCGCTCGGCGCGAGCTGGCCGAGGAGGCCGGCTTGACCCGGGTGGATGCCATCGGGTCGGGGCCCTTCGACCTCGACGTCCACGCCATCCCGGCCTTGAACGCCGAGCCGGCGCACCTGCACTTCGACGTTCGGTACCTGTTTCGGGCGCGCGGCGATGCCTTGCGTGCCGGGTCGGATGCCAAGGCGGCGCGTTGGAGCCCGCTGGAAGCGATCGGCCCGACCGAATCGGACGCCAGCGTCCTGCGCGCCCGGGACAAGCTGCTGCATCGCGCCTTCGGGCATGGCTGACCGCCGGCCCTGAGCAGGGCACCCCCCATGCCGGACGAGGCCGCCGCTCAGCCGCGCCGCCGCTGGCGCAATGCGTCGTTGGCGCGCGCCTCTTCGCGCATCCGCTTCTTGGTGGCGGCCCAGCTGCAGATCGGGCAGTCCTCCAACCGGTGCCAGCGCGCCGGGCAATGGGCTCGGCCGAAGTAGATCATCTGAAGATGGAGCCGATTCCAGTCTTCGCGCGGGAAGATGCGCTTGAGGTCGCGCTCGGTGCGTTCGACGCTGCGGCCGTCCGAAAGGCCCCAGCGGGCGGCCAGGCGATGGATATGGGTATCGACCGGAAAGGCGGGCACGCCGAAGGCCTGGCTCATCACCACCGAGGCGGTCTTGTGGCCCACGCCGGGCAGGCGCTCCAAGGCCTCGAGGTCGCTGGGCACTCGTCCCGCGTGCGCCTCGACCAGCATGCGGCTCAGGCCTTCGATCGCCCGCGCCTTCTGGGGTGCCAGGCCGACCTCGCGCACGATCTCGCGGATGCGCGCCTCGCCCAGGGCCGCCATCGCGGCAGGGTCGGACGCCGCGGCGAAGAGCGCCGGCGTGACCTGGTTGACCTTCTTGTCGGTGGTCTGCGCCGAGAGCAGGACCGCGACCAGCAGGCTGTAGGGATCGTGATGCGCCAACGGAATGGGCGTCTCGGGGAAGAGCTGGTCCAGGATCGCCTGGATGCGCCCGGCTTTCTCGCCGCGGGTCATGCGCCGGTCTCCGCGAGGCGCTCGCCACGGCGCAGCCAGGCCTTGGTCAGCTCGGCGGCCAGGGCTGGCAGGATGGCGAAGCCCAGGATCACGGGCCAGACGTCGGCCGTCAGCGGCACCGTCCGGAAGACCGACTGCAGCCCCGGCAGATAGATCGGCGCGAGCACTAGGAGCAGGCTGAGCAGCGTGGCCGCGACCAGCCAGGGGTTGGTCAGCGGGCCCTGGGCGAGGATCGAGCGCCGCTCGGAACGAGCCGTATAGGCCCGCAGCAGCTCGGCCAGCGCCAGCGTCGCGAAGGCGACGGTCTGCATGAATTGGATCGCGCCGCGATCGTGGTGCTCGAGCATCGGGTGCGCGCCGTGCAGCGCCCACCAGATCGCGCCCAAGGTGGCCGCGGCGTCGGCCAAGGCCTGGACGCCCACCAGCGGCCAGCTGCGCCGCGAGAGGATGGCCTCGGTCGGGTCGCGCGGCGGCTGCTGCATGACGTCGCGTTCGGCGCGCTCCAGGCCGAGCGCCAGAGCCGGCAACCCGTCGGTGACCAGGTTGAGCCAGAGCAGCTGGATCGGCAGCAAGGGAGGCGCGCCGTCGGCCATCCCGGCCAGGATGGCGACCAGCACGATCAGCACCTCGCCCAGGTTGCAGCTGAGCAGGTAGAAGACGAACTTGCGGATGTTGGTGTAGATGGTGCGGCCCTCCTCGATCGCGGCGACGATCGAGGCGTAGTTGTCGTCGGTCAGCACCATGTCGGCCGTCTCGCGGCTCACGTCGGTGCCGCTCAAGCCCATGGCCACGCCGATGTTGGCCCGCTTCAGCGCCGGAGCATCGTTGACCCCGTCGCCGGTCATCGCGACGATCTCGCCGCGCGCCTTGAGCGCTTCGACGATGCGCACCTTGTGCTCGGGCGAGACCCGGGCAAAGACCACGACCCGCGCCACTGCTTCGCCGAGCGCCCGGGCTTCGAGCCCTTCGATCGTCTGGCCAGTCAGCACCTCGACGTCCGCCTCGGCCAGGCCGATCCGGCTGGCGATCGCCAGGGCGGTGGCCGGATCGTCGCCGGTGATCATGATCGTGCGCACTCCCGCCCGGCGGGCGAGCGCGATCGCCTCGGCCACCTCGGCCCGTGGCGGATCGAGCAGGCCCACCAGGCCCAGGAAGACCAGCTCGCGCTCGACCTGCTCCGCGTCGGGCGATGCGGGCAAGGCATCCAGCGGCCGATAGGCGAGGGCCAGCACCCGCAGCGCTCGGGAGGCCATCTGCTCGCGGGCTTGAGCGACCCGGGCGCGGATCGCCTCCGGCATCGGCTCCACCCGGCCCTGATGGTGATAGCGGTCGCAGCGCGCCAGGACCAGCTCGGGTGCGCCCTTGACGACCGCGATGACGTCGCCTTGCTGGAGCTCCGGGATCAGCTCGGGCAACAGGCTGCCGCTGGCCCGATGCAGGGTGGTCATGCGTTTTCGATCGCTGTCGAAGGCGATCTCGGCCAGCCGCGGCGCTTCGGTCGGCAGCCTTGCCTCGCTCACGCCGGCGCGTGCCGCCAGCGCGACCAGGGCGCCCTCGGTCGGGTCGCCGACGACCGACCAGCCGCCTTGGCCGTCGGCTTCGATCACCGCGTCCGAGGCCAACCGGGAGGCGACCGCCAGGAGCTGCAGGTCGGCGTCGTCGCTGGGCCGAAGGGGTCGACCTTCGCGCGACCAGGTACCGAGGGGGGCGTAGCCCTCACCGCGAACGTCGATGGTCTCGCCTTCCAGCTCGACCTGGACCACCACCATGCGGTTCTGGGACAGCGTGCCGGTCTTGTCCGAGCAGATGACGGTGGTGCTGCCGAGCGTCTCGACCGCCGGCAGGCGACGGATCAGCGCGTTTCGGCGCAGCATTCGCTGCATGCCGATCGCCAGCGCCACGGTCACCACGGCCGGCAAGCCCTCGGGCACCGCCGCGATGGCCAGCGAGACGGCGACCATGAAGAGCTCGAGGATCGTGTCGCCGAAGCGCAACAGGTAGTCGGCCGGCGCCGCCACGAGCAGGCGCAGGTCGGTGCTGCGTGCCAGGCCGAGGACGAAGACCAGGGCGCTGACGCCCAGGGTCAGCTGTCCCAAGCTGCGGCCCAGGGCGGCCAGACGGCTCTGGAGCGGCGTGGCTTCGTTCTCGTAGCTCTGAATGAGCTCCGCGATCCGCCCGAGCTGGGTCTGCATGCCGGTCTGCGTGACCAGGCCCAGTCCGCGACCCTGGCGCACCACCGTGCCTCGGAAGGCCATGTTGGTGCGATCGGCGAGCGGGCGGTCCGCGGCAAGCACCGGATCGGCCCGCTTCTCCGAGGCCAGGCTTTCGCCGGTCAGCGAGGCTTCCTCGATGCGCAGGTTGACCGCCTCGAGCAAGCGGAGATCGGCCGGCACGCGTGCGCCGGCCTCCAGGACGACCAGGTCGCCCGGCACCAGCAGGTCGGCCGGGAGCACCCGGTGCTTGCCGTCGCGGATCAGGGTGGCTGCCGGAGCCGCCAGGGCCTGGAGTGCCGCCAGCGCGTTCTCGGCTCGACGCTCCTGAACCAGGCCGATGACGGCGTTCAGGACGACGATGGTCAGAATCGCCAGCGCATCGACATAACCCTCGCCGTTGAGGTGGCCCACGATCGCCGCCACCCCAGCCGCCACGATGAGCAGCCAGATGACGAAGTCGTCGAGCTGACGCCACAGCGCCGCCGCCAGACCGGGACGCGGCGCCTCGACGATGCGGTTGGGACCCAGGCGGGCGAGCCGTTCGTTGGCGTCTTCCGAGCTCAGGCCCAGCGACGCATCGCTGGCCAGCCGAGCCACCAGGGCCTCGGCGCTCAGCGCGTGAGGCGGCTCGGCCGGCGACGGCAGCGTTGGAGCGCCAAGCGGCTGCCCGGTATCCCGGTTCGTGGCGGGCATGCGCGGCTCCGGTGCGGCCAGGCTCGCGGCGGGCCGGGCCGCACCGGCCCTGCCGCGAGCCTGGCGGGGCTCAGCGGGTTGGCGTGCCGTTCGACGTGTCGCCGGCCACGACCCGATCGCCCTGGATGTAGGCCTCGACCATCTCGCGAGCCAGGTCGTCCGGGTGCTGCACCGGCGGGCTCTTCATGAAGTAGGCGCTCGGCCCCTCGAGGGTCCCGGCGTGGCCGCGGTCCAGGCCGATCTTGGCCAGGCGCACGGCATCGATCACGACACCGGCCGAGTTGGGGCTGTCCCAGACCTCGAGCTTGAGCTCGAGGTTGAGCGGCACGTCGCCGAAGGCCTTGCCTTCGAGGCGGATATGGGCCCACTTGCGATCGGTCAACCAGGGGATGTAGTCGCTGGGCCCGATGTAGACATCTTCGGGTGGCAGCGCGTAGTCGAGCTGGCTGGTGACGGCATTGGTCTTGGAGATCTTCTTGGATTCGAGCCGGGTGCGCTCGAGCATGTTGTAGAAGTCCATGTTGCCGCCGACGTTGAGCTGGCTCGTACGCTCCAGCCGCACGCCACGGTCCATGAACAGGTTGGTGAGCACGCGGTGCACGATCGTGGCACCGACCTGGCTCTTGATGTCGTCGCCGATCATCGGCAGGCCACGCTCGGCAAAGCGCTGCTGCCAGTAGTTCTCGCGGGCGATGAAGACCGGGATGCAGTTGACGAAGGCGCAACCGGCCTCGAGCACCTGCTCGACGTACCACTTGGTGGCCATCTCGCTGCCGACGGGCAGGTAGTTGATCACGACGTCCGTGCCGGTGTCCTTCAGGATCTGTGCCACGGGCGCCGTCTGACCGGGTGCCTTCTCGATCTTCTGCTTGAGGTAGAAGCCCAGGCCATCATGGGTCATGCCACGGTTCACCATGACGCCCTTGTGGGGCACCTCGGCGAAGCGCATGGTGTTGTTCTGGCCGGCCCAGATCGCTTCGGACAGATCGACGCCCACCTTGGTGCGATCGATGTCGAAGGCGGCGCTGAACTCGATGTCGTCGATGTGGTAGCCGCCGAGGTTCACGTGCATCAGGCCCGGCACCCTGCCGGCCGGATCCGCCCCGCGATAGTACTCGACGCCCTGCACAAGGGACGATGCGCAGTTGCCGACACCGATGATGGCGACTCGAACCTTACCGCTCAATGGAATCCTCACTTCGATAGCGCTCGCCGACCTCGATCAACATGACGGGAATGCCGTCGGTGATCGGGTAGCGGTAGCCGTTGCGTCGGTTGACGAGCCACTTGCCGTCGACCAGCTCCAGCGGGCCCTTGTCCAGCGGACAGACCAGGCGCTCCAAGAGCTCGGGGCTGACCTCACCGCCAAGGGTCGACTCGTCGATGGCATAGGGGTCGTCGCCCTCGTCGAAGGCGAAGCCCTCGCCGCCGACGCCCTCGGGCGATCCGTTGAACCGCTTCAGGCCCTGGAACACCGCTGCCACGGCTCCGGCAAGGGCGCCGAGCTTGAGCAGCTTCTTGACTAGACGAGCCATCGTGACACCTCCGCGTGCTCGGGTCGTCGGCGGCCACGCTGGAACCCGACCGGAGATCGTGGCGGCCGAAGCACCGATTGTATCGTGGCCACTGCGCTTTGCAAAGCAGGACGGGGCCCGCGCCAGCTTGACCCGGCTCCTTGGAGGCTTCAGAATCTGCCGGTTGCCCGGGGCCTGTCCTGCAGCGCGACCGGGCACGGGCCGGTCGCACGAGTGTAAGGAGCGTCGAAGCCATGTCGGATCCCTCCGAGGCGCCGAAGAAGCGTGTCCCGACCCCGGTAGCGGTGTTGGGCACCGGCAAGGTCGGTCGCCTCGTCTGTCAGCTGCTGGCCGCCTCTGGTGACTACGCCGTCACCGCAGTCGATTTCGATCCTTCGCACGCCCGCGCGGCCGTGTCGGGCGCCGACGGCGCCCTGCTGCCCGGCTGCCGCCACAGCACCGCCGACTTCGGCGATCGCGCGGCGCTGTCCGTGGCGCTGGCGGGGCAAGGCTACGTGGTCAGCTGCGCGCCCTACCACTGCAACGTTCGCATCGCCGAGGTGGCGCGCGAACAGGGTGTGAACTACCTGGACCTGACCGAGGACGTCGCGACGACCAAGGCGGTCATGGCCTTGGCCGAGGGCTCGGACCTGGCCTTCATCCCGCAGTGCGGCCTGGCGCCCGGCTTCGTGTCGATCGTGGCCAACTGGCTGGCCTCGCAGTTCGAGGAGCTGGAGAGCGTCAAGATGCGGGTGGGCGCCCTGCCCCTGTACCCGCACAACCGGCTCAAGTACAACATCACCTGGTCGACCGACGGCCTGATCAACGAGTACGGCAACCCCTGCGAGGCCATCGTGGCCGGCCGCAAAGTGAGCCTGCCGCCCCTGGCCGGGCACGAGGTCTTCTGCATCGACGGCGAGGACTACGAGGCCTTCAACACCTCCGGCGGGCTGGGGACGCTGGCGGACAGCTGGTCCGGACGCGTCCGCAACATGGACTACAAGACCATCCGCTACCCGGGCCATCGGGACATCATGGCCTTGCTGATGGAGGACCTGAAGCTCAACGAGGACCGCGACACGCTCAAGCGCATCTTCGAGCGCGCCCTGCCGCACACGCACCAGGACATCGTGCTGGTCTTCGTGACGGCCACCGGTTGGCGGAACGGGGTCTACAGCCAGGAAGCCTACGCCAAGAAGATCTACCACACCGAGCGTGGAGGGCGGCACTGGGGCGCGATCCAGATCACGACCGCCAGCGGTGTCTGCGCCGTGCTCGACCTGCACGCCTCGGGCCAGCTGCCGCGCTCCGGCTTCGTTCGGCAGGAGGACCTGCCCTACGAGCACTTCATCGCCAACCGCTTCGGTCGCGCCTTCGCCTGAATCACGGCAAGCAGCGCTTCCGTCGCCGGCGATCGGCGGCTCCACGCGAAACGGGCCGGCGCTTGAGGGCGCCGGCCCGTTTCGCGTCCGGGGACCCGGCGATCAGGGACAGCCGGCCTTGAACAGCAGGCCGTTGAAGAGCGGGTGATAGGGCGAAGCCAGGCTGCGCAGCGACAGCCAGGTCCGCAGCGGATTGTTCGGGCCCAAGGGCTTTGCGGGATCATGGGGCTGGTTGTAGCCCGCGACCGCCGCCGGATTCGCGATGGCGGCCTGGATGGCGGCCTGCGGAACGCGACCGATGATCTGCGGGCAGACCCGACCGAGGTCCTCGGTCGGGTCGACGGTGGGCGGCAGGGCCGTCGGCGGCACCGCGGTGGGCGGGACGGCCGTGGGCGGGATCGGCGTGGGGGTGTCCTGCATCGGCGGCTCGGCCTCGGCCAGCACCCAGAAACCGTTGCTGATGTCGCTGGCGTAGATGTAGCCGTCCGCGTCGGTGATGACGCCCCAGATGCTGTTGCGGCGCACGCTGCCGTCCGCCTGCGGGACGCCCAGCACGGCGTACTGAATCTCGCTCGGCGCGCCGGGGTCGCTCACGTCGAGCACCCGCACGCCGGCCGAGTAGTGGCTCAGGTAGACCCGGTCGCCATCGACCCAGGGGTTGTGCACCGACCAGGTGCCGGCGGGCGCCGGCACCTGCCGCGTCTGCGGGATCGTGTACTCGCTGGCGAGCATCCGGGGCATGGCCGGGTCGGAGACGTCCGCGAAGCGGGTGAAGCCGAAGGCGTCCGGCACGATCTGGACCTTGCCGCGGACCGGCGTGCCGGCCTCGAGCGTCGTCGTGATGGCGTTGCCGTCGGCCAGGCTGATGCCCCAGCCCGGGATGGTGGTGTCGTTGCGGGGGCCGCCGCCCATCGGCGCCGGGCCGCCGGCGTTGTTGTTGACGATCACCGCGCCGATGGCGCCGTTCTCCTGGGCCTGCCGGATCTTGCCGGCAAAGGAGCAGTCACCGCGCAGGATCACGGCGATCTTGCCGGTGGCGTCGTTGAGGTAGGGGTCCGGCTGCGAGATGTTGTACTGCGGATCGGCGTCGCAGCCACGGCCGACCCAGACCAGGTCGCCTTCGAGCGCGAGGCCGGGCAAGGTCATCAGCGGATCCAGGTGCCCGCCGGCGGCAGCGGCCTTCTCGCCCGCGATCGCGGCCGGGTCGAGCACCTCGAAGCGGGCGTTGGTGTTGTCGAAGACCTCATCCGTGATCACGACGTCCTGCTCGCCGACGAGGGGCACGATGGCGTGCGTGTTGCCGGCGGCGCGATCGGCGTAGCCGACCTTGCCCAGGGCTTTCGGCTGGCTGGGATCGCTGATGTCGATCAGGACCATGCCCAGGTCCCAGTAGGCGCCGTAGACCAAGGTGCCGGCCTGGTTGACCCAGGTGTCGTGCTGGAAGGTCGACATCAGGGCGGCTTCGGGGTAGACGTCGTGCGCGTTGAAGCGGCCGATGATCTCGGGCGTGCGTGGGTCGGTGACGTCGACCACCACCAGGTCGGCATCCAGGTCGCGATCCTCGTACTGCCGAGTGTCGGTGTCGTTCTCGGCCGTGTCGGCGCCGGGCGCGGCCAGGATCACATAGGTGTTCTCGCCGCGGTTGAAGACGTAGCTGTTGTGCACGCCGTCGCCGGTGACCAGCTCGCTGAGCAGCTGCGGGCTGCTGGGGTCCGAGACGTCCCAGAAGCGGGTCGTGGCCGGGGGCAGCAGGGCATCGTCCGGCACGCCGCAGGGGCCGTCGAGCGGCTCGACCAGGAGGTCGCCGGTGAAGGCGGCGGTGTCCATCGAGATGGCCTTGACGTCGTTGGCGAACCAGTAGGGGTCGACCGGCGTCTGGAAGAGCACCCGCGGCGCGGCGGGATCCGTGACGTCGATGACCGAGGAGCCGACCGTGTTCTCGTCCGGGCAGCGATAGCCGGTGAAGGCCGTATCGCCCAGGAGCCAGACGTCGCTGGTGCGTCCCGGCGCTTGACCGAGGTCGTGGTGGCTCACGACGCGCAGTCCCTTGGCGTCGATCGGCTGCGGCGGTCCCATCTGGGCGTCGGCGGGCTGGCCGAGCGGCCCGGCCAGGCTGAACAGGCCCAGGGCCAGGGCCCCGGTCATGCCGGCGACGCGGCGCCGCGGGTACGAGATTGGCATTCCGACTCACTCCTAGGTTCGATGCGGATGGACGATGGATGCGACCCGCCCCAGCCGGCGCCGAGGCCGGCGTCGGGGCGAGGCGGTGGCGGTCGCGACACGGCGCCGGGACGCCGATGACGCGGGACAGGTTGGCATCACGGGGTCGGGCAGCCCTCGCGCATGGCGATGGCATGATACAGCGCGGACAGCTCCTCGGCATCCGACTCGACGAACACCCGGCTGGGGTCGCCGGTGATCTCGGCCAACAGCGACGCGTCGACCTCGGCGCCGATGCCGATGGCATACAGGCGGACGCCGGCCGCGCGTACCGCGTCGGCCACTTGGCGCACCGATGCGGCCTCCACCTGGCTCGGCCGTCCGTCGGTGAGCATGACCAGGATGCGCCGCTCGCCCGGTCGTGCTGCTTCGAGGGCCTTCCGACCGGCATCGAGGCCGGCGTCGAGCCGGGAGCCGCTCGCGGTCGACAACGCGGCCAGGCGGTCGCGCAGCAGGTCCAGGTCGGCCGTCAAGGGGGCGACCAGGCGGGCGCTGCTGTCGAAGGCCACCAGGGCGACCCGGTCCTCGAAGGTCAATCGGTCCAGGAAGCCGCCGGCGGCCTCGACGGCCGCCGCGATGGCCGGTCGACCGGTCCGGGTTGGCTCGGCCATGCTGCCCGAGACGTCCATGACGAGCGCGATGGCCTTGCGATTGGGGCCGATGCAGGCCAATCGGGTGAGCATCGGCAGGTAGATCCGGCGCGGCCGAAGATCGTGCAGCTTCAGCGTGCCGGCACAGGCGCGTGGGCTCAGCTCGTCCGGATCGGGGCAGGGGCCGTTTCCGGGCAATGTCAGGATCTCACCGGGCGCCAGATCGCCGGCCGACCAGGTCAGCTCGATGCGGCCACCGCCGCCGGAGCCGCCGACGTTGGAGGCGCGCCCGCCGCGGCCGCCGCGGGCCGAGATCTGGCCGCGAAGCGCGATCCGACCGACCTCGACGAGCAGGCCGCCGCCGGAGCCGCCGCCGCCCGCGTCGAACTCGCCCGACTCGCCTTCCTCGCCGTCACTGGACAGCAGCCCGTCGACCACCAGCTCCTCCGCCCGCAAGACCAGCAGCCCACCGCCGTCGCCGCCCGCCAGGCTGCGCGCTTCGTGATGCGACTGCGGCGCCGCGCCGCCACCCGAGCCCAGCTGCGGCGCGACCGATTCGCCGTAGGTGGCGCCGCCCTTCCAGGCGCCGCGCTTGCCGTCCTGTACGCCGTCGCCGCCGCGGCCGCCGTAGCCGCCGCCGGCGCCAGACGAGGTGGGATGTCGTGGCGTCTCATCGACGCTCGTGATCCACGACGTGATTCCCCCCTCGCCGCCGCCCGGGCCTTCGCCCTTGCTCTCCGGCAGGCCGCGATAGCCCGCCCCGTCGGCCGAGATCCGTCCCAGGGCCTCGACCTCGATCCGTCGTGCCAGGAGCTCGAGCCGCCCGCCCGGCTCGCCGCCGTCCGGTGGCCGGCCGGCGTAATCGCCCGCCACGAGCCGCCCGCCCGCCCGGACGATGACCTCGTCGAAGCGATGCGTGCCGGTCAGGACGCGGGTCTCCCCCGCCTCCACGATCAGGTCCGGCAGCGGATCCTGTGCCTGGCCGACCGGGACGGGTGCTCCGGCGGCGTCGCGCGAGCGCAGCGCGGCGGTGGATTGTGTGGCGCCGAGCGCGATCAGCAAGCCCAGGGCGAGGCTCCTCGCCAGAGCCGATCGGCCGGGCTGGCGCCGCGCGCCTCGGCCCGGGCTTCGACGTCTGCCGGTTCGGCCTGCCTCCAGACGCATTCGGGTTTCGTTCCTGACGTGGACGGTGCGAGATCGGTGCGCGGCGCCAGCGAATCAACCCTGACGCTGCGCCGTGAAGAAGCGTGACCCCCGGCGGCCCGCAGGCGGCGGCCCGAGATGTCGAAACGCCTCGGGAGCCGAAGGATCCACGGCGGAGCGCCCGGATCGGCAGGCTGCTGAGGCCTCACGAGCATAGGTGAGCCAGGTTCCGGCGTCAACAGCGCCGCGAGCCGACGGGGCTGGGGCAGCGCGACGGTTCAGTTGCGTCCGAAGAGGGATGCGATGCGATCGGCGCCGATGACCGTCACCGTCGGTCGCCCATGTGGGCAGGTCCAGGGACTCGCGCAGGCCTCCAGGTCCTGCACCAGACGCTGCTGCTCGGCGGGGGACAGGGTCTGCCCGGCCTTGACGGTGGCGCGCTTGCAGACGGCGCGCACCAGCCTGGCCTCGAAGGCCTGATCGATCGGCGCTTCGCCGGCTTCGGTGGCGTCCAGGATGCCGCGCACGGTGGCCGCCACGTCGCTGGACCCGGTGAGATCACGCGGCAAGGCGCGTACCAGGGCGCTGTCCTCTCCGAAGGCCTCGATGTCGAAGCCGAGGCGGCGAAAGGTCTCCGACTCCTCGTCGATCAGCCCGATCTGACGTGGGGTGAGGGCGACGATCTCGGGTGAGAGCAGCGACTGGGCGGGCAGCTCGGTGTGCCGCGCCATGAAGGCCTCGTACATCACGCGCTCGTGCGCCGCGTGCTGGTCGATCAGGTAGAGCCCGTCGGGGCCCTCCGCCAGCAGGTAGCTTTGGGCCAGCTGCCCGATCAGGCGCAGGAAGGGCAGTCGGCCACCGCCGGCGGTCAGCGGCTCGGCGTTCGGCACGGGTTGGTTCGGCGCGGCGGGGCTCGGGTCCTGGGCGGCGGCTGCCGAACCCGCTCGCTCTCCGCGCCAGACGGCGGCCGTCTCGCCGACCTTCCCCCCGAGCGGCTCGACTTCGGCCCGGACCTCCGGGCGCTCGTAGCCGGGTAGCCGGCCCGAGCCGGTCGCGACGCCGATCGAGGCCGAGTCGGCGCCCGAGCGCGGCCCTGCGTCGCGCCTGGGATCGAAGCGCGGTCGATGGGGCTCGCGCGCCCGCCAGGCTGCGCCACGCCGGTCACCGGGCAGCGGCAGCTCGGCCGGCGCAACGCCGGCCTGGTCGATCACCGCGGCGCGGACGGCCCGCTGAAGCGTGGCGAAGACCGGCCGACGATCGCGAAAGCGGACCTCGGTCTTGGCCGGATGCACGTTGACATCGACCGCGCTCGCCGGTAGCTCGATCAAGATCACCGCCACCGGGTAACGCCCCTTGGGAAGCAGCGAGTGATAGGCCTGGATCACCGCCCAGCTGAGCTGGCTGTCCTGCACCCAGCGCCCGTTGACCAGCAGCGTGATGTGGGCCCGCGTGGCGCGGTGCAGGTGGGGCGGGCTGACGAAGCCGCGCACCTCGATCGCATCGATCGACGCCTCCGCTTCGCGGCGGCCCTGGATGCCGATCAGCGACGATGCCAGATCGCGTCCGAGCGTGGCTGCCAGCGCATCCGCCATCTGGCCCGAGCCCTCCGACCGAAAGACGTCCCGATCATCGCGTCGATAGCGGAACCGGATCGCCGGGTGCGCCAACGCGTAGCGGGCCACGACGTCGTGAACGTGGCCGGCCTCGGTGCGATCGCTCTTCAAGAACCGCAACCGGGCCGGCACGGCGTTGAACAGGTTCTCGACGCTGATCGTGCAGCCCTGCGGCGCACCGGCCGGCGCGAGGTCGACCACGCGCCCGTTGTCGATGCGCAGGCGCCGGCCCTCGGTCTCCCCCGCGGCGCGGGTCAGGCAGGTGACATGGGCGACCGACGCGATCGAGGCCAGGGCCTCGCCGCGGAAGCCGAGCGTGGCCACGGTCTCGAGATCGCTGGCCTGGACGATCTTGCTGGTGCTGTGCTTGCGGAAGGCCAGCTCGACTTCGGAGGCGGGAATGCCGTGGCCATCGTCGGCGACCCGAATCAGGCGTCGACCGCCCGCGAGCAGCTCGACCCGGATGTCGGTCGCTCCGGCGTCGATGGCGTTTTCGACCAGCTCCTTGACCACGCTGGCCGGGCGCTCGACCACCTCGCCGGCGGCGATGCGGGCGATGGTGAGGTCGTCGAGAGCCTGGATCGGGCGGGGCATGCCGGCGATGATAGCACGGCTCGCGAGCCCCTGCGCCACCGGCCGGCGCGGGTCGGGTCCTGGCTTACCAGTGAAGCAGGTAGTGCCAGATCATCGCGGCTCCGATGCCGAGCAGCGCGCCGATCGCGACCTCGAGCGGGGAGTGACCCAACAGCTCCATCAGCCTGGGCTGAGCCTCCGTCGGGTCGCCGTCCTGTGCTTCGAGCATTCGGTTGAGGATGGCTGCCTGACGGCCGGCTGCACGTCGCAAGCCGGCGGCGTCGTACATGATGATCAAGCTGAAGTAGAGCGCCACGCCGAACACCGGCGAGCCGAAGCCGGCTTTGAAGCCGGTGATGCTCGAGAGCGCGGCGACGGACGCCGAGTGGGCGCTCGGCATGCCGCCGGGCTCGAAGAAACGATGGAGGGTCACGCGTCGCGAGCGCCAGGATGCAGCAACGCCCTTGAAGCCTTGAACCAAGAGTCCGATGGTCAACGCGCACCAGAATGCGGCCATTCACGCCTCCAAGCCTGTCCGAAGCTCTGGGGATTGTAGCCATCTTGTCGTCGAAGTCACGGACCGTCCCCGGCCGGCGGCGGCGCCGCGGACGTCGCGCCGCACTTGGCCGCAGGCAGGTTACGCGCGTATGCTAGCGCCGTCGTTGGACCCTGGGTCGGCATGGCGGCCGGCGCGGGCCGGTGCCGAGCGCAGGTTGCCTCCACCGAGGGAGTCCGGGTCGCATGAGTCACCTCATCGATCTCGTCAGAGCCGCCCTTGGCGGCGTGGCATCGGGCCAGCTGCCCCAGCTCGGCGCATGGACCTACCTGATGCTGGCGCTCCTGGTCGCCGTCGAGGGCCCGATCGCGACGCTCCTGGGCGCGGCGGCGGCATCGGCGGGCCTGCTTCGGCCCTGGGACGTCTTCCTGGCTGCCTCGATCGGCAACCTCAGCGCCGATGGGCTGTGGTACGCGCTGGGCTTCATGGGGCGCATCGATGCCCTGTTCCGCTTTGCCGAGCGACACGGGCTCCGCCGCGAGCTGCTCGAGCACCTTCGGCAGTCGATGCAGGCCCATGCCTTCAAGGTGCTCTTCTTCGCCAAGCTGACCGTGAGCTTCGTGATCCCATCGCTGTTGACGGCCGGTCTCCTGCGGCTGCCGCTGCGGCGCTGGTTGCCGGCGCTCGTCGCCGCCGAGACGATCTGGACCGGCGCGCTGGTGCTCATCGGCTTCTATGCCACCGAGGCCATTCGCCGTGTCGAGCGTGGCCTCGAGTACGTCGTCCTGGCAGCTTCGCTCGCCTTCCTGGTGTTGCTGCTCCGCGCGGGCCGGCGTAGCCAGGCGCGGTGGCGGCTGGAGGTCGAGCCTTCCGACACACGGGAGCCATCCTAGATGACCGCCTTGACGGGGGCACCGGTCGGCGCTCGCCAGGCGATGGGGCTCGGACGGGCCGATCGCCCGGCCACCTTCGAGCGCGGGCGGTGTCCGGTCACCGCGGATGCCACGGTCGAGCGCCAGGCGATGCGCCGCACATGCGCATCCTGATCTGCGGCACGACCTACCATCCGGCCCTGAACGGGCAGGCGATCTTCACCACCAATCTGGCCCGAGGCCTGGCGGGCCGAGGCCATCAGGTCGTCTGCCTCTTCCCTTCCGAACGCCGCAAGGCCTACGCCGAGCGGCGAGACGGCGTTCAGCTCGAAGGCATGGCCTCCTTGAGCGCGGTGCGGGTGCATCCCGACAGCTTCGTGCCGCTGCCGGCTAGGTCCCGAATCCGGCGGATCCTGGACGAACTGCGTCCGCAGGTCGTGCACCTGCAAGACCACTATCCGCTCTGTCGGCGGGTGGCGCGGGAGGCCCGTCGGCGTGGCATCCGGCTCGTCGGCACCAACCACTTCATGCCGGCCAACGTCGCGCCCTATCTACCCGGTCATGTGCGGTTCATGCCGCTGCTCGAGCGCCTGCTCTGGGCATGGATGCTGCGGGTGTATCGTGGCCTGGACGTCGTGACCGCTCAGTCGCTGGCCGCGGCGGAGATCTTGCGCCAGCGGTCGCTGGGAATTCCGGTGCACGCCGTGTCCTGCGGCATCGATCTGGACCGGTTTCGGCCGGATCCGTCGGTCGATCGCGTCCGCTGCCGACGCGAGCTCGGCCTGGACCCGACGCGGACGCTGTTGGTCTTCGTGGGACGTGTCGACCGCGAGAAGCGGATCGATGTCTTGCTTCGGGCGATGCAGCGCCTGGATCGGCCCGATCTTCAGCTGGCGGTCGTCGGGCGCGGCGCCGCGTCGGAAGCGCTCCAGTCGTTGGCGCAGGCGCTGGAGCTGGGCGACCGGGTCCGCTTCACCGGCTTCGTCCACCAGGACCTGCATGTGCTGCTGAACAGCGCCGACATCTTCGTCATGGCCAGCGAGGCCGAGCTGCTCAGCCTGGCTTCGCTCGAGGCGATGGCGTGCGGGCTGCCCTTGCTGCTGGCCGATGCCGTGGCCCTGCCCGAGCTGGTCGAGCCGGGCATCAACGGCTACCTCTTCGCGCCCGGCGATCCGGACGATGCGGCGCGGTGCATCGCGGAGCTCGCGGACCATCCGGAACGCTGGGCGGCGATGGGCGCGGCCAGCGTCGCTCGAGCGCAGCCCCATGGCCTCGAACGGACGCTCGAGCGGTACGAAGCGCTCTACCGACCGGCGCGCCCGGCCCTCATCAGAACAGACGGGCCACCAGCGACGCCAAGGGAACGCCGACGATCAGGAGCGTGACCAGGCCTCCGATCGCAAGGAGGATCAGGGTCCCGACGCCGAGCGGCCGTTCGGGCTCGACCGGAACGCCGGCCGCGATCTGCCGCACCGCCGCCACGGTCTGCTCGATCAGCTCCGGTGTCTCCCAGCGATCGACGCCGACCCAGTCGACGCCCGACGCTGGTGTCGGAAGCAGCAGCTTGTGGGCACGGCTGGCGGCGATGGCCTCGGCCAGCTCCGGGAGCTCGCTGCCTGCCTCGAGCGCGTTCCAGGGCAGGATCAACAGCGCGGCGTCATCGATCGCCGCCAAGGCCGCTTCGGTCGGCACCGCCTCCGCCGGTCCGGCGTCTTCGGCGCCCGAGGCGCCCAGGCGATCGCGGGCCGCCAGGCTCAAGCCAAGCGCCGCCACCGGCAGCCCGGCCAGCGATCGATCCAGGGCGGCCAGCAGGGCATGGCCGAGCCGGCCGTCGCCCGAATCGACGACCAGCGTCGTCAGCTCGGCCAGACGGTCGCGCCGTGCCCGGCTGTCGAGGTCGCCGTCACCGCGCAGGACTCGTATGTGATAGGCCCAGATGCTCGAGGCGATCGCCGCGACCGCCAGGGCGCGTGCGATGTCGATGCCCAGGTCGTTTTGGGGATCGGCTTCGCCGAGGGCCAGGCTGACCAGGCGGTAGATCAGATAGACGGCGCTGACGATCAGCGCCATCGCGGCCGCCAGCAGCGCCAGGTAGAGGTAGATCTTGCGTGGCAGCGCGTCGCGGGCCGTCTCGGCCGCATCGGAGGCCTCGCCGCCCGCTCGGGCCTCGGCCTCTGCACGCCGCCAGGGCAGGGCCCAGACCGGCAGGCCGGCGAGCAGACCCGCCGCCGACCAGGCCAGGAGCTCGAGCTGGGCCTCGCCGATGTCCGCCGCGCCGACCCGTCGGATCAGGACGCCCAGCAGGCCCGCCAGGCCGACGCTGGCGGCCGCCAGACCCAGGCTCGCCATCAGGTAGGCATAGAGCCGGCGAATGCCGGCTTGGCGCGGTGCTTCGGGCGCCGCGGCGGCGTCGCGCTCGAGCACGCGGTGGTGCCATGCCCAGACGACGCCGCTGACCAGGATGATGGTCAGGGGATCGCGGAAGTCGCCCATCGGCTTCAGGCCGAGCAGCTGTCGGAAGGCGCCGGCCAGGAGCAGCGCGGCATTGACCACGCTGGCGACGGCCGTGACCAGGATCGCGGCGTAGAGATAGAGCTTGCGCAGCGTGGCGCGCTCCTCGTCCGGGTCGCCGGAGTCGAAGCGGCGCTGCGCCCGACGCCAGAACCAGAGCCAGAGACCGAACCCGACGCAGGCGCTGCTCGCCAGACCGGCCAGGCTGCTGCCGGTCAGGCGCACCGCGGGCGCGGCTCGATCCAGACCGCTGGCCAGGCTGCGCAGGAGCCCGATGGTCGCGTTGGCCCAGAGCGCCAGACCGACGCCGGACAGGCCCAAGACGGCCAGGCGACGCAAGGAGGGCGCGCGGCCCGGTTCGCCGACCGCGGCGATGTCGGCACGCAGCTGGCCCCGGTTGTAGCGCGCGGCCAGCAGCAAGACGGCCAGGCTCACCGCGCTGCGGACGAGCTCGCTGGCGTCGGGTGCCCCGGCGGAGGCCAATGGGCTCAGCAGCGTCCGCAGCAATGCTTGCGCCTGCACCAGCGCGGCCAGCACGAAGAGGACGTCCATGGCCAACAGGTACAGCCGGCGGGCGTCGGCGGACCGTTCCGCCGGACCTGCGCTGGCCAGGCGCCCCGCCCAGCGCCAGTGCGCCAGCCAGATCGGGACCGTGACCACCAGGACGGCGATCTGCAGCGCGAAGTCGCGGGTAGAGCCGTCTCGACCCGGATCGAGCAGGCCGCGAAGCAGGAAGATGGCAGCCCATGTGGCCGCTTGGAACGCGATGCCCGACGTGATCAAGACATAGGCGCGTCGAATGGAGGCCATGGCGTCACCGTCCTTCCGGCGACGCCGGTTCCGGGAGCGGAACGCGGCCCTCGCGGCAGCGACCCTCGACGGCGTCGCTCCAGCCCCACCACCAGTACTGGTCCGAGCGCGTCAGATGCCAGATCCCGGACTCGCGGATGAGCTTCATCTCGAAGTCGTTGCTGCTCTGGCCGCTGTCGAAGAGCCCCCCGCTCCAATAGCGGGTCTCGCGCACGGTGACGAGCGCCACGTCGCCCTGCACGCTGGAGTCGACGACCCGCAGCTCGACACCCTCGAACTCACGAAGCCAGCGGTTGTCCTCGCTCAAGTCATCGACGAATTGCGCCGCCGTCGCGGGGTAGCAGACCAGGCTGGGCGAGAGGTAGCCGTAGGCGCGCGGCCAGTCCTGGCGCTCCAGCGCCAGGAGGTAGTTATGGGCGGCGGACTCCGGATCGCCATCGGGCCGGAAGCTCGGTTCCGGCTGGAGCCGTGCGACGGCGAAGGCCACGACCACCAGCAGCGACACGCCGGCGACGATGGCTACGAGGAACCGGTCGTTGGATGCCATGGGTCACTCCATCAGCGGATGTGGCGTCGTTGAATACCGCCATGAGTCTATGCCGTCGGCGTGCCGGGCGCTGGCCGAAACGCTGACGCTTTGTCGGCCCTGGGGCGCGTTGCCGGGGGCCGGGCGACTGCTACAATCCGGCATCGTGCTACCCATGCTCTCGGCTCTCCGGTCGCTTCCGTCGCTGCGGCGGCTCGCCACGGCGCTCGTCCTGGCCCGGCTGGCGGTCCCGGGCCTCGTGGCGGCCCAGGCGGACGGCTGGCTCGAGCAGGACGGCCAGGCCATCGCGATCGTCTATCCAGCCGGCGCGGAGCCCTTTCGCGACTACTTTGCCGAGCGCGCCGATGCGATCTATGGACAGCTGTCCTCCGCCTTCGCCGACGCGCTCGAGCTGCCGGTGACCCTGCGCCTGTATCGCGATGACGCGGCATTCCTCGCCGCCAACCCGCTCTTCGTCGAGGTGGGGGGCGTATTGGCGCAGGCCAGGCGCGGCCGTCGCGAGGTGGCGATCTCCCTGCCTCGCGCGCTGGGTGCCAGCGATCCGCCCGCCCCGATACCGGGCCAGCTCGAGCCACGGCTCGACAATGCCTTGCGCCTGGAGCTGGCCTACCTCTTCGTGGCGCATGCGAGTGCGGACCGCCTTCCGGCGGGCTTCCAGAGCGGCTTGGCGCAATACCTCCTCCAGCCCAGCGAAGCGACCGCCTCGGGAGTCGCGCGTCTGCGCGATGCGCGCGATGCGGCCGCGTTGCATGACTGGTCGGCGCTCAACGCCGCCGGCGCCGAGTACCTCGATCCCGCCCTGGCGCAGCCGGAGAGCCTGGCCATCGTCCACTTTCTGGTGGAGCGTCAGGGCTTCGCGCGGCTGCTCGAGTTCGTGCGCGCCAATGCTTCGGCGGCCGGCTGGCGCGAAGCCTTGGAGGACAGCTACGGCATGCCTCCTTCGCAGCTGGCCGCCGAATGGGAGGCCTGGCTGCCGCGCTACCTCGACGGCGGATGGCGCCAGCATGCGCTCTACAGCGCCGATCTCGGGTCGGCCGAAGACCTGATGCGCCGGGGTGACTTCGCCGCTGCCGCGATGCAGCTCTCGAGCACCGTCTCGCTGCTCGAAAGCATCGATCCGGTGGCCGCCGAGGCGGCTCGCGAGCGCCTGAGCGACGCCGAGGCGGGTCTGGCGGCCCGCCGTCGGGCAGGCGAAGCGGCCGCTGCGCTGCAGGCCGGTCGCTATGCGGAAGCCGCCGAGGACGGCGAAGCGGCCCTCGAGGGGCTGACGCGGCTGGGCGACGAGCCGGGCAGCGCCTATGCCACGGCCCTGCTCGAGCGGGCTCGGATGGGCGTGGCGGCCGAAGCCGACCTGGATCGGGCTCGGCGGCTGCCCGCCTGGCGCGTCGCCGAAGCGCGCCAGGCGGGCCATCGGGCCATGCAAGGCTTCGCGAAGATCGGCAACACGGCCGCGGCCGGGCGGGCGCGAGACCGGGTGGTCGAATTGGATCGGCGCCAGGCGCCGCTCGGATGGGCCCTGACGCTCGTCGGCCTGGCCCTGATCGCGCGCAGCCTGCGACGGCGACTGGCCACGGGGGCCGCGGCGTGATCCACTTCCGCATCCGCTTCGAGCAGCTGCGCGATCGGCTCGGTGCCCAACGGCGGCGAAGGCTCGTGTTGCGCGCGGCCTGGCTGTCGCTCCTGGTTCCGCTGATCGGGCTTCTGGCGCGATACGCCGGCTGGATCCCATGGACCGCCTGGACCGGGTTCGGGCTCACGGGGCTGGCCTTCGTCCTGGCCTGGCTGTGGCAGAGCCGTCGGCTGGCCGGCTCGCGGCTCGAGCGCGAGCTCGACCGGCGCTTTGGACTGGCCGAGCTGCTGACCACGGCCGTCGAGGTCGACCGACGGGGTGCACAGAGCGGGGTGGAGGTTCGGCTGCTCGACGACGCGGCATCGGCGGTGGCCGGGCTGGATGGCGCGGGCCGACTGGACCGAGACGGGACCCGACGCGAGGCCGAGATGCTGGCGGGCCTGGCCCTGGTGCTGGCCGGGCTATGGATCCTGATGGGCAGTCTGGTCGGACTGCCCGAGCTCGAACGGTGGCCCGGCCTGCCGCCGCTCGAAACCCAGACGCTCGATCCATCGGGCTCCGAGCCCGGCGCTGGGGGACCCGGCCCGGGCAGTGCCGCGGGTGCGCGACTGGCGGGCGCATTGGGCGACCATGCCGCTGCTGGAGACATTGCCCGGGCGCTGGCGCAGGGCGACCCGGCCGCTGCCGCCCGGGCCGCACGATCGCTCGCCGACCGCGCGGGCGGCCTGTCCGAAGGAGGGCGCGAGGCCTTGGCCGATGCCTTGCAGGAGGTCGCGCGCGAGCTCGAGCCGATCGATCCCGAGCTGGCCGAGGCCCTGCGCGGTTCCGGGCGCGAGCTGGGCTCGGATCGCCCCACCGATCGCGCCAAGGCCTTGGAGGATCTGGCATCGGCCCTGGACGCGCTGTCCACGCGGCGCAGGCCCGACCCTTCGCCGGTCCAGGCCAGCCTGCGCAGCGGCCCGCCCGTGGCGGCCCTGAACGCGGACCCGACCGTCCTCGGGCTGAGAAGCTCGAGGAAGCCGGACGCGCCGCGCAGCAGCGGTCGGACCACCGGCGCCAGCGCCGCCGACGCGCCCCTCGAGGGCCCGGCCGAGGCGCCCGACCGCGCGGCCGGGCCGGCCGGCATCGGTCGGATCGAGGCGGCTGGCCTCCAGGTCGGCACGGATCCGCAGCGCGTGCCGTGGGAGCTGCGCGACACCGTCCGGCGCTACTTCGCCCCGGCCGAGCGCGCGCCGTGAAGCGCGCGATGCGAGGGGCCGAGAGCGCGCCCGGCGCCGGCGCCGATCTGGCCTTCGACGAGGCCTTCCTGCGCCGGCTCGAGCGCATGAGCCTGCGGCTGGGCCGGGTCTCGCAGACGGTCGGCGGACGTCCCGGCAGCCGTCGCGTGCCGGCGGCCGACTTCATCGACCACCGCCCCTACAGCCCCGGCGACGACCTGCGGCACATCGACTGGAATGCCGCCGCGCGACACGACGAGGTCTTCGTCAAGGTCGGTCGGGTGATGCAGTCGGCCGACGTGCAGCTGGTCTTGGACGCAAGCCTCTCGATGGCGGTGCTGCCGCTCAAGTGGCAGCGCGCGCGCCAGCTGGCGGCGGCACTGGGCTGGATGTCGCTGGCCCACGGCGACCGAGTGGGGTTGACCGTCTTTCCACAGCATCCGGATGACGCCCCAGCCGGAGCCTCACGCGGCATCGGACCGGCCCGAGAGATGCTGCGGCGGCTGGCACGGCTCGAACCGGTGCCCTCCGAGTCCACGGCCTTGACGCCGGTGCTGGAGCGTAGTATCCGCGGTCGGCCGGGCGGTCTGGTCGTGGTGATCAGCGACTTCTGGCTGGTCGACGATCTCGATCGAGCCCTCGCGTTGGCCCCGCTGCCGCGCTGGAACCTGCTGCTGCTGCAGGTGCTCGATCCCGCCGAGCTGCGGCCGGAGCTGGACGGTGCGTTCGAGCTCATCGACGCCGAGTCGGGGGCGCGGCGGTCGCTGAACGTCGATGCGGCCATGCGCGCGGCCTATCGGCAGGCCTTGCTGCGGCGCTTGGAGCTGCTCGGGCGTGTGGCCAGCCGCCACGGGGCCAGCCACTCCCTGTTGCCCGCCAGCTGGTCGATCGAACAGGCGATCATCCCCTATCTCCAGCGCCGCGCCATCCTCGAGGGTCGCGCGTGAGCTTCGGCTACCCGCTCGCCCTGGTGCTGCTGGCCGGTCTGCCGATCATCGTCTGGCTGCATCTGCGGCGCCGTCGGCCGCGCCCGATGCGCGTTCCCTCGCTCAGTCCCTGGTTGAGCCTGCTGGCCGCGACGCCGCCGCGCCGCCAGCGCGTGCCGCCGACCCTGCTGCTGCTGCTGCATCTGGCGGTGGCCGCCAGCCTGGCGCTGGCGGCCGCGTGTCCGCGCGGCTTCGGCGGCGCGGACCCGGCACGGGAGCGGGTGCTGGTCCTGGACCGCTCGGCCAGCATGCGCGTGGCCGGTCGCTGGTCCGAGGCCCGCGCCTTGGCCCGGGACCTCCTGGCGACCAGCAGCGGCGAGGTGGGCGTCGTGGCGATGGACGCCCGACCGCGGGTACTGGTCGCCGGCGACCCGGATGGCCGCGCGGCGCGCGCCGCCTTGGAGCGGCTCGCGCCGTCGATCGAGGCCGGCGCGAACCTCGACCAGGCCCTGGCCCTGGCTGCCGCGGTGGCCCGGCCGGGTGCCGAGATCGTGGTCATCGGGGATCCTGGCCTGGGTCGGCCGAGCGCTGGCGCGCCGCCGGCCCGCTTCGAGCGCGTGGGCTCCGCGGTCGACAATCTGGGCTTGAGCGACGCCGCGCTGCGCCAGGCCGCCGGCGGGCTCTGGCTCTTCGCCCGCGCCTCGAGCTTCGCCGATCAGGCGCGTGAGGCCCGACTCGGGCTTTGGGTCGATGGCAGCGAGATCGCCTCGCGCGAGCTGACGCTGGCGCCGGGTGAGAGCCAGGACGCGGCGTGGAGCCTGCCGCCCTCCGCGCGCGAGGTCACGCTCGCCCTCGACGCCGGCGACGCCTGGCCCGACGACGATCGACGCCAGCTGCGTCCCGAGCTGCCCGGCACCCGCATCCAGCTGGCCGGCGAGTCACCGGCCCTGGCCCGCGCCCTCGCCGCGCTGCCTGGCGCGACGCTCGCGCGCGTGGGCCTGGGCGACTATCGAACCGATGCCTGGCCCCAGGTCTCGGTCTTCGTCGGCCCGGCGCCGCTCGATCCGCCGCCGGGCGGCCTGCTCCTGGTTCGGCCCGAGCCGGGCGGCCCGCTGGCGATCGCCGGAGAGCCCCGCAACGGCCGCGTCGTCGACGCCGGGACGGGCCGCCTGGCGGAGGGCCTCGACCTCAGCGGCCTCAACCTGGTGGGTCTGCGCGCGATGGAGGCCCCGGCCGGCGCCGAGGTCCTGCTGCAGACGGACAGCCTTCCGGCGATCCTGGCCTGGTCCGGGCCGACCGGGCGCGTGATGGTGATGGCCTTCGACCCCGAGCGCGGGGGGCTCATGGACCGGCTGGCCTTTCCGCTGCTGGTGGCGCGTGCGGTGGCCTGGCTGGCCGAAGGCGGGACCGGAGGCGCCGAGCCAAGTGTCGGCGAGGCGGTTGCCATGGCGCCGCCGCTGGCCGAGCAGGACTTGCGCGGAGCGGCCGAAGGCTGGCCCGCCGACAGGGCCAGACCGCTCGCGGTCCCGGGTGGGCGTCCGCTCTGGCCTTGGCTGGCGGGGCTGGCCCTGTTGCTGCTGATGATCGAAGGCGCCTGGCGTGCCGGCCTGCTCGGCGCCGCGCGGCGCCGCACGCGTGGCGAGGCGATGGGGAGCGGGGCGGCATGAGCATTGAAGGCTGGTCGCTGCTCCTGACCTGGCCGGAGTGGCTCTGGATCGGCCTGCCGCTCGCCCTGGCGGCGGCCTGGCTCGAACGGCGCGCCGGGGGAGGGCGCTGGGCTGCGAGCCAGCGTGGGCTGGTGCTGCTCCTGATCGCTGCCGCGCTGGCCCGGCCGGCGCTCGACTCGGGCGCCGGGCTGCCCCCGCTGCTGCTCTTGGATCGTTCGGCGAGTCTGCCCGGAGATCGGGTGGAGGCGGCGCTCGCGGCGGCCGGGCCCGCGATCGACCTGCTGCCGCGCCTGGACTTTGGCGACGTCGAGGCCAGCCCCTTGGCGGAGGCGATCGACCTGGCTCGCCGCGCCCGGCCGAATGGCGGTCGTATCGTGGTGATCTCGGATGGCTATTGGACGGCGCCAGCCACCGGTTCGGCGCCGGCGCATGGCGTGCCGCCCGCGGCGGCACCGGTCAGCCCCTTCGAGGCCGCCGCCCGCGCGGCGGCGGCCGGCAGTCGCATCGATGTCCTGCCGCTGCCCGCCCGCGGCGGCCTGGATCTGGCGCTGACCGAGATGCGCCTTCCGCCCAGCTTTCGCGTGGGCGATTCGGTGACCTTGCGCCTGCGCCTGCGCGCGAGCGCTCCGGTCGAGGGGCGCTTGACGGTGCTGGCGCTGGGCGAGACCGAGCGCGAGCTGGCACGTCGGGAGCTCAGCCTTCCGGCCGGCGACCAGAGCCTCGCGTTGGAGCTGGGCGTCGATACGGTCGGTCCGCTGCGGCTCGAAGGCCGGATCGAGGCGGCAGGCGACGTCGAGCCGGGCAACGATCGGCTACAGGCCGCCGCCTTCGTGGCTCCGCCGATCGCGGTTCTGGTCCTGGGCGATGGGCCGGGTGCGGTGGGCCTGGCCGACCTCTTGGGCGCCGCCGGCCTGGACGCGACGGTGCTCGCGCCCCCGCGCCTGCCCAGCCGCCTGAGCCTGCTCGAAGCCTGGGATGCCCTGGTCCTGGTCGACACGCCCGCCTCCGCCCTCGGCCTCGACCAGCAGGCGGCGCTGGCGGCCTTCGCCTCCGAGCTCGGCCGCGGGATCGTGCTGACCGGAGGGCGACAGAGCTATCTGCCGGGCGGCTGGGAGCGGAGCCCGCTGGCCGACCTGGCCCCGGTGCTGATGGACTCCCCGGACCGCGTCTCGCGCGAAGCCTTGGCGCTGCTCCTGATGATCGACCAGTCGGCTTCGATGGGCAGCGTCGAAGGTCGCGGCGCGATCAGCAAGCTGGCGCTGGCCCGAGAAGCGGCGCTGCTCGCGGCCGAAGTGCTCGGACCGGGTGATCGGGTGGGGGTCGTCAGCTACGACGACACCGCGCAGTGGCTCCTGCCGCTGACCGAGCTGGGCTCGGGGCGTGAGCTGGCCGAGGTCGAATCGGCCCTGTCCGGGCTCCAGACCCTCGGCGGGACCAACATTCTGGCCGCGCTGGAGCTGGGCTTGCCCGCGCTGGTGGCCAGCGACGCGCTGCCCACGCGCCATGCGGTGCTGCTCACCGACGGTCGCGACTTCAACACCGACAGCGCCGCCTACCTGGCCGCGGTTCGGAGCGCGGTGGGCGCCGGCGTGACCCTGTCGACCATCGCCATCGGCTCGGATGCCGACCGCGATCTGCTGGCCCAGCTGGCGCGGGCCGGGCAGGGGCGCTACCACTCGGCCGCCGATCCGAGCGACCTGCCCCGGCTGGCCGTGGAGGAGAGCGAGATCGTCCGCGCGCGCTCGGAGCAGCGCGGCAGCTTCCGGGCCGCCGCACCTCGTGGCCAGGCCTCACCCATGCTCGGCGGCGTCGACCTGGATCGGCTTCCGGTGCTCACCGGCTACCTTGCACTCCGCTCGCGTCCTGGTGCCGAGACCGTGTTGGAGCTGCCCGCCGGCGACCCGCTGCTCACCGTCTGGCAGTACGGGCTGGGTCGGGTCCTGGCCTGGACCAGCGACGTCGGCGAGGTCTGGGCCAGGGACTGGCCGGCGAGCCCCGAGGGTGCCGCGCTCTGGGCGCGCATGGTGCGTCACGTCGCGCGGGCGCCGGACGCCGGACCGCCCGGTCTCCGGCTGAGCGCCTTGCCGGACGGCGCCGAGCTGGAGATCGATCTGGTCGACCGCGCCGGACGGCCGATCGATCTGGCCGATGCGAGCCTGGTCCTAACCCGCAGCCAGTCGGTCGACCGGATCGCCCTGCCGCAACGGGCGCCCGGCCGCTATGGGGGGCGGATTCGCCTGGATGCGGCGGGTGCCTGGGTCGGCAGCGTCGAGGTTCGGGCGTCAGAGGGCGGCCCGGAGGCGCAACCCGACTGGCGCCTGCCGGTCGTGCTCGAGCGACCCTATCCGCCCGAGCTCCTGCCCCGACTGCCGGGCGAGGGCGAGGCGGACCTGGTCGCGCTGGCTCGGACGAGCGGGGGCCGTCGGCTCGAATCGCTGGCCGAGCTGACCGAGCCGGCCGGGCCAGGCGGCGCCGGTCGAAGCCGCGTCGAGCTCTGGCCCTGGCTCCTGACCGCTGCCGCGGGTCTCTGGCTGCTCGAGGTCGCCCGCTTGACCGACCTGCTCCGGGGATGGCGGCCGCGGGGTCCTTGGCCGGGCCGATAGCGTTGCACCTGGCGTCGCGGTCGGTACAATCAGCCCGACGGTCCCCGACAGCCCTTGCCTCGACCACATCCGCACCCTGGGAGCGACCGCGTGAACCCGAGCCCATCGCCGCCCTCCAGCCGGCTTCGCGGCATGGACGCCGAGGCCTTTCGCGAGACCGCCGCCGCCATCGAGCGCGAGCTCGGACGCGTCATCGTCGGCCAGACCGAGCTCGTGCGCCAGGTTCTGACCACGCTCCTGGCCGGCGGACACGCCTTGATCGAAGGGGTGCCCGGCCTCGGCAAGACGCTCCTGATGCGCAGCCTGGCCCAGGTCATCGAGGGCCAGTTCAGCCGGGTGCAGTTCACGCCGGACCTGATGCCGGCCGACATCCTGGGCACGATGATGCTCTACGAGGATGCCGAGCGCGGTCGCTCGTTCCGCTTCGAGCCAGGCCCGGTCTTCGGCAACTTCCTCCTCGCCGACGAGATCAACCGCGCGACACCCAAGACCCAGTCGGCCCTGCTGGAAGCCATGCAGGAGGCGACGGTGACGGTGGGCAAGCAGACCTGGCCCTTGCCGGCGCCCTTCTTCGTCGTCGCCACGCAGAATCCGCTGGAGATGGAGGGCACGTTCCCGTTGCCCGAGGCGCAGCTGGACCGATTCGCTTTCAAGCTCGACGCCGGCTATCCGACCTTGGACGAGATGGTCGAGATCGCCCAGCGCACGACCGGCGATGCCCTGGCCGGCCCGGCTTTCGTCGCGGGGACCGAGACGATCCTGGCCATGCAGCAGCTGGCGCGTACGGTGCCGGTGGCGGTCGAGGTCCTGCGCTACGCCGGACGTCTGGTTCGCGCCACCCATCCCGGCGACCCGCTCGCACCGGACCCGGTGCGCGAGCTGGTTCGCTATGGCGCCAGCCCACGCGGGCTGCAGTCGATCGTCCTGGGTGCCAAGATCCATGCGCTCCTGGCCGGTCGGCACCATGTCTCGCGCGGCGACGTGCGCAGCCTCGCGACGCCGGCCTTGCGCCATCGCATCATCCTGAACTTTGCCGGCCAGGCCGAGGGCGTCGAGCCCGACCGCATCCTGGGCGAGGTCATTCGCGTCGTACCCGAATAGCCGGTTCGCGCCGGCCGCGGGTCGAGCGACCCCAGGCCGGCCTTCAAGGAGGTTGTCGCATGCGCTGGCATCGAAGCCTGTTCACCCTGCTGCTCGGTCTGCTGCTGCTGCAAGCGGCGGCTCTGGCGTCGGCCAGCCCGGCCCCGCCTCTCGACGAGGCCCTGGCATCGCCGCCGTTGCAGACCCAAACCAAACGAGGCAGGGCCGAGGCCCTGCGCCACCAGGGCAAGTCGGACGCGAGCCGCGTCGACGCCGTGACGAAGGGGATCGCCCATCCGGCCGCGGCCGCGCGCTTGGACCGATCCGGAGCCCGCGCGATCCCGGAGGTCGAGGATGCGGCCGAGCTTCGAGCGCTCGATCGGCTGGGGCCGCGGCTCCCCTTGGAACGGACGCCGGACGCCAGCGCACTGCGCCTCGGCGGCGCCAGGAACGGCTCCAGGAACCTGGCCGACCGCGGGGAACGCGCCGCGGGCCCGGCGGCCCCGAACGACGTCACCTGTCCGCTGGCGATGCTCGCGCCGGGCGACGAGGCGATCGGCAGCCTGGCCGAGGGCGACTGCCGTCTGCCCCAGCTGCTCGGAGCCGGTCAGGCGCCGCGCGTCGATGCCTATCTGAGCCAGCTGTCCTCGCGCGGCCGGCTCGAGATCGCCCTCGAGGGTCAGGGCTTCGAGGCGGGTTTCCTGCTGCTCGATGGCAGCTTCCGACAGCTCGCCAGCAGCCTCGACACGATGGACGCCGGCGCCACGCTGACGTTGCCCGCCGGCGACTACTACCTGCTGGTCACCAGCGCCGCCCTCGACCCCGAAGCGGCTGGCGGCTACCGCTTGAGCAGCAGCTTCACCGCCGAGCCGCTCGGCATGCCCTGTCAGGAGCAGCCCTTGGGCAGCCTGGTCTCGGGCGTCCCGGCCGGCGGGACACATGGCATCAGCCCGGCCGACTGTCGGCTCTTCGATTTGGTCACCGGCACCAGCCAAGGCTACCTGGCCCAGGCCTGGTCCTTTGCGCTGGATGTGCCAGGGCAGCTCGACCTGAGCCTCCGCGGCGCGCCCGGCGGTCAGCCCTTCGCCGTGATCACGCGTCCGGACGGCCGGCCCATGCTGGCCGCGTCCGCGGATGCGATCGGCAGCGATCTGACGACCACGTTCTGGCTACCGGCGGGCGGCTACCGCCTGGTCGCCGGCTCCGCTGGCGCCAGCGCGGGCAACCTCGAGCTCGCGCTGGGCTATTCGGCCATGGCCGCGGGAGCCTGCACGCCGACACGCGCCCTGCCCGGCATTCCGCTGAGCGGCAGCCTGGACGAGGGCGATTGCCACCTGGCATGGCTCGGCTCCGGCAGCCTCGACCCATCACGGGTCGACCTGTACACCGTGGTGGTGCCGCAGTATCTGAGCGCCTGGACCATCCGGCTGGCCGCCGACGGTTTCGACCCGGCGCTGCGCTTCTACACCGTCGATCTCGAGACCTGGCTGCAGGGCGTCGAGAGCCCGGCCGGTGACGCCTTGGACCTGCGGATCGACAACGTCGATCCGGCGACCTACATTCTGGCGGTCGAGTCGTCGGGCGACAGCCAGGGCGAGGGAGGCTATACGCTGGAGCTCGGCTTCGAGTCGGTGGACGTGGCCGACTGCTCGATGCAGGACCTGGCGACGGGCAGCAGCGTGGACGGGGCGCTCGAGGAGGGGGACTGCTATCTGTCGACCAGCTACAACCAGCTGAGCTTCGCCGACATCGATGCCCGGCTGGACCAGTACCGGGTCACCGTGGCACGCCGCGGGCTGCTCAGCGCTACCGTCAGCTCCAGCGCGGTCGACATGGCGTTGGTCTTCTACGACGCCGGGGTGAACTACCCGAGCATCTTCGACGATCCGAGCTCGATGAACGCCAGCGGCGACGTGATCGTCCAGCCGGGCACCTACCTGATCCTGGTCGGGTCTGCGACGCCCGACCTGGGCGCCTACCGCTTGCGGGTCGCGCTGGACCCCCTGCCCGAGCCCGACTGCAGCCCGAAGGCGCTCGCCTTCGGCGCTCCGGTGGCCGGCATGCTCGAGCAGAGCGACTGCGTCTTCGGCGACCACTTCGCCGGCGACTTCCTGCAGCGCTACGCGGACGCCCTCCAGGTCAGCCTGCCCGCTCGCGGCCGGCTGAGCCTGGACCTGCGCTCGGCCGAGATCGACAGCTACCTCGAGCTCTACCCCCTCGATGGCAGCGGCATCATCGCGTTCGGTACCGACTGGGTGCCCGGCGTGCTGGATGCGCGCATCGAGCAGATGCTGCCGGCGGGCGACTACCTGGTGGTGGCGTCCAGCGAGCTGGATCAACAGCTCGGTGCCTACGAGATCCAGGCCAGCTTCGAGCCGCGGGCCGCGCGCTGCAGCGAACAGGACCTGCCGGTCGACGCCAGCCTGACGGGGAGCCTGGACGAGGATGGCTGCTGGACCATCGATCTGCCCGGGGGCGGCTACCTGGGCGTGCCGACCGATCTGTATCGGCTGGTCGTGCCGCAGCGGGGTGTGCTCAACCTCGAGATGAACTCGGAGGATGCCGTCGACGGAGTCGATCCGGTGCTCTTCCTGTACACCGACGACTGGCAGCTGGTCGCCGCCAACGACGACCTGGTGCCCGGTCTGTTGCTCGATGCCTTCCTCGCGGTCGACGTCGGCCCCGGCAGCTACCGGCTCGTCGCGGCCACCAGCACCGGGCTGACCGGAGCCTACGAGCTGGTGAGCGTCTTCGAGCCCGAGGACTACCGCTTCGTGACGCCGACGCCCGGCACGGGCGAACCCACCGCGACGCCGGGCGAGCCGACCGCGACGCGCCTGCCGGGCACGGCGACGCCGACGCGGGTCCCGCCGGATGGGCCGCGCATCTATCTGCCGATGGCGCTGCGCGCGACCGGTCTCGGCGGCTGAGCGGAGCCCGGCACGGCCATGCGGTCTAACCCGGCGGCTCCCGTCGGCGTTAAACCTGTCAGAGCGCCGGTGAACGGATTGCTGAAGGAGCGTTGAAACGGGTCGGCCCGGCTAGGATCGACCGCCGTCGGCTGGCCAGGCTGGATGCGGCAACCGCATCGGCACGGCCCTCTCCCTAGAGGAAGCCCCCCGCCATCGAGGCGGGGGGCTTCGCCGTTTTGCATGCCGACGCAACTGGCCGTCATGAAAGCGGAGGTCAATCCGTCAATACCTGCACCACAGGCCATGGGTCAACCGGCCTGCGGGGCGCTACACTCTATTCGGCCCAGCCACCGTTCGCGCCATCGCCCTAGTCCGTCGATGCGACGCGGTGGACCGAATTCGATCCAATCCCGGACAGGCTCGCATGAACCCTGCTCGCGATCCGAAAGCTCGACGCGTGGGCGCCGCGGCGCGCGGCGCCCTCCTGGTCGGATGCTGCCTGGCCGGCGTCGGCGCGTCGCCCGACGGGGTCGCCGCGCGCCGCGATCCAGCCGCGCTCGCCCGACCGCTGCGGCCCGCGGCCGCGACGGTCTCGGAGCCCCGGGCCGTCGAGGCCGTCGTGGTGGAGGAGCCGGCCGATGCCGACGGCACCCGGCGCGTCCTGGTTGAGGTCGAGGGGCCGGATGCCTGGCAGTCCCTGGTGGCGGCCGGCGTCGCGCCTCGGCCCGGCGAAGCGGTCGATGCCGGACGCCTGGCCGACATCCTGGACCGGATCGAGCGCGCCCAGCGGGGGCCGGCGCTCGCCTTGGCCGACCTGGGTGGCGAGCGGATCGCGACCTACCGCCTGGTCTTCAACGGCTTCCTGGCCGATGTCGCGACCGAGGCGATCCCCGCCCTGGCCGCGATGCCCGGTGTGGCTGGCGTCTGGCCGGCCCCGATGGTCTCGCCGACGGTTCGCGACGTGGCGGCCACCCTCGGCGTTCCCGCTGCGCGGGCCGATCTGGGCTTCGACGGGCACGGCGTGACGGTCGCAGTGGTGGACACCGGCATCGACTATACGCACGCCATGCTGGGCGGGAGCGGCGATCCGGCCGACTTCGCGAGCAACGACGAGGTGCGGATCGAACCCGGCAGCTTCCCGACGCTGAAGGTCATCGGAGGCTACGACCTGGCCGGCAGCCACTATTCGCCGGCCTGCGCCGGCAGCGATCCGACCGCCGCCCTGTGTCACCGCCTGCCCGACCCGGACGACGACCCCTTGGATCCGGCCGCGCTCGGTCACGGCAGCCACGTCGCCGGCATCATCGCCGGCCAGGCCGCGTTGCCGCGGTTGCCGGACGGGATCGCCCCCGGCGCCCGGCTGGTGGCGCTGAAGATCTTCGGCAACCCCAGCGGCGCGCCGACCACCAGCGACCTGGCGCTGTCGGCGCTGGAGTGGATCGTCGGCCACAACCTTGGCTTGCCGGTGCCCGGCAAGCCGCCGCCCGGCCGGATCGATGTGGTCAACCTCAGCTTGGGAAGCGACTGGTCGACCGGCATGCAGGCCGTCGAGCAGGCCGTCTCCGAGGTGGTGGCCTCCGGCGTCACGGTGGTGGCCTCGGCCGGGAACGCCGGCGCCTTGCCCTATGTGACGGGTTCGCCCGGATCGGCCAGCCTGGCCCTCAGCGTCGCCAGCTCGGTGCCCCTGGGCGAGTACGATCCCCGCGTGGCGGTGACCGGGCGCGGGTCGGATGGCCGGCCGGACACCCAGGAGCTGCTTGCCCTCGAGGGCTCGGCGGACTGGCTGCCACGCTTGCTCGACCGCGGCCGCCTGACCGGTGACCTGGTCGACCTGGGTCTGGCCTGTGGCGAGTCGCCCGCACTGCCGGCCCGACTGGACGGCGCCGTCGCGCTGATCGAGCGTGGCAGCTGCAGCTTCTACGACAAGCTGACGCTGGCCGATCGGCTCGGAGCCTCGGCCGCGCTGGTCTTCACCGACGGCTCGCCCAAGGTGGTGATGGGCTGCGGCCCGCCTTCGGACTGCGCCAGGCCACCCGCGATCCCGGGGCTGATGCTGGATCGGGCGCTGGGGATCGCCCTGCGAGACCGGCTCGTTCTGGGCGAGACCCTCCGGGCGGTGCTCGAGCCGCGGCTGCGCGATTGGGAGACCGACACCATCTCGGATTTCTCCAGCCGGGGCCCGTCCCGCTTCGACGCTGCCATCAAGCCCCAGCTGACCGCGCCGGGCAGCAACGTGAGCTCGGTGCTCGTCGGCAGCGGCAGCCGCAGCGTGGCGATGAGCGGCACCTCCATGGCCGGTCCGGCCGTGGCCGGCGTCGCCGCGTTGCTCTGGCAGCGCAGCCGTGCCGAGGGGCTCGATCTGGATGCGGCCGCGGTCGGCGGCTTGCTGATGAACTACGCCGACCCGCTGCTGCGAATCGGGCGCGCCGACACCGGTCCCCTGGCGCCGGTGATGCGCCAGGGCGCCGGGCGTGTGGATGCGCGGGCGGCCCTGACCGGCCCAACCCTGGTGCGCAGCGATTCGGGCATCGCCAGCCTCGGCTTCGGCCAGGTCCAGCTCGGCGACGAGCCGCTGACCCTGACGCGACACGTCCAGTTGCGCAACCTGTCATCCCAGACGCGGCGCTACGCGCCCGAGTGGCGCCTGGCCTTCCCTGACGAGGACGGGGCCAAAGGGCTCGCGTTCGGGTTCGAGCCGGAGCGCTTGGAGCTGGCGCCGGGCGCGACGTCCAGCCTGTCGGTCAGCCTGAGCCTCGATCCGGCGAGGCTGCCCGAGTGGCGCTTGCGCGGCGCCGAACCGATCGCCAACGAAGCCCTGTTTCAGGCGCTCGAGATCGATGGCTACGTGACGCTGACGGAGATCGACGCGCAGGGCCAGGCGCTCGCTGCGGCCGAGAACGCCCAGCTTCCCTTCCACGTGCTGCCGCGTCGACGTGCCTGCCTCGGTTCGGAAGGCAGCGATCCGATCCAGTTCTGGGAGGAGGGCGAGCAGGCGGTCCAAGCCTGGCGCAATCCCTGCGGCCAGTCGGGCCGGGTCGAGGTCTACGGGTTGTTGGGCGAGGACCTCGGCGAGTCGATCGACAACCCGCGTTTTCCGGGCCGACTCGACATCGAGTCGGTGGGCTTGCGCTACGGACCGGGCAGAGCGGGTGGCACGGACGCGATGCTGCTCTCGATCCTGGTGCACACGCGCGAAGCACGCCGCAGCCCGGCCGACACCGAGCTGCGCGTGTTCTTGGATCTGGATCGGGACGGGCGCTTCGACAAGCTGATCTACAACGCCTACGGTCCGGAGCTGGACGCGCGGATCGCCCCGGGCCGCTGGGTGGTCGCCCAGGCGCCGCTCGCGCCGGGCCAGTGGGCGCCGGACCCGGCATCGGCCACGGGCGCGCTGAGCGTCCAGAGCTACGATCTGGACGAGACCACCAGCGTGCTGGCCCTGCCGGCGGCCGAGCTCGGCCTCGACTTCTCGAGCGGTGCGCTGCGCTTCGACCTGGCGGTCATGGCGCTCGATGCGCGCGCCGACTTCTCGATCGCGGCCGGATTCCCGGGCTACGACCAGGCGCCCGATGGGCTGCGCGCCGGACGGGCCTATCACTTCGACCAGTCGGACTGGGCCTGCCTTAGCCTGCTCGATGCCTCCGACGGCGAGCTGCTGCGGGTCGGCAAGGGGATCGACCTGGCCGGACGCTCGACGGCCGAGGCCAGGCTCCGTCTGAACTGTCCGGTCGAGCGCCTGGCGGGAACGATGGGCCTGTTGATGCACTATCCCGACAATCCGCTGGATGCGCAGGTCGAGCTTCGCCGCATCGAGTCCGCGCTGACGCCGCCCGATCCGACCTCGACGCCCAGCATGACGCCGGGATCGACGCCGAGCCCCACGGCCGGTTCGGCCGAGCCGACGCCGATCCCCGAAGCGACCGCCACCGCCGAGGTGGCGACCCCGACCGGCGCCGTGACGCCGGCCACCCTGACCCCGACGCCCGGTCCGTCCGCGACCGAGGCACCGTCCGAAACGGCCAGCCCCACCAGCACGCGCCGGACTCCGACCAGCGAGCCACCCGGCGCGACCGCGACGAGCAGCCAACCCGGCGCCACGGCCAGCCCTTCGGCCAGTCCGACCGACACCGTCCGGCCGAGCCCCAGCCCGACGGCCGCCGGCCGCTTCGCGATCCGCTCGCTGTGGGTCAGCCAGGCGGTGCAGCAGCCCGATAACGCGCTGCCGCTGGTGGCGGACCGGCCGGCCATGCTGCGGGTCCAGGTCAGCGGCCCGGACGGCGGTCGGGCCGGCGGTCGAGTCTACGGCTCGCAGGCGGGCCCGGACTTGCCTGGCGCTCCGTTGGCGCCGTCGAACGCGGGGGGCGGCCTGCTGCTTCCCGCCTCGGCGGGTGCCCCCGATCTCGGGGGCACCCTCAACTTCGAGCTGCCCGCCGCCTGGTTGACGGCGGGGCGCCTGAGGCTACGGCTCGAGCTCCTGGATCTCGCGGCGCCGAGCGCCGGCATCTCGGATCAACGGTCGGTCGAGGTCGAGCTGCGCCAGGTGCCGCCGCTCGAGATCGTGCTCGTGCCACTGGAGCTGCAGCCGGGCGGCGTCGGTCCGGTGGAGGGCCGCGAGCTCGATCCGGCGCGAGACTTCGAGCTGGATGCCGTGCTTCGGAGCTTCCCGCTGTCGCGCATCGACCTGCGCTGGCACGCGCCGCTGCGCTTCGTCGGCAACCTGCGACAGGCGGCCGGACGACGGGCGGTGTTGGACCACCTGGCCCAGCTGCGCGCGAGCGAGCTGGCCCTGACGGAGCCGCCGTCACGCCGGTCCGGGTCGCCCGGCTCGGGTGGACCGATCTACCTGGCGGTCCTGCCGGCCGGTCAGGCGCCGGAGGTCTCCGACGCCTACCTCGGCGCCGGACTGGCACTGGCCAGCGAGGACCGGCCCTGGCTGACGGCGCGGGCGCTGGCCCTGGCGCTCGGCCTGCCGGCATCCCGCTGCGGCGACGCGGCCGAGGCGGAGCCCGACGCGGCCGAGCGCATCGGCGTGCCGGCCGAGGACCTGCTGTCGCGTCAGGCGCGGTCCGAGCAGGCCTTCGATCTGACGACCGGCTGCGCGCCGGCCTGGATCTCGCCCAGCAGCTGGCAGGCGCTCATCGATCGCCTGGACGCCGTGCCCGAAACCCCGCCGGCTGCCGAGCCGCCCGGTCCGGTCTGGCTGGTCGGCGGTCGAGTCGACCCATCGGGCTTCGGATCCCTCGACGCGGCCTGGCCGCTCGAGGGCCTGGTTTCCGAGCCGCTCGAGACCGGTCCGCAGCCCCAGTCCGCTTCCGAGTACCGCGTGGAGCTGGAGGACGGCGCCGGTCGCCGTCTGGCCGGGATCGGGATCACGCCGGCGGCCTTCGTCGACCGGAACGGCCCGACGGGCGAGCTCGGCTTCACCCTCGTCCTGCCGCGTCGGCCCGAGGCGACGAGCCTGGTGCTGCGCGGACCCGAGGGCATCGTTCGCGACCGGGTCGCCCTGGCCGCCGCCGCCGACCTCGATCTGGCCGCCCTGCTGCTGGCACCGCGGCGGGCCGACCCGCTGCGCGCCAGCCTGCTTTGGCAGGCGCGTCGTGGCGGTCGGACCGCCGAGCCGGCGGCCCGTCTGTTTCTGCGCGCGCGGAGCATGGATGGCCGCTGGCAGAGCCTGGCCGCGGCGGTCCAGGACGACCGCCTGCCGCTGGGCCTCGGCTCGCTCGCGCTTCCCCGGGGCGGCATGCTCGAGCTGACGGTCGTCTCCGGCGGCGATGCCGTGCGCCAACGACTGGCCGTTGCCGCGCAGGGCGAGCAGCCGCCGCGGCTGGCCATCGCCGGGCCGCCGGTGCAGCGCCGCCGGCCGGGCGAGCCGATCCTGCTGACCGCGCTGGGCAGCGACCGCGAGTCGGGCCCCTTGCCGGCCACGGCACTGCGCTGGTCGATCGTCGAGCTCGGCCTCGCCGCGAGCGGCGACTGGTGGTCGCTGCCCGGGGGCCTGCCACGCGGTCGCTACACGGTGGTCTTGCAGGGTCAGGACGGCGCCGGGCTCTTCGACATCGCACAGATCACCTTGCTGGTGGGCGTCGAGCAGGGGTCGGACCGGCTCTGGTTGCCCAGCCTGTCGCGGATGACCCAGCGCGGCCCGCTCGCGGCCGAGGCCGAGCGGGGCAACCGCTAGCCGCGTTCCGACATGGCGCGGACGCGGAGCGGCGAGCCGGTTCGGCTTCGTGCCGGGATGCGGCAGGTGCGCCCCGTTCGGGCTGCTGGGAAGGGCGGCGCCCCGGTCCGATGGTCTACGGAAGCGGATCCGAAGGGTGCCGTGACGCATCGGCGGTGGCGGGGGAGGCCGTCCCGACGGAACCGGGTTCGGACCAGAGCGCGCGCATCAGCGGCGAGCGCTCGAGCAGCGCCGCCAACCGACCGCGGTCGACGATGCGCCCGGCGTCCATCAGCAGGATCTCGTCGGCCCGGCGCAGCGCCGCGTGCCGGTGCGAGACGACCAGGCAGGTCGGGCGCTCGGTCGCCGCCGTCGGCCGAGCATCGCCGCGAAACAGGCGCCGCCAGAGCTCGGCTTCCGTCTGCAGGTCGAGGGCACTCGACAGATCGTCGAAGACCAGCAGCTGGGGCCGACGCAGGAACATCCTGGCAGCCGCGACCCGTTGGACCTGACCTCCCGAGAGTCGGGCGCCGCGGGGTCCGAGCCGGGTGTCCAGCCCGTCGGCCATCGCGGCCAGGTCGTTCTCCAGCACCGCGGCATGGATCGCGACGGTCAGCGCGGCGTCGTCCGGACCGGCCGGCAGACCCAGCAGCAGGTTGTCGCGCAGGCTCTCGGAGAAGAGCCGCGGGACTTGCGGCGTGTAGGCGCAGCGCGGCGGCACCATGATGTTGGCCGGATCCTCGACGGCGACGCCGTTCCAGAGGATCGTGCCGGCCTGACGGGGCAGCAGGCCGAGCAGGGCGCGGAGCAACGTCGACTTGCCGGCGCCGACCGGACCCGCGACGACGACGAAGGCGCCGGCCGGTACGCGGAGCGAGACCGCCTCGATGCCCCGCCCCCCATCCGGGTAGCGGCAGCTCAGCCCGTGTACCACCAGCTCGAGGAAGGGCCGGTCAGCCGGTTCCGGCGCGGCCAGTGCGGGCATCGGTCCGCGCAGATGGACCGGTCGGTGACGCACCAACGACCTTGCCGGCGCGCCTTGCATCAAGTCGGTCAGACGCGTGATCGATACGCCCGTCTGGCGATACTGGGTCAGGTAGTGGCCGAACATGCCGATGACCGTGGCGATCCACTCCAGATACGCGGCGAAGAGCGCGAAGTCACCGACGCTGAAGCGGCCCTCACGCATCGCACGGGCCGCAACCAGGAGCAGCAGGGCGGTGCTGATCCCGGCGGCGTAGTACGACACCGACCGCAGCGCGTTGTCGAGCAGGGCGTCCCGCAAGGCGCTGCGTCGGCGTTCGGCGTTGAGCTCGGTCAAGCGACCGACGACGCGGGCCTCGGCGCCCGCGACCTGGATGGCGGTGGCCGCCGCGAGGCTCTCGCCGATCAGTCCGCTGACCTCGGCCGCGGCGCCGCGCGCCGCCTGGCGCAGGCCCCGTACCTTGCGCGACGCCGCGTTGACCAGCGCCAGCACCAGGACCAGTGGCAGGAAGACGGCCAAGGTGAAACGCGCATCGATGCGGGCCAGCAGCAGCAGCGCCACCAGCAACACGACGCCCTGGCCGATGGGATCCAGGGTCCAGGTCAGGAAGCGGACCAGCGCATCGACATCGTCGCGCAGGCGACTCTGGGCCTCGCCCGTGGAGGCCGGCAAGGGTCGCGCGCCCGGTTGGCGCAGGACCTGCTCGAGCAGGTTGGCGCGGAGCAGGGTGCCGGCATACAGATGCACGCCGTTCTCGACGCACACCGCCAAGAGGAGCTGGACCATGCGCCCGACGGCGACGCCGGCCAGGATGGCCAGCAACGGGCCGAGCGCCGCCGACGGGTCGAGCTGCAGCCGATCGAAGATGCGCCGCACGACGAGGCCGGGCAGCAGCGGCATCAGGTAGAACATCAGGCTGGCGAAGAAGCCGCTGGCCAGCCAGAGACCCAGCTTGAAGCGGGCCAGGGTCCAGAGCAGACGGGCCTGGCTCATGCCGATCCTCCGGCAGACCGATCGGGAGGCGAGTCGCCTCGCGGGGACGGCCTCGGCGCGAGCAGTTCGTCGATCGGGTCTGACGGGTTGGCCCGTGCGGCGCGCAGCAGCTGGGCATAGCGCGAGCCCGGATCGGCTTCCAGCCGCCGTCGCGAGCCCTGTTCGACCAGGCGGCCGTCTTCGAGGACCGCGATCCGGTCGACCCGCTGCAGCGTCGTGAGACGGTGGGCGATGATGATGGCGCTGCGACCTTCGAGCAGGTTCGACAGCGCGCGATCCAAGCGCGCCTCCGACGCGGGATCCAGGCGCGAGGACGCCTCGTCGAGCAGGACGAGACCGGGTTGGCGTAGGAAGACGCGCGCCAGTGCCAGGAGCTGGGCCTCGCCGGCGGAGAGGCCGGCCCCGCCTGCTGGCAAGCGGGTGGCGAGCCCTTCGGGTTGCGCCGCCAGCCAATCCGATAGACCGACCGACGCGATCGCCTCCAAGAGACGCGCTTCGGACGGTTCGGGGTCGAACAGGCTCAGGTTGTCACGGATGCTGGCCTGGAAGAGCTGAACGTCCTGGGTGACCAGGGCCACCCGCGACCGCAAGCTCTCGAGGCTCAGCTGACGGATGTCGATGCCGCCGATCCGGAGCGCGCCCGACTGGGCTTCGACCAGACGGAACAGCAGTCGGGTCAGCGTCGTCTTTCCGCTTCCGCTCCGGCCGATGAGCCCGAGCGTCTCGCCGGCGGCCAGCCGCAGGTCGATGGCCTGGATGACCCGATGGCCGGAGGGATAGGCGTAGCTCAAACGCTCCAGCTCGAGCGCCAGCGGGCCGCCCGGCAAGGGCCTCGGGTCGTCGACCTCGACGACTTCCGGCCGTTCGGCCTGCAGCTGCCCGATTCGCCGCAGGGAGGCGCCCGCCTGTTGAAGGTCCTGCACCTGGCGTGAGATCGCCGTGATCGGCCCCTGAAGGAGCTGGCTGTAGGCGAAGATGAGGTAGACGCTGCCCAGGCTGATGACCTCGCGTGCGAGGAGCCAGGCGCCCATGCCCAGGGCGAGGCTGGCCCCCAGGCCGAGCAGGGCCATCGCGCTGCCGCCGGTGAGGGCCCCGAAGCGCGCCGCGGAGAGGCGCCTGGCTGCCGCTCGGCGCGCGGCCTCGAAGTACTTTAGCATGACATAATCCGACGCGCCGTTGGCGCGCAGGTCCTCGGTGCCGGCCAGCCGCTCCTCGAGGAAGCCGAAGAGCTCGGCTTGGGCCGCCCGGTCGGCTTCCCAGCGGAGCCTGGCCTGGCCGGTGAGCCGGCGCAGGGCGAGCAGCGCAGCGGCGGCGAAGCCAGCCAGGAGCAACGAGATGCGCGGGTCGATGCGCCAGAGCAGCCCCAAGGCGCCCACGAGGAGGAGCACGCTGCCGATCATCTCGAGCACGAAGCGGGAGAGGAAGTTGCCCAGTGCGGCGACATCGCCGTCGATCCGCTCGATCAGCGCGCCCGGCGTGTGTCGTTGATGAAAGCCCGGTCCCAGCCGCAGCACCCGTCCCAGTAGGTCTTCGCGCAGGCGGTTGGTGCCGACCTGGGCGATGTCGGTGGCCAGGTAGTTGTTCAAGACGAACAGGATCTGGACCAGGCCCGCGACGCCCAGCGCGAACAGGGCCAGCCGGGCCAGCTCGGCAAGCGCGGCGCCAGCCAGGGCCCGGTCGAGGAATCGGCTCTGGATCTGCGGGCCGAGCAGATCGAGGCTGATGTCGCAGAGCACGAGCCCGCCGAGCAGGGCCACCCGGCCTCTCTGGGGGCCGAGATAGGCGGCCAGCGTGGCGCGGTATGCGGGCGAGGCGCGACCGGACACGGGTCGCGGGCTCAGGCTTCGTCGGCCGGTCGGACGCCCAGGCGGACCTCGAGTCGCCGCATTGCGGCGGCGCCAGCCTCCGTCTCGTCATCGTGGCCCAGCAGATGCAGGAGCCCATGCACCGCCAGCAGGCGCAGCTCGTCCCGAGGCGCTCGACCGACCGCGCTGGCGCTGCGGCTGGCATAGGGCACCGAGATCAGGATGTCGCCCAGGTTGGGGGCTTCGCCCGGCGGCAGGTCCTCGGGATCGACCGCGAAGGAGAGGACATCGGTCGGCCGGTCGATACCGCGAAAGTCCCGGTTGAGCTGGTGCAGGTGCCGGTCGTCGGTCAGCACCAGGGCCAGCTCGGTCTCGCGAGGCAGCGACAGTGCGTCCATCGCCCCGACGAGCGTGTCGAACAGCAGGTCGAGCAGCTCGGAGGGGGCCTGGCCAGCGGCGCTGGTGACCAGGATCGGCCGTCGCTCGGCCGAATCCGGTTCCGGATCAGGCATGACCACGCGCGCTCATGGAGCCCGTCTTGGCAGGCGACTCGAGGACGGGCTCGACCGCGAGCTCGGCCGTTGGGTCTTCGGGATCGGCATGCGCCCGGTCATCCTCCGGCTCCTCCTCGCTCGGCGCCGCCGGATGGACGCCATCCGGGTATTGGATTCGCGGGTGATACATGCTCTGCAGGGTCTCGACGAAGGTGCGTCGAATTCGACGCAAGTCGCGCAGCGTCAGGTCGCTGTCCTCGAGCTGGCCGCCGTAGAGTCGGTCCTGAATGATCTTGGCCACCACCGTGTCGATCTCGGCGTTGGTGCGCGGGTTGCGGGCGCGGACGGCGGCTTCCGAGCCATCGGCGAGCATCAGGATGGCGGTCTCGCGCGACTGGGGTCGCGGGCCGGCATAGCGAAACTCGGCCGGATCGACGGCGTCTTCGCCATACTGCTCGATGGCCTGGTGCAGGAAATAGGCCACTCGCGTGGTGCCGTGGTGCTCGCGGATGAAGTCGATGATGACGTCGGGGAGCTGGTGCTCCAAGGCCATGCGCTCGCCCGCGCTGACGTGTTCGATGATGATCCGGGCGCTCATCCGGGGATCGAGGTCGGCGTGAGGGCTGACGCCGCCGAGCTGGTTCTCGACGAAGAAGGCCGGTCGAAGCGTCTTGCCGATGTCGTGGTAGTAGGCGCCCGCACGCACCAGCAGCGGGTCGGCGCCGATCCGGCTCGCCGCGGCTTCGGCCAGGTTCGACAACAGCACGGAGTGCTGGTACGTGCCGGGGGCCTTCACCTGGAGCTCGCGAAGCAGCGGCGCGTCCGGTCGCATCAGCTCGAGCAGCTGGAAGGAGGTGGTGACGCCGAACAAGGAACCGGCCGCGAGCACGCCCACCGCGGCGAGCCCGGTGGCCAGAGCCGCCTGGGCCAGCGCGACGGTGGCCGTCTCGGTCAGCGCCAGCCCGCCCACCTGCGGATCGGCCAGCTGGCTGCCGAGGGCCACGGCGAGGCCGGCGATGGCCACGGCGCTGCCCGCCACCAGGAAGGCCTTGAGCCGCTGGATTCGGTCGAGGACCAGGGTGCCGGCCAGGCCGCTGAGCAGGAAGTAGAGCATCATGTCGATGCCGGCGCCGTCCAACAGGCCGATCGAGCAGGCCAACAGGACCGCGGTGAGCACGCCGATCTCGAGGCCCAGCAGGACGCCGACGGTCATCGCCACCGCGCTGGCTGGATAGGCGTAGATCAGGCTGGGACCACCCGCCAGCAGCGGGCGCGCGCCGGCCGTGAAGACCAGCACCAGCAGCGCGGCGAGCGCAAGCGGCCGGGGCCGTTCGAGAATCCAGGGTCGCCACCGGGCCAACAACGCGGCCACCACGCCGACCAGGGCCGCGGCCTGCAGCAGGTCGGCCAGGGCCTGCCGCCAGCTGAAAGCGCCGGGCAGCAAGCCAAACTCGGCCAGGGCCTCGTACTGGGCCGGCGTGATGATGTCGCCTTCGCGCACGATGGTCCGGCCGGCGAGATAGCGTTCCTCGACCGGCACCGTCGCGGCACGGGCCTTCTCGCGCCGGGCCTCGGTCGCAGCCTCGTCGACCACGCGGTTGGCGACCACGAAGCCCGCGGCCAGGTCGGCCACGAGCCGCGCCTCCTCGCCGCTCATCTGTGGGTCGACCACGTTGACCAGGCCCCGGCGCAACCCGGTCAGCTCTTCCTCGAGAATGTTCTGACGCATGGCTAGGGCGATGACCCGTCGGACCTCATCGACCGTGCCCGCCCACTCCGCGGCGCCCAGCCGACCGTCCGGGCCGGCACCAATCACCAGGTCGACCGCGGTCTCGCCGAGCCTCTCCAGCTCGGGGAAGCCGCGGACCCAGCGTCGCTTCGAGTCGGCCGACTCGGGCGAGGCTCGCAGCAGCGTCAGGTTGCTCAACACGGCCTGCGCTCGCTCGAGCTGCCGCCCGCCGATGCCAGGATCGATGGTGTAGATCGGCGAAACGGCCGCGGCGGTCTTGTCCCGTTCGGCGTCGGTCAGCACCTGGCTGACGTATTGCAGGGCGTGCGGCGCTTCGAAGTCCCGTGGGCTCGGCGCACCCACCTCGATGCGGCTGGCGCCGGCTTCTCCGGGCAGGGCCAGGACCAGGGCCAGTCCAACGGCGAGCACGACCCCGACGGCCAGCGCCGCGCGGTGGGCGCCCGTGGATAGCCAGAGGCTCGGGCGGGCCGGGATCGAGGCAGGTGCGAGCGGGAAGCGGTGCACCGGAGTCGGCGGCCTAGCCGGTGAGCAGCCGACGGACGGTGGCGCTGACCAGCTTGCCCTCTGCCCGACCGCCGATCGCCTGCATCACCGGCCCCATGACCCGGCCCATGTCGGCGGGTCCACTGGCACCCAGGGCTTCGATCTGCTCGCGCACCAGGGTCTCGACCTCGGCCTCGCTCAGCATCTGGGGCAGGTAGGACTCGATGATCGCCAACTCGCGCCGCTCGACCTCGGCCAGGTCCTCGCGCTGACCGGCGCTGTACTGCTCGATCGAGTCGCGGCGCTGTTTGGCCTGCTTCTGCAGCACGCCCATCAGCAGCGCGTCGTCGAGCGATTCGCCTCGCGCGAGCTGATGCTTGGCTACCGCCTCGATCTCGGCATTCTTGATGGCTGCCCGAAGCGATCGGAGCGTACGGCGACCGTCCTCGTCGCCGGCTCGCATCGCTCGCGCGAGATCATCAGCCAGGCGCTGTTCAAGGGATTGCGTCATGGGTCTCTCCACGGGGGGCCATGATTATACCATCTCGGTGCCCCAGGCCGCGCCAGCGCCGCCAAAAACAACGACGGCGCCGAAAGAGCGCCGTCGTCGCCGCTGATGCGAGCCGGGACGCACCCCGGACTCGCGAGGGGTCGATGCTCAGGGACAGGCGCCCAGCGCACAGGGATTCTGGGGGGCGCCGTTGAGCCGCACCTCCAGGTGCAGGTGCGGCCCGGTGCAGCGTCCGCCGGCGCCGTAGGAGCAGCCGATGCCCCCGATCACCTGGCCCCGCTGGACGGTCTCGCCAGGACCGACGCCGATGCTGTTCATGTGGGCGTAGAGCGACTCGTAGCCGTTGCCGTGGTCGATGATCACCGCGCGGCCCGCCCACTGATACCAGCCGGCGTACTTCACCACACCGCCATCGACGGCGTAGATCGGCGATCCCGTGCCGTTGGCGATGTCCACCGCGTGGTGCCAGCGGTGATAGCCCTGGGTGATGCGGCCATAGGCGCCGACGTAGAAGCTGCCGGATCCGACCACGCTGCCCAGCACGTTCGCCGAAGCCCAGCCGCCCGCCCCCCGCGGAACGATCAGGTCGCGGTAGCTGGGGATCTGGATGTCCATCTCGCCGTCGGGCACGACGATCTCGACGCCCGCCACGAGCGTGTCGTCCACCGAGTCGAGGCCGTTGGCCTCGTAGGATAGGATCTCCTCGGGCGTGCTCTTGTAGGTCTCGGCGATCTCGGCGATCGTGTCGCCCTCCTTGACCACGTGGACCACTGCCTTCATGGGCAGGATGGTCAGCGCTTCGCCGACCGACAGCTCGTGCGGCTTGTCGCGGATCGCCGGGTTGGCGAAGAGCAGCCAGATCGGCTCGATGCCGTAGCGTGCCGCGATCGACGTGACCGTGTCGCCACGACTGACCCGATAGGCCTCGGGCTTGTCCCAGGGCAGCAACGACGGGTGCGCCTCGACGATGGCCCCGGGCGAGACGAAGCCCGGACGATCGTCGAAGCCCATCGCAGCCTGCCCGGACGAACCCGAGGTGATGCCGACCACGGAATCGGGGACGAAGGATCGGTTGCGCAGCGACCAGTCGGTCAGCGTGCGCTCACCGGCGACCGCGGCGGCCGAGCGCGCCGGGCGGGGAAGGCTGGAGATGCCGAGGACGCCGAGGGTCAGCACCAGGACCACGCCGTGGGCAGCCAGGCGCCACATGAAGGGGGTGTCGATGTGCAGCAGGCGCGACAGGAGCCGCAATCGACGAGCCAGCCAGTCGTCCGAGACCGGCCGAAGCGTCGGCATCGTCGGGACCGCCACCCGGGGCGCGGGAAAGCTGAAGCCGGGCCGGCTGCGCTTGGGGACGGGAACGGGCTCAGGCGCCGGAATCCGCTCGAAGATCTCGCGCGATGGACGAACGCGCAAGGGACGAACGTCCTGCCGGATTTGGGTTGACAATCAGGCTTCCCTCGGTTGAGATCCCGCCGACCCGGTCGTCGACTTCAGCACCGTGGGGGGGAGGGGCGAGCGGGATCCGGCGCCGACCCCCTCCTGATGCCGGGTGGGTCGGCGAGCTGACGCTGCCGAGATCGGAACTGAGTCGGATCCCGGACAGACCGAGCATTTATAGGACCTGCGCGGGGGACTGTCAACCCTGGCGGTGTCGCCTTCGCGGCTCCTGGCCCACGCCTGGCCGACGCCAACCCCGCGCCCGTCCGACGCTCAAGGACGATCGGCGTTGATCGTCGCCAGGAACTCCTCGTTGCTCTCGGTGCGCACGATGCGCTCGATGACCGCTTCGATGGCCTCCGTGCCGCCGCCCATCATGTCGACCATGCGCCGCATCAACCAGACGCGCTGCAAGGTCTCGGGCTCCAGCAGGAGATCCTCGCGCCGGGTGCTCGACTTCTCGATGTCGATCGCCGGATAGACCCGTCGCTCCGCCAGCCGGCGGCTGAGGACCAGCTCCATGTTGCCGGTGCCCTTGAACTCCTCGTAGATGACATCGTCCATCCGGCTGCCGGTCTCGACCAGACAGGTGGCGATGATGGTCAGGCTGCCGCCGCCTTCGATGTTGCGGGCGGCACCGAAGAAGTGCTTGGGGGGGAACAGCGCCGCCGGATCGAGACCGCCCGAGAGCGTGCGGCCGCTCTGCGGCACCACGATGTTGTAGGCGCGTGCAAGGCGGGTGATGGAGTCGAGCAGGATGACCACGTCGCGACCCTGCTCGACCAGCCGCTTGCCCCGGTCCAGGGCCATCTCGGCCACGCGCACGTGATCGGTGACCGGCTCGTCGAAGGTCGAGCTGTAGACCTCGGCCTCGACCGAGCGGTCCATGTCGGTCACCTCCTCGGGCCGCTCGCCGATCAGGACGACCATCAGGTGGGCATCGTCGTTGTTGGCGCTGATGCCGTTGGCGATGTCCTTGAGGATGGTGGTCTTGCCGGCCTTGGGCGGCGACACGATCAAGCCGCGCTGTCCGCGCCCGATCGGCGCGAGCAGGTCGATCAGGCGGGTCGAGACATGCTGCCCGTCGGTCTCGAGCGTCAGTCGACGATTCGGAAAGATCGGGGTCAGGTCCTCGAAGTTGGGCCGGTTCTTGGCTGCCTCGGGATCCAGGCCGTTGACCGTCTCCACCCGCAGTAGGCCGTAGTACTTCTCGTTCTCCTTGGGAGGACGGACCTGACCGATGACCCGGTCGCCGGTGCGCAAGGCGAAGCGCCGGATCTGGGACTGCGAGACATAGACGTCCTCGTTGCCCGGCCGGACGTTGTGCGATCGGAGGAACCCGATGCCGTCCTGGATGATCTCCAGGACGCCGCCGCCGAAGATGAGGCCACTCCGCTCGGCATCGGCGCGCAGGACCCGAAAGACGAGCTCGTGCTTCTTGAGCCGGTCGACGCCGGTGAGCTCGAGCTCCCTGGCCATCTGGCGCAGCTCGGAAACGGACTTGGCTTCGAGTTCGTCGATGTGCACGTCGAATGCTCCGAGCGGTAGGTGCGGGTCGCGCGCGGTGGGCGCGCTTCGAGCGAGGCGGAGGTCGGATGGCCGGTGACCGGCGCGGGCTCCGGCCCCCAGGGCCCGCGCCGAGGGTCGAAGCGGGGATCAGGTCGGGTCGTAGGCGACCTGGCTGATCTCCATGAGCTTGTCCCAGCGGTGGCGAGCGTCGATGGTGCGCACCGTTCCCGAGCGCGAGCGCATGACGACCGATTGGGTGGTCGCGCCGGCTCCGTGATAGCGCACGCCCTTGAGCAGCTCGCCGTCGGTGATGCCCGTCGCGGCGAAGAAGGCGTTGTCGCTGGCCACCAGGTCGTCGGTGGTCAGCACCCGCGAGAGGTCGTAGCCGGCCGCCGTCGCCGCCTTGGCCTCGGCCTCGTCGCGTGGCCAGAGTCGACCCTGAATCGAGCCGCCGAGGCATTTGAGCGCGCAGGCCGAGATCACGCCTTCGGGCGTGCCCCCGATGCCCATGAGGGCGTCGACGCCCGTGTTCTCGACCGCCGCCATGATCGCGCCCGCCACGTCGCCGTCCGAGATCAGTCGGATGCGTGCACCGGTATGCCGGATGTCCGCGATGAGCTGGGCATGGCGCGGGCGATCCAGGACGACCACGGTCAGGTCGTCGAGGTCCTTGCGCTTGGCCTGGGCGATGCCACGCAGGTTGACCTCGACCGAAGCCGTGATGTCGATGGCCCCGGCGGCGTCCGGTCCGACCGCGATCTTGTCCATGTAGAAGACCGGGCCCGGATCGAACATCGATCCTCGATCGGCCACACCCACCACGGCCAGCGCATTCGGCCGGCCGAGCGCCAACAGCCGGGTGCCATCCACCGGGTCGACCGCGACGTCGACCTGGGGGCCATTGCCGGTGCCGACCTGCTCGCCGTTGAAGAGCATGGGCGCTTCGTCCTTCTCGCCTTCGCCGATGACCACGATCCCATCGCAGTCGACCGTCCGCAGCATCAGTCGCATGGCGTCCACGGCCGCCTGGTCACCCGCTTCCTTGTTCCCGCGGCCCATCCATCGGGCGGCGGCCAGCGCGGCGGCCTCCGTGACCCGTGCGAGCTCGAGAGCCAGGTTGCGGTCCGGTGCGGATTGGGACATGAGTCGCTCCTCGGTGGGCGTTCGGCAGCGGGAGGGGCCATGGGGCCTGACGCGCCGGCACCTGGCGGGCGTCGGCTGGCGATTATAACACCGCGCCGCCCCGGCGCGAACCCGACGGGGCCCGGCCTGGCCCGGCGAGCCGGCCCCGGCTGTCAGGGGCCTAGCGGCCCTCGAGCGCGGCGGCGATGGGCTCGCCGTTGCGGATGACGCGGGTCGGCACGTAGGCGCCCGCAAGCGCGGCTTGCAGCGCCTCGCTGCTACCGGCCGGGCCGAAGGTGTTGGCCTCGACCAGCACCGCCATGGCGTGCACGCCGCGCTGCTTGAGACCGCGGAGCGCCTCGACCCAGCGCAGGGAGGTCGTGGGCGTGATCACCACCAGCGTGGCGTGGCGCTTCAGCTCGTGGCTCTCGGCCGACAGCACTTCGGAGAGTCCCGCTCTTCCGGCGGCGCGAAGCACGGCCAGATGGGTCAGGATCTTGGCCAGCTGCCGGTCGCCGCGATCGGGCTGGGCCACGATCCGACGTTGGCCGTGCGCGATCAAGCCGACGCTCTTGCCCGACTCGAGGAAGTGTCGGGCCAGGCTCGCGGCGGCCGTGACGGCGTGCTCCTCGCTGGTCGGATCGATCTGGGTGGCGGAGTCCTGCAGCCAGGGCATCGTGCCAGGCTCGATCGCGGTCCCGAGCTCGCCGGTGTGGACGCTGCGATCCAGATCGAGCAGGATCCAGTAGTCGGCCACCGGGTCGAGCTCGAACTCGCGGGTGTAGAGCTGGCCGCGTCGGGCCGAGGTCGGCCAGTGGATGCGCTTGAAGTCGTCGCCGGGACGATAGCTGCGCACCCCGCGGACGTTGCTGGTCGCGAGCTCGGTCCGCCGGCGGATCACGCGACCGCCCGAGAGGTAGCCGGTCGGAAGATCGATGTCGCGCAGCGGATAGCTGCGGGGAAAGACCACGAAGGGCGCCGTTTGCTCGAAGCGACGCTCGGAGCGAAAGATGCCGAGTGGATCGCCGCCGGCGACGACCACCGGGCCCAGACGGAACATGCCGCGGCGGCGGCAGACCGTGCGCACCGTCCAGCTTCGATGGCTACCGGGCCAGAGCGTCGAGATCACCCGGCCGGCATGGTGGCCCGGCATGTCGCCCAGATCGCGCACCTCCAACCAGAGCTTGGGCAGCCAGCCGCGGTTGTGGATGCTGAAGCTCTCCTCGGCCAGGCCACCCACCTCGGCTCGGCTGGCACGAGTGCGTCGACCGAGCTCGATCCAGCGGGTCGAGCTCCAGGTCAAGATCGCCGCGGCGGCCAGCACGCAGCCCAGCGCCCAGGTCAGACGCCACATCAAGGGGTGACCGAAGAGCAGCGCCAGCCCGGCGACGCTGGCCGTCACGGCCAGGAGGAAGCGACCGTGCATCGCTGGCGTCAGGCCCGCACGGTGCCGCCGGGCACCGGCAGGCTGCCGAGAATGTCCTCGATGATCGACGCGGCCTCGACGCCGCGGATGCGCGCCGAGGGGTTGACGATGATCCGGTGCGACAGGACGTCCGAGGCCATGTCCTTGACGTCGTCGGGCAGCACGTAGTCGCGACCCTTGACCGCCGCCATCGCCTGGCTGGTCCGGTAGAGGCCCAGGCTGCCGCGCGGGCTGGCGCCCAGATAGACGTCGGCCTGGTGCCGGGTCGCGCCGACGATGTCGACGATGTAGCGCTTGATCAGGTCGTCGATGTAGACCTCCTGGACGGCGCGCTGCGCCGCCAGGATGTCCTCGGCGCTGGCCACCTGCTCGATCGCGTCGAGCGGGTGGCCGGCACGCTGTCCGTCGAGGATGCGCATCTCGTCCTCGGGGCTGGGATAGCCGAGCCGCATGCGGACGATGAAGCGGTCGAGCTGCGCTTCGGGCAGCGGGAAGGTGCCCTCGTACTCGATCGGATTCTGGGTGGCCAGGACGAGAAAGGGCCGCGGCAGCTGGAGCGTCCTGCCATCGACCGTGATCTGGCGCTCCTCCATCGCCTCGAGCAAGGCCGCCTGGGTCTTGGGCGTGGCCCGGTTGACCTCGTCGGCCAGCACGACTTGGGCCACGATCGGCCCGGGCCGAAACTCGAACTCGCTGGTCTTCTGGTTGAAGATGCTCACGCCCGTGATGTCGCTGGGCAGCATGTCCGGCGTGCATTGCACCCGTCGGAAATCGCAGCCCAGACTGCGGGCGGTGGCCTTGGCCAGCACGGTCTTGCCGACGCCGGGCACGTCCTCGATCAGGACATGCCCACGGCAGAGCAGTGCCACGAGCAGGCGCTGCACCTCGCGGTGCTTGCCGACGATGACGCGCTCGACGTTCTGGGTCAGACGCTGAGCGATCTGGGCGACGTCCATGCTGGCTCTCTCTGGTGCATGTGGGTTTCGGTGGCGCGGGGTCAAGGATAGCATCGCGGGATGGGGCCGACGACGGGGCCGGACGACGGCGCTCCTGCGTTCGCTGCGCTTGCGCTTCAAACGACGGGGTGCCGGCAGGGGTTCATCTCGACCGTCGGGTCGGCCGGTGGTATCGTTCACGGACGTGACCGACGAACGCATCGCGCTCTACGAGCTGGACCGACCCGCGCTGACGGACTGGGTGGTCTCGCTGGGGCAGCCCCGCTACCGCGCCGACCAGCTCTGGCGCTGGCTCTACCTGGGACTGGTCCAGGACTTCGAGGCCATGACCGACCTGCCGCGCGCCTTCCGGGCCGAGCTCGAGGCCGGCGCGCGGTTGAGCCGGCTCGAGCTCGTGGCCAGCACCGAGAGTCAGGACAGCCCCGCGGTGAAGTACCTGTTTCGGCTGTCGGACGGTCAGCAGATCGAGACGGTGCTGATGCACTTCTTGGATCCGGCCGACGCGGAGGAGGACGAGTCGCCGTCCGGCGGCGATTCGCCGCCGGCGCCGGCCGTGCGCCACACGGTCTGCCTGTCGACGCAGGCGGGTTGCGCCATGGGTTGCGTCTTCTGCGCGACGGGCCAGATGGGCCTCCAGCGCGACCTGAGCGTCGGCGAATGCATCGAGCAGGTGATCTTCTGTGCCCGGCGCCTGCGCCAGCTCGGACAACCCCTGAGCAACGTCGTCTTCATGGGCATGGGCGAGCCCCTGGCCAACTGGGCGGCGACCTGGTCGACCGTCGAACGGCTGACCGATGCCGACGGTCTGGCCCTCGGGGCGCGGCGCATCACCATCTCGACCGTCGGCATCGTCCCCGGCATCCGCCGGTTGGCGACCGCCGGCAAGCCCGTGCGTCTGGCCGTCTCGCTGCACGCGCCGGACAATGCGCTGCGCGACCGGTTGGTGGCCGTCAACCGAACCTACGACCTGGAGGCGATCCTGGCGGCCTGTCGCGACTACCAGGCTGCCGGCGGCCGACGCATCACCTTCGAGTACGTGCTGATCGACGGCGTCAACGACCGTCCCGCACAGGCGCGGGCGCTGGCGGCTCGATTGCTCGGGCTCCGTGCCCATGTCAACCTCATCCCGCTCAATCCGACCCAGGGCAGCCCGCTCCTGCCCAGCCCCTACGACCGCGCGCTGGCCTTCGAGACCGCCCTGCAGGCCGCCGGCATCGGCACGACCCTGCGCATGCGGCGCGGCATCGACGTTCAGGCCGGCTGCGGTCAGCTGCGCAGCCGCGTGGGCGATGGGCGACTCGGTCGCAGCATTCCCCTGTTCGACGCCACCGGAGAACCCGCATGAGCCCCGTCGATCCCCGTGTCGAGATCCTGCCCTCGATCCTCTCGGCCGACTTCAGCCAGCTCGGCCAGGAGGTCGCGGCCGTCGGCGCCGCCGGCGTGACCGCGCTGCACGTCGACGTCATGGATGGCCGCTTCGTTCCCAACATCTCCATCGGATTGCCCGTGCTGCGCTCGCTGCGCAAGGCCTCCGACCTCATGCTCGACACGCATCTGATGATCGTCGAGCCCGAGCGCTATGCCCTCGACTTCGTGCGCGCCGGTGCCGATGGGGTGACGATTCACGTCGAGGCGACCGCCCATCCGCACCGGGTCCTGCAGCAGCTTCGGGATGCCGGCGTGCGAGCGGGGGTGGCCCTGAACCCGGGCACGCCGATCGGCGCGATCGAGGAGCTGCTGCCCTACCTCGACCTCGTCCTGATCATGACGGTCAACCCCGGCTTTGGCGGCCAGACCTTCATCGGATCGATGTTGTCCAAGGTCGAGCGCCTGCGGGCTCGAATCGAAGCCGACGACCTGCCGATCACGCTCCAGGTCGATGGCGGCATCGGACCCGGCACGGCGACCGCGGTGGTGGCCGCCGGCGCGCGCGAGCTGGTCGCGGGATCGGCGGTCTACGCCGCCGGCCGTCCGGTCGCCGAGGCCTTGAGCCAGCTGCGTGCCGCGGCCGAGGCCGGGCTGCCGCGGGCCCTGCCGGCGGGCTGAGCCCGGGCCCGCGGCCATCGGTCGCGCCGTCTCGCGGCCGGTGAGACCCGCGTCCACCGAGCGGTTCCGGAGCGGCGCGGGGCTGGTTCCCGGCCTCGGTGCCTCGAACGGGAAAGCGCCGACCCGATGCGGGCCGGCGCTTTCGATTTCGATTCGTCGTGTCCGATGCGACGCGGCGCCGCGGCCGACCGCTGTGTGCCGGCCGGCCGACCGCCAGGAGCCCGGCTAGACCGCCTTGCTCATCGTGCGCAGGCAGCGGGTGCAGACCTTGACCCGACGCTTGGCACCGTTCTCGTAGACGGTGGCGCTCTGGACGTTGATGCTGAAGCGCCGCTTGGTGGCCTTCAACGAGAAGGGGCGGCTCTGGCCGAACATCGGGGTCTTGCCGCACTTGTAGCACTTGGCCATGGATCTTCCCTCGAGACTCGCCGCGCGGCCGCCCTCGAGAGACGTGGCGCACGGAAGATGGAGATTTGAAGCTACGAATAAGACAAGATAGCAGGCGTCCGCGCGCCAGGCAAGGGCGGGCGCCGTGGCGTTCGGCGCTCGGCTTGACCCCGGGCGGACCGCCGGCTAAGCTCGCCGCCATGCAGCTGGCTCTCGACCGCATTCGCAAGATCCTGGAGCTCGAACGCCAGCAGGGTCACCAGGACCGGGCCATCGTGGGCGGACTCGAGTCTTTCGCCCAGCGCCTGCGCGCCGAGCGCCCCGCCGACGCGGAGTCCGCCCGGCGCGCCGAGGTGGCCGACGCGTTGAGGGGCTACGCGAAGCAGGATGGTCCGGGACGCGAGGCGGCCCTGAGCCGGGCGCTCGCGGCATTGGGCGAGGATCCGACGCCGCGAGGCGACGGCGCCGGCACGCCGCCGCCGGTCGCGGCCGGCGGTCGGCCGGCGCCGGAGCCAGCTGGGCCGGTCCTGGCTGCGGGTGTCCCGGCCTCGAATCGCGCCAAGCCCTTGCGCGGCGAGGACGATCCCGAGCTCGAACGGCCGGTGGTCGCCCTGCGCGGGATCGGCGACAAGGCGGCCGAACGTCTGGCGCGCATCGGCATCACCCGGATTCGCGATCTGCTCTGGCATGTCCCCGCGCGTTACCGTGACTTCAGCCGAATCCTGCGCATCGCGGAGCTGGAGGAGGGCGACGAGGCGACGGTGATCGCGCGGGTGTGGCAGGTCAGCGGACGCAGCCTGGGCGGGAAGCGGCATCGCCTGAGCGTGACGCTGAACGATGGCAGCGGCAGCCTGCAGCTGAGCTTCTTCAACCAGCCCTACCTGGCCGCGCGCCTGACGCCGGGGACCGAGGTCCTGTGCAGCGGCCGGGTGGAGATCCGGGCCGGCCGACCGAGCATGACGGCGCCGGAGTGGGAAGGGCTGGACCGGAGCCCGGTGCAGACGGCGCGTCTGCTGCCGATCTACCCGCTCACCGAAGGCATCAAACAAGCCTGGCTTCGGCGACAGATCCTGCATGCCGTCGAGCGCTGGTCTGACGCGGTCGGCGAGCCCCTCTCGGCCGAGCTGCGCCGGACCGAGGCACTCCTCTCGCGGCCCGAGGCGCTGCGCGGCCTGCACGCGCCGCGGGATGCCGATCACCTGGCAGAAGCGCAGCGGCGCCTGGCCTTCGATGAGCTGTTGTTGCTCCAGCTCTGGTCGCGCCGGAGACGCATGGCGCGCGACGCGCGGTCGGGGGTGGACCTCTCGGCCGGCCGGCAAGCGCTCGCGGACTTCGTCGCGGCCCTGCCCTTCCCGCTCACCGAAGCCGAGCCGGGAAACGCGGCCGTCCCGGAGGCCGGCGGCCAGCGCGAGGCCCTGGACGAGATCGCCCGGGACCTGGCCCGCGCCAGGCCGATGAGCCGGCTGCTGCAGGGGGATGTCGGCTGCGGCAAGACGGCCGTGGCCGGCGCGGCGATCGCGATGTGCATCGGCGCCGGCCATCAGGCGGCGCTGATGGCGCCCACCGAGATCCTGGCCGAGCAGCACTTCCAGAGCCTCGGGCGGATGTTCGAGGCGCTGGGCTTCGAGCGCTTCGACCCGGCCCTGGCCGAGGCCCCCTCCGCGCTCGATGCGCCGCGTCCGCCGCGTCTGGCGCGTCTGGTCGGCAGCATGAGCCGGCGGGCCAAGGACGCGACCGCCGCCGCATTGGCGGCCGGCCGGATCGACCTGGTCGTCGGCACGCATGCCGTCATCCAAGAGCGGGTGGCCTTCGCCGCCCTCGGCCTGGCCGTGGTCGACGAGCAGCATCGCTTCGGGGTCATGCAGCGGGCCGAGCTGCACTTCAAAGGGCTGGCCGGCGCGGAGGTCGAGCCGCACCAGCTGGTGATGACGGCGACGCCGATCCCGCGTACCCTGGCCCTCGCGATCAGCGCCGACCTGGACCAGACGATCATCCGGGCCATGCCGCCCGGGCGGAAACCGGTCCGCACCCTCTGGCTCAAGCCCGAGGAGCGCGGCCGCGCGGAGGCCTTCATCCGCAAGCGCGTGGAGGCCGGCCACCAGGCCTTCGTGGTCTACCCCCTGGTCGAGGCATCCGACTCGGTCGACGCGCCGGCCGCGGTGGACGCGCATGCCCGCCTCGCCGCCGAGGTCTTCCCCGACCTGGAGGTCGGGCTGTTGCACGGCCGGATGCGGCCCGCCGAGAAGGAGGCGATCATGCGGCGCTTCCAGGCGGGAGGGATCCAGGTGCTGGTGGCCACCAGCGTCATCGAGGTCGGCGTGGATGTCCCGAACGCCAGCGTCATGCTGATCGAAGGCGCCGAGCGCTTCGGGCTGGCCCAGCTGCACCAGTTCCGCGGCCGGGTCGGTCGAGGCGAAGCCCAGAGCGTCTGCCTGCTGCTGTCCGGCACCCGCGGCCGCAGGGCCTCGGCGCGTCTCGAGAAGCTGGCCGAGTCGAACGACGGCCTGGAGCTGGCGGAGCTGGACCTCGAGCAGCGCGGACCGGGCGACTTCTTCGGCGTCCAGCAGTCCGGGCTGGTGGACCGCTTCCGGTTCGCGCGCCTGGCGCCTTCGCGTGCGATGTCCCAGGCCCGGCGTGCCGCGGAGCGCATTCTGAACGACGATCCCGGGCTGCGCTCGCCCGAGCTGGCGCCGCTTGCCCGCATGGTGGAGGCCTTCTCGCGCGCCGCCGAGCGGGCCTGAGGGCGGCCGGGTTCACCTCTCGGCTGGCTGGGGTATAATGGCCGCGTCTGGAGGATCATGGAAACGACCGCCGTATTTCCGGCTACGTTCGACCCCATCACCAACGGTCATCTCGCGATCGCCGAGCGGGCGGCGCGACTCTTCGATCGACTCGTGATCGGCGTCTACCAGCATCCGGGCGGATCCGCCTCCGGGGCGAGCTTGAAGCAGCCGTTGTTCAGCGCCGATGAGCGGGTGTCGCTCGTTCGCGCATCGGCGGCGCACCTAGACAACGTGGCCGTTCGGCGCTTCGAAGGCCTGTCGATCGACTTCGCCCGGGAGGAGCGTGCCGACGTCATCGTCCGCGGTCTGCGCGTCGCGGATGACTTCGAGTTCGAGCGTCAGATGGCGATGATGAACCGCTTTCTGGCGCCGGAGATCGAGACCCTGTTGTTGATCTCCGATCCGGGACACGCCTTCGTCAGCGCTTCGATCGTTCGCGAGGTCGCGATGATGGGCGGCGACGTCAGCCGACTCGTGCCGCCCTTGGTGGCCGAGGCCTTGGCGATGAAGACGCGGAAGCGCGCCGGCGCATCCCGGACCGGTTCCGAGCTGACGGCCTAGGCCCGAGGCAGACGCGATATCCAATGACGCGAACCATGGGAGGTGCGCTATCGATCTCGAGTATTTGATCGATCGGCTCGAAGAGCTGCTCGACCGGGGCACGCGGGTGCCCATGACCACCCGCGTGGTCATCGACGAGAACGAGTACCTGCGCCTGATCGACCAGATGCGCATCAGCGTGCCTCAGGAGATCAAGAACGCGCGCCAGGTCGAGGGCGAGCGCGAGGCGCGCCTGGCGGCGGCCCAGGAGCAGGCCGAGGCCATGATCGCTGCCGGGCGCGAGACGGCCGAGGCGCTCACCGCCGAGCACGTCGTCCTGGCTCAGGCGCAGGAGCGCGCCGACGAGGTGCTGACCGGTGCCTACAAGGAGGCCGCCCAGATTCGAGCCGAGGCCGATGCCTATGCGCTGGAGGTGCTCCATCGCATCGGTGCCCAGCTCGAAGCCTTCGGCCAGACCGTGCGCAACGGCATCCGTCTGCTCGAAGCCGGCGACAGCGTCGCCGGCGCCGAGCCCGACGACGCGCCGCGTGGCAGACCGATCGAGCCCGAGATCGTCGGCGGCTCGAGCCATGCTCCGACCGGGGCCGCACCGAGGCGCTGATCCCAGGGATCGATCCGCCAGAGCCGGGCCCGCGCGACCTTCGGAGGTTGACGCGGCCGGTCGTCACGCTATACTTCCCCGCGTTCGCCTGACGGCGGGCGGATGGGTGTTGGAATCAGCGGAGCATCGATGCGTTTCCGGGTCGCAGATCTACTGAAGTCGCCGTTGGGCACGATGCGGGTCATCGAGTTGAACGACGGGCTGGCGCTCGAGGCCGAGGACGCGCGATTGACCGAGCCCGTCGTGGGTTCGCTCCGCCTGATTCGTGACCCGGCCGGCATCACCGTGGACGGGGACCTGGAGACGCGGGTTGAGCTGGAGTGCGCGCGCTGCCTGGCCCCGGTCGAGCTGCCGCTCGCATTCCGGCTGAGCGAGCACTTTCGGCCGACGGTCTCGATTCCGATGGGGCCGCCGATCGATCCCAACCCAGACGAGGAAGACGAGGCCATCACCGAGCTCGATGCGGCGCACGTGCTGGACCTGAGCGGCGTGCTCGCCCAGAACCTGGTCCTGGCCCTGCCGACGGTTCCGCTATGCCGATCGGATTGCGCGGGTCTTTGCCCGGAATGCGGCGACGACCGCAATCAGGCGAGCTGTGACTGTCGCCCGGCGCCGGATTCACGCTGGTCGGCGCTACTGGGTTTGCGTGCCGAGCTGGACACCGAAGACGCCAAGGGCGCCGAGGGCTAGACGGGCTGGCCCACCTTTCAGACGCCCGGATCGAGCATCGCTCGAGGAGAGTGAACCATGGGTGCCGTACCGAAGAGCCGAGTCGGCCCGCGCCGCAAGCGCAATCGTCGAGGCCACGACAAGATCGAGCCGGTGAAGCTGGTGCGCTGCAAGCACTGCGATGCCTTTCATCAGCCGCATCATATGTGTCCGACCTGTGGCACCTATCGCGGGATCCAGATCGTCGACGTCGACGAGGACGCGTGATCTGGATAGGCTGGTCCATCCGCCTGGTCGAAGGGCTTGGCGGGAGGCCGGGTCCGGCCGCTGGGTCGGCCGGACGTCGCCGCGTTGAAGGGAGCCCCGCGGCATGAGCGTCGCATGGCTCTTTCCGGGTCAGGGTTCGCAGTCGGTCGGCATGGCCGGCGAATGGCTGCGTTCCTCGCGCTGCGCGCGCGAGGCGCTGGACGAGGCCGCCGACGTGTTGGGCTTCGACCTGGCTGGCCTGATGGACCAGGGCCCCGAGGCGGAGCTGGCCGACACCTATAACCAGCAACCGGCGCTGCTCGCGGCCAGCGTGGCGATCTTGCGTGCGGCCTACGAGCAGCTGCCCGAGCCCAGCTTCGTGGCCGGCCACTCGCTGGGGGAGTACAGCGCCTTGGTCGCCGCCGGCTCGATCGGCTATCCCGACGCCCTGCGGCTGGTTCGCGAGCGAGGCCGTCTGATGCGCGAGGCAGGCCAGCGTCAACCCGGTCGCATGGCGGCGATTCTGGGCTTGGACGATTCCGCGGTCGAGGCGGTGTGCGCCGCGACGCCTGGGGTCGAGGTCGCCAACTACAACGCGCCGGGCCAGGTGGTCATCTCGGGCACGGTCGCCGGAGTCGATGCGGCCGTGGAGAGCCTGACCGCGCTCGGGGCGAAGCGCTGCGTGGTCCTGCCGATCACCATCGCGGCCCACTCGGCCTTGATGGCCCAAGCCGCGGAAGCCTTCGCGACCGTGGTGGATCGGGTCGCACCGATGGATGCCGCCATCCCGGTGGTGGCCAACCTCAGCGGCAAGCCGATCCGCGACGCGGCCGAGATCCGCGCCGAGCTCAAGGGGCAGCTGACCGGTTCGGTGCGCTGGACCGACAGCGTTCTTGCCTTGGCGGATGCCGGCGTCACCGACTTCTACGAGATCGGTTCGGGACGCGTGCTCTGCGGCCTGGTCAAGCGCGTGCTGCGCGAGCGGGCCGGCCCGGCGCCGAGGCTTCATCCGATGGAGACGCCGCCGGCATAGGCTGGTTGGCGCATGCGAGGAGGCGGGATGACGATGAGCGAGAGCAGCGAGCGCGTGGCGCTCGTCACGGGCAGCAGCCGCGGGATCGGGCGTGCCATCGCCGAGCGCCTGGCTGCCGATGGCTTCGCGGTGGTCGTCAACTGCCGCTCGCGGGTCGAGGAGGCCGAGGCGGTGGTGGCCGGGATCGAGGCGGCGGGCGGTCGGGCCATCGCGGTCCAGGCCGACGTGACCCAGGGCGACGCGGTGCTGCGGCTGGTCGAGACGGCCATCGAGCGCTTCGGCCGCCTGGACCTGCTGGTGAACAACGCCGGGATCACCCGCGACGGCCTCTTGATGCGCATGAAGGACGAGGACTGGGACCTGGTGCTCGAGACCAACCTGCGCAGCGTATTCCTGGTCTCGCGGGCGGTCCTGCGACCGATGATGCGTCAGCGCGCTGGACGGATCGTCAACATCACCTCGATCAGCGGCTTGGGCGGAAATGCCGGCCAGTGCAACTATTCGGCTGCCAAGGCGGGGATCGTCGGCTTCACCAAGAGCCTTGCCAAGGAGGCCGGTTCGCGTGGCATCACGGTCAACGCCGTGGCGCCGGGCTACGTGCCGACCGAGCTGACCGGGGAGCTCCCCGAGGCCCTGCTCGAACAGGCGCGCCAGGCCACGCCGCTGGGCCGACTCGGCAGTCCCGACGACGTGGCCGGTGCAGTCGCGTTCCTCGCTTCGGCGGACGCGGCCTTCATCACCGGTCAGGTCCTGCGCGTCGATGGCGGGATGGTGCTCTGATCGACGCGCGAACGGGGCGATGGCTCCGCAGCGTGCGATCGGGATCGAGGGGGGCATGAAGGGACGGCGACGCGCGCGCCAGCTGGCGCTGCAGGCGCTGTACGAGTTGGATTCGAGCGAGCATCCGGTGGCGGACGTCCTGGCGGCACGCCTCGATGCCTACTACCGCAGCGTGCTGCGCAATCAGCCGGACGGACCGGTGCCCGATCGGCTGGTCGAGCCCCTCATCCGGGCGGTCGATCTGCGCCGCGATGCGGAGCGGCCCTGGTCCGACTTCGACCCCACGGCCATCGTCGAGCGTCATGGACTCGATCCGGCTCGGGTGGCCTTTGCCCTGGCCCAGCTGATCGAGCACGAGGGCCAGGGGGCCTACGCGGTCCAGCTGGTGCGGGGCGTGGTGCGCAACCTAGCCGCGATCGACGCCGTGATCGGCCGGATCGCGCCGGAGTGGCCGGTCGAGCAAATCGCCCCGGTGGATCGCAATTGCCTGCGCATCGCCTTGTGGGAGATCGGCGCCGGTGCGGCGCCCTTGCGCGTGGTCATCAACGAGGCGGTCGAGCTGGCGCGACGCTTTAGCGGCGAAGGGGCGCGTCGCATGGTCAACGGAGCCCTGGGTGCCTTCGCCGCCAGCGGTGTCGTGCTCGCCTTCGCTGGTTATGAGCCGGCCAGCTGATCGGCCGGCCGAAGCCAGCTTGCGATCGGCGCTGGCGTCGAGGCTCGCCGCGGTGCAGGGCCGGATCGCGCGGAGCGCCGAACGCGTCGGCCGCGACCCCGAGCAGGTGCGGCTGGTGGTCGTCACCAAGTCGGCCACGCCGGCGCAGACCGTAGCGGCGGTCGAGGCGGGGGCGCGGCACCTGGGCGAGAACCGGGTTCAGGATGCGGCATCGCGCATGGCGGCCGTGGCCGAGGCCGGCCTGTCGCCTTGCTGGCACATGATCGGCCATCTGCAGCGCAACAAGGTGGGCCCGGCGTTGGACGGCTTCGATCGGATCGATAGCATCGACAGCTTGCGGCTGGCGCGGCGAGTCGATCGGCTGGCGGACGAGCGCGGGCGGACCGTACCGGTGCTGCTCCAGGTCAACGTAGCTGGCGACCCGGCCAAGCACGGGCTGACGCCCGCCGAGCTGCCTTCGGTGGCGCGTGCGGTCGCCGGCCTGCCCGGGCTGCGGGTCGAGGGTATCATGACGATCGTGTTTCGCGACGGCGACGTGGAGGCGCTTCGCGCCGCCTTCGCCGCGATGCGCGCACTGCAAACCCATCTTCGGCAAGGGTTGCCCGAGCTGCCTTGGCACGTCTTGTCGATGGGAATGAGCCAGGACCTCGAGCTGGCCGTCGAGGAAGGGTCGACCGAGGTGCGGGTCGGCCGCGCCATCTTCGCCGGCTTGCCGGCTGAGCCTGCCCATCGAGAGGAGCCTAGATGAACGCCCTGCTATGCCCCCTGCTCAGCCTGCTGTACCTGCTGGTCCAGGCGCTCGACCTTGCGATCCTGGCGCGCGTCATGCTCAGCTGGGTCGATCGGAACCCCTATTCGGGGGGACGCTGGAAGCAGCTGCTCTACCAGGTCACCGATCCGATCATGGAGCCCCTGCGCCGGCTGATCCCGCCGATCGGGATGATGGACGTCTCGCCGATCGTGGCCATCCTGATCCTGGGCGCGATCGCTCGCATGCTGGCCGACATGCAGGCCAACGCCGCCTGCTACATCGGCCGATTGGGCTTCTAGGACGGCGAAGAGACGGGCGAAGCGGGCTTGGCGTCGGCCGCGCGCAGGACGTAGCCGACGCTCCGGATGGTATGGATGAGCCTCGGCCGCCCCTGGGCCTCGATCTTCTGGCGAAGCCAATGCACGTGCACCTCGAGGGTGCGGGTGTCGGCGATGTAGTCGGTCAGCCAGACTTCCTTCATGAGGTACTGGCGGGTCAGCACCTGGCCGACGTGGCCGAGGAAGATCTCCAGCAGGCGGCATTCCTTGGGCGTGAGGTGGTGAAGCGTGTCGCCGCTGCTCAGCTGCCGCGCCGCCACGTCGAGCTCGATGTGGCCGTGGCGGAGCGTCGGGCCTGCCGCCTCGTCGGGCACGATCGCGGCTAGCCGTGTAGGATGCGGCCGCAGCCACGGCAGCTGACCAGGTCGCCGCTGGTGCGGACGGCATGGACTTCCTCGGCCGGAAGCTCGATGCCGCATGCGCCGCAGGCGTTGCCCTGGAGTCCCGCGACCGCCCGCCCGCCCTTGCTGGCCTTGAGGCCATCGTAGCGTTGGAGGTCGCCGGCCGGCGTCGCCGCCCGCAACCGCTCGCGCTGGACGGTCAGGGTGCGCATCGCCGAGCGCAAGCGCAGCTGCTCGGCCTCCAGGGCCGTCCGCTGGTCGGCCTGCTTGGACTCGGCTTCATCCAGCCGACGGCGTGCCTCCGCGCGCGCGGCCTCGGCCTCGTCGAGCTGGAGCATCTGGTCGAGGGCGGCGTCGTCCAGCACCGACAGCCTGCGCTCGAGCGACTCGACCTCGAGCTGCAGGTTCTGCACCTCGCGCGCACCCTTCACCTTGCCGCCGTACATCGATTGCTTGTCGGCCTCGATGCGGGCGGCGACGGTGGCGCGCTCGGTGCGCGCTTGGGCGACCGCCTTGGTCAGGACCGCATGGCCGGCCTCGGCGGCAGCGAGGCGGTCGCGAGCGTCGCGGATCGCCTTGTCCCCGAGCAGGGCCGTCTCGATGCGCGCCAGCTTCGCACGCACCGCCTGCATCGTCGAGTCGGCCTTCTGGAGGTCGTGGAGGATCTTCGAGCGCGCCATGGGCACCGGTTCTTGGTGAGGTCCGGCGAGTTCGGCCCGGAGGATGGCCGCGAATTGTACCGAAGGCGGGAGGCGGACGCAACAGCCCGCCGAGGGTCTCCTCGCGTCGGGGAGGCGGCTCGAATCCGCCCCTGCGAGCGCGATCGGATCCCGCTCCGCGGCGGGGAGTCGCGCGTCGGGCGCGCGTCGGTCCGGAGGATGCTCGGCACGATCGTGGCACGATCCGAACCGTTACGCTAGGGGCCACCATCGGCCGGCTGGCCCTCGCGGAGCACGGGCAGCGCCACGATCCGGCGCGGGGCGGCTTCCGAGCAGCGTCCTGCCGGGACCCGCTTGCCCTCCCGATCGGCGCGGGCTAAGCTGGTCTGGCCCGGTGCCGGCCTCGTCGTTCGGGAGGCCAGCCATGTCGTTCGCGACCCATCCTCCGCGTGACGGTCTGCGGTTCCGGCTACAGCCGCTGATCGATCTAATCTTCCCGCCGCGCTGCGCGGCCCGCGGCTGCGGACGGCGCGGGAGCTGGCTCTGCGACGCGTGTCGGGCCGCGATCCAGCCCCTGCCGGCAGGCTCCTGTCAGCGCTGTGCCCTGCGGAGCGACGAGCTCGGCCCCTGTCCCGCCTGCCTGCGGCGGCCGATGCCCTTCGCGCGCTGCTTCGCGGCCGGGGCCTACGAGGCCCCGCTCTCGGACGCGATCCGCGCGTTCAAGTACCGCAGGCAGGTCGGTCTCGCCCCGATCCTGGCGGGGCTGGCGGCCAACGCGATCGCCTCGGACCGGCACGTCGACCGGGTGGTCGCCCTGCCCTCGCATCCGAGCCGAGTGGCCGAGCGCGGGATCGACCACACGGCCCGTCTGGCGGTGGGGGTCGCCGAACGCATCGGACTGCCGCTGGCCTCGGACTGCCTGCGGCGCAGGCGCGCGACCCAGGCGCAGGTCGGCCGAAGCGCATCCGCACGAGCGGCCAACGTGGCGGGTGCGTTCACCGTCGGATCCGAGGTCGGCTGCCAGGGCCTCCGGATCCTGCTGGTCGACGATGTCATGACCACGGGCGCGACGGCATCCGAGGCGACGCGCGCGCTGATTCAGGCCGGAGCGGCCAGCGTGGACCTGTGTCTGGTCGCGCGGGCGCTGCCGCCTCGATTGGTCGGAACGAGGCCCGATCACTATAATTCATCGTCCGATCGCGGCTCCTGTGGACTGCGGACGACCCATCACTGAACGCCGTTTCGATTCGCCGACGGAGGCAACGAGAGCATGGAGATCGAGCTGCTGGCACGCCACGTGGAGCTGAGCGACAAAGTGCGTGACTATGTCGACAAGAAGATCGGGCGGCTGGACCGCTACCTTCCCGACATCAAGGCCACGCGCGTCGAGCTGTCGCATGGTACCCAGCGCAGCCGAGGCGAAGTCTACCGCGTGCAGATCACCGCCTGGGTGGATGCCACCGTCCTGCGTGCGGAAGAGATGGAGAGCGATCTCTTCGCCGCCATCGACCTGGCCTCCGACAAGCTGCACCGCCAGATCGAGCGCTATCGCGGGCGACGCCTGGATCGTTGGCACGAAGGCGACCGCATGCCGCTCGAGGCCGACGAGGATCACGCCGCGACCGAGCCGGTCGACGTGGTGCGACGCAAGCGCTTCGCGATGCACCCGATGGACGAAGCCGAGGCGATCGACCAGCTGGCCCTGCTGGGCCACGACTTCTACCTGTTCATGAACGACGATACGGGCCTGGTCAACGTGGTGTACCGGCGCAAGGACGGTGGCTACGGACTGATCGAGCCGGTTCTGGCCTGAGCTTGACCGACCGGGACCATTCGCCGCGTCGGGTGCTGATCGTCTGCACCGCCAACCAATGTCGTTCGCCGATGGCCGAGGGGCTCATCGCGGCGCGTCTGGCGGCTGAAGGGCGCCAGTCGCGGTTGGCCGTGAGTTCGGCTGGCACCTGGGCACGCGCGGGCGAGCCGGCCACCGACAAGGCGGTGGCCACGCTCGCCGAACGCGGCATCGACATCCGGGCGCACCGGTCGCGCGAGGTGACGGCGGAACTGCTCGATGAGGCCGACCTGGTGCTGGTGATGACGGCTGGCCATCGCGAGGCCATTTTGGCCGAGCATCCTCGGACGGCCGACAAGCTGCGGTTGATGTCCGAGCTGGCCGATGAAACCTGGGACCTGGCCGATCCGGTCTCGCAACCGATCGAAGCCTACCGGGCGACGGCAACCCTGCTTGACCGACTGATCGACCTGGGCTGGCCACGCATCCTGGGTGGCTAGCGGGCTTCCGCGGCCGCCATGGCCCGCAGCACCCAGAGCTCGTAGAGGGCCATGCGCAGGGCCAGCTCGAGCCCCAGCAGGCCGTCGGTCCAGCCCCCGAGGGTGATCAAGCGACGCCAGGCTTCGCGCGGCGGCTGCAGCAGGTAGTTTCGCGGCTTGAGCTGCCAGCCCTCCGCCTGCCGCCGTGCTGCCTCCAACCGGGCATAGCCGCGCTGCTTGGCGACGAACTCGGCGCGCGTCTCGTAGTTGATGTGCAGGAGCGGCTGCGCCAGCCGGCCGATCTCGCCGCGGACCTCGGCGCATTCGTGCACCGCGCGCGCGAGATCGAAGTGCGCGCATGCGGGGCGGAGCAGGCGCAGCTGGGGGTCGGGCCACCAGCCGCCGCCGCGCAGGGCGCGTCCGAAGAAGAGGTTGCGTCGAGGGATCCAGGCCGCCGCCAGCGAGGGGTCGGCGATCGCGCTGCGGATCTCGAGCGCCAGGTCGGCGCTCACGCGCTCGTCGGCGTCGACGAAGAGCAGCCAGGGCGTCGACACCAGATCCATGGCCTGCTGGCGCTGCCGGGAGTAGTTCTCGAAGGGATGTTCGACCAGCCGCGCGCCGGCACGTCGGGCGATGTCCTGAGTCGCGTCCGTGCTGCCGGAGTCCAGCACCAGCAAGCGATCGCACCAGGCCAGGCTCGCCAGGCAGTCGGGCAGGTGCCGGGCCTCGTTCAGGGTCAGGACGACTCCGGTCAGCACGGCTTCCGGCGCGCCCGGCATCGCCGACGTCGAGCCGGGGCTCATGAGCCGGCCCGCCCGGACTCGGCATCGGCGCGAAGGGCCAGGTCGGGGTCCAAGGGGGCCAGCACCTCGCGATAGGCGGCCCTCCGTGCGGCGAGCTCGGCCGGATCGATCCGGCCGCGACGCGCCGACCAGCGGTCGCCGGCTAGCCGGCTGGCCAGCCCCAGGCGCAGCAGCCCGGCGAACCCGGCCCGCCGCCAAGCGGACGCATGCCGGGCGAAGTAGCGTCGACGGCTGCGCCAGAGCTGAACGAACGCCGCCGCTCGGAAGGCCGGCTGACCGGTGGCGCCGCCCGCGTGGTGCAGCACGTCGGCGGCGGGCGTGCAGAGCCGACGCCAGCCGGCCTCGGCCGCCCGCTTGCACCAGTCGATCTCCTCGCAGTACATGAAGAAGCCTTCGTCCAACGGGCCGACGGCCCGCAGCGCTTCGCCTCGGATCAGCATGCAGGCGCCCAGGACGAAGTCGACCTCGAAGGCCTGGTCGGCGGCGTAGCATTTGCGTGGGTAGCGGCCGTTGATGGGGTGGTCGAGCAAGCGCGGGACCGGAAAGAGGTCGAGCCCGGTCTGGATGAGGCCGGGAAAACGAAAGGCCGCGTGCTGGAAGCGGCCGCCGGGGTAGTGCAGCGCTGGCCCGACCACCGCGGCCCGGTCGTCGCGATCCAGGGTCGTCATGAGCTCCCGGAGGGCGGCCGCGTCGATCTCCGTGTCGGGGTTCAAGAGCAGAACCCGGTCGGGGCAGGCCCGTGCGCCGCTGGCCCAGGGACCGAGCAGGCGGTTGTTGGCGGCGGTGAAGCCGAGGTTTCGGGGCTCGGCCAGCAACCGCACCGAGCCGAAGGTCTCGGCGACCATCTCGGCCGACGCGTCGTTGGAGGCGTTGTCGACCACCCAGATCTCGGCCGGCAGGCCGATCTGGTCGACCGCCGCGGTCAGGTGCGCCAGGCAAGCCGCGAGCAGCTCGCGCGTGTTGTAGCTGACGACGACCACGCCGAGCGCGACCGCGCTCGGCGTCGCGTTGGCCGCCGCCCCCTCGTCCCGGGTCGTCACGGGGACTCCACCGTGATCCGTCGCGGGTCGTAAGGGCCTTGGATGCGGCGGACGTCCTCGTGCTCCAGGGCCAGGTAGATCGTGGTACCGCGTCGGTAGGGCGCTTCGCTGAACCGGATGCCCCCCTGGATCTGGCGACGTGCGCCGGCCGCCAGGCAGAGGTAGCGGCGCCCGTCCGAGTCGCACACATCCAGGAGCGCCGTGGGACCGAGCTGCCAGCGGAAGGGGTAGGGCAAGTCGCCGCGCTTCTCGTCGTACTCGACGCCGAGCCGCACCGCGCCGGGGCTGCGGGCGAAGCTCCGGCCGCTGGCCTCGGTCAGGGAACGGGCACCGAAGCAGAACTGGCCCTCGCTGTCGCTGAGGATCAGCTCGCCGCGATCGCCGTCCACCAGGAATCGGTACACCTCGGCCCCCGCCAGCGCTGCGCCGTCGAGCGTCAGACGGCCACAGATCGGCGGCGCGTCGCCGTCAGCGCTCGCGTCCCGACCCCCTCCCGCGGCGCCCGCTTCGTCGGTCGCTGCCGGCGTTCGAGACGCGGTTGCCGTGCCCGCTGCCGGGTCCGTGACGCGCGATCCCGCGTCCGGCGGGATGCCGGCGTCCGGTGCGAGCAGCCAGGGGGTACGCGCGTCCTGGGCCGGAGCCACGAGCTCGAGACGGCCCAGGTCGATCGGGCCCGCCGACCCCGTCGCGTCGGCTGCTCGAGCCGCGACGAGGCCCGTGGAGGCGCGATAGGCAGGCTCGTCCGGCCGGCCGCGGCGGGCCAGGATCAGCCAGGCTGCCGGAGCCGGCTGGTTGAAGCTCGCGCGATTGTCGTAGACGAAGCCCGGCTCCGGGCCGAAGGTCCGGATCGGGGTGGCACCGATGTTCTCGACGGTGACGGTGAAGCTCAGCGTCTGGCCGAGCTCGATCAGGCTCTGGCTCCAGTCCACGTCGCCGCTCAGGGTCACCCGGGGCTGGCCGCCGTCGCGGATGGTCAGCCCGACGGTTTCCCGGCTGGTGTTGCCGCTGCGGTCGCGCGCCTCGGCCACGATCTGGTACTCCCCGTCGGGCGGGGGTGGCGCGTCGGCGTCGACGCCGGCGTCGTAGTCGTACTGGTGGGGGCCCGGTTGGCCGGCAAAGCGAGCCGAGGCCACGGTCTCGAGGATATCGGTGACGTAGTCTCCGTTGGCGTCGGCCAGCCAGAGGCGCATCTCGGCCGCTTCGTCAAGCCGATATCCGATCGCCACACGGTCGCCCAAGCCGTCCTGGTTGGGCGAAAAGACGCTCGGCTGTACCGAGAGGTTCAGGATGGCGGGTGGCTTGGTGTCGCCCCCGCGCAGGTCGAGGCCAAGCTCGGCCTCGGCCGGCGCGACGGAGGCGCTGGCCCGGCCGGTCGCATCGCGCGCCTGCACCCGGATGCGCAGGGTGTACCGGTCGTCGGGCAGCATTCGACCGTCGATGACCCCTCCGAAGAGCGCTTCATAGGCGCCTGCCGAGCGCCGTTTCGCGTCTCGGAAGCGGTGAACCGTTCCGTCCGAGCCGATCAGGTCGATGCTGACCAAGGCCTCCCGGCCGATCCGATAGCGGATCCGCGCCACGTCGTCGTGGCCGTCCATGTCCGGCGTGATCGCCGCCGGCTCGACCGAGATGTCGGACAGCAGCGGCGCCTGCCCGCAGGCCGACACCAACAGGGCGCCGAGGAGGCCAGCCGACCCGCAGGCCCGCCGCAGGGTTGCGATTCTGAATACCATGATGGTGCTCCTGAGGGCCGGCTGCCGGGCGCGCTGGCGGCCCGGCGTGCGGCGCGGAGTGTAGCCCAGCGCGGCGGTCTCCACCAAGCCACGCGCCCGATTTTGAAGGTCGTTCGCCCGCACGCACAATCCTCCTTCAGGGCCATGGCCCATCCGTCCCGCGGTCGGGCCCGGCCGGCCCGGCCTCACCTTCCCGGTGGAGACGCGCGTGATCGATCGCTGGCAGGCGGCCCTCGACCGCCTCTACGGGCTGGCCAACTGGGAGACCCGTCCGCCGGGCACCCAGCCCAGCTTCGAGCTGGACCGCATGCGGCGCATCCTGGACGCCCTGGGCCGCCCGGAGCAGCGTTGGCCCGCGCTCCACGTCGCCGGCACCAACGGCAAGGGCTCGACCTGCGCCATGCTCGCCTCGGCCCTGCGCGAGTCCGGCTATCGCGTCGGGCTCTACAGCTCGCCGCACCTGCACAGCCTGCGCGAGCGCATCCAGGTCGATGGTCGGCCGATCTCGGAAGCAGCGGTCTGTGACTGGCTCGACGCCCAGGCCGGGCTCTTCGCGCGCGAGCCGGCGACGACCACCTTCGAGGCGCTCACCGCGTTGGCCTTCGATCACTTCGCCCGCGAGGCGGTGGACATCGCGGTGGTCGAGGTCGGGCTGGGCGGGCGACTGGACAGCACCAACCTGGTCGAGCCGGCGGTCTGCGCCATCACGCCCATCGGGATGGATCACGCCGAGGTGCTCGGCCCAACCCTGAGCGTCATCGCCCGGGACAAGGCCGGCATCCTGAAGCCGGGGGTGCCGGCGGTGATCGCGCCGCAGACCCCGGAAGCCGTGGACGCGATTCGGGCCGAAGCCAGACGGGTCGGCAGCCCCTTGACCGAGGTCGAGCAGGTCTGGCGCTGGAACATTCCGGAGCTCGGGCCGGAGGGACAGGTCCTGGAGCTCGAGCCCAGGGGCGGGGATGGGACGCGCTACCGGTTGACCATGAGCCTCGTCGGGGCCTATCAGGCGGCGAACGCCGCGGTTGCGGTGGCCGTGCTCGAGCAGCTCGGTCGACTCGGCTGGCGCATCGACGCCGACGGCATCGGCCGCGGCCTGGCAGCGGCCCGCTGGCCGGCGCGCTTCGAGCGTTTCGAGACGGCCGGGGTCACCGGTCGATCCCCCTCGCCGCTGCTGCTGGTCGATGCGGCCCACAACCCGCCGGCGGCCGAGGCGCTGATCGAGGCCCTCGACAGCTGCTTTCCCGGCCGGCCACGGCTGTGGATCCTCGGCTTCTCCAGCGACAAGGACGTCGCGGCCGTTCTGGCGACGCTCTTGCGCCGGCCGGAGCCGGTGCTCGCGATTCGAGCGCGGCACCCGCGGGCGATGACGGCCGAGTCCGTCGCCGCCCTAGCGACCGGTCATGGCATTCTCGCCACCGCCATGCCGAGCGCGGCCGCAGCGATCGAGCGGGCGCTGACCGAGGCCGAGCCCGAGACGATCGTGGTGGCGGCCGGCTCGATCTTCGCCGCGGCGGAGCTGCGGCTCGCCTGGGCCCGCATGGGCGGCTTCCCGGAGCCGCCCTCCGATCCCCCGCCGCCGAATCCGCGTCCCGCCGCGTAAGAGCGCCGCTTCTCGGCGCACCTGAGCAGACCACGGCCGGCTGCCCGACCGCAGTTCGTGGGATCGGGATGCAAAGGGTCGACGTTTCGTGTATAATCTATGAACAGCTTTTGTTCAGCATCGGATGCTGAACGCCTACCGCACGGCCGGTCGGGAACTGCCCACGGCGGAAACGCTGCCGAGGCTCCCGACCAGCGGGCCACGTGGTGACACGTGGGGCCGGACCGGTGTCCAGAAAACCATGCGGTCGTGTCGAACGGCGTGCTGGCCGATCGACTCGGGGACGCCGGCGCCGCTACAAACCACAAGGAATGCACGACGTGGCGATCTATTTTGAACGGACGGCTGGGAGCAACCTGAACGGACACCGAAGCGGCGCCAAGAGCCAGGCCGAGTCGAACGGGCGTGGCCATGGGGTGCGGGCGGTTCGGCACGCTGACGGCGAGGACGACCTGCTCTACGACGAGCTCAGCCAGCAGCGAATCGAGACGGCCGTGCGCCAGATCCTGGGCGCCGTCGGCGAGGATCCGATGCGAGACGGCCTGATCGGCACGCCAGGGCGCGTCGCGCGCATGTACCACGAGCTGCTCGAGGGCTACGCCAAGGACCTCGACCGCGTCATCAACGGCGCGCTCTTCGACGTGGACTACGACGACGGCGAGATGGTGACCGTCGCCGACATCCCCTACACCTCGCTCTGCGAGCACCACATGCTGCCCTTCGTGGGTACCGCCCACGTGGCCTACATCCCGCGCGATCGGGTCGTCGGGCTCAGCAAGATTCCCCGGATCGTCGACATGTTCGCCAAGCGGCTGCAGATTCAGGAGCGCCTGACCAACGAGATCGCCGGCGCGATCGAGGCGGCGCTCGATCCACAGGGCATCATGGTCGTCGTCGAGGGCACCCACAGCTGCGCTTCGCTGCGCGGGGTCAAGAAGCATGGCGTCAACATGATCACCACCGCGCGACGCGGGCTCTTCCGCGAGGACGTCAGCCTGCGCGACGACTTCTACCGGCAGATCGGCCGCTAAGGACGGCGATCGATGGGTTGCCGCGCGACGGAGTGGGCGAACCGGGCGATCCGGGCGCTGCAGTCGGGGGAACGCGCATGATCCTCCGTGACCGCGTGGTCCTGGTGACCGGCGCCGCGCATCGTCTCGGCCGCGCCATGGCCCTGGCCCTGGCCGGCGATGGCGCGAAGATCGCCTTGCACTACGGCAGCTCGTCGGCCGCGGCCGAGGCCACGGCCCGCGAGATCGAGGCGCTGGGTGTGGAAGCCTGGCCGGTGCAGGCCGACCTGTCGCGGCCGGAGTCCATCGTGGCCCTGTTCGACGGGCTCGACGAACGTTTTGGCCGGCTGGACCTGCTGGTCAACAGCGCGGCGAGCTTCCGCAAGCAGGGCTGGGAACGCATCGCGGTCGAGGACTGGGACGCGGCCCTGGCGGTCAACCTCCGCGCGCCCTTCCTCTGCATGCAGGCCGCCGCGCGGCGCATGCGCGAGAGCCGGCGCGAGGAGGCTGCGCCGGCCCTGGTGGTGAACCTGGCCGACCTCAGCGGCCTACAGCCCTGGCAGGGCTACGTGCAGCATGGCGTGGCCAAGGCGGGTCTGCTGCACCTGACGCGCATCGCGGCGCGCGAGCTTGCGCCTGCGATTCGCGTCAACGCCATCGTCCCCGGCGCCATCCTGCCGCCGCCGGGTCTCGATCCGTCCAGCGAGCGATGGCGCGAGATCGGCTCGGCATCGCCGCTCGGCGCGCCGGGCGACCCCAGCCGGGTCGTGCAGACGCTCCGCTTCCTGATCGCCAACGACTACGTCACCGGCGCGGTGATCCCCGTGGACGGCGGGGAGCACCTGCTGGGACCGGTGAACCATTGAACCCGGCGGCCGGCCGGTCGTCGGGCGCGACCCGGCGTCAGGCATGGAGCCGGGCCTCGCGACCGGCGGATGGGCTTCCGTCGCGGATCGCCGACCGATACGAACATCAAAGGCAGGACCTCATGGCGGTACACGATCGCATCATCATCCGCGACCTGCTCTTGCGCGGCATCATCGGCCTCAACGATTGGGAGCGCGAGAAGCAGCAGGACATCCTGATCAACCTGGTCATCTACACCGACATGCGGAACGCCGGTCGCTCGGACGACATGTCCGACTCGATCAACTACCGCAGCCTCACCAAGGACATCATCGCCCACGTCGAGGGCTCGGCGCACTTCCTGGTCGAACGGTTGGCGACCGAGATCGCGCGCATCTGCGTGGTCGGCCATGGCGCCGACCGCGCGATCGTCCGCGTCGAGAAGCCGGGTGCCCTGCGCTTCGCGGCGTCGACCGGCGTGGAGATCGAACGCAAGCGCGCCGATTTCGAGGGCGAGGTCTAGCGTGTCGCGCGGCCTTCCGTCCGGATCGACGCAAGGCCAGGCGGCCATCGACGCCTTCGCCGAGCCGGTCCCGGCACCCGACCGTCGCGATGCTCGGGCGATCGTCTCGTTGGGCTCGAACATCGAGGCGCGCGAGCATCTCGCCGCGGCGCTGCGGCTGCTGGCGGCGCGCAGCCGGTTGATCGCGGTCTCGCGGATCTTCGAAACGGAGCCAGCCCTCGGCGCGCGCGGACCGGCCTTTCTCAACGCCGCCGCCATGATCGAGACCGAGCTCTCGCCCGCCGAGCTCAAGTTCGGCTTGCTGCGCGGGATCGAGGGCGAGCTGGGCCGCATCCGGCTGCCCGACAAGAACGCGCCCCGCACGATCGACCTCGACGTGGCGCTCTACGGCGACCGGGTGATCGATCTTCCCGATCGGGGCATTCGGATTCCCGATCCCGATCTCCTGGCCTGGCCGCACGTCGCGCTGCCGGCGGCGGACCTCGCGCCCGACTGGGTCCATCCCGAGGACGGCCGCCGCCTGGCCGAGATCGCCGCCGGGCTCGAGGGCGGATCCGGCATTCGGACCCTGGGTGCGGATGCGGTCGCCCTGCCGCGCCTGGCGGCGTCGAGGTGGGATGGCGCCGACGCCGGTCACCGACTCGATGGGCCTGGCTCCGGTCAGACATCCGATGGCGACAGCTGGCGCGAGCGGGTGCTGGACAGCTTCCTGGTCCGCGGCCGGCTGGTCCGGATCCCAGCCAGGCGCAAGAAGCGTCGCGTGATCCTCGAGCACCTCGTCGAGCGCTTCGAGCCGGAGCGGGACTATCCCGAAGCCGAGCTCAACCGGATCCTGGCAGACTACCATGATGACGTCGCCACCCTGCGACGCGAGCTCGTGGTCGAAGGGTTGATGGTTCGGGCGCGCGGCGTCTATCGTCGGCTTCACGGTTCCGAAGCCTGAGGCCGGCCAGCTAGGAGTCTCTTCGATGCCCGAGATCGAAACGCAGCGGCCCGACTTCCTGAAGCTCTGGGATTTCGACGATCCAGCGGGCAGCGAAGCGCGGTTCCGTGCCTTGCTGGTGGACGTCGATCCGGTCACGGCGACCTCGGATCGCGCCCAGCTCCTGTCACAGATCGCTCGGAGTCTGGGCCTGCAGCGACGCTGGTCCGAGGCGCACGCCGTTCTGGACGAGGCCGAGGACCTGCTGGCCGGACGGGCGCTGCCGGTGGCGCGCCTGCGCTGCCGCCTGGAGCGCGGGCGAACCTTCGATAGCCCGGCGCACCGGACCGCCGAAAAGCAGCGCGAAGCGGCGCGTTCCTGCTACGTCGAGGTCTTCGAGACCGGGCGCGAGCTCGGCTTGCACGGCCTGGCCCTGGATGCGGCGCATATGCTGGGCATCATCGAGCCGGCCGAGGAGGCGCTCGCCTGGAACCTGCGCTCGATCGCGCTGGCCGAGGCTTCCGAGGATGAACAGGCCCGCGCCTGGCTCGGCGCCCTGTACAACAACACCGGCTGGGCCTATCACGATCGCGGCGAGTTCGCGCGGGCACGGGACTACTTCGAGAAGGCGCTGGCCTGGTATCGGGTCGCACAGCGCGAGCAGCCGCTGCGGATCGCGCGCTGGTGCCTGGCCCGCTGCCTTCGATCGCTGGGCCAGGTCGACGAGGCCCTGGCGATGCAGACCGCGCTCTGGCGCGAGGCCGAGGCGGCGGGTGCCGAGGCATCCGCCGGCTACACGGCCGAAGAGCTCGGCGAGTGCCTGCTGGCACTCGGGCGAGACGAGGAAGCCCGGCCCTGGTTCGCCCTGGCGCATGCCACGTTGAGCCAGCGCGAGGCCTGGCTCATCGAGGCCGAGCCGGAGCGCATGGCGCGTCTGGCGCGACTCGGCGCCGGCTAGAGCGGGGTGACGCCGCCGTAGGACAGGCCGGCGAGGTAGGCGATCTCGCGCTTCCAGGTCGTCAGGTCCTTCGGGGAGAACTTCGACAGATGGTCGTGGCCGCAGGCGCGTGCCAGGACGGACATGAGCGTGACCGAGGCCTCGAGGAACCGGGCCAGCTGCCGGGCGGATTGCTCGACGATGAGTCGCGCGCGCAGGTCGGGCTTCTGGGTGGCGATGCCGACCGGACAGTTGTTGGTCTGGCAGGCCCGCATGCCGAGGCAGCCGATGGCCTGCATGGCGCTGTTGGCCAGGGCGACGCCGTCGGCGCCCAGGGCCATGGCCTTGACGAAGTCCGACTCCGTGCGCAGGCCGCCGGTGACGATCAGGGTGACGTCGCCGGCGCCGACCGCATCCAGGTGCTTGCGCGCCCGGGCCAGGGCAGCCAGGGTCGGCACCGAGATGTTCTGCTTGAAGACATTGGGCGCCGCGCCGGTCCCGCCGCCGCGGCCGTCGAGGATGATGTAGTCGGCTGTGGCCGCCAGGGCGAAGTCGATGTCGGCCTCGATGTGCTGGGCCGACAGCTTGAAGCCGATCGGGATGCCGCCGGAGGCCTCGCGCACCCGATCGGCGAGGCGACGAAAGTCGTCGACGCCGATCAGGTCGGTGAAGGTGGCCGGGCTGATGGCCGGCTGACCCGGCGTCAGGCCGCGCACCTCGGCGATGCGGCCTTGCACCTTGGCGCCCGGCAGATGCCCGCCGGTGCCGGTCTTGGCGCCCTGGCCGCCCTTGAAGTGGAAGGCCTGCACCCGGCGCACCTTCTCGATGTCCCAGCCGAATCGGCCCGAAGCCAGCTCGTAGAAGTAGCGACTGCATGCCGCCTGCTCCTCGGGCAGCATGCCCCCTTCGCCCGAGCAGATGCCGGTGCCGGCAAGCTCGGCGCCGCGCGCCAGGGCGATCTTGGCCTCCAGGCTCAGCGCGCCGAAGCTCATGTCGCTGACGAAGAGCGGGATCGCCAGGCGCAGCGGTCGGTCGGCCCGCGGCCCGATGACCAGCTCGGTGCCGACGGGCACGTCGTCCAGCAGCGGTCGGGTCGCCAGCTGGCCGGTCAGGATCTGGATGTCGTCCCAGCCGGGAAGCTCGCGCGCCGGCACGCCCATGGCCGAGACCGGCCCGTGGTGGCCCGTGCGCGATAGCCCGTCGCGGGCCAGCGTGCGGATGTAGCGGTTGTGCGGCTCGTCGGGCGTTCCGTGGATGTCGGCGTAGCGTCCCAGGTAGGCCTCGCGATCGTAGGGCTGCGGATGCGTCGTTCGCCAGTCCGCGACCTCGTCGGCGTCGACCCAGACCGCATCGGCCTCCGGATCGATCCAGGCTTCGAACTTGTGCAGGGCCTCGGCGTGGTCGTAGGCGCTGACGCCGCTGTCCAACCGGTAGTCCCAGTTGTGCAGGCCGCAGATGAGGTCCTGGCCGCGGACGGAACCGTCGGCCAGCAGCGCGCCTCGATGCAGGCACCGACCGTAGAGCACGGACACCTGGTCGTCGTAGCGCACGACGACCAGATCGACCTCGGCCACCAACGCGTAGGCGGGCTGGCGGTCCTGGAGCTGGCTCCAGGTTGCGACCCGGGTCTTGGCGGGTGGCAGGCTCGTGCTTGGGTTCATCGGGCGTCTCCTTGATGGCGGATGGGGGAAGGCGTTCTCGGGGCCGACGCAGGGGTCAGGTCCAGGCGGCCGACGCCCGGCCGGTTCGGCGCTTCGCCACGCCAGCGCGGGTCAATCCTGCATCCGCTCGGCGCCTGCGGTGTGGGCGGCGCGCAGCACGGTCAGCAGCCGATCCAGCGGATCGCTCGCTTCGCGCAGCGCGGCGTAGCGCAGCAGACTTCCCGTCCACGCGCCTTCGAACCAGGAGGCGGGGGCGGGCAGCCTGGCCTCGGTCAGGCCCTCGGGCCAGGGATAGGCGGTCGCGTAGAGATAGGCTTCGGCGATCGTGGCGTCGCCGGTCGAGAAGCCGAAGGTCATCTGCTCCTCGGCCATCTCGGCGTCGTCCGGGTCTACGCCGGGCACGCGGCGGCCGGAGAACCAGGTGAGCGCCAGGTCGAAGTGGTGCGGCCAGAGCTGAATCGGGCTCGAGCGGCCCGGGAGCTCGGCCGAGAAGGCAGCGAAGACCCCCGTCATGGCCCGCACCGCCTGCCACCAGGCGCCGGCCGCCAGGCGATCGTAGTCCCATGGCTCGTTCCCGTCGCGCGCGGGCAGGTCGAGCGTCGGTCGCCGGCCGAGCGAGGCCAGGAGGTCGAGCAGGTCGCTGGCCAGCCTCGGCGCCGCCGGACCATCCAGCGGCAGCGCCCAGCCTCGGCCGTCGCTGGTCGACACGCGAAGCCGATGCGCCTCGAGATCGATCGTCGACTCGAAGGCGAGCTCTGGCGTCAGCGGCAGCCAGGCGCTGCGAAGCCCCTCGGCGACCGGCTCGAGGCTGACATGCCACCAGTGGGGCTCGGGGGGCGCCAAGGCACGCCGAAGCGCTCCCAGAAGCCGCGCATGGGCCTGCAGGGTGGCGCGGGTGCCGCGCCAGGCCTCGAGCTCGAGCGGCGGCAGCGGACGCATCATCGCCAACTCCTTTGCGTGTGGGGCCGGTGGGCTCGGGAGCGTAGCAGGCACCCGGAGGCCACGCAATCGGGACGCCGAGGCGCGTTGGAAGCCACCGGCCCCGGGCCATTGGCCTTCCCCAGGTCGCCCTGAGCGCGGCCAGGTGGCATGCTCTACAATTGGTGTCCTGGCCGTGCCCGATCGCACGCGCCAGCCGAAGGGGGGAGCGTCGTGGTGGACAGCAAACCGGAAAGCCAGCGCTGGAGCCGTGCGCTCAAGTACGCCATCATCATCGGCTCCGGACTGGCCTTGATCTGGCTGGCGGTGGTGGCGCGAGAGCTCGTCGGCTCGCTGGTCATCGCCGCCTTGCTGGCCTACCTGCTCAAGCCGGCGGTCGACGCGATGCAGCGCCTGCCGCGGGTCACGCACAACCTGGCCGTGCTGGTGGTCTACACGCTGTTCCTGGGCATTCTGGTGGTCATCCCGATCTCCTTCGCGCCGGTCCTGACCGAGCGCTTCACCCGGCGCATCGGCTCGCTGGCCGAGATCACGCAGCAGGCGCTCGAGCGCGCCGCCGGGCCGGTGCACCTCGGCGAGCTGCAGGTGCTGCCGGCGGGCTGGGTCGACGAGCTGGTCCAGCCGCTGCGCAGCGCGCTTCCTTCGCGCATCTGGGGCTCGGTCGATCTGGTCTACGGCATCGGCGCCAACGTCATCTGGCTGCTGGTGATCGTGGTCAGCGTGTTCTACCTGCTGCGCGATGGCCCCCGTCTGCGCGACTGGTTCCTGCGCAAGCTGCCGCCGGAGTGGCGCTCGGACAGCCGCATGCTCTTGGACGAGATCGACCGGATCTGGCGCCGCTACCTGCGCGGGCAGCTGATCCTCGGGCTCATCGTGGGCGTGATGACCGTGCTGGCGATGAAGGCCGTCGGGCTGCGCGAGGCGGTCATGCTCGGTCTCATCGCCGGCCTGCTCGACCTGGTCCCCTCGCTCGGGCCGATGGTCGCCGGGCTGATCGCGACCCTGGTGGCCTTCATCGCCGGCTCGGCCAGCTTGCCGATCTCGGACGGCTGGTTCGCGCTGCTGGTCCTCGGGCTCTTCGTTCTCATCCAGCAGATCGAGAACATCTGGCTCCGGCCGCAGATCCTCGGATCGACCTTGCGGCTGCACCCCGGCCTGGTCTTCGTCGGGGTCTTCGGCGCGCTGGCGACCTTCGGCGTGCTGGGGGCACTGGTGGTGGTGCCCGTGCTCGGATCGCTGGCGGTGCTAGGGCGCTACGCCCACCCCCGAATCCTGGGTCTGCCGCCGGACGATCCCGCCTGGCTGCGTGCCGCGGCGCCGGCGATCGAGCTGCCGGTGGATGCCCTCGCGACGCCGTCGCTCGAGTCCGAGCCGGTGACACCGAGCCCGGGGCCACCCGCCGGTTCGGCCATGGGCGACGGTTCGCGGAGCCGCTCGCTCTGACCATGCCCACCGCGAGCACCCGCCAGCAGCGCCTCGATGTCGAGCCGCTCGCCGCCGACAACGTCACCCCCCCGACGCGCACGCCTTGGGGCGGCCTGCGCATTGCCGCGCGCTACAAACCCGGTATCGGGCTGCCGCTCGATCTGCCGTTGGGAGAGTGCTGGGAGCTTTCGGTCGAACCGAGCTTTCCCAGCCGTCTGGCTCGCAGCGGTGAGCGCCTCGACCAGGTCATCGCCCGCGATCCGGTCGCCTGGCTCGGCCAGGCCGTATCCGAGCGCTATGGCGGTCAGCTTCCGCTGCTCGTCAAGCTGCTGGACTCGGGCACCAATCTGTCGGTGCAGGTGCATCCCGCCGACGACGACCCGGGTCTGGCACCGGACGAGAGCGGCAAGCCCGAAGCCTGGATCGTGCTCGAGGCGGCGCCAGGCGCCGGGATCTACCTCGGATTGCGCGAGGGCGTCGGTCGCGCCGAAGTCGAGGCCGCCCTAGACGCGAACGCGGCCCTGGATGCGCTGCTGAACTTCGTTCCGGTGGCGCCGGGCGACGTCTATGAGGTCGGCGCCGGGACGGTCCACGCCATCGGCGCCGGCATCACCTTGGTCGAGCCGCAGCACGTGCTTCCGGGTCGACGCGGCTTGACCTATCGACTCTGGGATTGGGGCCGCCGCTACGACCTCGCGGGCCGGCCGGATCCGCGGGGCAGGCCCCGCGAGCTGCACCTGGCGCGCGCGCTGGCGGTCACCGATTGGCAGGCCCTCCGCGGACCGGCCTTCGTGGACGGCTGCCGTCGCCAGCCGCGCCGAATCGCGAATCCCGGTGGCTTGGAGCGCTGGCATCTGCTGTCCAACCCCTTCTTCGCCGCCGAGCGCTGGTCTGGCAGCGGCGAGCTGGAGATCGACGTCGAAGGCCTGATCGGTCTGGTCTGCGTCGGCGGCAGCGCCTGGCTCGGCAGCGGCGCGAACCGGCTGCAGCTCGGATCGGGCGAGAGCGCCGTGGTCCCGGCCGCGCTGGCTCGCCTCGCGATCGAGGGCCACGATCTGCAGCTCTATGCCTGTCGGCCCTTGGCCCCGTCGCGTCCGCACGACGCCGGTTCGGCCTAGCTCGAAGCCGGGCGACATCCGGGCTTCCGGGGTCGCGGCCTGACGCGTCCCCGTGGCGGTGCTGGTGGCCGCCTCGGTGGCGGCCAGGGTCGCGGCGACGACCGTCGGCGGCAGGCCCGACTCGGCGCCAGGCAGCTGGGACCAGAGCAGGAAGGCGGCCAGGCCGAGCGCGGCCGCCAGGCCGATGGCTGGCAGCTGGGACAGCCGGCCGCCGAGCCCCAGGGACCGACGCGGCGGTCGCTCGCCGCCGAAGGCGACGCCGGGCCGCGCGTCGAAGGCCGCCAGCACGCGCGCTTCGAGCGCCGCGCTGAAGTCGGATGCCGGGTCGAGTGCCGGCAGCGGATCGGCCAGACGTGCGACCAGCGCGCTCAGCTCGGCGGCCTCGCGGCCAAAGGCCGCGCCGAGCTCGGACGGGCTCACGCCATGGCGGGCGGCGGAGATCGCCGCGTCGCTGCGCTGCGCCGCATCGCGCTCCACCGCATCGGGCATCGACCGGAACACGGCGCCATCACTTGGCTCAGGCTTCATGGTGCGTTGCATCCTCTTCGCGTTGCGCCAGCTCCGCCGCGAGAGCCGCGGCGCGCTTGAGCGCCCGGTGCTGCATGACCTTGACGTTGCCTTCGCTGACGCCCATCTCGGCGGCCGAGTCGCGGATCGAGCGGCCGTCGAGGATGCGCAGGGTCAACACCCGGCGATCCCGGGCCGAGAGCCCTTCGAGCAGGGCTCGGCCCAGCTGGGTCGTCTCCGAGCCCAAATCCGGTTCGCCCGTCCCCGGCATCGCATCCGCCACGCCAGCCTCCATCGCGTCGGAGTCCGCCCCTGCGTCGTCCCGCGACTCCAAGGGCAGCTGGCGGGGACGCCGTCCGTCGCGCCGCCAGTGGTCGCGCAGCTGGTTGCGCATGATGCTGTAGAGCCAGGTGCGGAAGCTGGCCCGCCGGTCGAAGCTGCCGATGGAGCGCACGAGGCGCAGGAAGGTCTCGCTGGTCAGATCCTCGGCGTCCTGGAGGCTCCCGAGCTGGTTGTAGGCGTAGCCCAGCATTTCATTGACATAACGTCGGTACAGCAGCACCATGGCCTCGCGGTCGCCGCGCTGGGCGCGGTCGACCAGGACGGCGTCGGAAGCGTGAGAGAGGCTGGGGCTTGGCAAGGGGCGTTCCGGGCTGGGCGGGGCGGCGGGTCTGGGATTGGCCAAGGGGTGGACGCATTCGGGTTACAGGCCGTCGGCCGCTGCGCTCGCCCCAAGAAGGACCCTGTCCGTTCGGCGCGGCACAGCCTAGCGCGTGCCGCTGAGCGACCGATGAGCAGCGCCACGGTCGACCGGCGACCGCCCCGCGGCCCGACACGACGCGCCTCGGGGAACCGCGTCGCGACACCGCCCACGCCAGAGGAGCGGTCGGCATCAGCCCACGGGCGAGCCCTCGACGTCCACGATGGTCTCGAGCGCCTTGCGCAGGCTCGGCAACCACTGGTCCGGACGGCCGCTCATCGGCAGGCTCAGCTGGTGGTTGCCGATGCGCGGCGCCGGACCGAGCCGCGTCCGGAGCCCGGTGCGGCGCAGCTGGTGCGACTCGGGCCAGCGGATGACCGCCAGGCCGCCCTCGCGGGCAACGCTCTTCGCGCCGGCGAGGTAGGCCAGCACGCGCAGCCAGAGCACGTCGATCAGGAACTGCACCTCCCAGGGCGGTGCGCCAAACCGGTCGCGGAGCTCGGCTTCGACCTCACGCACCTGCTCGAGGCTGGTCGCGCCGGCCATGCGCCGGTACAGCCGGGTGCGTTCGGTGGTCTCCGGGATGTAGCGTTCGGGCAGGAAGGCGTCCACCGGCAGGTCGACCGTCGGCAGCCCGCCGGGATCGATGGCTGCCAGCTCGCGGGCGATCTTGTCGTCTTCCTCCGGGCTGTCGGCACGCAGCTTCTTGATCGCCTCGGCCAGGAGCCGGGTATACAGGTCCAATCCGATGGCGGCCACCTGGCCGTGTTGGCGCGCACCCAGGATCTCGCCCGCGCCGCGCAGCTCCATGTCGCGCAACGCGATCTGGAAGCCGGCCCCGAGCTGCTCGTGCTCGGCCATGGTCGACAGTCGCTCGCGGGCTTCCTCGGGCAGCTCGTAGGTGCTCGGGTGCAGGAAGTAGGCGTAGGCACGCTGTGCGCTGCGGCCGACCCGACCGCGCAGCTGGTGCAGCTGGGCCAGACCGAAGCGGTCGGCCCGATCGACGATCAGGGTGTTGGCGTTGGGGATGTCCAGGCCGCTCTCGATGATGCTGGTGCAGACCAGCACGTCGACCTGGCCGCCGACGAAGTCGAGCATGGCGTGCGCCAGCTGCGCCTGCGCCATCTGGCCATGGGCGATGCCGATCCGCGCTTCGGGCACCAGCTTCTGGACCTTGGCCGCCACCATGTCGATCGAGCGCACCCGGTTGTGGACGAAGAAGACCTGGCCGCGACGGGCCAGCTCGCGTCGGATCGCCTGGCGAACGGTGCCGTCGTCGTAGGGACCGACATGCGTCGCCACCGGCAGCCGCTCCTCGGGCGGCGTGTCGATCGTCGTCAGGTCGCGCAGGCCGGTGAGCGCCATGTGCATCGTGCGCGGGATGGGCGTCGCGGTCAGCGTCAGGGTGTCGACGTTGACGCGCAGGGCGCGCAGCGCCTCCTTGTGCTTGACCCCGAAGCGCTGCTCCTCGTCGATGATCAGGAGGCCCAGGTCGTGGAAGCGCAGGTCCTTGGACAGGAGCCGATGGGTACCGATGATGATGTCGATCTCGCCGGCGGCCAGCCGGTCGAGGATCTCCGACTGCTGGCGCCGATTGCGGTAGCGCGAGAGCATGTCGATCCGAACCGGAAAGGCCATCATGCGCCGGGTGAAGGTCTCGAAGTGTTGCTGGACCAGGACCGTGGTCGGCGCCAGCACGGCCACCTGCTTGCCGTTCATGACCGCCTTGAATGCCGCTCGCAGCGCGACTTCGGTCTTGCCGAAGCCCACGTCGCCGACCACGAGCCGATCCATCGGACGCTCCGACTCCATGTCGGCCTTGACCGCCTCGATGGCGCGCAGCTGGTCGTCGGTCTCGATGAAGGGGAAGGCCGCCTCCATCTCGGCCTGCCAGGCGCCGTCCGGCGCGAAGGCCGCTCGGCGGGCCGACTCGCGTCGGGCATACAGCTGGAGCAGCTCGCGCGCGATGTCCTCGACGGCGCGCCGGGCGCGCTGCTTGGCGCGCTCCCAATCGGCCGTGCCCAAGCGCGTCACCGCCGGCTCGATCTCGCCGGTGCCGACGTAGCGCGCCACCCGGTCGGCCTGGTGGGTCGGCACGAAGAGCACATCGCCGGCCGAGTACTCGAGCTTGAGGTAGTCGCGCTCGATCTCGCCGACGCGCATGCGCTCGATGCCCTTGAACAGACCGATGCCGTGCTCGATGTGGACCACGAAGTCGCCCGGGGCGTATTCGGCGAAGTAGTCGACCTTGCGCGAGGGCTCGGCGGCGTGCGTCTGGCGTCGGCGGTGGGGCATGCGCCAGCCGAAGAGCTCGCCGTCGGTGACCAGGTGCAAGCCCAAGGCCGGACGGGGCTCGGATCCGGAGCCATCCTCGGGCGGCTCCAGGGTCCAGCCCGCGCCGAGGGCGCCGTGCACCACCGCCAGCCCGCCCGGGCCGGGCGCCGCCTCGAGCATCTGGGTCAGCGCGACGTGCAGGCCGACCTGCCCGAGCATCTCGAGGATGCGGGGCGCCTGACGCGAGACCAGGACCACCGCCTGTCCGGCCTCGGTACGCGCGGCCACGTCGACCACCGCCTCCTCGATGCGGCCGCCATAGCTCTCGGGACGTCCGAAGCTGCGTGCCAACCGGTCGCGCTCTGCCGGCGCTTCACCCGCGCCCGCCGCGCCGATCCGCAGCTGGCGAAATCCCTCCAGCCGTGAGGCGATCGCCGACCAGGCGGCCAGGGGCTCGCCAGGCCAGTCGGCCGGCAGCTCGCCGGCCTCGGCCTGGGCGCCGAGGGTCTGTCGGGCCTGCTCGCGCGCGCCCTGGGCGATGGTGGCCAGGCGGTCCAGGCTGTCGAGCACGACCCAGCCGTCCGCCGGCAGGTAGTCGAGCGCGGTGGCACCCTCCGGATGCAGCAGCGCGGTGTAGAACTCGATGCCCTCGATCGGTTCGCCCTCGGCCAGCTGGCGGCCGTGGCGCTCCAAGACGCTCAGCGCCAGGGGGTGCAAGCGCCGTGTGTCGAGGGCGGCCAGCTGCTCGGCGACCTCGGGGCCGCGGCCGGGCAGGGCCTCCGCCGCGGGGGACAGCATGACCGCGTTCAGGGTGCCGCGCGAGCGTTGGGTGCTGCGATCGAAGTGGCGGATCGAGTCGATCTCGTCGCCGAACCACTCGATGCGAATCGGTCGCCTCCGTGCGGGCGGGAAGACATCCACGATGCCGCCGCGTCGCGCCATGTCGCCTGGTTCGTGGACCGTCGCCACGCTGCGGTAGCCCATGCGGAGCAGGCCGCGGACCAGCTCGGTCAGCTGGAGCCGATCGCCGACCGCGACCCGCCGGGCATCCCGCGCGAAGTCGGCCGGTGGCAGCGTGTGAACCAGGAGCCCGCGAATCGGCGCGACCACGATCGGCGCCTGGCCCGGCTCGGGCGCCTCGACCCAGCGACGGAGCGCCGCGAGGCTGGCGAGGCGCTGCTCGCGGGTGTTGGGGTCCCAGGGGATGCGCTCGTAGGGCATGGCATCCGGCGCCGGCAGGACCTGTACCCGTTCCGGATCGTCCAGGTAGGCCGCCAGCGACTCGGCGAAGGCCCGCGCCTCGTCCGGTTGATCGACCAGCCAGAGCAGGGGCGCATCGAGGTGGCGAGCCAAGGCGGCCAGCACCGCCGGGCGCGCGGCGCCCGGCAGGCCCAAGGGGCCGACCGGTCGGCCGGGCAGCGCCGCCTCGCAGGCCGTTCGAAGCTCGAGATAGCCGGGGCTGTCCTCGATCCGGGCCAGCAGACCGGTCAGGCTGTAGTCGCGCATGCGCTCTTCTCGCTGGACGGTGGTCAGGCGACCGAACAGCCAAGAATAGCATGCCTCATCGCGCCGGCTTCAATCGCCAGCGGGTTCCATCGAGCCGTCCGACGCGGCTTCGTCGGGGTCGAGGGCCAGGTCCATCGTGTCCGGCTCGACGTCGACCACGTGCTGCAGGATGTCGGATTGGGTCACGATGCCGACCAGAAAGGGTCGACCCAGCTCTTGCTCGATGACCGGCAGGGCGCCGATGCGCCGGGTCAAGAGCAGCCGGGCGGCCTCGCCCACGGTGGCGCTGGGGAAGATGCTGACCACCTCGCCGCTCATCACGTCGGCGACGCGTAAGCCGCGCAAGGCGTCGACGATCTCGGCCGACGTGCCCCAGAGGTAGGGTGAGTTCGAGGCCAGACGCAGGTCGCGATCGCTGATCATGCCGACCACCTCCACCTCGCCGCGGCCGGTGCGCTCGCGGACCACCGGCAGGTGGTGCGAGCCGGCGTCGGCCATGCGCGCCATCGCCTCGCCCAGGTCGTCCTCGGGCGACACGGTGATCAGGGTGGTGGTCATGATGTCGCGCACCAGCTTGGGATCCACGTTCATGGTCCTGTACTCCAGGTAGGGGGGGCACCGCGGTGGTTGCAGGGTGCCACAGAACGCGTGTCTTGGCAACGCACCCAATTGGGATCTGGCATCGATCTCGCCGGCGGCTCAGACCGGCCCGGCCAGCGCGCGGTAGACGGCCAGCGTGCGTCGGGCGGTGGCCGCCCAGCTGAACTCGGCCGCTCGAGCCCGGCCGCGGAGCGCCAGGTCGGCGGCGAGGCCGGGCTCGTCCAGCAGCCGGCCCAGTGCGCGCGCCCAGGCGCTCGGGTCCTCCGGCGCGATCAGCAGCCCGGCCTCGCCGACCACCTCCGGCAGACTGCTCGCGGCGGCCGCGACCACCGGTGTGCCGCAGGCCATGGCCTCCAGCGGGGGCAGGCCAAAGCCCTCGTAGCGCGAGGGAAAGGCAAAGACGGCCGCGCCGGCGTAGAGTGCCGGCAGATCGGCTTCGTCCACCGCTCCGATGAAGCGCGGCCGCGCGCCGGCGGGCAGCTGCTCGGCCAGTCGACGCGACTCCGGATAGCGCGGATCCCAGCGCCCGGCGATCACCAGCTCGACCGGGTCGGCAGCGTCGGGACGATTCGCGCGCAGCTCGGCCAGCAGGCCCCAAGACCGGACGAGGGTCTCGAGGTTCTTGTGCGGCTTGTTGATGCCGAGGTAGAGCACGTAGCGCTCCGGAAGGCCGAGCTTCTTGCGCAGGGCGGCGATCTCGGTCTCGGGCCGCGGCGAGAACCGGGGATCGGCCGCCAAGGGCGTCACCGTCACGCGTTCGGACGCCACGCCGCTGGACAGGATGTCGCGTCGCGCTGCCTCCGAGATGGTCAGGACGGCGTCGGCGCCGCGCAGCGCCTGATGCAGCGCCAGCCCCAGGAGTCGCCCGCGTGCGCTTGGCAGGGCGCCCGGCAGTCGCCGACCGATCAGGTCGTAGAGGCTCAACACGGTCGGCAGGCCGCTGCGCCAGGCGCCGAGCCAGTAGGTCGCATGCCAGACCTGGGCCTGCTCGCGTCGCAGCAGGCGCGGGATCCGCCACTGCGAAGCCAGCCCGAAGACCGGCGCCCGAACCGGCACCAGGCGCAAGGCGGGCCAACGCGTCAGGCTCTGGAGCTCGAAGCGCGCATCGCGCTGACCGGGCAGATGAAGCAGGAGGAGCTCGAGATCCACGGCCTCGCCCGCCGCCAGCGCGCCCAGGGCGTCGGCCAGCTGATAGGCGTAGCGGCCGATGCCGGGGAAGTGGTCGCCGATGACCCGCCCATCCAGGGCGACGCGCAGCGGCGCCAAGAGACCGCGCGCGGCCCGGGCTCCGGTCCGGGGCATCGGGCCGACCTAGTCCGCGCGGCGCCCGATGGCGCCCATCGCGTTGGTCAGGAGCGGGCCGCCGAAGCGCGGCGGCAGGGCACCGAGCCGGTTCGCCAGCTGCATGGCGCGGTGCTTGCGGGGCTCACGGTACGACAAGGTGCCGGCGAAGAAGACCTCGACCGGCTCCAGGCCGGCCCGTGCCAGGGCCGCGCGAGCGCTGTTCGGATCGAAGTGCGACAGGTGCTGGTAGGGGATCAGGAAGGGGCCGCCGCCCGGTCGAAGCCGGCGCAGCAACCGCGCTTTGGGAATCTGGAAACGTGCGTTGCCGGTATGGAAGAAGACCAGGCCGCCCGGCTTGAGCGCGCGACGGCAGGCGGCCAGCACCGAGACGGGGTCGTCGACGTGCTCGATCACGTCCCAGAGCGTCACGGCGTCGTAGGTCGGCTCGAGCGCCAGGTCGCGCAGGTCGCCGGTCTGGACCGCGAAGCCGCGAAGCCGCGCGGCCTCGGCCAGCTGCGGGTTGAGGTCGATGCCCGCAACCGCGAACCCGCGCGCGGAGGCATAGTCGAGGAAGTCGCCTCGCGCGCAGCCGAGGTCGAGGATGCGGCCGCCCTCGGGCAGGCCGCATCGACGCAGCGCGGCCAGGCCGCCGGCGTAGATCGGCGCGTTGGCCACCGCGGCATCGCGTCGAGCCGCGCCGCCGGCGGTGTTGGCGAAGAGCTCGCCTTCGCCACGCGGCGTCACGTAGACGAAGCCACAGGCGCCGCAGCGGACGATCTGGAAGTCGTAGCGCCGACCGCGCCGGATCACCGGGTCGGTCAGGAGCGGCCGGGGCAGGTCGGCGCCGCATAGGGCGCAAGTCACGTGGGTCCAACGCAGATCCGCGACGCCGCTCGTGGTCGCTCCGGGCGACGGCGCCGCAGGACCTGCTTCCGCCGACTGACTCATCTCGCTGGCTCCCCCTGGCTGCCGGCGCCTGGCGCCGGCCGGATCACGACTCGCGAAGCAGGGAATCATACACCGCCTCCACCGACCGGGCATGCGTCGCCGGGGCGAAGCGCGCCGCGCGTGCCTGGCCGGCTCGGCCCATGCGGCGCAGGCCGGCGGGGTCGTCGAGCAGCTCGGCCAGCACCCGGGCCAGCGCCGCGTCGTCGCCGGCCGGCACCAGCCGGCCGCTCTCGCCGTCGGCCACGATCTCCGGCAGCCCGCCGTCGGCGAAGCCCAGCACCGGCACGCCCGCCGCCTGGGCCTCGGCCACGACGCGGCCGAAGGGCTCGGCGTCGGCCGCGTGGACCAGCAGGCTCAGGTGAGGCCAGATCGCGGCCAGGTCGTCGCGTTGGCCCAGCAGCCGGGCGCGACCCGCGAGCTCGGGCGCCTGGGTCAGGCGGGCCAGCCGGTCCGGGTAGTCGGTCTCCGCGCCGTCCTCGCCGAAGAGCTGGCCGCCGATGACCAGGAACTGGGCCTCGGGTCGCTCGGAAGCCGCCGCGGCCGCGGCCGCCAGGAAGCGGTGGTGGCCCTTCCAGGCGCGCAGGCGTCCGACCGACGCGACCAGCTGACCCTCCGGGAGGCCCAAGGCCGAGCGGGACGGGCGCGGGGGTTGCGCGCCGGCGGCCCGGGCCGCCGGCGACGCAAGCGGATCCGGCTCCGTCAGCTCGATCGGGTTGTAGATCACGCGGGCGCGCGCGGCGCAGGGAAGCGCTTCCGCCACCGCCCTCGAGATGGCGATCACGGCGGCGGCGCGGCGGCAGAGCAGGTGGACCAGTGGCTCGGGCGCCAGGATGTCCCGGACATGCCAGACCAGCGGGCGGCCGGCGAGCAGGGCCGCCGGAGCGGCATAGGCCGCCGCCCGCAGGACGTTGGCGTGGACCAGCGACACGTGCTCGCGTCGGGCCAGGCCTGCCAGGGCCAGGCTGCCGCGAAGCCAGCGCCAGGGTGCCATGGGGTTGCGCCGCAGACGGGTCATCGGCAAGCGCACGACCCGCACGCCGAGGCGCTCGGCCGCCCGGGCCAGGGGGCCGTCGACCGCCGCCAGCAAGGGCCGATAACGCTGGCGATCGAGCTGCTCCAGCAGTCCCAGCAGGCTGATCTCGGCCCCCCCGAGCGCCGATGCGTGATCGACGAAGAGCACGGTCTGCGGCCCCGTCGCGCGCGGACTCGAGCCCTGGCTCATCGATCCCCGGCCGCGCGACCCAGGGCGGCGTCGAGCAATGGAAAGACCGCCAGCGTTCGATCGACCGCGGCGGCTCGGGCGGGTTCGCGGCCGGCCGGTCCGCGCCAGGCCAGCAGGGCCTGCTGGCTCGATACCGTCGGGTGGTAGCCGTGCATGGCCGCCGGGATGTTGCGGGCGAAGGTGCTGGGCTTGAAGCACAGGCCTTCGTCCAGCACGGCGATGAAGTCTCCGAAGGCCGGGTTGGCGATGCCGTAGGCCTCGCGCTCCGGCTGCATGATCGGGGTCGCCACGGGCGAGTCGTCCAGATAGGCGGCGATGGCTTCGCCCAGGTCCGGGTCGAAGACCCAGATCCGCAACAGGGTGCTGTCCGAGAAGTACAGGAAGCGCCCGGGCCCGGCCTTGGCGATGTCCTGCTCGATGCGCAGCTCGACCGATCCGGTCACGTCGGCCATGCCGTGGTCGCTCAGCACGAAGACCTGACCCTCGGGCTGCCGCGCCAGAAAGCCCTCGGACAGCACGGCGATCCAGGCGTCCAGGCGCGCCAGGTGCGCCTGCCAGGCCTCGCTCGAGCGACGATGGGCGTGCCCGATGCCGTCCAGATCGATCAGGGGCACATAGAGCTGCTCGGCCCCCGCCGCGATCGCGGCCGCGGCGCGCTCGACGACCCTGGCGTCGCGGGCGCCCTTGCTCAAGCCGGCGGTGCTGACCCGCTGCAAGCCCGGGTGTCGGCTGAAGATGCTGGGCCGATCGAAGCGCGGATCCTCCACCTTCTCGCCGTGGATCGAGAACTCGCCCAGCCAGCGCAGCGGCAGGTTGGGCATGATCCGGTCGGGCCGATAGCGTTTCGTGAGCAGGTGCTGCAGCCCGCGGTTCAGGAGATAGGGTCGGCAGAGCCGGTCGAGCAGGGGCAAGACGGCGCGGTAGCGCCGGCCGGGCGCTCCGGTGCGATCGAGGGCCCATTCGCCGAAGAAGCCCACCCGGTCCGGATCGAGCCCGCAGAACAGCTCCGGATGCAGGTTGATCGAGTAGCCGAAGCCTGGCCGAAGTCGCGCCTTCCAGGCCCAGCCGTTCAGCCCCGGCAGCTGGCCGAGGTCGTCGAAGGGCAGGGCGTCGACGAAGAGGATGAGCGTGGGCGCGGGCATGGCCAATGGCTCCTGTCGGTGCTAGACGGCCGACCGGGCGGAGGTCGCCTCGGTCCAGCCGATCCGGCCGGCCATGCCGGGCCAGGCGGTCGGGTCACCCAGTCGGATGACGCGCCAGAAGGCTCGAGCGACGACGGCGCGCGCGGCGAGCCAGGCTTCCGGGAAGCCCTCGGCGGCGACGAACGCCGCGTGTTCCGAACGGGCGTCCGGCGCCGCCAGCAGGGCCTGCTCGACGGCGGCGCCCAGCGCGGCGCCTGCCAGGTCCGACCGTTCCATCCCCTGGGCGAGGAGCGCGCGATGCAGCTCGAGCAGCGCGGCCGCCAGATGCCCCTTGCGCGGTCGCTGCAGCCAGCCCAGGCCGGCGGCGGGACCCGCGCTGTTCGAAATCCGTACAAGCTGCTGCGCCAGGCCCAGCCACTCGCCACGAGCGATGGGCCAGGCGTTGAACAGGCGCCGGGATTCGGCCGGCAGGTCGCGGGCCAGGGCCGCGGTCCAGACCAGCGCGTCGGCATCGAGCGCGCCCGGGGTCGCGGCCTGCCTGCCGCCGGGCGGGGCGCGCAGGCACCAGTCCAGCCCGGCGGCCAACAGCAGCAGGGCGTCGCGGTGCGCGCCCCAGGGATCGGCGACCGCGGCGCAGAGGCTGCGCTCGGCCAGACAGGCATCCAGGAAGGCGGCGCTGTCCTGCCCGAGTCGGCGGTCGATCCAGGCGCGACAGGGCAGCTCGGGATGCGCGCGCCAGATCTCGCCGCGCTGGCGATAGCCCGCCTCCAGGACGCCGCAGGCGGGCAATAGGACGGTCGGGACATCGAGCGGGTTGCGCCGCAGCGAGACGCCCAGGCTGCGTGCCGCCACCGGATCGAGGGGCTCGCCCCGCAGCCAGGCCGCCGGGAGGGCTTCGGCCAGGGCCCAGAGGCGCTTGAACAGGATCTCGCGGGTGTTGGCCTGGTCGAGCCGCTCGGCGTCCAGCGCCGGGATCTCGGTCAGCAGGTTCGGCCCCCGCAGGATCCGGCCGGCCTCGCGCAGCTCGAAGGTGAAGACGATCGCGGGCAGCGCGGCCAGCCGACCGCGCTCGCGAAAGAGGAGGTCGATATGGAACAGCGGGCTGGCCTGCGCGAAGCGCCGGGCCAGGTCCTGCGCCGCGGTCTGGGCGCGCATCCTGAGCTCGGCCGGGAGGCGACGCTCGCTGATCACCAGCAGCTCCAGGTCGCTGAAGAGCTGAAGCCTGCCGTCGATCTCACAGGCCGCCAGCTCGTCGCGCGCCGCCGAGCCCATGAGGACCACGGCCAGGACGCCGGGCAGCCCGGACAGCAGCTCGGCCAGGCGATCGAGCAGGTCGCGCAGCTCGGCTCGCGCGGCGGCGCCGGGCAGGGAGGCGGGCGTGGGAGCGGGGTTCATGGCCGCGATTCTAGCACGCGCCGGCCGGCCCGAGGGCCAGACGGCGCTCGGCCTGGCACGCATCCTGCTCGGCGACGGGGCGCACGAGGCCGCAGGTGGCCACCGCGACAGGATTGAACGGATCGATGAACGGCTCGCGGCCGAACCGGTCGGGGCGTTGAACGGAGGGATCGCGCCGAGATGATCGCCGGCGCGATCACGGGAACGTCGTGCGCCGCGAGGGCGGCGCGAGGTCTCGTGCGATGGGGCCGCCGCTCGGGGGAGCGGACAGCGTGCAGCCGGCACCCCGGGCTGACCTTGAAAACGGGGAGAGATCGATGAGCATGCGAACCACGATGCTGGTTGCGGCAGCCCTGCTGCTGTCGACCGGACTGCTGTTGACCCTGAAGGACCTGTTTCGACCGGCGCCCGACCTCCCGCGTCAGAGCGTGGCGCTCGCGGCGGCGGTGATCGAACCCTACACCATCCTGAGCCTGGAGATGGTGCGCGCCGGCGAGCCCCTGCCGGCCGCCGAGGCTCGGGCCCGCGGCGCCTGGCCAGTCGATGCCGTGCTGGGCAAGATGTCGACCCAACGCATCACCCCGGGCAGCCTGTTGACCGGCGTCAACCTCAAGCCGATCGAGGCGGTGCGCTTCGTCGACGAGATGGGGCTGGAGGTGGTCAGCTTCGCTGCCGGCGTCGACCGCCTGGTAGGCGGCCAGCTACGGCCCGGGCACCTGATCAACCTCTACGGCTACGGTCGTGACGGGCAGTCGGGCGAGGCCTATACCCGGTTGATCGAGCCACGGCTCTGGGTGGTCGACGTGAGCACGGCCGGCGGCCAGGCCGTCGACCTGGCAACGCCGCGCCCGGGCCTGCAGGGCGAAGGCTACGCCGAGCTGCGCGAAGGCCGAGACCGACCGGGCACGATGGTGACCATTGCCGTCGAGCCCGAGCGCGCCTATCGCGTCATCGACGCCTTGGGCGCGCAGGGCCTGAGCGCGTGGGTGACCCTGGCGGCCTCCGAGCTGGCTCAGGTGCCGCCGCGCGCAACCTCGGAGCCGGTCCGCGCCGCTCCGACCCTGGACGTCTGGGCGACGCTGCAGGCCTTGTCGACCTCGGTCTTTCCGACCCTGAGCGGCACCGGCTACGGTGGGCTCGCCGATCGATAGGCGCTGGCCGAAGGGCGCCCGCCTTGCCGATCGAGGCGGGCGCCCGTTCGGCCTGTCGCCACCGAGCGCCAGGGAGCCACGCCGCCTGACCCTTGTCAGCCCTGACGATCCGGTCCAAAATCCCGACCGCCGCGCGTGGTTCGGCGCAGGCGAAGGCGTGGGCAACGCGGGGAGCTCCGTGAAGGACTCGAATCGGGAGACGGGAGCGGTCGGCATCCGACTGCGGCGCCTGCGGCGTCGCCTGGGTCGCCGGTGGCGCCTGCTGCGCGGCCTCGATCTGGAAGGGGCCGTGCTGGTCTACCAGATGGGCAAGGTCGCCTCGACCAGCGTCTTCCACAGCCTGCTGGACCTGCCCGGCTGCCAGGCCTATCACGTGCACCGCATGGCGCCGGACAACATCGCTCGGATGCGTCAGGCCTACCTGGATCGTGGCATGCCGCCCTTGGACGACCGGCTGGGTCGGCAGCTGTATCAGCGGCTGGTGCTGCCCGGACGGCCGGCCAGCGTCATCAGCCTCGTTCGCGAGCCCATCAGCCGCAACATCTCGGCCTTCTTTCAGGGCCTGGACGGCTATGCCGGCCAGCGTGACGCGCACCGGCATCTCGACACCGACGCGCTGATCGACTGCTTCTTCAGCCGCTACCTGCATTCCATCCCGGTCGAGTGGTTCGATCGCGAGATGAAGGCGAGCCTGGGGATCGACGTGTTCGACAGCCCCTTTCCGCGCGCGCAGGGCCATCAGCAGCTCGCCTCGGGTCCCTACCGGCTGCTGCTCATGCGCCACGACCTGGACGACGAGGTCAAGGAACGGGCCGTGGCCGAGTTCCTGGGTCGCGACGACTTCCGCCTGCGCCGGGTCAACGAGGCCTCGGCCAAGGGTTATGCCGAGGCCTACCGGGCGTTCCGCGAGCGGATCCGTGTGCCGGCCGAGTACGCCGACGGCCTGTTGGGCTCGCGCTATGCGCGGCACTTCTACGACGCGGAGGCGCTGGCCGCGTTCCGGAGGCGCTGGGTCGGCTGATCGCCGCGACCCGCGGTCAGCCACCGCCAACGGCCGTTGCTCCCGAGGGCGCCGCGCCCTATCATCTCGCCCATGCGAGAGCCTGAGTCCTGGCAGCCCAGCAAGTATCGCGTCGACGCCGCGGGACGGCTTCGACCGCGCCCCGGCTACGTGCTCCCGGGATCGCGCTTCGTGTGCCAGCGCTCGGTCGATCGCCTGGCCCCGCTGATCCGTGCGCATGCGGTCGGACGCCTGCTCGACTGCGGCTGCGGCGACGTGCCCTACTACGCGCTGTATCGCGACGCCTGCGACGCGGTGACCTGCATCGATTGGGAGGCCTCCTCCCATGGGGCGCGGCATGTCGACCAGGCCGTCGACCTCAACGCCGGGCTGCCCTTCGCCGACGCCAGCTTCGATACGGTGCTGCTGGCGGACGTGCTCGAGCACATCGTGCGGCCCTGGCAGCTGCTGGCGGAGATCGGACGTGTGCTGGCGCCCGGGGGCCGGCTCATCGGCAGCGTGCCCTTTCTCTACTGGGTTCATGAGGCGCCCCACGACCACCATCGCTACACGCGCTTCGCCTTGGACCATCACCTTCGCGCCGCCGGTCTGATCCCGGAGGCCATTCAGCCCTACGGCGGCTACCCCGACCTGCTCATCGACCTGGTCTCGAAGCAGTGCCTGCGGCGCGACTGGATGGCGGGGCCGGCCCTGGCGCTCCTGGAGCCAGTGGTGCGGCTGGGCCCGTACCGGCGCTGGAGCGCCCGCAGCGCCGAGACCTATCCCTTGGGCTATATATTCGTCGCGACACGGCTGCCCGCATGAGCCGTCCGCGTCCGCTGGCCAGCGCCGCAACGCCCGAGCGCCTGCCGCCCGCCCCCGGCCAGGGCCTGGCGGCGCGCCTGCGGCGGCGGCGGCTGGCCCTCGGATTGCGTCTGGGTGCGCCCGACGTCCTCGCGGTGATCGAGCGCGTCAAGCGCGAGCGCCTGAGCTACCTCGACCGGGCTTCGCTGGTCGACCTGGCGCTGGCGGTTCGCGCCCTGGAGCGCGAGGGCCTCGAAGGGGAGCTGATCGAGGCCGGCTGCGCCTTGGGCGGTTCGGCCCTGGTCATGGCCGCCGCCAAGGCGCCCGGTCGAGCCTTCGCGGTCTACGATACCTTCGAGACGATCCCCCCTCCCAGCGCCGCCGATGGCGCCGACGTGCTGGAGCGCTACTCGGAGATCCGCGACGGACGGGCCAGCGGCATCGGCGGAGATCCCTACTATGGCTATCAGGGTGACCTCCGGCCACCCGTAGCGGCCCGCTTCGCCGCGTTCGGCCTGCCGCTGGAGGCCAATGCCGTCCGCTTGATCAAGGGCCTGTACGAGGACCAGCTGCATCCGCAGGGTCCGGTGGCCCTGGCGCACATCGACTGCGATTGGTACGACTCGGTGCGGGTCTGTCTCGAGCGGATCGTGCCCTGGCTGGTGCCGGGTGGTCGGCTCATCTTCGACGACTACGACCACTGGTCCGGCGGCCGGCAGGCGGTCGACGACTTCTTCCGCGGCCGCGACGGCTTTCGCTTCGAACGGCACAGCCGGCTCCAGGTTCGGCGCGAAGCCTAGACCGCCGACCGGGACCGGACGGGCGCGTCGAGCAGCTCGGCATAGACCGCCAGCTGAGCCTCGATCACGACGTCGAGGCTGAAGTGCTCGAGCACGCGCCGACGGGCAGCCGAGCCGAGCCGGTCTGCCAGCTGGGGATCCTGGCGCAGCTGCACCAGCGCCGCCGCGAAGGGCGCGGCCGCCAGGGAGTCGGCCTCGAATCGCCAGTCGGCCGGCTCGGGCAGGAGCCCGACCGCATCCAACAGCTCGCGGTTCGCGCCCAGATTGGAGGCGACGATCGGCAGGCCCATGGCCATCGCCTCGAGCAAGGCGATCGGCAGGCCCTCGCCGGCCAGCGGTGTGAACAGCAGCGCGTCGCAGGCGGCCAGCCAGGCGGGGACGTCGACCTGACGGCCGGCGAAGTGGATCCGCTCGGCCAGGCCCAGCCCGGCGGCCCGCGCCTCGAGGAGGGCGCGATCCTCACCGTCGCCGATCACCAGAAAGCGCAGCTCCGGATGGCTTGCCGCCGCCAGCGCCGCCGCCTCGAGCCAGACGCCCAGACCCTTGCGCGCGACGAGCCGGCCCAGGTAGCCGACCCAGAAGCCTTCCGGCGTTAGCCCCAGCCTGCGCCGCACGGTCTGGCGGGTGAAGCGCGTCGGGTCGAACCGCTCGGTATCGACCGGGTTGGGCACCCGGCGAATGCGCTCGGGCGGCACCCCGATGTAGTCGATCAGGTGGCCGCGGGTCGCCTCGCTGATCGCCAGCGTTCGATCGAAGAGCCAGCGCGCGGCCAGCCGCTCGGCCCGCCGGGCGCGCGGCGGGAGATCGGTGTAGGTGTCGTGCTTGGTGGCCAGGGTCCTGGCGCCCACGGCGCGGCCGAGCAGGGCCGACCAGCGATCGGCCGGCGGCAGGTGACCGTGGACGATGTCCGGTCGCCAGGCGCGGAACCAGGTCAGGGCGCGGCGCCACTCGGACAGGTCCCGAGCCGACCGGATATGGAAGTCGATCAGGGGGATCCCGGCAGCCAGGATCGGCTCGCGCAGCGGTTCGGGCTTGCCCGCCAGGCGGTTCGGGCCGCCCACCAGATCCAGCACCGCGACCTGATGGCCGCGGGCGCTGAAGGCCAGCGCATGCGTCGCGACCAGCTGCTGCGACCCACCCATGAACAGGTTGTTGGTGGCGATGGCGATGCGCAGCGGTCTCATCGGGCCGCCCCCGGGCGCAAGAGCTCGCCGACCAGGACGGCGTTGCGCCGCGAGCGCTGCCGTAGCGCCGGCAGGCGGTCGGCCATGTGGGCGCGCAGCCGAGCGGCCGCGTCCAGCGCCCGCTCGGCGCCGTCGCGCAGGGCGGCGGCCTCCAAGGTCTCGATGTCCAGCACCCAGTCCTCCAGGCCGAGCAGCTCGAAATAGCCGCGCACCTTGGGCTCGTAGGCGATCGGCAGGGTAGGCACCCCGGCCAGCGTGGCGAAGATGCAGGAGTGCATGCGGGTGCCGATCCACAGGTCGTGGGCGGCGATCCGACCGCGCAATGTGGCCAGGTCGATCGGCTCCTGGCTGACGCGCACCGATTCGGGCGGACAGCGCCTCAGGCGAGCCGCGACCTCGCGCGCCACCGAGAGGTCGTCGCGGCGGGTTCCCGAAACGTCCATCTGGGCATCGCTGGGCGCCACCGTGGTCGACAGGAAGTTCAGGCGCACGCCGCGGCGTTCGTGGAGCTGGTCGAGGGCCTCGGCCAGCGCCTCGACGTAGGCCTCGAAGGAGCCCTGGTCGAACTTGTGCCAGTGGATCACCGAGACCCCGACCAGGGGGCCGTCGCCGGCCGGTTGCCAGTCCCGACTCGGATCGGGCGGCACCGGCGGCAAGCACAGCGCCGCGTCGGCGGTGACCTCGCAACGGCGCATGCGCACCCCGGCCGCTTCCAGGATGCGCGCCGAGACCGCGTCGCGCAGGGTCACCAGATCCAAGCGAGCGAAGGTCGGCCGCAGCCAGCGGGCCAGGCGGCCCCGCGGCGCCAAGGGTCCGACGCTCTGGGCATACAGGGCGACCGGCTTGCCCATCAGGGTCGCCAGCCGCATCTGCCATAGCCTCAAGTAGGACAGGCCGTAGCCGTCACGCAGGTAGGCACCGCCCACGCCCAGCACCAGGTCGGCTTCGGCATAGGCCCGCATCAGGCGCAGCTCGGCGGGCGCGAGCAGGCGGTCCAGCGGCTGCCCCAGGCGCCAGGACAGGGCCCAGGCCAGGCTGCGCACCAGCCAGCCGGCCACGGCACCGCGCGAGCCGAGGAGGCGCGGCGTCCACTGCAGGGCCGGCAGGCCGTGCACCCGCTCCGCGATCTCGGGGAAGGCCGAGGTCAGCCGCAGCTCCAGCCCTGGCAGCTCGGCGTCCAGGGCGGCGCGCATGCCCTCGAGAATGGCCGCGTCGCCGAGGTTGTAGGAATTGTAGTTGTCGGTGATCAGGACACGGGTCATGTCAGCCATCCTCGCCTTCGTCGGGCGCCGTCCGTCGCCGGCCGCCCAGGTCCAGCTGACCGCCGAGCGCGCGCAGCTCGGCAGCCAGGCCGGGCTGGAGCAGGCGGAGCAGCAGGGCGTAGGCGGCCAGGTAGGCCCCGGCTTGGACCAGCAGCGCGAGCAGGCTGGCGGCGGGCGGCAGCAGCCACCAGATCGGCAGGGCGGCCAGCCCGGCGGCCAGCCCGGGTGGGCCGAGCTCGCGCAGGAAGTCCAGCGAGCCCAGCTCGCGCCGCAGGTAGACCAATCGGGCCGGCAGGGCCCAGCCGAAGGCGACCAGGACGTTGACCCAGGCACCGCCCCAGCCGCCGTAGCGCGAGATCAGGGGAATGCCCAGGGCCAGCGTGAGGATGGCGCTGACGCCGGAGATGGCCAGCACCGGCCGCGTCTCGCCACGGCTGAGGGGCAGCAGATGCCAGTTGTTGCCGGTGCTGACGCGGATGGTGAAGGCCAGCGCGAAGACCCGCAGCAGCGGGATCGCGGGCAGCCACTGCTCCGAAAGCACCTGGCGGACCAGCGGGTCGGCGAAGAGGGCCATGCCGATTCCGGCCGGCAGGGTCAGGAGCGCGATGTAGCGGTTGGAGCGCACGAAGCCACGGGCCCGCCGGCCGGCGCCCTCGGCCAGCACCAAGGCCGGGAAGAGCACGCCGCTGGTGATGCCGACGAGCTTGGTCAGATAGAAGGGCCAGGCGAAGGCGCGGCGGTAGATCGCCAGGGTGGCGTCGTCGTAGAAGTAGCGCACCATCAGGTCGTCGGCCTCGAAGGCGACGTAGCCCGCGAGGCCGCTGAGCATGAGCGGGAGGCTGAAGGCCAGCACCGCTCGCGCATGCTCGCGCTCGATGGCCGGCAGCGGCCGGTAGGGCGCGATGGCCCAGATGGCGAGGTGCTCGGCCGCGAAACCGGCCACCGCGCCCCAGAGCAGCGACTCGGCGCCCTGCGCGGCGCCGAAGTGCAGGCCGGCGGTGACGGCCACCGAGGCCAGCGTGCCTAGCGCCCGCGGCAGCTTGGGCAGGCCGAAGCGCAGCTGGCGGTCCCAGGCGGCCTCGGGGAGGCTGAGCGTGCTGGAGTAGAGGGTCAGGCCGAGCCAGCGGATCCATAGCGTCAGCTCGGGGTTCTGCAGCCAGCGCGCCGCCAGCGGTGCCGCCATGGCCATCGCCAGATAGATCAGCGTGGTCAGCGAAAGGCCGAGGCCCAGGGCGCTGCGCATGACGGCGCGCCATTGCTCGCCGGCGCGGATCACCGCCTGGCGCGCACCCAGCTGGGCGAAGCGAACCGAGAAGCCGGTGACGATCTCGGTCGAGTCCAGCAGCCCGTACTGCGCCGGCGTGAACCAGTTGGCGAAGGCGATGTCGCGCAGCATCGCCAGGCTGTTCAGCCCGAAGGTCGCGCCCACCTGGGTCAGGACGCCGCGCAGGGTTCGGGTGGTCAGCGAGCGCTGGCCCGGTTCGGCCTCGGCTGGCAGGATCGGGGGCTCCATTCAGGCGCCCGTACCGGCGTCCTCGAAGCGCGCGTCGAGCATCCGCGCCGCCTCGCGGATGTCGCAGCGCCGGGCCACGGTACGCGCCGCCGCATGGCCCATCGATCGCCGGATCGCCGGATCGCCGAGCAGCTCGGCCAGGGCCTCGGCCAGGTCCGCCGGTCGATCCGGCGCGACCAGTCGGCCGCAGCTCGGCTCGACCAGCTCGCCGATGCCGGAGACCGTGGTCGAGACGATCGGCAGGCCGGCGGCCATGGCCTCCATGATCGACACCGGAATGCCGTCGCGGTCGCCGTCGGGGCCGATCGTGCAGGCCATGGCGTAGATCTCGGCCCGGGACAGGGCCTGGCGCACGCCGTCCAGGTTCAGGGCGCCCCGCAGGCGCACCCGCTCCTCGAGGCCATGTTCGGCGATGCGGCCCCGCAGGGCTTCGGCCAGGGGGCCGTCGCCGACGATCTCGGCCTCGAAAGCCAGGCCGCGCCCGGCCAGCAGGTCCAGGGCATCCACCAGGGTCGCATGGCCCTTCTTGGGGACCAGACGGCCGATCGACAGGATCAAGGGGCGTTGGCTCGGCGCCCGCTCGGGCATGGCGAAGCGTGCCGCGTCGACGCTGTCCCGAATCACCAGCGTCTTGGCCGCCGCCGCCGCGCCGTAGCGCTCGCCCACGAAGCGGCGGTTGTATTCCGAGATCGTGACGTGAAAGCGCGCGCGCGCCAGGCTGGCCGGCAGCAGCACCGGCCGGGCGTAGAGCCCGACCGCGTGGGTGGTGAAGCTGAAAGGCCGGTCGCAGAGCGCGGCCAGGGTCATGGCGGTGACGTTGGCCCCGGTGGCGAAGTGCGCATGGAAGTGCTCGATGCCGGCGCGGCGGGCCGGGCCGGCCAGCGCCAGTCCGCGCAGCCAGGCGCCCAGGGCCACGCGGCCCGGTGCGCCGAGGAGCGGCGCGAGGCTGCGCAGGAATCGGCCGGGATGGCGCAGGGCTTCGCCGGCCACCGCGGCGAGGTAGCGCATCCGGGCATCGCGCCGCGGCGCATAGACCCGCTCCGCCGCCAGCTGCAGGGTCTCGGCGTGGACCGGGCCGGACTGGGCCGGAAGGAGCGAGAAGACCGTCAGCTGACGACCGCGTGCCTCGAGCGCCAGCATCTCGCTGAGGACGAAGGTCTGATGCAGGGACGGGAAGCGATCGAGGACGTAGCCGATCTTCACGCTGGGTTCACCTCCGAGCGCTGGGCAGCGGCCCGGTCGGGCCTCGGACGGCGGCAGAGCTTAGTGTACCGGCGAGGCCGAGGCAAAGCGGGGACGCAGGCTCCGACGCCGGGCGTCACCGGGCTTGGAGGCGCGCTCTGCGCCAGGCGGCCAGGCGGCGATAGGCGGCGAAGCGCAGGGGCGCCAACGGCAGGTCCCAGGCGCCCAGCTGATGCTGGAGCTCGGCGCCGAAGCCGGCCTTGAAGCGGTAGATGCCCCAGAGCGGGTCGCTGGCATCCAGCCGCTCCGGCCCACCCCACCAGTCGTAGTCCTCGCAGCCCTGCTCGATGGCCCAGCGCAGGCTCTCCCACTGGGCCAGGTAGGCCGGCATGTCTTCGCGACCCGCGTCGGCCGAGGCGCCGTAGAGGTACCAGGCCCGCCGGTGATGCCGCAGCGGCACGACACCGGCCAGCGCCTGTCCCTCGCGCTCGGCCAGGATGACGCATGCGGCGTCCCCGGAGCCGTAGCGGTCGAGCAGGTCGCGGTAGTAGTCCGCGCTGCGCAACCCGAAGCCGGCACGGCGACCCGTCTGACGGTAGAGATCCAGGAAGGTCGACAGATCCTCCGCGCCACCGCGTCGGACGGTGATGCCGCGGCGCTCGGCCAGGCGGATGTTGTAGCGGGTCTTGGCCTTCATCCCGGCCAGGACGGCCGACTCGCCACCCCGCAGGCTCGAGCGCATCGTGTTGCGGAACTGGATCTGCTCCTCGGAGGGTTGCCAGCCCAGGGCGCGCCAGGCGGCGGCGACGGGCTCGGCGTCGACCGGTAGATCCGGGTCGATCTTGATCCAGGTCAGACCGCTCCCGCGGGCCCAGCGCTCGAGCTGACACAGCACGCGGGCCCAGGTCTCCACGTCGTCGGGCTCGGCGAGCTGCGGGCCCTTGGGCAGGTAGGCCATGCGCAGCGGCGAGCGGCCGAGCCGCCGCACCAGCACCTGGGCCAGCGCGGCGGGCTCCGCCGATCCCGGGCGATCCCAGGCCAGGCGCGTCAGGGTCCAGCCCCAGCCGCGCTTGAGCTCGCCCCAGTCCCAGCCCTGCAGCAGGTGCGGTGCGGGCAGGCGACGTTCCAGGCGTTCCCAGTCCTGGCGCTCGAGGACCGCCCTCATCGGCGCGCGCCGGCCAGCCGAGCGCGCAGCGCGGGCAGGAGTCGGCCGCCCAGGGCGTAGCGCAGCGGTGCGTGGACCTGGTCCCAGGCACCGACGGCGCGCCAGACCTGTCCGCCGAAGCCACGCTTGAAGCCCCAGACTCCCCAGAGCCCGTCGCTGCGCACCGGCACGGCGTCGAGCGCCTCGCCCGCGACCGCCGCAAGGCCGAGCGCATCCGGGATCCCCCAGAAGTCGTAGTGCGCCAGACCGGCCGACTCCGCCTCGCGGATGGCTGCCCACTGCAGCGCGTGGTTGGGCATGCGCTGCCGTTCCCGCTCGCTGCTGCCGCCATAGAGGTAGGTAGCGCAGCGGCCGAAGTGGACGACCAGGCTGGCCGCGAGCGCCAAGCCCTCGAAGCGGGCCACGTAGAGCCGGGCCGCGCCGGGCGACGCCGCCTCGAAGGCGCGCCAGACCGACGCATGATAGCCCTCGGGACGATCGCCGATCCCGTTGCGCGCGGCGGTGTCGGCGATCAGGGCTTCCAGGGTCGGCAAGGCATCGGCGCCTTCGCGGCGCACGATCACGCCCTTTCGCTCGGCCAGCCGGAGGTTGTAGCGCCACTTCTGCTTCATTTCGGCCAGCAGCGCTTCCTCGCCTCGGCCCAGGGACAGGACGAGGGTGCTGGGCGGTTGGATGGCTTCGGCCTCGCGCAGCCCGGCCTGGATCAGGAACCCGCGCGTCGCGGGTTCGTCGGGCCAGTGGGGCTCGAGGCGCAGCGCGACGCAACCGCGGGTCGCACGCGCCATGGCGGCGGCCAGCGCCGGCCAGGCCGGGTCACCGGGCTCGCAGACCGGGCCGCGCGGGCAGTAGGCTCGCCGCAGGCCGGGCCGGCCGTGAATGAGGATCTGCGCGCCGGCCAGGATCGTCCCCGAGCCCTCGCCGTCGCGTACCAGGCAGCGCCGGGCGAACCAGCCGTCGTTGGCCCGATGCCGCGCCCAGGCGCCCGATTGGAGGAAGTGGCCGCGCGGATGGGCGGCCACGAAGGCGTCCCACGCGGCGTCGCCGGGGCCCTTCTCGATCTGCCAGATGTGCATGTGCGGGAGAGTAGCACGGCCCGCGGACGGGGGTGCAACGCGGCGTCGAGAGCGCGCTTCGCGGGGCCTTCGGGCCGGGTTGCCTCGCCCGGTCGTTGTGTTATAATCCCGCCGGCTTCCGGCCGGAGGACCCGCTCGAGGAGAACGCGCGCATGTCCGACAACTGGGGCTTCATCGCCCTCTTCTCGCTGATCGCGCTCACGGTGCCCATCATCGGGCTGCTCGCCGCCTGGCTGCTCCGCCCCCATCGCCCGGGACCGATCAAGCAGACCACCTACGAGTGCGGCCTCGAGACCGTCGGCGACACCTGGCTGCAGTTCAAGGTGCAGTACTACCTCTACGCCCTGATCTTCGTCCTCTTCGACGTCGAGACGGTCTTCCTCTATCCCTGGGCCGTGGCCTACAACAAGCTCGGAATCCTGGCCTTGGTGGAGATGTTCATCTTCCTGGCGATCCTGGCGGTCGGGCTGGCGTATGCCTGGCGCAAGGGGGCGCTGGAATGGGTCTGATCCACGCCTGCACGGCACTCGCCGGAGCGAACACGATGATCGCCATGCACTTCCTGCAAGCCTCGGTCGGCTGGATCCGCGGCCTGATCGCGGGGCAGCTGGGCCTGGCTGCCGATGCCCTCTGGGTCGATCTGGCCATCTGGCTGATCTCGGCCCTGGTCATCCTGGGCGTGGTCCAGGTGGGCATGCTCTACGCGACCTGGCTCGAGCGCAAGTTCCTGGGCCGGATCCAGGATCGGCTGGGCCCCAACCGGGTGGGCATCTTCGGCCTGCTCCAGCCCTTCGCCGACATGGTCAAGATGTTGACCAAGGAAGACATCACGCCGGCGCAGGCACACCGCGGGGTCTTCAACCTGGGCGCGATCTTGGTCGTGCCGCCCGCCATCGTGGTCTTCGCGGTCGTCCCGGTCGGCATCGGTCTGATCGCCACCGACCTCTCGGTCGGCTTTCTCTTCTTCATCTCGGTCGCCTCGACGGCCATCATCCCGATCTTCATGGCCGGCTGGGGCTCGCGCAACAAGTTCGCCATCATCGGCGCGATGCGCGCCGTGGCCCAGATCGTCTCGTACGAGATCCCGCAGGTGCTGAGCGTGGTCGGCGTCCTGCTGCTGGCCGGCACCCTGTCGACCCAGGGCCTGACCCTGGCACAGGGCAACGGCGGGGCGGGCGATGCGATCGGCTACCCGGGGCTCTGGTTCGTGTTGATCCAGCCCATCGCCTTCGTGATCTTCCTCCTGGCCACGACCGCCGAGATCGAGCGGACGCCCTTCGACATCCCGGAGGCCGAGAGCGAGATCATCGCCGGCTACCATACCGAGTACTCCGGCCTGAAGTTCGGCCTGTTCCAGCTCTCGCAGTACTTCATGACCATCGCCTCGGCGGCGATGGCCTCGATCCTCTTCTTCGGAGGCTGGCTGGCGCCGCTGCCCTTCTTGCAGCGCATCGGCCCGCTGGATCTCGGCTGGTTCTGGATGGGCGCCAAGACCATCTTCTTCGTGCTGGTGTTCATGTGGTTCCGCGGCACCTGGCCGCGCCTGCGCTCGGACCAGCTGATGGGCTTCGCCTGGAAGGTGCTCGTCCCGCTGTCGCTGGCCAACCTGCTCATGACCGGCCTGATCGGCTACGTCACGCAGTCCAGCACCAACCTGTCGGGTCAGCCCCTGCTCATCCTCCTCTTCTTCGCCGTCGCCAATGCCCTGCTGCTGATGGCCACGCTCTGGCTCATCGGTTGGTGGCGCAAAAACAGCGAACGCCCGCGGATTCGCTTCGAGCAGGCCGCGGCCGGCGAGCTCCCGCCCGCGGAGGTGGCCGCATGAGCCCCTTGCTGTTGCAGCAGATCGCCTTCATGGTCCTGGCCGCCATCTCGCTGAGCGGTGCCTGGGGCGTCATCCGCGCCCATTCGGTGTTCGTCAGCGCGCTCTGGCTGATCCTGTCCTTCGTGGGCGTGGCCGGCCTGTACGTCATGCTGGAGGCGGGTTTCCTGGCCGTCATCCAGGTGCTGGTCTACGTCGGCGCCATCAGCGTCTTGATCCTCTTCGCGATCATGCTCACCGAAGACGTCATGGGGCAGGCCGAGCCGGCCTCGCAGTGGCCGCTGGCGGTGCTGATCGTGCTGCCCTTCTTCGGCATGCTGGCCAAGGCCGCGTTCACCGCGGACTGGCAGCTGAGCGCCGGCAGCGTGGCTCCGCCCGAGGGCGCGAGCATCTCGGCCGAGACCGCCAAGCTGGTGACCACCGCCATCCCGGCCGAGCAGGGCTTTCGGCTGCCGGGTCAGGTGGTGATGCTCGGCCGCTCGCTGATGACCGAGCACCTGCTGGCCTTCGAGGTGGTTGCCGTCGTGCTGCTGGTGGCGCTGGTCGGCGCCATCGTCATCGCCCGAGACTGAGACACGCCGCGCGGCCGCCAGCCGTGGCGGCCGCGCTTGATCGCACTCCGTAGGAGGAGACACGTGCCCGCGATACCCGTTTGGTGGTACTTGATGGTGGCCACCGGGCTGTTCTCCATCGGCCTGTACGCCACCTTGACGCGACGCAACGCCGTCAACGTGCTGATGGGCGTCGAGCTCATGCTCAACGCCGTCAACCTGAATGCGGTCGCCTTGTGGCGGTATGCCTCGCCGACGGTCTCGGCGACGGTCGACGGGCAGTCGGTGCAGCTGCTCTCGACGCTCGACGGGCAGGTCTTCGCCATCTTCGTCATCGCCCTGGCCGCGGCCGAGGCGGCCGTCGGCCTGGCCTTGATCATCGCGGTCTATCGCTCGCGGCGTACGGTCGAACTCGAACAGCTGGACATGCTCCAGGGCTGACGGCCCGCATCCTCGAAGCCATAGCGAGAAAACGCTCATGCTCGATCTCAACGTCATCGGCGGCTATGCCTGGCTGATCCCGGGCTTCACCTTTGCCGCCTTCGTCGTCATCATGGCCATCATCGCCACCGGCGGCAGCGGCCGCCTGGCGGCCCGGGTGGCCGTGGCCGGCATCCTGCTCTCGACCCTGGTGTCGGTGCCGCTGCTGCTGGCTGCGCTCGGCGCCGAGGGCGGCGAGCACGGCGGCCTGGCGGCCGAGCCCTTCGTCGCGACCTGGTGGTCCTGGCTTCCGATGGGCGAGGGAACGCTCGACTTCGGCGCGCTGATCGACCCCCTCTCGGCCGCGACGGCGGCGATGGTCGGCATCCTCTGCTCGGCCATCTTCATCTACGCGACCGCCTACATGGCCGGCGAGCTCGAGGCCTACGACGACGCCAGCGGCGCAGTCGACCCTGCGGTGGGCAACGCGCGCTACGCGCGCTTCTTCGCCTACGTCTCGCTCTTCGCCACCGGCATGCTGGGCTTCGTCCTGGCCAGCAACCTGCTCCAGGCCATGGTCTTCTGGGAGATCATGGGCCTCTGCTCCTTCCTGCTGATCGGCTTCTGGTACTTCAAGCCGTCGGCGGCGGCCGCGGCCAAGAAGGCCTTCCTGACCACGCGCATCGGCGACCTGTTCTTCTTCGTCGGCATCATGATCCTGTTCTGGATGCACGGCAGCGTCGACTACACCACGATGCTCTCGCATGCGGGCATCGGCGTGCTGCACGACGCGGCCCCCCTGGTGCTGCAATTCGGCCCGGCCAGCCTGGCCATCCCGATGATCCTGCTGGTCGGCCTGATGATCTTCGGCGGAACCGTGGGCAAGAGCGCCCAGTTCCCGCTGCACGTCTGGCTGCCCGACGCGATGGAGGGCCCGACCCCGGTGTCGGCGTTGATCCACGCCGCGACCATGGTGTCGGCCGGCGTCTTCCTGGTGGCCCGGATGTATCCGGCCTTCGCCGCCGCGACGCCCGATGCGCCCGGGAGCATCTCGGGCCCGATGTTCGTGGTGGCCGCCATCGGCGCCATCACCGCGCTCGGCGCGGCCACCATCGCCACGACGCAGTTCGACATCAAGCGCGTGCTGGCCTATTCGACCATCAGCCAGCTGGGCTATATGGTCGCGGCGCTCGGGATCGGCGCCTACGTCGCGGCCGTCTTCCACCTGATCACCCACGCCTTCTTCAAGGCCCTGCTCTTCCTGGGCTCGGGCTCGGTGATCCACGGGGTCGAACACGGCATGCACCACGACCACGGGCATGGCCATGGCCATGACCACGACGCGGCGGCTTCCGCACCCGCCGGCGGCTACGGCGCCTACGCCGCCGATCCGCGCGACCCGCAGGACATGCGCAACATGGGCAACCTGCGCGAGCGCATGCCGCTGACCTTCTGGACCTACATGGCCGGCACCCTGGCCTTGACCGGCATTCCGGTCTGGGCCGGCTTCTGGAGCAAGGACGAGATCCTGGCCGAGGCCTTCCACAAGGGTATCCAGAGCCAGATCGTCATCGCCGGGTTCGTCTGGCTCCTCTTGACGCTGGCGGCCTTCATGACCGCCTTCTACATGGCGCGCCAGGTCTTCATGACCTTCTTCGGCCCGCCGGCCTCCGAGGGTGCCCGGCATGCGCCCGAGAGCGCGCCGGCGATGGTCTATCCCTTGGTCGTCTTGGCGATCTTCGCCACCCTGCTCGGTTTCGTCGGCGTTCCCGAGGGTCTGCCGGGCCTAGGGCCGGCGCTCGGCAACCCCTTCCACCACTTCATGGGGTACCTGTCGACCGGCGCGCACTTCGAGTCGCTCGAGTTCAGCTGGCTGCCGATGCTGGCCTCGGTCGTCGTTGCGGCGCTCGGCTGGCTCGTCGGGTGGCTGATCTACGGCCGCGACCCGGCGGCGGTGCGGGCGCAGGATCCGCTGCAGCGCCTGGGCGGCGCCTGGAAGCTGCTGTACGACAAGTATCGCCTGGACGAGCTCTACGGCCTGGTGGTGCGCTCCGATCCGCGCATCCACCGCGAGTCCGACGCCAGCGAAGCCGACAAGCCGAACGCCGAGCAGCTCGGCCGGCTCGTCGCGCTGGTCGACGCCTTCGGCACGCTCAACGGCCAGATCGACAAGCTGGTGGTGGATGGTCTGGTCAACCTCGCCGGCCGCGCGGGCGAGGTCTTCTCGCGGGTCAACGGTTGGATCGATGCCAACGTGGTCGATGCCCTCGTCAACCTGGTTGCCTACGTCAACGGCGAGATCTCGCGCGGCCTGAAGTTGCTTCAGACCGGCCGCGTACAGAACTACCTGCTCGTCGTGTTCTTCAGCCTGCTGATCCTGGTCGGCGCCTTCGTCATGTGATGCCGGCCCCCGTTGCCGGAGGAGAATCCGCTGATGGATGGTCTAATCCTGCCGCTCATCCTGGCCTGGCCGCTCGTCGGGATGCTGATCGTGATGTTCGTCCTCAAGGGGGACGAGCTGGTCAAGCTGTTCAGCATCGTCTGGAGCGCGGTGCCGGTCCTGCTCTCGGGCTGGATGTGGCTCGACTACCTCGCTTCGAAGGGGGCTAGCGGACTGGCCTACGAGGTCTACGCGCCCTGGATCCCGTCGCTCGGGATCAACTTCCACCTGGGTGTCGACGGGCTGAGCATCCCGCTGATCTTCCTGACGGCGCTCCTGACGGTGATCGCGCTCTGGTACTCGGCCAAGCCGATCCAGGAACGGGTCAAGGAGTACTACGCGCTCTTCCTGCTCCTGCAGGTGGGCATGCTGGGCGTCTTCATGGCGCTCGACCTCTTCCTGTTCTACGTCGTCTTCGAGATCGGGCTCGTGCCGATGTACTTCCTGATCGGCATCTGGGGCGGTCCGCGGCGCGAGTACGCGGCCATCAAGTTCTTCCTCTACACGCTGTCCGGCTCGGTGCTGATGCTCTTGGCGCTGATCGCGGTCGCCTTCAACACCGAGAGCTTCACCTTGGTGCGCGGCGGCATGGTCTCCTCGGTCGTCGCGACGGCGGGCGTGCCCTTCGCGGCCAACCCGACCGGCACCGCGGCCACGCTCGCCTTCCTGGGCTTCCTGATCGCGATGTTGATCAAGGTGCCCAGCTTCCCCTTCCACACCTGGTTGCCCGACGCGCACGTCGAAGCGCCGACCGGCGGCTCGATCATCCTGGCCGGCGTGCTGCTGAAGCTGGGCACCTACGGATTGGTGCGGGTGGTCATCCCGCTCTTCCCGGCCGCCTTCAGCATGTTGGCCATTCCCATCGGGATCCTGGCCTTCACCAGCATCGTCTACGGCGCGCTGGTCGCCATGGCGCAGTGGGACTTCAAGAAGCTGGTGGCCTACTCCTCGGTCAACCACATGGGCTATGTGACGCTCGGCCTGGTGGCGGCGGTGGCGGCCGTGAGCGGCAAGGCCAGCGACCCGGCCTCGGCCATCGCCAACGTCGACGCCGCCCGGATGGCGGCCATGGACGGCGCGGTGCTGCAGATGTTCACCCACGGCATCATCTCGGCCGCCTTGTTCATGTACGTCGGCATGATCTATGACACCCGCACGCACGTGCGCGACTTCCGCGAGCTGGGCGGCGGTCTGTGGCGGACCGTGCCGAAGTACGGCACGTTCCTGATCATCGCCGCCTTTGCCAGCCTCGGCCTGCCGGGCCTGGCGGGCTTCGTGGCCGAGTTCCTGGCCTTCCGCGGCGCCTTCGGCGTCGCGCTGGCCGGCAACACGCCGCTCCTGGTGCTGACCGCGCTCTCGGTGCTGGGCATCCTGTTCACCGCGGCCTTCTACTTGTGGAAGGTCATTCAGATGCTGATGCTTGGCCCGCAGAACCCGCGCTGGGTGGGCACGCCCGACCTGGATCGCCAGGAGCTGGCGATGGCCGGCATCCTGACCGTCTTCATGTTCGTGATCGGCATCCTGCCGATGTCGATCATGGGCACCATTCACGGCGCCAGCGAGGCGACGGTGCAGGGCATCACCTCGGCGGTCGACGTGAACATGATCGAAGCGTCGGAGGATGCCGTGGACGACGCGGCTGCCGGCGAGCCGGGCGCCGACGAGGCGACCCACTCCGAGGACTCCGAAGGCTGATCGCGCCGGCGCTCTGGCGCCATCCCCTACCCCACGCAGACGGAGGGCAGCGTGCCCAATCTCGATAGCATCCTGATCCACTTCTCGCCCGAGCTGGTCCTGGCGCTCGGCGCGCTGGTCGTGCTGCTCTACGACATCGCGATTCGCGGTCGGGACGGCCGTCAGGCGCAGCTGACCCTGGTGGCGCTGGTGCTGGCCCTCGGCGCCACCTTCTGGCTCTGGGGGCAGCCGCCTCTGGCGATCTTCGAGGCGCGCGGCGCGGCCGGCGGCGCCGTGGTCCGTCCGGGTGCCTTCATCTCCGACGGATACACGCACTTCTTCCGCCTGATCGGGCTGTTGACCACGCTGCTGGTGGTGTTGTCCGGCATGGTCTACCTGCGCGGTCGGACGCCCTTCAAGGGTGAGTTCTACGCGCTCCTGCTGTGCGCCGTGATGGCCATGAACCTGATGGCCGGTGCCAACGACCTCATCGTGGTGGCGCTGGCGATCGAGTTCCTGTCGATCACCAGCTACGTGCTCACCGCCTTCCTGCGCAGCGATCCGGCTTCGATCGAAGCCGGCCTGAAGTACTTTCTCTACGGCTCGGTCACCAGCGCCGCGATGCTCTTCGGCATCAGCCTGATCTATGGCGTCGCCGGCACCACCTCGCTGACCCCGGCCTATGCGCCCGAAGCGATGCGCACCGTGGCCGGCGTGTTGGCCGAGCACGATACGATCGCCGTGGCCGGGCTGGAGTCGGTCCTGCTGCCCGCCATCATGTTGGTCCTGGCCGGTGTGGGCTTCAAGATCGCCCTGGTTCCCTTCCACCAGTGGTCGCCGGATGCCTACGAGGGTGCGCCGACGCCGGTCACGGCCTTCCTGTCGGTGGGGCCCAAGGCGGCGGGCTTCGCCGTGCTGCTGCGCCTCATGACGCGGGTCTTCGGCGACAGCGGCCTGATGAGCGGCTGGATGGGCATGATCGGTCTCATCGCGATCCTGACCATGGTGCTGGGCAACATCGCGGCCTTGACCCAGTCGAACGTCAAGCGTCTGATGGCCTATTCGTCGATCGCTCAGGCCGGCTACATGCTGGTCGGCCTGGCCGCCTACGGTCAGGGCCAGCTGGCCGGTCTGGATCCGCTGGGCAGCACCCTGCTCTTCCTGCTGGCCTACATCTTCACCAACCTGGGGGCCTTCGCCATCATCATCGCCATCGACCATGCCGCCGGTTCCAGCGAGCTGGAGGCGTTCAGCGGTCTGATGAAGCGCTCGCCCTTCCTGGCCATCGCCCTGGCGGTGTTCCTGTTCAGCCTCATCGGCATCCCGCCGCTGTCCGGCTTCGTGGGCAAGTTCGCGGTTTTCGGCTCGGCCGTCGCGGCCGGGCAGATCCCGCTGGCCGTGATCGGTGTGCTGACCGGCGTCATCTCGGTGGTCTACTACTTCCGCATCCTGCGCGAGGCCTTCTTCGGTCAGCCGGTCGAAGGGGCCGGCCGTCTGACGGTGGCGCCGTCGCTGACCTTCGTCGTGGCGGTGGCGCTGGTGATGACCTTCGCGATTGGTCTGGCGCCAGGCGCCTTCGTCGACATGGCCAACCAGGCGGCCGCGCTGATCGCGCCGGCCGGGGAGATGCTGGCAGGCCATTGATGCCGGGCGCCACGCTCGCCGCCCTCCTGGCTGACGTCGAGATCCTCGAGGCCGTCGGCGACCTCGAGGTCTCGATCACGTCGATCACGCACGATTCGCGGTTGGCCGGTCCCGGTACGCTCTTCGTGGCCTATCGGGGCGTCAACCTCGATGTGCACCGCTACCTGCCGGATGCCTTCGCTCGCGGTGCGGCCGCGGCCTTGGTGGAGCGCCCGGTCGCCGAGCTGCGCCGCGAGCTTCAGCTGCCGGGGGAGGCCGTGCTGGTGCGGGTACCGGAGGTGCGCCGGGCGCGCGCGTTGGTCGCCAGCGCCCTCTTCGGCCATCCGTCGCGCGACATGATCGTCGTCGGCGTGACCGGTACCGACGGCAAGACCACCACCTGCACCCTGATCCACGCCATGCTGACGGCCGCCGGTCGGCGGGTCGGCCTGATCAGCACCGTTGCCGCCCAAGTTGGCCAGGAAGCGCTGGACACGGGCTTGCACGTCACGACCCCCGAGGCCGAGGATGTGCAGCGCTACCTGGATCTGATGCGCGCGGCTGGCACCGAGATCGCGGTGCTCGAGACGACCTCGCACGGCCTGCACCAGCACCGCGTCACCGGCGTGGCCTTCGACCTGGCGGTGTTGACCAACATCACCCACGAGGCCCTCGAGTACCACGGCAGCTTCGAGGCCTATCGCGAAGCCAAGGCCAAGCTCTTTCGCATGGTGTCGGCGGCCGACGGCAAGGCCGGTGTCGAACCTTGCGCGGTGCTCAACGCCGACGATCCTTCCTACGCCCGGTTTGCGAGCATTCCCGTCGCGCGGCGCTTGAGCTACGGGCTCGACACCGCGGCGGACCTGCGTGCCGAGGCGATCGAATCGGGTCCCGAGGGCCTGCGCTTTCGAGCCCTGACGCCCGCTGGATCGGTCGAGATCCGCTCTCGGCTCGGCGGCCGCTACAACGCGGCCAACATCCTGGCCGCGATGGCCGCCGCCCAGGCCCTGGGCGCCCCGCTGGATGCGCTGGCCGCCGGCGCTGTCGGCCTGGCCGGCGTGCCAGGGCGCATGGAGTCGGTGGACGTCGGACAGCCCTTCCACGCCATCGTCGACTTCGCCCACACCCCCAACGCCCTGGATGCCGCCTTGGCGGCCGCCCGCGACCTGACCGGACCCGGCGGCCGCGTCATCGCCGTCTTCGGCTGTGCCGGCCTGCGCGATCCGAGCAAGCGGGCCGCCATGGGACGGGTTGCCGCGCGCCGGGCCGAGCTCAGCCTGGTCACGGCCGAGGATCCCCGGACCGAGGACCTGGACGCGATCATCGAGGCGGTGGCACGCGGCTTCTTGGCCGAAGGCGCCCACGAGCTGCCTGGCCTTGGGCCGCTGCCCGATCGCGCGCCGACCGATGGCGCGCCATCGCCGCGGAGGCCGGCCTTCCGTCGAGAGCCAGACCGGTTCGAAGCCATCCGACTGGCCTGTGCCGCCGCGCGGGACGGCGACGTGTTGATGCTCTGTGGCAAGGGCCACGAGCAGAGCCTGTGCATCGGCGAGGTCGAGCATCCCTGGGATGACCGCCTGGCCCTGCGTGCGGCGCTGCTCGGTCAGGGTCGGGATGCCCTTCCCGGACCACCACCGCCGTCACCGTCTGCATGACCAACAGCCCATGCCGCGTGACGCGTGGGCCGACCTGCCACCCCGACGGCCTCTCGTCTCGCCCGCCGTTCAAGCCAGGAGCATGCTGATGCAGCCGCAGACCCATCCCCAAGCGCATTCCGATCGCCGCGCGCCGAACCGCAAGCGCATGCTCGCGCTTGGCCTCGGCGTCGCCGGCGGGCTGACCGCCATCCTGGTCGGTGTGGCGACCGCCCGGCCCGCCGAGCCCTTCCGCCCCTCCGGGCCCGAGGTCGCGACCGATCTTCGGGCGACCCTCGAGACGGAGCCGGCGGCGGCGGCGATCCTGATGCTCGACGCGCCGGCGGCCGACGATCGGGCCATCGCGCGGGCACAGGCGCTGGCCCTGGCCGCCTTGGGCGCCGACTTCGTGCCGTCGCGCCAGTACGCGCACGTGCCGGCGTTGGCCGGCCGCCTGCATCGGGAGGCCCTGACGCGCCTGGCGGCGGTTCCTGGCCTGGTGGCGGTCTCGGGCGACCCGGAGCTGCATGCCTTCCTCGACGACAGCACCAAGTTCATCGGCTCGGATCGGCTGCGTCTCAAAGGCGTGACCGGCAGCGGCGTGAACGTGGCCGTGATCGACACCGGCGTCGACGCCACCCACATCGATCTGCGCGACGCCGTGGTGGCGCAGCTCTGCACCTTGGTTCCGCGCGATCGCTGCGGCAGCGGCGACAACCCGGCTTCCGACCTCGACGGGCATGGCACCCACGTGGCCGGGATGGTCGGCTCGCGGGGCAAGCGCGCCGGATACGGCGTGGCATCGGGGGCCGGAATCATCGCCGTCAAGTACCTGGAAGCCCGCGCGACCGGCGCCGGAAGCGACATGATCGAGGCCCTGGACCTGCTCCTCGGCCGCGACGATGTCGACGTCATCAACATGAGCCTCGGAACGACCCAGCTCTACGACGGAGACTGCGACGACGTCGATGCCTACAGCCGGGCGCTGGCGGCGGCCTTCGGCAGGCTGCGCGCGGCGGGCGCCGTGGCCGTCGCGGCCTCGGGCAACGATGGCTCGTCCAGCAAGCTGGCATCGCCGGCCTGCATCGCGAGCGTCGGTCGGTCGGCGCCATCGACGACGCCGACCGTTCGGTGGCCGACTTCACCAACCGCGGCCCGAACCTCGATCTGCTGGCACCGGGCGTCGCGATCGTCTCGGACGGCCTGCGCGGCGGCGTCGATACGAAGAGCGGCACCTCGATGGCCTCGCCGCACGTTGCCGGCGCCTTCGCGCTCCTGATGGCCGAAGCGCCCTGGGCGAGCCCGGACCTGCTCGAGCAGGTGCTCAAGGAGAACGGTCAGCGCCCGACGGTGCGGCTGGGCGGCAACGAGGCGGTCACCATCAAGGTCGATGCCGCCCTGACGGCCTTGCTGCGCCTGGTGCCGACCGCGACCCTCGAGCCACCCTCGCCGACTCCGGCGCCGCCGACGGCGACTTCCGCGCCGGCTACCGCCACGCCGACGGCAGCACCCGCCAGCCCGACGCCCAGCCCCGAGCCGGCCAGCCCGACCGCCCTGCTTCCGACCCCGACCGAGGTGGCCAGCCCGGTGGCGCCGAGCGATACACCCGCACCGAGCCCCGATCGATCGGTGTACTTGCCGCGTCTCGTGCGGCCCTGAGCCCGGAGCCTCGTGCGCGGCGGGTCGGCGGAGCCTGCGCGACCTGCGGTGGCGCGTCCCGCGGCGGTGATGCGGCTGGCTGACCCAGGGTTCCGGCAGGGATGCGCGGCGTCGGATCACGCCGCCCGACAACGGACGACGCGCTAGTCGATCTGGTTCGCGCGCCCGCTGCCGAACACCGTCTGCCCCGGGACGATCGTGGCGAAGACCACCAGGCGCTTGGAGTAGGTCGCCGCGCCATGATCCCAGGCCCCGTCGCAGGTGACCAGGTTCAGGTCCGGCGTGAGCGACTTGCCGAAGATCGACTCGATGATGGCGCCTTCGGCATCGTGGTCGTAGACCTTGTTCGCCTCGACCGCGAAGGTGAAGCGGCTGCCGTCCTCGTAGGTGACGTGGATCTCGTCGCCCGCCACCAGCTGGTTGAGGTCCCAGAAGACCGCCGGACCGCCGGTGCTCGTGTCGAGGTGGCCGGCGATGACGGCATTGCCGATCTCGCCCGGCAGGAAGCCGTTCTGATACCAGCCCGCGTTCATCCAGCCCTTGGGCACGTCCATGGCGCGATCGGGCGTCAGGCCGACCGCTTCGACCTCGGCATCGACGCCGATGGCCGGGATCTCGAGGCGGATCGGCCGGCCGGCCGCCGCCAGGGGATCGGCGGTGGGCTCGGGCGGCGCGGTCGGCGAAGGCAGGGGCGTTGCCGTGGGCAGCGGGGTTGAGGTCGGCGTAGGCGTGAACGTCGGCTGGGGCGTGTCGCTGGCCAAGGGGAGCAGTCGAACGGCGCGCTCCGCGAGGCTCGGCCTTGCCTGGCTGGTGACGGTCGGCGCGGCGACTTCGGTCGCCGGCGCGGCGGCCAGCACGCGGGCCGGATCGGAGCGTTCCGCCGTCCCGGTCTCCGCCCGCTGCTGCGCGGCGATCTCGGCGGCGCTGCCTCGGGCGGCACGGACCACGATGCCGAGGGTCTCGGGTACGGCGAGGCAGCCGGTGAGGCTCATCGTCAGCGTCAAGGCCAGCAAGGACGTCTGGATCCAACGCAACATCAAACGAGCTCCACGGGTGCGCGGGCGAACGCATGAAGTTAGGCTCTGCTTAAGAGTAGGGCTTGCGGTGCGCCGCGTCAAGCCCCCGATGCACGTATGGCCCTTCGGCAACCTTGCTCTAGAACCCGTGTTCCACTAGAATTGATAAGGTTAAACCGCGTCACTCGGGGCAAATCACGCATGTCACAACACCCGTCCGATCCCGGACTCAGCTACACCGCCGACAACATCCAGGTTCTCGAAGGCCTGGAGGCCGTGCGCCGCCGACCGGGCATGTACATCGGCGGAACCGACCTCAAAGCCATGCACCATATGGTCTACGAGGTGGTCGACAACTCGGTCGACGAAGCCATGGCCGGGGTCTGCGATCGGATCGAGGTGACCATCCTCGCCGACGAGTCCGTGCGCGTGGTGGACAACGGGCGCGGCATCCCCGTCGGCCGGCATGCGCAGACCGGGCTCAGCGCGCTCGAGACCGTCATGACGAAGCTGCATGCCGGGGGCAAGTTCGGCGGTGGCGGCTACAAGGTCTCCGGCGGTCTGCACGGCGTCGGCGTTTCGGCGGTGAACGCCCTGTCGACCTGGCTGCTGGCCGAAGTGCGCACCGACGGCGGCTTCTACCGCCAGCGTTACGAACGCGGCATCCCGCAGGGCGAGATCGAGCGCCTGCGATCGCTCGAGCCTGGCGAGGAGACCGGAACGACCATCACCTACCTCCGGGATGACACCATCTTCGAGGAGCCGATCCACCACTTCGAGACCCTGAAGCAGCGCCTGCGCGAGATGGCCTTCCTGACCGGCGGCATCACCGTATGCTTGCGCGACGAGCGCGAGCAGCCGGCGCGCGAGCTGACCTTCTACTTCGAAGGCGGCGTACGCAGCTTCGTGCGCTATCTGAACCGCGGGCGCAGCGTGATCCATCCCGTGGTGTACGCGCTCAGCGAGATCGACGGTACCCAGGTCGAAGCGGCCTGGCAGTACACCGACTCCTTCGCCGACAACACCTACGCCTTCGCCAACACCATCGTCACGCCCGACGGCGGCGTCCATCTGACCGGCTTCCGCTCCGCCCTGACACGGGTGATCAACGACTACGCGCGCAAGCAGGGCCTGCTGAAGGACAGCGACAGCAACTTCTCCGGAGACGACACCCGGGAAGGCATCACGGCCGTCATCAGCGTGAAGGTGCCCGATCCGCAGTTCGAGAGCCAGACCAAGGTCAAGCTGCTCAACGTGGAGGTGCGCAACCACGTCGACTCGGCCGTGGCGGATGCCTTCAGCGCCTGGCTGGACGAGAATCCGCGCGACGCGCGCGCCATCGTCGAGAAGTGCTCGACCGCCGCCCGCGCCCGACGCGCGGCCAAGCAGGCGCGCGAGCTGGTGATCCGCAAGAGCGCGCTCGAGAGCTCGGCGCTGCCGGGCAAGCTGGCCGATTGCTCGACCCGCAACAAGGACGAGGCCGAGCTCTACATCGTGGAGGGGGATAGCGCCGGCGGCACGGCCAAGCAGGGCCGCGATCGCCACTTCCAGGCCGTCCTTCCGCTGCGGGGCAAGATCCTGAACGTCGAGAAGTCGCGCATCGACAAGATCCTCAAGAACAACGAGATCCGCGCCTTGGTGCAGGCCATCGGCATCGGCATCGGCGACGAGGTCGACATGGAAGGCCTGCGCTATCGTCGGATCGTCGTCATGACCGATGCCGACGTCGACGGCAGCCACATCCGCACGCTGCTGCTGACCTTCTTCTATCGCTACATGCTGCCGCTGATCGAGCGCGGAAACCTCTACATCGCGCAGCCGCCGCTGTATCAGATCAAGGCGGGGCGCAACAGCCAATACGTCTATACCGAAGCACAGAAGGAGCGCGTGCTGGCCGAGCTCGAGGACCGCAGCCGCGTCAGCCTGCAGCGCTACAAGGGCCTGGGCGAGATGAATGCCGAGCAGCTCTGGGAGACGACGATGAACCCCGAGAATCGGCAGCTGCTGCAGGTCAGCATCGAGGATGCCGCTTCGGCCGACCTCACCTTCGAGATGCTGATGGGGTCCGAGGTGCCACCGCGCAAGCGCTTCATCATGACCCACGCCCAGGACGTCAAGAACCTGGACGTGTAACGCTGTTCGCGGGCGACGCCCGCATCGGTGTGTCGCGCGCGCCGCTGGGCGTCCGTGACGGCCGCAGGCTCAGCTGCCGGAACCGGTTGCCGTGTGTCCCGATCGTTCTCGCAGCAGCAGGGCCGTGACGCCGACCAACGCGAGGGCGGCGCTGCCGCCGGCCAGGCTCCGGGCCGGATTGCGTCGAAGCGCCGTCAGCGCCCGTCCGGCAAGGCCACGGACGGCCGCATGGGGAGCCAACGCCGACCCGCCGATTCGATGCGCGGCCTCGGCTTCCAGGCTGGCCCCAAGCTGGCGTCGGAACTGCGCTGCTGGCGTCACCGGGACCAAGGCATCCTGAACCCGTTCGGCCAGCGTCAGCAACTGGGCCAGCGCCGGCTCACAGCCGAGAGCCAGCGAAGCGGCGCGCTCCGCCTCGTGCCGACGCAGCAGCGTCGCGTGGCGGTCGAGCAGCGCTTCGACCTCGAAGTCAGACAGCACCTGCGATTCCATCGGCTTCAGTCCTTATGCTCGAGATCGCGCCGAACTCCGATGGGAGCTGCCCCGCGCGCTGCAGATCAGTGCCCATTCCCGGTCGGCCAGGCGGCAGGGCGCGCGTCGAACGCGTCCTCGGTGTCCAGCTGTCTCGCCTCCAGCAGCTCGCGCAGGTTGAGCAGCGTTCGATGGTAGAGGCTCTTGATCGCGCCTTCCGAACGTCCGAGGACATCGGCGATCTCGGCGTTGGAAAGGCCTTGGTTGAATTTCAGGATCAGCAGGGTCTGGCGGTCCGGCTCGAGGGACCGGATGGCTTCGGCGACGTGCGCGCCGCTCATGAGCCGCTCGGCGAGCAGGTCACCGACCGTTTCCGATCCCTCGTGTCGATCCGGTTCCGTGTCGAGCGTTTCGTAGGGCACCTGGGTGTAGCGTCCCGTGTCGCGGTACCAGTTGGCGATCAGATTGTGCGCGATGCGATAGAGCCAGGCACCGAAGGGCGCGCCGCGGTCCTCGTAGCCCGGCATCTTGTACAGCGCCTGCTGAAAGACGCGCGCCGTCAGGTCCTCCGTGTCACCCGTATCGCCAACGCGATAGAGCACGTAGTTGTAGATTCGATCGACATAACGATCATACAGCGCCCCAAACGCCGAAGGGTCGCGCTTGGCGCGCCGGATCAAGGCCGAGTCGCTGCTGCTCATCCGTTAGAACACTCCAGCGGCGCGACGGTTGCGCCGGTCATGCCATGGACTCTGGACCTGGCGGCCTGGAAGGGGCGAGCCCGCGGCCGGCTGATTCTATCGGCCCGCTCCGGGACGGTCAACGAACGTGCGTCGCCTGGAAGGGCAGTCCGAGGGTGTGGTAAACTCTTCCTTTGGTGATCCGCCTCGATGTCGCGCAGGATGGAGGCCGTGATGGGCGACCAACCCGAGCTCGTGACCGCAGCCGCGACGGCCGATGACGGCAGCCCGAGCATTCCCGAGCGACTTCCCATCCTACCGTTGCGCAACGTGGTCGTCTTCCCGCTCAGCTTCCTGCCGCTGTCGGTCGGCCAGCCCCGATCGGTGCGACTGATCGACGAGACCATCGTCGGCGATCGGATCGTCGGCCTGGTGACCATGCGCGACTCCGAGCCGGAGGAGCCCGAGCCGGAGGCGCTCTTCGAAGTGGGGACGGCGGCGTACATCCACCGCATGGTGAAGGGCTCCGACGGCAACATCGGCCTCTTCGTTCAAGGACTGCGTCGCTTTCGAATCGAGAGCTGGGAGTCGACCGAGCCATACCTCGTCGCGCGGGTCGCGGTGTTGTCGGATGACCTGTCCGAACCGCGCGAGTCGGACACGCTGGAGTCGGAGGCCCTGGTTCGCAACGCCACCGAGCTCTTCGGTCGTCTGGTCAACCTCGTGCCCCACATGCCCGAGGAGCTGCTGTCCGCGCTCGGCAACATGGACGACCCCCGTGCGGTGGCCTACTTCATCGCCGCCAACGTCCGCATCGACGTCAGCGAGGCGCAGAAGCTGCTCGAGGCCGAGACGGTCGCCTTGCGTCTGCGTGGCTTGATCGGGCACCTGACCCGCGAGCTGGAGGTGCTCGAGCTGGGCCGGCGAATCCAGCAGGAGGCGCGCGGGGAGATGGAGAAGGTCCAGCGCGAGTACTTCTTGCGACAGCAGCTCAAGGCCATCCAGAAGGAGCTCGGAGAGGGTGAGGAGCGGCTGGCCGAGCTCGAGCAGCTGGAGCTGCGCATTCGAGACAGCGGCATGCCCGCCGAGGCCATGGACGAGGCGACGCGAGAGCTGAGCCGGCTGCGCAGCCTGCCCGAGGCTTCGGCCGAGTACGGCGTGATCCGCACCTATCTGGACTGGATGGTCGGTCTGCCCTGGGCGGTCCGGAGCGAGGACAACCTCGACATCGCGCATGCACGCCGGATCCTGGACGAGGATCACTATGGGCTCGAGGACATCAAGGCCCGCATCCTCGAGTTCCTGGCGGTCCAGAAGCTGCGGCGCGAGCGGGGCGTGACGGAGCACCCGGCGCAGATGGGCGGCGGCATTCTGGCCTTCGTCGGCCCGCCGGGTGTGGGCAAGACGAGCCTGGGCAAGTCGATCGCCCGCGCGCTGGGCCGCCAGTTCGTGCGGATGAGCCTGGGCGGTCTGCGCGACGAAGCCGAGATCCGCGGGCATCGGAGAACCTACATCGGCGCGATGCCCGGTCGCATCGTGCAGGGCATCAAGCGGGCCGGCACCCGCAACCCGGTCTTCATGCTGGACGAGATCGACAAGGTTGGCGCCAGCTTCCGGGGCGACCCGGAGAGCGCGCTCCTGGAGGTGCTCGATCCGCAGCAAAACGCCGAGTTCCGCGATCTGTACCTGGACGTGCCCTTCGACCTCTCGGACCTGCTCTTCATCACGACCGGCAACGTGTTGGGCCAGATCTCGGGACCGCTGCGCGATCGGATGGAGATCATCGAGCTGTCGGGCTATACCGAGAACGACAAGCTGCATATCGCGCGCGACTATCTGGTCCCCCGCCAGCGGCGCGAGAACGGCCTGCGCGACGAAGAGCTGACCCTGACCGACGACGCCATCCGCACCATCGCGCGTCGCTACACGCGCGAGGCGGGTGTGCGGGGCCTCGAGCGGCAGATCGGCAAGGTCTGCCGCAAGGTCGCCGTCGCGATCGCCGATGGCTCGATCTCCCGAGCCGAGGTCGACGAGACCGCCCTACGCGACTACCTGGGACCGGAGCGCTTCTTCTCGGAGGTCGCCGAGCGGACCTCGATCCCGGGCGTGGCCACGGGCCTGGCCTACACGCCCTTCGGGGGCGACGTGCTCTTCGTGGAGGCCTCCTCCGCGCCGGGAGGCAAGGGCTTCACCGTCACCGGCCAGCTGGGCGACGTCATGCGGGAGAGCGCGCAGGCGGCGCTGGCCTATGTCCGCGCTCAGAGCGCCGCGCTCGGCCTGCCGGACGACTACTTCGCCAAGCACGACCTGCACCTGCACGTGCCGGCCGGCGCCACGCCCAAGGACGGCCCGTCGGCCGGCGTGACCATGGCCACCGCCCTGGCATCGCTGCTGACGGGTCGGTCGGTGCGCTCGGACCTGGGCATGACCGGTGAGATCACGTTGCGCGGCAAAGTGCTGCCCGTCGGCGGGATCAAGGAGAAGGTGCTGGCGGCGCACCGGGCCGGTCTGCGCACGATCGTCCTGCCCCGGCGCAACGGCCCGGACCTCGAGTCGGTGCCCGACGAGGTCCGAGCCGACATGCGCTTCCTGCTGGTCGACCGGGTCGACGAAGTCTGGCAGGCGGCCTTCGGCGACGGGATCGAGCCGGCGGAGGACTGAGCCTTCCGCTGCCTGCGAAGGCGTCGGGTCTCCTGTGCAACCGCACCGAAACTCCGCTCGGCTCGGCTCGAAGCGATAGTGATCTGTCATCTGGAAGTGGTGGTGTCAGCAACGACGGTGTAAAGCCGGAGGTTTCGATGACCCGACTTCGCACGAACCGCAACGGTCAAGCCGATGGCGACGACTCCAAGCTCGATCGCCACGGCCGCGTACCAGTGGATCCAGGGGGAGCTGCCGAGCTTGACGTCGGCGAAGCCGTTGGCCACATTGTGGAGGCCCGCGCCGAGGAGCGTGATGAGCGAGAGCATCAGGGCGGCGGCCGCGGCATCCCGGCTGTAGATGCGCTGGTAGAACTTGAACACGGTCAGCTCCTGTGGGCTATCGCGCGCCCCAGCTTGCCGGAGCAGCACCTGCGGAGATGACCCTGGTTCCGGCTTTCGACACCTGTAGACAACAAGACCGCTCAGAATGCAGGTATGGCGGGGCTTTCCGGCCATCGGCCGGAAGAGGTGTGGTGTCTACAAGATCAGCGGTCCAGCGAGGCGCTCTGAAGCCGCTTGGGAGGGCGAATCTCCAGGCTGGACAAGGCTTTCCGCTGCCTGGCGTCCAGCTCGGTGACCGTCTGGACCAGCCCATCTTTCGAACGAAGATCGACCCGGTGGATCCGGTCCAGATCCTCGCGTAGCCGCTCCCAGGTCCGGCCGGTCTCGCGCTCGACGATGCGGATCAGCATCAGCGCCAGCCAGCACAGCAGCACATGAGCCTCGATCCGCTGTGGCAGGCGGTGGTAGAGTGGCCGGAGCTCCAACGTGTGCTTGATCGTCTTGAAGTTGCGCTCGACGTCCTGCAGCTGCTTGTAGCCCAACGCCACGTCCTCGGCCGTCAGGCTCGGGTCGGTGGTCGACAGCAGGAACTTGCCGTCGTAGCGCTCGTCCTCCTTGATGGCTGCCCGGTTCAGCCGCAGCTGACCATTGGCCAACTCCCGCACGAAGCGCCCCATGGCGCCGTCTGCCTTCAGGGCGCAGACCGCCTTGGTGTGCCCACGGGGCCGGCGTCCCTTGGCCAACTGAGCGTTCAGGCGCTCGATCTCGGCCTCCAGGCGCTCGACGACCGCCTCGCGCAGCTTGCGGTCCTTCGTGGCCTGCTGCGGGTTGCGGACGACGACGAAGCGGCGCTTCTCGCTGCCCTCCTCGACCACGACCTCCTTGACCTCCAGGTTGTCACGCACCCGCCGGAAGCGGCCCGGCCGCGCCATGGCCTCCTGAACCACCTTCTCCGCCGAGCGCAGCTTCTCGCCCTGGATCACGTGGCCACCGCCCCGCTGCAGGACCCGCCGCTGCTCCTGGCCGGCGAAGCCGCGGTCCAGCACCCAGACCACCCGATTGAGCTTCCAGGCGGCCAGATCCCGCTGCACCTCGTCGACGACCGACGCGTCGGCCGTGTTGCCCGGCCAGACCCAGCAGCGCACCGGGATCCCCGAACGCGTCGCGGCCAGCCCGATGACCACCTGCGGCAGTTCTGGCCGGTGGTCCTAGGAGGGCCGGCCGTACTGGCGCAGCCCCTCGGCATCCGGGTCGGCTTCCTCGGTCTCGAAGTAGGTCGTGGTCGTGTCGAAGAAGAGCAGGTCGACCTCGAGGTTCAGGTGGCTGGCCATCTGCTGGTACACCGCCTTCTGGATGGCCTCGCCGTGCTCGGCAAGGAAGTCCATGGCGCGGTACAGGGCGTGCACCTGCACCGACTCCAGGTCGCGCACGGCCGCGCGCTGCCCGACCCAACGCTCGACGCCGAGCTTGCTGCTGGGGTCGAGGGCGCGGTTGGCCACCATGGCGAAGAGCAGGCGCTCGATGTCGATGGCGTAGTCGCGTCGGGTCAGGAGCCGGGCCAGGGCCTTGTCGAGCTCCAGGCGCTGCCAGAGCTGGTCCAGGACGTAGCTGCCGCCGAAGGCGAGGCTGCGCTCGACGACGATGTCACCGCCGAGGCCCTCCAGGCCGGCCTCGATCTGGACCTGTTCGGCGGGGTCGAGGAAGCGGCTGATGCTCTTGATGAGCCGCTTGAGCTGCTCCGGGTCGATCTGGTCCGCGCGACCGAAGTGGTGGAGGACCTTGTCGCGGGGCATGCCCGTCTCAGGGTCGCGGACCTTGTGGGCCAGCTGGAGGTAGCGGATGCGGGTGCCGTCCTTGTTGACCCGCGAGATCTGGCGGACGTACATGTCTACGAGCTTAACGTTGCCTACGGGGCAAGTCAAGAGGCAAAACGGCGAAGTTAGTGTCTACGCAATTCGGGGTGTCTGGAAGGCAAAAGCCCGAAACGACGGGCTTTTCGGCCTGTCAGACCCCGATTTTGGCCCTACAACTGTCGAACGCCGGGTCTCGGGGTCGCGGACCTTGTGGGCCAGCTGGAGATAGCGGATGCGGGTGCCGTCCTTGTTGGCCCGCGAGATCTGGCGAAACATGTCTACGAGCTTAACGTCGCCTACGAGGCGAGTCAAGAGGCAATACGGCGAAGTTAGTGTCTACACAATTCGGGGTGTCTGGAAGGCGAGAGCCCGAAACGGCGGGCTTTTCGGCCTGACAGACCCCGATTTTGGCCCTACAACTGTCGAACGCCAGTTGTCTACAGGTGTCGAAAGCCGGTGGACCGCTGATCTTGTAGACACCACACCTCTTCCGGCCGATGGCTGGAAAGCCCCGCCATACCTGCATTCTGAGCGGTCTTGTTGTCTACAGGTGACGACAGCCGGGTGATCGGCATGGAGCGGATTCACCGATCGACTTCGTCGGAATACGCACCGTCCGGCTACGAGTCATTGACCAGCGCATGGTATCGAAAACGCAATGTCGCGATAGATCCGCTCCAAGTCCGAGGCTTCGGCCGCATGGTAGTACCAATCCGGGCGGCTGGCTAAGGCTCTGAGAAGGTCTGAGTCGGCCTCTGCGCCCAGGCCAATGGTGATGAGCATCGAGCCGGCTTCCTGCGCCTGCTCAGCGATCTGCACCACCGCCTCGGGGCGTACGCCAGATGCTTCGCCGTCCGAAAGGAGGACGATTACTGGGTTGTTGTCGGCGCGATGGGCGGCGCCGCTGAGCTCAACCTGGGCCTCGAGGATGCCGAGATCAATGCGCGTGCCGGTGGCCTGGCTCAGATTGTCGAGTCCGGCGATGGTCTCTTCGCGGCTCGAGACGAGTCGCACCACGACGCGCGCCGATTCGTTGAACTGAACGAGGGCGGCCTGATCGGCGGGAAAATCCAGTTGATTGAGGAAGGCTCTGGCGGCCGCGATGGCTGCATCCAATTTGCGAGGTCCGCCTGGACTCGTCGCTTCTGCCATGCTGCTGGAGGTATCGATGACCAGGGCGACATCGGCGTGCTTGAAGGTCGGCCGGCACGGAAGGCTGATGATCAGCGGCAAGTAGAGGATGGGTGGCGGCGTGGATGTGGGCTGAAGGGTCGGCGTGGCTTCGTCCGTAGGTGTCGGACTGGGCGACATGCGCGGCGTAGCGGTGGGCAGTGCCTCGCGATATACGCGCACGAAGGGCACCGGGAAAATGATCCGCCGAGCATTGTCCCATCCGTCTACAAACTCACCGATGGCTTCGACGTTCGTCGGCCATTCGCCGGGCTGTGTCGGTCGGACCTGGAGGCTGAGCAGCAGGGTCTGGAAGTCGAGCGCAGGCAGTTCCCAGCTCAGCGTTCGGGCCACCGGATCCCAACTCGCGGCTGGCACCGCGCTACCCGGAACATAGTCCATGTTGATCGGAAGCGTATCCACGATTCGGCCAGACTTGGTCAGCGAGGCGGCGGAGCGCCGTTGGGTGATCCGCTGGTATACGACTCGGCCGGCGCCATGGCCACGCGGCGCAACGGTCAGGTTGTTGTATGCGTCGGCTGCGGCGATCGGCCAGTCGCGGTTGACGACGGCTACAAAAATGCCCTCGGATCGCATGGCTTCGGCCAGGTCCAGCCCAGCCTTGTCGATGAGTTCGCCATTGGCTGACTCCGGCGAAGAGACGACGATGACGACCCGCCGACGCTCGGCGCCCTTCTCGAAGAGCCCGCGAGCCGTCACCAAACCAGCGTAGGGTCGGGATGCGGCGTTGCCGGCAAAAACGAGCTCTAGGGCATCGACGATGGACGTCAAATCCTGCGTTAGACCGGTGTAGACCTGGCCGTTGGTCGCAAATGCCACGACGCCCAGGCGATGCCTCGATAGGTCGGTGAGTGCTGCGATCTGCCGCGCTACGCGAAGCCGACCGGCCAGGACCCGGCCGGGGTCGTCCCCCAAAGAAAGCCCGCTGGTGTCGATGGCCAGCACGATGTCCGTTGGCTCTTCAACGAATCCGCAGGTGCCGCTCAGCCCGAGGCGCAGGGTCACCGAGTCCCCGAGCACGACATCGCGAGGCTCCGCCCACTTGTCCGGCGCGAAGCTGCAGCTTGGTCCCAGCAGCACGTCGTCCTCGATGCCTTCGGGGGCGAAGACGCTGATCTGTCGAGCGAAGGCGTCCACGGTGTAGACGTAGGCTGCCGCGTCCACCGCCAGGTCCACCAAGGAGGTGGGGGATAAGCCGGCGTGGGGCCGCGCGTCAAAGCGGGCGAGTTCCCTGCCGTCTGCGGCTAGACGTACGACCTGGCCGTAAAGGGTGAGGACATAGGCTTCGGCATTCGGACCCGCGGCAACCCGGAAGGAGTCTCTCGGTGTCGGGATGCTGCCCAGATCTTCTCCGGACGGGGAAAAGACTTGAATGCGATCTCCCAGGGTGTCCAAGACGTAGATCCGACCATCCGGACCCGCCTCTACATCCGACCAGATGGCTTCGCGGTCATTCCCGGGCAGTTGGATCTCGGTGGACCGGCCGTTTTCGTCCAAGGGGAAGAAGCTTAGCCAGTGGGCGATCTCCTCGATCCCGCGCACGTGCGGCGCCATGTGTCGGCGCGAGAGAACCAAGAACTGACGCCCTGTTGGCTCGTGGGCGATGGCCGCGATGCCTTCGGTCTGCGAATCCAGAGTCGTAGACCAAATTGGCTCAATATACGGGTGGACCTCGCAACTAGCGTTGATACAGTAGCGCCGTGCTGCGGTCTCGGCGTAAACGATCCGGGAGCCGCCGACGAGCATTACACGTTCGTTCGCGCCCTCGGTAAGCGCGAATTCGGGATCGACGGTGTACTTGAGGGCTTCATTCGGATAGACCCGTGACGCCAGCTGACGGCTCGACCAATTGGATGGATCGACCCGGAATATGCCGGAGGTTGGGCTTTGAAACTCGCGCCACTGCGATCGCCGATCAACCAAGCTGAGCGAAAGACTGCCATCCGGCGCGGCGCTCAGGCGCAGCGGGCTGTCCAGCGCCTGGCCGGCGCCACGGGTTCGCAGCGTCCATGTGCGCATCGCCAGGTCCAAGTTCTGTTTCGGATAACGGACCAGTACGGTCGTCGGGCTCCCCGAGGACCTGGAATTCGGGGCGCGGCCGGGATCGGAAGTCGCCACGGCGTAGCTGTACGGAGCGGCGAGGTTCACGCTGCGGTAGCGGACTTCGTAGAGGTTGGAGCCCGGCTGATCGGTGGAGAATTGATCGATCAACGTACCGGCTTCAAAGAGGCAGGGCCCGGCGGCGATGCGAGTGCCGCCAAGCGCGAGAAGCCGGCGGCCATCGCAAGCTTCGAGGCCACTGCGTCCGGTTCCGATCAGAAGGGTATTGCTGCGAACGTAACGGCCCTGCTTCAGCCGGAATTCTCGAATCCTAGCGCCTTCCAGGTCGGCCACATGAAGGCCACCACCCTGATCGAGCACGAGATCGACCAGGCCGCGGAATTGATCCTCGACGTCATCCCCGAAGGAGCCGAAGGAGGTGGAAAGCAGCCCGCTCGGGTCATAGGCCCTCACCTGACTGAGCAAGCGATCGGCCACCCACAATCGGCCGTCCGAGCCCAGCGCCATGGCCGCCGGGTCCACCTGGTCCCAGGCGGTCAAGAATCGGCCATCCAGCGTGTAGACGACGATCCGCTCGCTGGCGTGATCTCCGACATAGACGCGATCGCGCTGATTGTCGACCGCCACGGTGCTTGCCTGTCCCAGGCGCTCGGCGCCGCTGCCAGCATCGCCCAGCGTCGCGCCCCAAGTTCCATCCGGCTGCAGCGTAACCACGCGGCTGTGTTCTTGATCGACGATGAAGAGGGTTCCATCATCGGCGATGTCCATGTCGCGGATGGACTCACGGCCGTTGCTGGCCAGTGCATCCGGCGGAAGATCTTGCTTGGCGGGCCATTGGTCCACGCGCCGGTAGGCCGTTCGACCCCTTGGTGGCTGGGGGCGGGGACGCGCCGTGGGAACCGCGGTTGGGGCCGGGGAAGTGGGCCGAGGCAAGGTGTCGACTTGACCGTCTGTGGACCATACCTGCACCCCATGCAGGAAGTTGTTGACCCCAAGGATCAATCGTCCGCCCGATTCAAGCGCCGAAGCGACGCTGTTGTTGGGATCACCGAAGCGATTGGTGGCAACGGACTCCCAAGTCTGTCCGTCCCGACTGCGCCAAACATCTTCATCACTGGCACCAAAGGCATAGAGCCAAGAAAACTGCCCGTCGTCGAAGCGCGCAAACAGATCAGCGCGGAAATCGCTTGCCACGGCCGGCTCCCAGTCATCGCCATCGCAGGTGGCGCAGCGCCAGACCTCGATGCCACCTTCCCGGGAACTAATGCCAAGGTAGAGCCGGTCTTCGAATGCCTGCATTCCCCCTATGGTCCAATAGCTTTGCGGATTGCCGAATCCCAGTGGCGAGACCTCTTGCCAGCTGCTGCCATCGGCACTTCGGAGCACCTGGTCTTGGCCGTTGTTACGCGAGACCGTCAGGTACACCATGTCGCCGTGTACCGTCGCCGAGCCCACACTCCTCACTTCGTTCTTGGCGAAAGTGGCCGCTCTCGCCCAATCCTCAATGCCGCCGACATCCCGCCGCCAGAGATCCGTGGCGGCCA
>JACKBJ010000034.1 GCA_020634625.1 Caldilineae bacterium | reverse complement strand
CACGGCCGCCGGGGACACGGCCAGGCCGCCGGGGGCCCCCCGGGCGGGGGCCGCCCCGCCCCCGGCGGGGGGGGAAAGGGTGGGGGCGCAGCCGGAGGCAGCGGCGCGGTGGGGCGCCCCCCCCCCGGGGGCCCGGGCCGGCCCCCCCGGCCGGTCCCGGCCGGGCGCCTTGCCGCCGAGGCCCACGCCCCCTATCATCGACGCCCATGAGCAGCGTCAGCCCCGGGGGCGCCCCCGACAAGCACGAAGCCGTCCGCGACATGTTTGGCCGCATCGCCGGTCGCTACGACCTGATGAACCGGCTGATGACCGGCGGCATGGACGGCCGCTGGCGGCGCATCACGGTCAAGGCCGCCGCCCTGCCGGACGGCGGCCGGGCCTTGGATGTCGGCACCGGCACCGGCGACCTGGCCTTGGACCTCGCCCGCAGCAAGCCCGGCAGCCGCGTGGTCGGTCTGGACTACACCGGCCCGATGATCGCGCTGGCGCCGGCCAAGGCCCGCGCCAAAGGCCTGGATCGGCGGGTCGACTGGCTGCGGGGCGACGGCCATCGCCTGCCCTTCGCCGACAACAGCTTCGACGCGGTCACCAGCGCCTTCGTGCTGCGCAATTTCGCCGATCTGCACGTGGCCTACGCCGAGATGGCCCGGGTGCTGCGTCCGGGCTGCCGGGTGGTGGCCCTGGAGATCTCGCCCGCCGGCCTGCCGGTCTGGCGTCAGCTCTTCGCCGGCTTCTTCGAGCGGGTGGTGCCCCTGGTGGGCCGCCTGGTCGCCGGCGACGAAGAAGCCTACCGCTATCTGCCGGCCTCGGTGGCGGCCTTCCTGAGCCCGGCCGAGCTGGCCGGCGTCATGCGCGATGCCGGCCTGGTGCCGCTTCCGCCGCGGCGCCTGGCCCTGGGCTCGCTGGTGGTCCACATCGGCTTCAAGCCGGAGGCCTGAGCGCCGGGTCGCCCGTGTCGCTGGGCGGCGGCGGCTCCGGGTCCGGCCGCTCCGGGCTCGGCCCGCCCGCCGCGTCAGCCGGCCCGCCCACCCGGCCGCCGCGCATCCGATCGGTCAGGCTGTCGCCGTAGCCGACGATCGTCAGCGCCTCGGCCGGCGACGGCGGCGCCTCGTCCACCCGCAGGTAGATGTAGTGGACGATGTCGCGCAGGATGGCGGTCAGCGGCACGGCCACCAGCAGACCCGGCAGGCCGAGCAGCTGTTGACCGATCACCAGCACGACCATGATCAGCGCCGGGTGCAGCTTGACCGAGTCGCCCTGGACCCGCGGTGAGATCAATGCGCCGTCCAGCTGCTGGATCAGGATGATCGCCAGGAGGGTCTTGCCGGCCAGCCCGACCCCACCCAGCAGGGCCACGGCCACCGCCGGAACGGCGCCGATGATCGAGCCGAGGAAGGGGATGAAGCCCAGCAGGCCGTTGAGGAAGCCCAGGAGCAGTGGGTACTCCACACCCAGGAAGGTCAGGGTCAGGGTGAGCAGCGTGCCCAGGATCAGGGCGATGATCAGCTGGCCCCGGATGTAGGCGCCCAGCACGCGGTCGAAGATGATCCGCAGGGCTTCGACGTCGGCGCGCAGGCCGCGCGGCACCAGGCCGAGCGCGCCCTCCAGCACCCGACTGGTGTCGTTGAGGATGTAGATCAGCCAGATCGGCACCACCACCGCCGCCAGGAGCAGGCTGACGGTGCTGGAGAGCGCGCCGAAGGCGGTCAGGGCCCCGTCCTGCAGGAAGGCCAGCAGGCGCGGCACGAGGTTCCGCAGGACCTCGCCGTTCTGGTCGAGCAGCGTCGACAGGCCGGCGCTCAGCTCGGCCAGGCTGGGCAGATGCCGGCCGCGCGCCGCCAGCCAGCGGTCGATCTGCGCCGCGGCCTGCTCGTAGAGCGCCGGCGCGTTCTGAACCAGGTCGTTGGCCTGGCGGACCACGGCCGGCACCAGCCAGAGCAGGGCGCCGGCGACGAGCGCCAGGAAGGCGCCATAGACCAGCAGGATGGCCAGCAGGCGCGAGAAGCTCCGGCGGCGAAGTCCCGGCGGCATGATCCGCTGCAGTCGCCCGACCGTCGGCGCGATGAGGTAGGCCACCGCCAGTCCGAGCGCGAAGGGCGCCAGAGCGCCCCGGGCCTGCCAGATCAGCGCCAGGACCAGGGCGGTGGTCACCAGGAACAGGATCAGCCGGCGGTTGCGCGGCCAGCGCGGCGGGGTTTCGGTCGGCTCGACGGGCTCGGATCGGGTCATCGGGCTGGCTCTCGGGTGCGCCGGGCTTGAGCCCGGGGGCTGGCGAATCGCGGCGGCGCCGCGCGGCGGGTCTACGCGGCGGCGGTCCGGAATGATGCACCGGATCGGTCGCTCGGGGCGAAATCCGTCACCGGGAAGGGCTCGCAGCGTCGTATACTGTGGGGTGGTCACGAACACGGGCGCTCGTTCGTAAGGACACCTTGGACTGGCATTGCCCCGCCCGCATGCGCCTACAGGAGCCTGGAACCATGAACGCGCCTCACCCGGTCAACCCCGTCGAGTCCCCGAACCCCCTGCGATGGCTGAGCCGCCGCGTCCTGGCGCTGCTGGCCGCGCTGGCCATCCTGGCCGGCCCGAGCCTGCTGCCGGAGACGATCCCCGGCGCCCGCGCCCAGGAGAACCTGCCCTTCAAGGTCTACCCGCAACCCGCTCAGCGCGAGGTCTGGCCCGGCACCTCGATCACGCTCAACTTCGAACGTGACATCGACCGGGCCAGCATCGTCGCCGCCCTGACGATGACGCCCGACCTGCGCCGCGATCTGGTCTGGAACGGCGATCGACAGCTCGAGCTGCGCCCCTACGAACCGCTGGCGGCCGAGGCGAGCTATCGCCTCGAGCTGGGCACGGGCGCCCTGGACGCAAGCGGCCGGCCCCTGCTCGACAAGCCCTATGCCTGGTCCTTCGTCACCTCGCGGCACCAGACCACGCTGGGCTTCGGCTGGGGCCTGCCGGTGCAGCTGCTGGCCCCCTCGGGCAAGCACGGTGCCGGCGTCCAGCCCGGCTACCCGCGGGTGACGCTCGACTTCGCGATCTACCCGCTCGACCTGGCCGGCTTCGCCCGGCGCTACGCGCCGCTCGAGCAAGGCGGCGAGAACCCGATCGACGTCGAAGGCCTGAGCCAGAGCGCCACCTGGCAGACCCATGTCGACAACAGCCAGGGCATGAGCGGCATCGGCCTGCCGAAGGGCACGCCGCCCGGCCTCTACGTCCTCGAGACCCGCCACGCCGACCTGGGCCGCGCCCGGGCCCTGGTGGTCTACAGCGACCACGCCCTGGTGGCCAAGCGCGGCCGGCAGGGGCTGGACGCCTGGCTGACCACATGGCTCAGCGCCCGCCCGGACGCCGGCGCGCGCATCCTGGCCCTGGACGCCGCGGGCGCGACGCTGGCCGAGGCCACGACCGACGCCGACGGGCTGGCCGACCTGGGCGACCTGGCCGAGTCGGCCGCCCTGCTGGCGGCCGAGGTGGCCGGCGAGACGACCCTGGTCGGCCTGGACGCCAACTGGGCCTCGAACCAGGGCTATTGGCGTTGGTGGGGCGGCTGGTACGATCCGGCCGCGCCCCGCTACACCGGCCACAGCCACACCGACCGGCCGATCTACCGGCCGGGCCACTCGGTGCATTGGAAGACCAGCATCCGCGAGTTCGCCGGCGATGACCCCGGCCTGTCGGTGATCGCGCCCACGACGCCGGTCAGCGTCACCATCCGCGATGCCAAGGGCAACGTGATCGTCCGCGAGACGCCGGCCGTCGACGACTTCGGCAGCGTGGCCGGCACGCTCGAGCTCGGCGACGAGGTGGCGCTGGGCTGGTGGCAGATCGAGACCCGCGTCGGCGACCAGACCCTCTCGGGCAGCTTCCAGGTCGAGGAATACGTCAAACCCGACTTCGAGGTCGAGATCCAGCCCGACGCCGACTACTACGTGCGCGGCGACACGGCCAGCATCACCGTGCAGGCCGACTACTACTTCGGCCAGCCGGTGGCCGGCGCGGCGGTGGTGCTGCGCGCCTTCCGCGGCTACTGGTGGCGCGGTCAGGACGGCACGCAGCCGGTCTCGCAGATGGAGGGCCAGAGCGGCCCGGACGGCAGCTTCACCGGTCAGCTGAAGCTGGACGGCAACGAGTCCTATGCCGAGACCTACACCCTCGAGGCCGAGGTCCTGGACGCCAGCCGCCGGCCGGTCTACGCCACGCGCTACGTCCTGGTGCACCCGGCCGACTTCGCGCTGACGCTCCAGAGCGACCGCTACGGCGTCGAGCTGGGCGATCCGGTGGTCTTCACGGCCGCCACCATCGGCCACGACGGCCAGCCGGCCGCCGGCCGCGAGGTGACGGTGGTCATCCAGCGCTACACCCGCGACGGCACGCGCGACAGCGGCCGCCAGACGGTGCGCACCGGCGCCGACGGCAAGGCCGAGCTGCGCTACCCCGACCTGGGCGAAGGCTGGTACAGCTTCCGCGCCGAAGCAGCCGACGACGGCGGCCGGCGCGTCACCGCCTATTCCTACGCCTGGCTCTACGACGGCCAGCGGCCCTGGTACTGGTGGGGTGGCCTCGAACTCTCGACCGACCGCGACCGCTACGCGCCGGGCGAGACGGCCCAGATCCTGGTCAAGAGCCCGCTGACGACCACCGCGCTGATCACCATCGAGCGCGACGAGGTCTACGAGGAGCGGGTGGTCGAGATCTCGGGCGCCACGACCCTGTCGGTGCCCATCGAAGCCCGCTACGCGCCCAACGTCACCGTCAAGGTGCACATGTGGCAGCCCAACACCAGCGAATGGGCCGGCAAGGAGAGCCAGATCGTGACCGCCTCGGTCGACCTGGTGGTGCCGGCCGACGACAAGCACCTGTCGGTCGAGATCCTGCCGGACGCCGCCGAGCACGGTCCCGGCGAGGAGGCCAGCTTCACCCTGCGCGTGCGGGACGCGGCCGGCCAGCCGGTCGACGCCCAGCACTCCTTCGCGCTGGTCGACAAGGCCGTGCTGG
>JACKBJ010000033.1 GCA_020634625.1 Caldilineae bacterium | reverse complement strand
AGGTCAGGCCGGGCATCGGCCGCAGCCGCAGCTGGCCGGGGCTCGAGGCCGCGAAGGGCTGGGCACCGTTCGCGGCAGGGTCGATCACGCGTTCCATATCGTGGTCTCCTGGCACACAAAAGCGCGCCGCTCGGGCGCGCAAGGGCCGGGCCGGGGGCCCGAACTTGCGGTTAAAGATAGCATGGGAGCGGCAGCGCGAGCCAATTCGGGCCGCGGTGGCGGCCCGGGTCATGGCCGCCGGCGGGGCTCAGCGGAGGGCGGCCAGGACGGCCAGCACCTGCGACTTGGCGTCGACCAGGCCACCGGCCGCCGGCCCGACGCAGGCCGGGCAGCCGGCCGGGCAGGGACAGCCCTCGACCAGCGCGCGGGTGGCCGCGATCAGGCGCTCGTGCAGCTCGAATAGCGCCTCGCCGAAGCCCACGCCGGCCGCGGCCCGTTCGAAGACGACCACCGTCGGTCGCTTGGACCAGGCGGCATGGCTCTCGGTCTTGACGCCCAGGTCGCCGGCGTCGCACATCAGGAAGAGCGGGGCCACATGGCCCAGGGCATGGCCCAGGCCCTGCAGGCCGCCGTGCAGGCCCAGACAGCGCTCCGCGCTGCGATGACAGGCTTTGCACAGGGTGATGAGGTTGTCGAGGTCGTTGGCCTCCAGATGCCGCTCGTTGAGGCCCTTCTGCCAGCCGAAGTCCCGAAAGGGGCGGATATGGTGCACGTCGTGGGCCCGGTCCGCCCGCTCGGGCGCGTTGCAGAGCCGGCAGCGTCGGCCGTCGCGTTCGCGTGCCCGCAGCGCCTGGCGCGGCCAGCTCGGGCCTCGGTCGCGGACCGGATCGTGGTGCCAACGACCCAGGGCGCGCAGGCGCTCGACGGTCTCGTCCCGCAGGGTGAACCAGTAGCCGCCGGCGACATGCCGCTGCTCGGGCAGGTCGATGTCGCCCCAGCCCAGGGTCTCGTGGGTGCGAAAGCGGATGCGGCGGTAGCCGGTGGCCCGACTGCGCACGTCCAGCTCGCCCTGGGCCAGGTCCACGCCGCTCGCCCTGCGCTCGGCGAAGTGGCGCAGGGGCTGGATCTCGACGTGGCTCGATGCCCGGGTGTAGAGGCTGCCGTCGCTGGCCTGGACGTAGGCGCGGCCTTCGTCCAGATCCAAGGACTCGACCACGTAGCTCGAGCCCTCGTGCAGGTAGACGGCGCCCGGGTGCAGCATCAGCGGCGCGCTGCTGCGCTCGACGGTGCCGAGGACCTCGGCGGCCGGAGGCCTCCCGGCGGCTTCCGGGTCGCCGCCATCGGTCGGGATCGGTCGCAGCCGGGCCGGCCCCGCCGCCCCACCCAGCGGTGGCGGACCGAGCACGATCGCCACCGCGTCGGCGCCCGCGCCGCGCAGGCCAACCCGCTCGGCCGGGCGTTCATCGGCCATCCAGTACCAGGTGTCGCCGGAGCGTTGGAGCAGACCCTGGGCCTCGAGCACCGCCAGGAGCTCGGCCACGGTCGGCGCCGCCGGGACACCGACGCCGGGACCCGCTGCGGTCGCGCCATCGACGTCGGGACCCGCTGCGGTCGCGCCATCGATGCCGGGCGCATCGGCGTGGGCCGCGTCGATCGCCGGGCCGAACCCGGATGGCTCGGCGCGCGTCGCCGGAAGAACCGGCGGGTCGCCCGGGTCGGCCCCGAAGGGCCGGCTGGCCTCGGCCGCGTCGAAGGGCAGCTCGAAGGCGGCGCAGCGCAGGTGGTCGAGCAGGATCAAGAGGTTGTCCGGCGCGATGCGGGCATGCTCGGGCGAGCCCTCGAACAGGTAGTCGGGGTGGCGGGCGATGAACTGGTCGATCGGGCTGGCCCCGGCGACCAGGATCGCCAGCGACTCGCCGGCGCGGCGGCCGGCGCGGCCGGCCTGCTGCCAGGTGCTGGCGATGCTGCCCGGGTAGCCCGACATGACGCAGGCATCGAGCTGGCCGATGTCCACGCCCAGCTCGAGGGCGTTGGTGGCCACCACGCCGCGCAGTCGACCCTCGCGCAGGGCCGCCTCGATCGCTCGCCGCTCGCCGGCCATATAGCCGCCGCGATAGCCGCGCACCAGGGGCATGGCGTCGCCGGGCGCCGGGCGCAGGCCCTCGCGGGCCAGGCCCTCGTCCAGATAGCGCAGCAGCAGCTCGGCCGACTGCCGCGAGCGGGCGAAGACGATGGTCTGGACGCCGGCCGCCAGGCAGCGCCGGGCCAGGGCCTCGGACTCGAGCACGGCGCTGCGGCGCAGGTTCAGCACCGGATCGACCACCGGGGGGTTGTAGATCAGGAAGCTGCGCCGACCGCGCGGCGCGCCGTCCGCGTCGATCACGGTCACCGCCGCCCCGACCAGGCGCTCGGCCAGCTCGGCCGGGTTGGCGATCGTGGCCGAGCTGAAGGCGAAGCGCGGGCGGCCCGGGCTGCCGGGTCGGCCGGCGTCGGCGACCTCCGGACCCGCGGCGCCCGCCCCGGGCGGGCGCGTCGGATCGGCTCCCTGCATCGTGGCATGGAAGCGCGCCACCCGCCGCAGGCGGCGGATCACGTTGGCCACGTGGCTGCCGAAGATGCCGCGGTAGACGTGCATCTCGTCCAGCACCAGGTCCGAGAGTCCGCCCAGGAAGCTGGCCCAGCTGGCGTGCTGCGGCAGGATGCCGGCGTGCAGCATGTCGGGGTTGCTGACCACGATGCGCGCCTCGCGCCGGATCTGGGACCGGGCGCCGCGCGGCGTGTCACCGTCGTAGGCGGCCGGGCGGAAGCCGGCGGCGGGCAGCGCGGCGTCCCAGGCCTCCAGCACGGCCAGCTGGTCGCGCGCCAGGGCCTTGGTGGGAAAGAGCAGCAGGGCGCGGGCCTCGGGCCGACGCCGCAGCGTGTCCAGGAGCGGCAGGAGGTAGGCCAGGCTCTTGCCGGAGGCGGTCGCGGCGACCGTGACCACGTGCCGGCCCTCGAGCGCGGCGCCGACGGCCAGGCTCTGGTGGGAATAGAGCCGTTCGACGCCGAGGCGGGCGGCGGCCGCGATCAGGTCGGGGTGCAGCGCGGCCGGCCAGTCGCCATGGCGCGCCGGCCGTTCGGGCAGCACGCGCAGGGCCTCGATCTGCGGGGCCAGCCGCGGCTCGGATTCGAGATCGCGCAGCAGGTCGCGGATGGGGACGACGAAGGGTGGCGGCATGCGGCCAAGTATAGGGCCCGACGGCCGGGCGGCATCAGCCGGGCCGGGTCGGCGACGTCCCGGCTACCGCGCCAAGAGCGCCGCCATGGCGGCGTCGCTCGACTCCACCGGAACGAAGATGTGGTCGTGGAAGGCGCCCGCCACGACGTTGCAGGCGATCCCGGCGTCGGCGAGCAGCCCGGCGAAGGCGGCCGTCAGGCCCACCGCCTGAAGATCGGAGGGAACGGTCAAGGTGATCCAGGCGGCGCGAAACAGGATGTCGAGCCCGGCCTGCCTCGCGCGGGTCTCTTCGACGATCACCGTGATGCCCTCGGCTTCGCGCAGGGTCGCGACGGGGTCGAGGGCGCTCGGGTCCGACCCCGGCGGCAAGGCGGCGAAGGCGTACACCCCGGCCTGCCTGACCGGCTGCATCGAGCGCGGGCTCCAGGTCGGCCGGGGGCTCACGCCAGCCCCGGCGCAGACGGCGGCCGGGCGTCGGGTGCCACCACCTTCGGCGTCGCCGCCTCGCTCGGCAGGGCCAGCACCGGTGCCGGAAGCTCCGACCACCGGTAGCGCATCCCCGGCTCCCTTCGCCAATCCCGAGCCAGGCGCGCGTCGGGCAGGGGGCCCGCCGCATCGAGCGCCCAAACGGCGGCCGGCGCCGACAGGTCGGGACAGCGGACCAGGATGACGATCGCGCCGCGCCACAAGGCTTCGCGGAGGAGCGCGTGGCGCTGCTGGGGCAGGCCCAGCTCGGCCAGGGCCCGCGCCGGGTCCCCCGTCGCTTCGGTCGACCTCGCGAGGAAACCAGCGACCGGCGGCAGGGCCGGCAGATCCGGCAGGACCGCCAGGTCACGGTCCTCGAAGCCGGCCGCGCGCAGGGCTTTCAAGGCCAGGCCGGCGGGCATCGGGGCGTCGTAGATGGCGGAGACGTAGCGCATGGTCTTCTCTCGATGGATTGCAGGCCGGGATCGACGTGGCCCGGACCGCACGGATGCCCGGGTGCCGGGTTGCGCGTCGCCGCGGGCCTGCCGAGCCCGGCCACGCGACGCGGTGGCTCAACCGGCGGGCGACTGGCCCTGATGGCTGGGGCAGGGCTGCCAGTCGCTGCCGACGTGGACCCAGATCGGGGTCTCGGCCGGCCGCGGCCCCGGCCAGTCCGTGTCCGGGCGGACGGCGCTCTGCGGCAGGCCGAGCGCCTCGGCGGCGGCGCGGGCGCCGGACTCGGCCGCGGCGGTGTAGAACAGCATGCTCTGGGGGCCGGCGGCGCGGGTCTCGACGGCGCCGACCGGCAGACCGGCTTCCTCGAGCCGCGCGGCGAGCACCGGGCCCCAGCCCGACTGGCCGGTGGCGTCGAAGAGGGTCAGCGCGGCGGCGCCGGCACTCGCGCCAGCCGAGGGAGGGTCGTCGGGCGCCGCCAGGACGGCGTCCAGGATGGCCGTGCTCCGGGCCGGGTCCAACAGCAGTACCTGGGCGCCGTCCGGGGTGACCCAGTCGATGGTGGCCGGGTGACCCAGCACCGCGCTGCGGACCCGCAGGTGGTCGACGTGCCGGGCGGCCAGGAGGGCGAGCCCGGGAACCTCGCTGGCCTGGATGTCGGTGCTCAGGTAGGGCTCGAGCGCCTTCCAGAGCCGCGGCGCGCGGCGCAGGAAGCCGGCTTCCCGCGCGCTGGCCATCGCCGCGCGCAGGGCCCGTTGCTGGCGTCGCGAGCGGTCGAAGTCGGAGCTGCGCCAGCGCGAGCGAACGTAGCGCAGCGCCATCTCGCCGTCCAGGTGGTGCAGGCCGGTGTCCAGATCCAGGGCCTGCTCGCCGCCCAGCGCCGTCGGGTCGTGGAAGAAGTCTTCGATCGGGCAGTCGACCGGCACGTCGATGCCGCCCAGCTGCTCGACCACCGCCACGAATCCCTGCAGGTCGACCCGAACGAAGTGGTCCACCTCCAGGCCCAGGTTGAGCGCGACCGTGTCGCGGATCAGCTGGCCATCCGGCAGGCCCCGGACATGGCCCAGGTAGTCGGCGGTGTTGATGCGGCCGGCCCCGTAGCCGGGGATCGAGACCCAGAGGTCGCGGGGGATCGAGATCAGGCCGACCCGGCCGGTCTCGCGGTCGAGCGAGGCCAGGAGCAAGGTGTCGGTGCGCCAGGGCCCGTCGCCGGAGCGCCGGTCGCTGCCGAGCAGCAGCAGGTCGAGCGTCTCGGCCCGGTCGCGCGGTCCGGGGGGCTCGTCGAGCCCGCCTCCGGCCGCCGCGCGCAGGTCGGCCGGCAAGGGGGGCGGCAGCCCGCGCAGGGCGTAGGCCCGACCCAGGTCGTTCCACAGCCGCAGCCGATAGGTCCAGCCGACCGGCCGGGGCCGGGTGAAGAAGGCATCGGTCGCGTCGGCAGCGGTGACCGCGTCGGCCGGCCGGAGGGCCTGCGCGTGAACCCGGGCGGTGGGCGCCGCC
>JACKBJ010000032.1 GCA_020634625.1 Caldilineae bacterium | reverse complement strand
GTCGCTGTCGATGCTGCCGCCGGACGCGGCACGCTTCGCCAGCTGGTTGGCCTGATTCTCCAGGCCCAGCGGCAGGAGCAGGCTTCGGCCGATGATCGATGGTACGAGGATCTCACGCCCGACCTGCTCGGCCGCGGCCAGGTAGGCGCTGGCGCGAGCGCCGAGCGGCTCCAGCGCGGCCTCGGCCAGTCGGGCGACGGTGCGTCGCAGCAGCGGCTTCGGCAGCGCGATCGCGTCCGGCGCCAGGGCCGCCGCCAGCGGCCCCCACACCGTCTGCGGAAGCTCCGCCTCATCGATCGCCAGCAGCACGCCGCGCTCGATCAGGGCACGCAGGCGCTCCCCCGATGGGAGCGCCCAGGCCAGCACCAGGCCTTCGGCCCCGAAGCGCCGAGGCAGCTGGCGGCGCAGAAGCTCGATGACGCCCGGGTCTTCGATCGCCGGCCGCTCCAGAAGCTCGGCCAGCAACGCCGCGGCGCTGGTGCCACGCAGTCGCCGCCCCAACAGGACCTCCATCAGGAGCTCGTCCAGGAGCAACGCGTCGACCGCCGTCGGCAAGGTCTCGCCGCGGGATCCGAGCCGCTCGCGCAGGGCATCGATGTGGTCCAGGGCCAGCTGTCGGACCGCGGGGTCGTCCACACCCACGACCTGGGCCCCGAGCGCGATGGACAGGATGTCCGCCGCGTCCAGCGCGTGCACCCGCGCGCGGCGCGCCCGACGCAGGAGATCCGGCGGCAGCCGCTCCGCGAGATCCTGGGGCACCAGGGCGATGAAGGGCGCGCCGCCGGCCTGCCAGACCCGGCGCCGCAGGGCCAGCTCGGTCTCGGGCTGACAGACGGCGTACTTCACCTTGCCCGACTGCAGGGTATCGGGCAACGCGCCCATGCCCTCGGACGCCAAGGCCAGGATATAGCCTTCGCCTTCGGGTCCGCCGGCCATCTCGACCAGGCGTTGGAGCAGCAGCTGCGGGCTCATGGCTGCTCTGGCTTCTCGACGCGCAGCGTGACGTCGATCATCAGCTTGTCGGCATCCCGGGACGCATCGGCGAGCCGACGGCGCAGCTCGTCGACGAAGCGATCGAGGCCGTCGATCTCGTGTCCGGCGTAGAGCTCCAGCGTCCGTACGATCTTCCCCGGTGGCGGCGGGGATTGCGGGGGTTGCGGGGGTGGAGGCGGCCCGATGATGTCCTTGACGATCTCGCGCGCTCGGCGGTTCCAGTCCTCGATCGACAACAGGCTGAGCGAGCCTTGATCGTGGCCACGGCCCAGCTTGCGCGCCAGATCGTCCAAGTGCGCCCGGGTCGCGGCCCCGTGGTCGACCCGATCGCGGGCCGCGACGAGGTAGCCGTGGGCGTTCTCGTCGATGGCCTGCACCGCGCGCAGGTCGGCCTGGGCGCTGCGCACCACCTCTCGCAGCGGGTCGCCATCATCGGCGGGCCAGGCCGCAAGCAGCGCCGTCCACATGCCGAAGGAGTCGAGGGTGGTGTCGTCGACGGCCTGCAGCCGGCTGTTGGCCTCGCGCAGCTCGATCTGCCGCGGGCTGTCGGCACCGGGAAGGTGCCGGGAGATGCGCTCGTGCAGCTGGCGCAGCGCATGCCGCTGCTCGTGCAGGACCGCGCGCACCTGGGCGGCCCAGGCGTCCTGAGCCGCCAGCGTGCGGTGGCCGACGGGCTTCTCCAGGTCGCCGAGGGCGGCCCCCAGCTCGCGGGCGCGGCTCCAGGCCGCCGGGTCCAGCACCGGCGCGCGCTCGAGGCGCAGACCCACCTTGGGCTTGCTGTCGAGCTCGAGGGCGACCGGGTCGCCGCTGCGCTCGACCAGCGCGCGGTAGCTCTTGAAGCGCGCGGCGAAGAGCAGCATCAGGTTGCGCACCGCCGGCTGGAAGCCGTAGCTCTCGACGAGATGGTTGTCGACCGTCGCCCAGGTGACCGTGCTGTCGTCGAAGCGATCGAGGACCTCGCGCAGGTAGCGGCTGTCCGTGCGCAGCCGAGCCTGGCGCTGGCCGATGTCGACCAGCTCGAGCGGCGCGCCCAGGCTGCGCAGCACGGTCTCGGTGGCGTCGTCGAAGGCGGCGCGCTGGTCGGCGGCGTCGGCCGCTTGGAGCATCCAGTCCAGCAGCGCCCGCAGCTCGGGCGGGCGGGGCTCGCTCTTGAAGTGGGGGTGGGTCGGGAAGCGCCGGTCGAGCAGCTCGCTGGCGAAGTGGTCGAGGTTGTCGTCGAGGTTGGGCGCGGGCACGTCCTCGCTCAAGTCGCTGATCAGGGCCAGGGCCTCGCCGTGGTCCTTGTAGGCCGTGCGCAGGATCTGCCCCATCTCGGCGCGCAGGGTGCGTGCCTTGTCGCGCGCGAGGTCGACCACCTGCTGCCGCTCGAGGGCCGCCATGCCGCCCAAGAGCTTCTCCTGGCCCTCCGGCTGCCCGATGAACTCGCAGGCCGAAAGGTCGCCCATGAGGCTCAGCTCGCGCGGGCTCAGGTGGCGCGGCAGCCAGCAGTAGGTGGGGGTCGAGCCCTCGGACTTGCGGAAGTTGTAGATCCGCTGCCGATCCTCCTCCACGCTGTGGCCCGGCTCGTCCCAGGGGAAGTCGACGACGATGCGGAACTCGCCCTCGCTGGCACGCAGCTTGTCGTAGGGCAGGGCGCGCACGTTGTCGATGCAGACCGTGCCGCGCCGCTCGGTGTTGCGCCAGCGGGTGCTGTAGCGGCCATCGTTGGCCTCGCCTTCCCCGAAGCCGGGCAGGCCCTCCAGGCCCAAGAGCGGCTTGAAGACGCCGTAGAAGGTCCGGAAGCGCCAGGAGGTGTTGTCGACGTGGCGCCGGGCGCGCTCCAGGATCTCGCCGAAGTCGGCGCCCTCGAGGACGATGCTGACCATGGCCGAGGCGCCCGTGCCCGTGACCTGGACCGCCGGCACCAGCCGCGAGAGCTCGAGCAGGTCGCGCGCGGCGACGATCATCCGACCGCGGTCGGTGTGGCCCTCCACCTCGAAGTCGTTGAGCCGGACCAGGCGCTCGACGGTCATGCCGCCCGAGCCCTTGAGTCGCGGCGAGACCTCGGCCAGCAGGGCGGTCTTCACCAGCTGGTCCAGGGTGTGCTGGTGGGCCTTGTCGAAGTGCTCCAGGCTCGCGTCGTGGGTCATGGCCACGAGCGCCGGCTCGATGCGCTGGTAGTAGAGCGTCTGGATGGCCCGCAGCTGCTCGACGCGTCGGCTGCCCAGGAAGCCGCCGGAGGGGAAGACCTTCTCGAAGGCGCTGCCCACCGGCAGGAAGGCCCCCAAGGGAAGCTCGCTGCGGCTGATGAGCAGCTCGTAGAGCAGGCGCAAGGCGGTGCGGTCGCGCTGCAGGAGCGACGAGACGTCGATGAGCATCTCGATGAGCGCCGGGTGGAAGGGGTAGACGTCGCGCAGGTAGTGCTCGTCGGCACCCTGGAGCAGGGCCGGCAGGAGCTTCTTGTGCTCCTCCGCCAACCGGTCGACGGTGGCCTGCACGGCCTCGGGCCGCAGGCGGCGCAGCACCCGGTGGCGCACGATGTGGCGCAGCTCGACGTCCTCCAGGGTGGTCTGCTCGAAACGGCCGCCCTGGAAGTCGAGCTGGTCCTGCAGCTGCTCCTCGTCGACCATGTCGGGGAAGAACTCGCTGAAGCGGCGTTGGCGGGCCACGAAGACGGCGATGGGCAGGGCGCGCCGGCCGTCGGAGTGGTCGACGACGACGGTCAGCTGGTTGATGGCGTCCTTGTACTCCGGCCCGGTCTTGCCCGAGAGCCACAGCAGCATCTCGTCGAGCAGCAGGACCAGCCCGCCGTAGCCCTGATCCTTGACGTGCCGCGTCAGACGGTGCAGGCCCTCGCCCCAGGAGGGGCTGAAGCCGGCCGAAGCGATGTCGCGTCCCTTGTGGACCAGGTACAGCCGGGCCAGGTCCTCGCGCTCTTCGAGGCTGCCGGCAGCGACCTCTTCGAAGCCCTCGCGGCTGTCGACGATCCCGGCCTCGGCCAGGCTGCGCCAGGCCGGCTCGCCGAAGAGCTCGGCGTCGCGCCGGACCTCGTCCAGGACCGCGTCCACGTTGAGGAACTCGAAGGCGGGCTTGCCCTGCCGCCGCAGCTCCTTGTTGACGGCCTCGTAGACCAGCCGGTCGAAGCGGCTCCCCTCGCTGGCGGCGCTCATGAGGTTCTCGCGCACCACCAGCAGCTTGCGGTCGGCGATCCAGTCGCGGTGCTTGGGGCCGAGCGCGGCGATCGTCGGGTCGTCCTTGGCCCAGGCCGCGGGCACGTTCTCGAGCAGGTAGCCCAGGTAGGCCATGAAGTGGCTCTTGCCGGAGCCGAAGCTGCCGTGGACGAACCAGCCCAGGTCGTCGCCGCGTTTGGTGGTGCGCTGGAGGGCCGCGAGGATGCGTTCGAGCTCGGCGCGGACCCCCGGCGTCAGCACGTAGTCCTGGACGAGGTCCTCGGCCTTGTGGGCCTCGCCCGAGATGCGGACGACGAAGCCCAGCGCGCTGATGCTGTCGGGGATGTCGAAGGCGTCTTTGAGGCTGAAGTCGGTCATGCAGATGGCCTCTGTGATCGGTCTGTGAGCTGGGTCGGATTGTGCCTGGGTAGCCGCAGGACCGCAATCGGCGCAGCGCGATGCCCAGGGTCAGTCGGCGGCCGCTTGGAGCGCCGGCGCCTCGAGCACGATGAAGCCGTGCAGCTCGGCCTCCTGGGGAAGGGCGGCCAGCTGGGCCTCGAGCTCGGCCGGGCTCAGGCCATGCTGGTCCATGAGGCGGTACTGCGTCACGTAGCCCGCGAGCACGTCGTCCCGAGCCTCCAGCTGGCGCATGAGCGGCACGATGTGGTCGATGTCGCGCGCGAGCAGCTGGGACTGGGACAAGCCCCCGATCCGGCTCTTGAGCGAATCGACGCCCGTGCGAATCCCGTCGGGAACGGAACGGACGTTGGGTAGCCTCGGGCTTCGATCGCGGATCTCGTAGTAGGATCCCAGCTGGCGCCGCAGGCTCATCAGCCAGGCCGAACCGCGCTGCTCGTCATAGGCGAAGTCCAACCAGGCGTAGAGCTCCTCGACCGGGATCTCCTCGGCGAACTCGGCGTGCAGGAAGCGCGCGGCGCTCTCGCCGAGCATGTGCTCGCGGGCGATGCGTTGGACCTGCGCGCGCCAGGTCCGCCATGACGTCTCGAGTTCGTCCGCCGCGAGGCCAACGGCCTCCATCTCGGCATGGCAACGCGCCCGACCGAGCGCGATGAGGCAGTAGTACTGCTCGCAGGCCTCGGCGAGCTCCAGGCTGTCGGCTTCGCCCAGTAGCCTCCCGTACTGCTGGAGCTTGATCCCCAGGTCGCGATGGGCCGCGGTGATGACCTGGATGCGGGCGTCCTGGCGACCGATCCGGTCGAGCTGCGCCAGCGACTCGAGCGAGTTGCGCAACTCGGACTGCTCGCGACGCTTCAGGAGGTCGTGGATCGCTTGGATTTCGCGGGCGATCTTGCCGAGCTTGCGCTCGATGTCGATCAGCAGCCCGAAGAGCACCGTGAAGCCGACGGCGCTCACCGCCAGGCTGACCTGCGCCAGCGCCATGGTGCGCGATGCCGTCGTCAGGAGCTGGGGAGGTGTGCCGACGAGTGCGGGCACCAGCGCGTGGGTGCCACGCGGGAGGATGAGGTGCTTGACGATCTGCCCGGCGCCGTCGTGACCGGCCGCGATGCGGATGACGCCTCCGTGCTGCACGCACCGGCCGGAGGCCAGGCAGAGCATGGTCTGCGGCGGGATCTCGCGAATGACCTGCATGCCCAGGATCGACTCGATCATGGCGCTATCGACCTCGCGTGTGGATGTGGGCCGCCCCGAGCCCACCGCCCAACGGCGGGCGACGGGACCCGAGGCGCTTCGGGTGGTGCATCAAGGGGACCGGGGTTGCGCCGGCTGGCGCCCGAAGAAGAGCCACGGCAAGTAGCTGTGATGGACCTCAGCACCCGGGAAGCGCGAGGTCGGAGTCACCTTGGCGGTGGCCGTGGGGCCCGGTGTGGGGCTGGAAGTCGGCC
>JACKBJ010000031.1 GCA_020634625.1 Caldilineae bacterium | reverse complement strand
GCCGAAGACGAGCTGCTCGCCATAGCCCAGCCGGATGCCGAGGGTGAAACAGGGGCCCAGCAGCCGGAAGGGCGGCGCATGGCGGACCAGCTCCTCGGCCAGGTAGTCGAAGGCGATGGCGCTGCCCTCGGCCATCCCGGCGACGCAGGCGAGGGTGTCCGAGACGGCCTGGGGCTCGAGGTACATGCTGACCCCCTCCCAGAGCACGAAGGTCGGCCGATCGGCGTCGAAGCCCCGCGCCCGCAAGGCCTCGAGCCAGGACTGGCGGTTGAAGTCGAGCGCCACGAAGGTCACCCGCGAGCAGTCGATCCCGGCCTTGGCCAGGGCAGCGCGCTTGACCGCCTGGGTGGCCGGGGCATCCACCTCGAAGATCCGGAGCGCCCGGTCCGCGGGCAGGCCGTAGGCGCGGGTGTCCCAGCCGGCGCCCAGGATGACCAGCTGCTCCGCCGTCGCCAGGGCCTCCCGCAGGCTGCGGTCGAAGAACTCGGTGCGCAGGGTCATCAGGGCCAGCAGCGAGGGCGGCCGGGCCACCGGCATGCGGAAGACGACCGGCACGTAGCCGCTCAGCCCGACCGCCAGGCGCAGCGGCCCGGAGAAGAGCGGCCAGAGCCGCGGCCCGGTGGCGGGCAGGCCGCGGGCGAGCCGGGCGGCGTAGGGGTCGTCGCGCAGGCCCAGGTCGTGCATCAGCAGGCGGATGGTGAAGGGCTCGTAGGCCGTGCCCGAGATGCCCTTGCGCCGGAGCCCCAGCAGCATGATCAGCTCGTAGACGACGAGGTAGAACGCGGTGAGGGGCAGGGTGAGCAGGACGACCAGGCTGAAGATCAGCATACCGGACATGGCGACGCCTCCAATCGGTCGACGGCCAGCCGCGCTCGAGGACTTCGGTCCCTGTAGCATAACATCCCCGGGTCGCCGCTACACTAGAAGTTGGTACGAGTCCAAGGCGAACCGATCCCTCCACGCCAAGCGAGCCGCCACCATGCAAGCGACCCCCGATCCGGCTTCGATCGCCGCCGTCGACGCGGCCATCGCGGGCCGGCGCACGCGCAAGGTCTTCGCCGACCCGAGCGCGCCGCCGGCCCTGCCCGACGGCTTCCTGGACGCGCTCGAGCCGGCCCTGGCCGTGGCCGGCATGGCGCCCTTCCACCATGCCTGCCATGCCAGCCATCGCGGCGGCGCCGGCGCGGCGGCCGGCGCGGCCGACGCGGGTGGCGCAAGCGACGCGGGCGGCGCGATCGAGCCCTGGCGGGCCCACCTGCTGGACGCCGCGGCCTGTCGGGCGCTGATCGGACGCATCGAGGCCGAGGCGGCCCGGGCCGAGGCGCCCATCTGGCGCGACGCGCCCGGCAGCAAGATCCCGCGCATGCTGGCGGCCGCCGGCGCCCTGGTGCTGCTGTGCTGGCTGCCCGACCCGCCGCCGGGTGGGGCCGAAGCGGCGGCGGCCGAGGGTCGGGGCGGGGCCGCGGGGCAGGACGCGGACGGCGTCGCGGGCGGCGCCAGGCGCGAGGCCGAGTGGGCCAGGCGCAACCGCGAGCATCTGGCCGCGGCCGCGGCCTACGGCCAGAGCCTGCTCGTCGCGGCCACCGCGCGCGGCCTGGCCAGCTACTGGTCCTCGGGCGGGGTCCTGGCCGAGGCGCGGGCGCTGGCCATCTGCGGGGTGCCGGCCGGCCAGGCGCTTCTCGGCGCGCTGTTCTTCTTCCCCGAGCCCGCGCCCGGCGACGAGGTCGTCACCGGCAAGCTGCGGCCGCAGCGGCGGCCGGCCGAGGCCTGGCTGCGTCGGGTGGCGGCCGCCGATTTGAGCTGATCGCGGCGCCGGCCGCGTGCCCGCGGTCGCCTCGGACACCGGGACGGCGATACAATGGAGCGATCGGCGCCGGCGCGGCGCCCGGAGCGCATCAGCGGAGGCAGCATGCACGCCAACCCATCCCCCGGCCTTCGACCGGCTGAAACCGGCCGCCCGTATCGGGCCATCGGCCTGCTCCTGACGGCGCTGGCCATCGCCCTCGGCCCGAGCCTGGCCGGCCCTGCGCCCGGCGCTCTCGGCCGCGCCGCCGCCCAGACCCAGCCCCGCCTGACCGTCACCGAGGTCGCGCTGCTGGGCGAGATCCGCCTGACGCCGGGCGGGACGGTGCTCGGCACGCCGCTGGGCGGGCTCTCGGGCATCACCTGGGACCCCGAGAGCGAGGCCTACCTGGCCCTCTCGGACGACCGCGGCAGCCTGGCCCCGGCCCGCTACTACACGCTGCGCCTCGACCTGACCGACGGCCGGCTGGAAGCGGGCGATCTGAGCTTCAGCTCGGTCGTCACGCTGACCGATGCCGCGGGCCTGCCCTTCGAACCGGGCAGCATCGACCCGGAGGGCATCGCGCTGGCCACCGGCGGGCCCCTCGCCGGCAGCCGCTTCGTCTCGAGCGAGGGCGACGCCGACGCCAGCCCGCCGATCGACCCCTTCCTGCGCGCCTTCGACGCCGCGGGCCGCCAGCAGGCCGCCCTGCCGGTGCCGGACCACTTCCTGCCGGCCGAGGGCGGCGCGCGGGGCGTCCGCGACAACCAGGCCTTCGAGCCGCTAACGGTCTCGCCGTCCGGCTTCCGGCTCTACAGCGGCACCGAGAACGCGCTGGTCCAGGACGGCCCGGCGGCCGGCCCGACCGAGGGCAGCCGCTCGCGGGTGCTGGTCTACGGGCTGGGCTCGGCCCAGATCGGCGGCCCCGCCGGGCGCCTGCTCTCGGAGCACGTCTACCCGGTGGCGCCGATCCCCGTCGCACCCGAGCCGGCCGACGGCTTCGCCGACAACGGCCTGGTCGAGCTGACGGCGCTGGACGAGGCCGGCACCCTGCTGGCCCTGGAACGCTCCTACGCCGTCGGCGTCGGCAACACGGTGCGCCTCTTCGAGACCAGCGTGGCCGGCGCCACCGACGTCTCGCAGCTGGACGCGCTGGTCGACCCGGTCAGCGGCACGCCGCTGCCGGTCGAACGGCCGATGCCCAAGCGCCTGCTGGCCGACATCGCTTCGCTGGGCATCGCGCCGGACAACCTCGAGGGCATGACCCTGGGCCCGACGCTGCCGGACGGGCGACGGGTGCTGATCCTGGTCAGCGACGACAACTTCAACGCCAGCCAGGTGACGCAGCTGGTGGCGCTGGCGCTGACCCTCGAGACCCGGGCGCCCGAGCCGAGCGCGACCGCGAGCCCGGGCGCGACGCCCCAGCCCCGCCCGACCCGGCAGCCGCCGGCAACCGAGTCCGGGCGCCTCTACCTGCCGCTCCTGCTTGCCGCGGGCGCGCCCGCGGCGGCGCTCACGGCCGCACCCGGCGAGCCGGCAACCCCCACCGCGCTCCCGCTGCCGACCCGGCGGACCGCGCCGACGCAGACTGCGGCACCCGAACCGACGGCCGAGCCCAGCGTCACGCCCGGCGTCTCCGCGACCGCGAACCGGATCGATCGGCGCTCGCTGGCGGCCTTTGCGCGCGCCCCGGAGCCTTGGGTCGAGACGGTGGCCAGCAATCGCGACGGCCGGGACGGGGAATGAGGCCGTTCGGCAGGAGCGATGCGGGCAACGGGCGCGATCGCAGCGTCGAGGGACTGCGGAGCGACCGGTGCCGATGCGGCCGGCGTGCTCGGGATGGGCGCGCCGTCCCTGGAAGGCTCGCGGCTGGGGTCCACGCGCCGGCGCTGGCCCTGATGGTGCTGCTGGCCGGCTGCGGCGCGCCGCCACCGACGCCGACGCCGCAGCCGCTGGAGGCCCGGGCCCTGGAGCCGGCCGGCGAGTGGCGCATGGAATCGCGTCAGAGCCTGTTCGACACGCCCTTCGGCGGCATCTCGGCGCTGGCCTGGGATGCCTCGGCGCAGCGCCTGCTGGCGCTCTCGGACGACCGGGGCGACGAAGCGCCGAGCCGCTACTACCAAGCCCGGATCGACCTGGCGGACGGCCGGCTGGACGCGGGCGACCTGGTCTGGGAGGCGGTGACGGTCCTGCGCGACGCGAGCGACCAGCCCTTCGCCGAGGACAGCCTCGACCCCGAGGGCCTGGCCCTGGCGCCGGACGGCCAGCGCTACCTGGCCAGCGAGGGCGACGCCGGGGCCGAGCCGCCGCTGCCGCCGGCGGTGCTGCGCCTCGACCCGGGCGGTCGCGAGACCGGCCGCCTGCCCCTGACCGAGGCCTATCTGCCCGACGGCGAGGGCGACCGCGGCGTGCGCGACAACCAGGGCTTCGAGTCGTTGGCCCTGGCGCCGGATGGGCGATGGTTGGTCACCGGCACCCAGGGTCCGCTGGCCCAGGATGCCGACCCCGAGGATGGCGGCGAGTGCGCGGCCCATCTGCTGGCCTGGACGCTGCCGGACCAGGCACCGGCCGGCGAGTGGCGCTACCCGCTCGACTTGCCCGCTGGCCGGGCGGACGCCGAGGACTGCGACAAGGCCGGCGCCCTGACCGAGCTGTTGGCGCTGGACTCGGCTGGCGGGCTGTTGGCGCTCGAGCGCTTGGGCGAGTCGGGCAACGACGGCCCGGCCGCCACCCGGCTCTACGCGATCCGGCTGCCGCTGGGCGGCGACGCCGACGCCGCGGCGGCCGATGGCGAGCCCCCGCGTCTCGAGAAGCGGCTGCTGGCCGAGCTCGAGGCGCTCGGCCTCGAGCCCGAGGGACTCGAGGGCATGACCCTGGGGCCGAACCTGCCCGACGGCCGGCGCGCCCTGCTGCTGGCAGGCGACGACGACTTCGCCAAGAAGGCCGATACGCAGTGGCTGATGCTGGCGCTGGACCTGGAGCCGACGCCCTAGGGGCCGGGGGCCCGTCGGACCCGAGCGCGGGGCTCGCGCGGGCGAGGCCCGAGACGGCTAGCCGCCGCCGGCCGCCTGCACCTCGACGTTGGTGGCCAGGTCGTGGCGCAGGCGCTCGGCCAGGCTGTGCGCGTCGGCGCCGGCCAGCGCGGCGCGGATGCGCTTGAGGCCGCCCTGCGGATGGGCCAGGTGGCAGACCGGCTCGCCCGGCTTGACGGCCGGCATGGTCGAGAGGCCCAGCACCACGCCGTCGCGGGGAGCGTCGAGCACGTGCAGGGCGCGGCCGAGCAGGTCGGTGACGGTGGCCAGGGCCTGGCGGCGCGAGACCGGTTCGCCGGGCGCCACGTGGAACTGCAGGATGCCGCCCTGCTCGGCGCGCACCCAGGTGCTGCGCAGGACCGTCGCCTGGTAGGGTGGCCGGACCGGCTGGCCCTCGACCATGTCCAGCTCGATCAACACGTTGCGCACCCCGCGCAGGCCGATCTCGACCACCGCCGGCTCGATCTTCCAGACCTCGCCGGCCTCGAGGATGATGCTCGGGCAGCCGGCCTCGGTGGCCGTCCGGCGCAGCGAGCCCTGGGGCCCCTTGCCGTGCAGCACCAGCTCGCAGCCGAAGGCCATCGCCAGGCGGCGGGTGGGCGCCTTGGACAGGTCGGCCCGCACGTTGGGAAAGTTGGTCCGCCGCACCGCCGCCGAGTGCAGGTCGATCGCGAAGTCGCAGACCGGCACCAGGGCCTCGAAGATCGCCGCCGCGTAGCGGCTGGCCAGGCTGCCGGCGGCGCGGCCCGGGAAGCTGCGGTTGAGGTCGCGCCGATCCGGCAGGTAGCGCGAATGGCGCTCGAAGCCCAGGATGTTGAGCACCGGCGCCAGCACCAGCGTGCCCCGCGCCAGCGCGAAGGGCGGGCTGGCGGCCAGGGCCCGGATGATGCCGGTGCCGTTGAGCTCGTCGCCGTGGATGGCGGCCGAGATCAGGACCGTCGGGCCGGGCGCCTCGGCCCGCCAGACCCGGAGCGGCAGATGCACCGGCAGGCCGCTGTACTGCTGCGAGACGGGCAGGAGCAGGTCGCGCGTCTCGCCGAGCGCGACGGTCGCGCCGGCGATGCGCAACGGCTCGGCGCCACCGCGCGGCTCGGGCGCGCGGCCGGATCGCGCGCCCGGTTCGTGCCGGTCGGTGCCCTTGCGCTCAGCCACGGGCGGGCGGCGGCGTCTTGGGGCGGCGGCGGCGCTTGGGCCGCGGCGGGAGCATCGCGCGCATGGCCTCGAGCTTGCCGTAGCAGAGCAGGCGGTCGCCCAGCTCGATGACCCGGCTGCCGCGCGGGTTGGGGATGACCGTGCCCTGGCGGTGCAGGCTGAGGGCGGTGATGTCGTGCTCGCGCAGGCCGGCCTCGAGGGTCTGCCCGATCAGGGGCGAGCCCTTGGGCACCGGCAGCTCGCTGACCCCGTAGCCGCGGCTGACGGTCAGGCGCTGGCGGATGTCCAGCTCGGGGAAGAGCACGTGCTGCTCGATATGGTCGATGATGGCGCCGGCCACGTCGATCCCCGAGGCACCCTCGATCCCCTCCAGGCCGGGCGACGAGTTCACCTCGATGACCTGCGGGCCCTCGTCGCTCTCGAGCATGTCGACGCCGGCCACCCGCAGGCCCATGATCTGCGCCGCCTGCACCGCCACCCGGGCCGACTCGGGGTCGAGGGTCACCGCCTCGGTGCTGGCGCCCAGGTGGACGTTGCTGCGGAACTCGCCCTCGACGGCCACCCGACGCATGGCGGCCACCACCTCGTCGCCGACCACCAGCGCCCGGATGTCGCGCCCCCGGCTCTCGGAGACGAACTTCTGCACCAGCACGTTCTGGTTGGCGCTGTGCAGGGCCTGCACGATGGCGGCGGCGATCTCACGCGTCTCGGCCAGGACCACGCCGGCGCCCTGGGTGCCCTCGAGCAGCTTGATGATGACCGGCGCGCCGCCGACGCGGCCGATGGCCGGCAGCACGTCGGCCTTGTCGCGCACGAAGCTGGTGGCCGGGATGCCGATGTTGTGCCGGGCCAGGACCTGCAGGCCGCGCAGCTTGTCGCGAGCGTTGGCGATGCCGAGCGAGGAGTTGAGGCAGAAGATGTCCAGCTGCTCGAGCTGGCGCACCACGGCCGTGCCGAAGTGGGTGATCGAGACCCCGATGCGCGGGATCACGGCATCCACGTGCAGCACGTGTCGGCCCCGGTAGTACAGGTCCGGCTGGCCGGTCTCGACCGAGATGGCGAAGCGGTCGGTGCGCAGGACGCTGATGCTGTGCCCGCGCGCGCGCGCGGCCTCGCGCAGCCGCCGTGCGGTGTAGCTGCGGCCGTTCAAGCTGAGCAGGGCGATCTTCATGGCTGCTGGCCCTCCGGGGGCCGGGTCGCGGAAGACGGCGAAAGCGCGGGGGTCGAAGACGGTGGCGCGGCCGCGGGCGGCGCCTGCGACAGGGCGCGGACCACCCGGTCGGAGAAGTCCTGGCCGCTGAAGCGCTCGGCGTCGCGCAGGCCGCCGGTGCTGAAGACGTTGAGCTCGATCACCTGGTCGCCGATCAGGTCGACCCCGACCAGGCGCAGGCCATCCGCGACCAGGCCGGGGCCGATGGCCGCCAGGGTCGCCCGCGCCGCGGCGTCCAGCGCGGCCGGCTCGGCCCGGCCGCCGGCATGCAGGTTGCTGCGGAAGTCGCCCGCGGCGGGCACGCGGCGGATGGCGGCCAGCTGGCCGCCCAGCTCCAGCGGCCGTCCGTCCAGGAGCAGCACCCGGGTGTCGCCGGCTTCGGCGCCCGGCACCCAGTCCTGGGCCATGACCGGGCCGGCGGCCAGCAGGCTCTCCAGGATGGCGCCCAGGTTGGGCTCCTCGGGCGTGACGCGGAAGACGCCGGCGCCGCGGGTGCCGGACAGGGGCTTGAGCACGGCCGGCCCCGGCGCCTCGGCCACGAAGCCGCGCAGGGCGGCCGCCTCGGACGCGACCAGCGTGCGCGGCCGGGTCGCCGCGGGCAGGCGGGCCAGGTAGAGCTTGCTGGCGGCCCGGCTCAGGCCGGCCGGCGCGTTGGCCACGCCGTGCCGCGCTCGGCGGCCAGCGCGGCCAGGTCCAGCGCCAGACGGTGCTGGGCGGCGCGGCCAGTGTCGCAGGCCGGGTTGGTGCGGATCCAGAGCCGGTCAGCCGGCCCGATGGCCAGCGGTTCGGCCGGCGTCGCGCCCAGCGCGGCCAGCCAGCGGGCGCGGGCCGGCTCGTCGTCGCGCGCCGCCGGCGGCGTCGGCGGGCGGATCGCCGCGGCCATCGGCCGGCCATCGGCCGCCAGCCAGAGCCCCGCCAGCGCGCAGACGCGGGCGTCGAGGCCGCGGCGCAGGGCCGCCTCCAGGAGCAGGCTGGTGGTCATGCGCGGGACGAGCTCGTCGACGCGGTTGACCAGGAGGAGCGTGGGCATCAGGCGGGCCGGGCCGGGGCCGGGCGGTCCGCCGCCCGCAGCGCGTCGATCAGGGGCAGCTCGCCCGCGGCAGCCGGAATGCCCAGGTGCAGCACCCGGCCGCCCGAGCGCAGGAAGGGCGAGACGGCGCGGCCGATGACCACGCCCGCCTCGGGCGCGACCAGGCTGGCCCGGGTCTGGCCGAAGACGTCGGTGAGACGGGCCAGCGGCTCGCCGGCCGCGACCCGCGCACCCAGTTCCGGCAGCACCTCGACCAGGCCGCCGGCGTCCAGCCGCAGCCAGCTGGAGCGGCTGCAGACGATCGGCTCGGGCGCGGCGGCCAGGTCGAAGGCGTCGGAAGGCTCGAGCAGGCCCAGGCCGATCAGGTTGGCGCGCAGGCCGGCGCTGGCGGCGGCGATCCGATCCGGCTGCCAGGCCCGTGGGTCGCCGATCTCGAGGGTGATGCTCGGCTTGCCGGCGGCGGCGGCCGTGCCGCGCAGGGTCGTCGGCGAGGCGACGGAGTCGAGGATGATCTGCGGGCGCTGGCGCCAGGCCAGCGCCGCCTCCTCCGGCCGGCTCAGGTCGGCCCGCACGTAGAGGCTGTTGGCCCGATCGAGGCTGGCGGTGTGCAGGTCGAAGAGCAGGTCCAGAGGCGCGATCAGGCGCTCGACCAGGTGGTGGGCGTAGCGCTCGGACTCCTTGCCCTCGGGGTCACCCGGCATGATGTGGTTGAGGTCGTAGCCGTCCGGATAGCGCCGCGTGCCGGCCAGGAAGCCGGGCACGTTGGTCACCAGCAGCGCCACGACCGTGCCGCGGAGCCGCATCGGGTCGAGCTCGGCCAGCAGGCGGTGCAGCACCCCGATGCCGTTGAGCTCGTCGCCGTGCAGGGCCGCCGCCAGGCCGACCACCGGGCCCGCCTGCCGGCCGCGCAGCAGGGCCACCGGAACGGCGACCGGCTGGCCGAGGCCGTCCTGGCCGAGGCGGAGCCACAGGTCCTGGCGGCTGCCCGGCGCCGGGCCCGCCAGGTCCAGTCGCTCGACGAGCGGTACCGCTCGACCCGGCCGGCTCACGCCTGGATCTCGGCGGCCAGGGCCGCGTCGGGCGTCAGCGAGGCGAAGAGCTTGGACCGGAAGCTGCCGCGGCTGGTGACCAGGCGCTGCGCCATCCGGTCGATCGCCGTCATCGCCAGCACGGTCTGCAGGTAGCCCTCGATCAGATCGTCCAGGCCCAGGCCCAGGCGATTGTAGTCGCGCGCATCCATCAAGAGCAGCCGATCGCTCTCGGTATCCCAGCTGCCGTCGGTCTGCTGCACCGAGAGGTTGGTGCCCAGCATGTCCCAGGACGAGGCTGCGCCCTCGAGCCGTGCGGCCAGGGCGCGGCGGGCACGGCGGGCGTACAGCGCCACCGGGTAGAAGCCCGACTCGTCGGCGGCGACCATGAAGCGCAGGTCGGCCACGTAGATCCGGCGCCGCGCGTCGGGCACGGTGCCGACGTGGTACAGGCTGCCGGCGGCCGAGCGCGAGCTCCAGCCCGAGTTGCCCACCAGCGCCTGCACCACGAAGCGATCGTAGCGCGCGGCGCTGTGCATGAAGGCCTCGAGCTCGTCGGGCGTGGTGATGGTGTAGATGCCCTGGCCGGCGTTGGCGTAGGGCACCTTGACCACGGCGAAGCCGCCCATGCGCGCCACCCAGAAGGGCACCTCTTGTCGCGCCACGTCCCAGATGGTCTCCGGGGTTCGGATGCGCAGGCCGCTGGCCTCGAGCGCCGCGTTGTGGAAGTCGTAGGCCTTGGCGGCCAGAGCCTTGTTGCGGCCTCCGGCGAGGCAGACCAGCACCGGGTTGCACAGCGCGGTCCGGGTCAGGGCCGGGATGCGGTTCCAGGGCCGCTGGGTGACGTAGCGCAGGGCCGCCCGCATCGGCTGCCAGACGCCCTCGGGGTCCCGAACCTCCAGGATGCCGGCCGGATCGAAGCGGGCGACGGGATCGGCGGCGCCATCGGGCATCGGCACCAGCCAGGCCGGCTCGCCGGAGAGGTCGGCGATGGCGGCGGCATAGCCGCCGTTCTCCATCTCGTTCTTGTCGTAGAGCACCGCCAGGCCGCCGTTGGGCAAGCCGCGACGGCGCGCGACGCGCAGGAAGGTCCGCGCCACCAGCTGCTCGTAGCCGGCCTGTTCGCGCGTCTCGTCGTAGAGCGGCATCGACTTCTGGCCCGAGGGCGAGCTGTTGGTCTCGATGACGACCATGCGCCGCAGGCCACGTCCGGTGGCCACGTGGAACAGGTCCGCGCCGCCCCAATGGAAATGCCGCGGCACCTCGGCCAGGGCGGCCTGGATGGCGCCGGGATCGACCTCGGGGTGCAGGTGCGCGTAGCGCTCGGCGATGCGGCCGTTGTCCAGCGACAGGAAGTAGCGCACCAGCGGATGGAGCTGGGCGTTGAGCGCGCGCGGATAGAAGTGCCGCTGCGGCTCGAAGCTGCCCGGATCGATGCGGCGAGCGAGGGGGCTCATGCCTGGATCCGGTCTAGAGCTCGGGCAGCAGCTGGTCCTTCAGGCGGACGGTGACCTTGCGTCCCGGGCCATGGCCGATGCTCTGGGTGGCGATGCTGTCGTGGTCGCGCAGCGCCAGGTGCACCACCCGCCGCTCGTAGGCGGTCATGGGCGGCAGCGAGACCGGCCGGCCCTCGCGCTCGACCAGCTCGGCCGACTGCTCGGCCATCATGTAGATCTCCTTGATGCGCCGGGCCCGGTCGTCATCGACGTCCAACAGCAGGTTGCTCCAGTAGCCCAGGCGCCGGCTGAGCAGCAGGCGCGCGATGAACTGCAGCGACTGCAGGCCCCGGCCGTCCTTGCGGGTCAGGCGGTCGGTGCCGGGACCATGGATCGAGACGACCAGCGAGGTCTCGTCCTCCACCTTGACCGGCAGCAGCGAGGACTTGATCTCGGTGCCCACCTCTTCGAAGCCCATCCGGCCCAGGAGCTGCTCGACGATCTCGCGCGCCGCGGCGGCCGCCTCGTCGGTGACCGGGCGCGCCGGCTCCTGCTCCGCGTCCCGGCGCGGCGCCGCGCCGGGCTTGGGCTTGGGCGCGGCGGCTGCGGGCGTCACGGCGCGGGGCGCCGGAGCCGCGGGCGGGCTTTCGCGACGCGGCGCGGCCGGCGTCGGGCTGGCCGGCTTGGGGGCGGTCGGCGTCGGGCTGGCCGGCTTGGGCGCGGCCGGCGGCCGGCTCGCGGGCGTTTCGGCGCGCGCGGATGGCGTTGCCGGGCTGGCCGACTGCTCGCCGGGCAGCAAGGTGCTGATCCGCACCCGCGCCTCTTCGGCCCCAAAGCCCAGCAGACCTGCGCGACCCTCGCCCAGGATCTCGATCCGGACCTCGCTGCGGGCGAGCCCGCCCAACCTCACCAGGCCGCGAGCGATGGCCTCGTCGACGGTGGGGGCGCTGACCTCAACGACCTTTCTTTCGACGCTGCTGCTGTCGCTGTCGCTCATCGCGTTTCCGCTCCTGGGATTTGCTGGTCGGACCATCCTCGGCGGCGCCCGCCTCGGCCGGCACGATCGCCAGCTGCGGGGTCAGCATCTTCTGCTGGATGACGCTGACGATGTTGAAGAGGGTGTAGTAGAGCACCAGGCCGGACGGCAGCTTGAGGAAGATGAAGGCGAAGATGAAGGGCATCATCTTCATCGTCGAGGCCATGGCCTGGGCCTGCGGGTCGTTGGAGCTGGTCGGCGGCGTCATCATGCGCTGGTAGAAGACCTGGCTGATGACCATGACGATCACCAGGATGGGGATCGCGAAGGGCAGCACCGAGGTATCGGTGCCGCAAACCGGGCTGGGCTCGCAGGCGGCCAGGTTGGGGATCCACAGGAAGCGCTCGCCGTCCATCGAAGGGCCGTTGGCCGTGCCCGTCGCCAGGTTCATGACCGCCCGGTAGAGCCCGAAGAGCACCACCATCTGGATGATGAGCGGCAGGCAGCCGCCGAGGGGGTTGACGCCGTGCTCCTTGTAGAGCTCCATCTGCTTCTGCGCCAAGGCCTCGCGGTCGTCCTTGTGCTCCTCTTGCAGGGCCTTCATCTTGGGCTGGATGGCCTGCATGCCCTGCATCGAGCGCTGTTGGGTCGCCGTCAGGGGATAGGTCACCAGCTTGACCGCCACCGCGATGACGATGATCGCCAGCGCATAGGGCGAGACGATGGCCGGCAGGGACAGGCCGGCGAAGAGGTCGTGCAGGATGATCAGCGCCCGTTCCATCACCGGCGTGACCGGATTGCTCAGCAGGTAGATCACCGTTGCATCCTCTCGCTTGTCGATCGCCGCCGGCTGGGCGGGCGATCCGCCAGGTCATGGGACCGGGTCGTAGCCCCCGGGGTTGAAGGGGTGGCAACGCCCGATGCGTCGAAGGGTGAGCCACCCGCCCCGGACCAGACCGTGCTTCTCGATCGCTTGGAAGCCGTATTCCGAGCACGAGGGCTCGAAACGGCAGGTGGAGGGCAGCACCCGGCTGATGCTGCGCTGATAGATCCGAATCAGGAGGAGGGCGAGCCGACGCATGGCAGCGCTCCGGTCTGGAGATCGGCGCGCCCGAGCAGGCCTTCGATGGCCTCGCCGAGACGATCGAAGCTCGCGCGCGCGGCATAGGGCCGCACGACGAACACGAGATCCCAGCCGCGGGCCAGATCGGGGTAGCGCAGGCGCATCGTCTCGCGCACCCGGCGCTTGACCCGATTGCGAACGACCGCGTTGCCCACCCGCCGGCTCACCGTGATCCCGACGCGCGTTGCCCCATCGGGGTCGCGACCCGGCGCCACGACCAGAACGAGCAGCGGGTGAGCCCACGAGCGTCCCTCGCGGCGCACCCGCTGAAAGTCATCGTTGGCGCGCAGTCGCCA
>JACKBJ010000030.1 GCA_020634625.1 Caldilineae bacterium | reverse complement strand
TTCTTCTTCGTGGACGCCGCCAGCGAGCCGGACCCGGGCACCTACTGGCTCTTCCGGACGACCTGGGACGATCCCCAGGACCGGCAGTCGGACATCGACACCCGGGTCTACGGGCCGACCGACTCGCGCTTCAGCGATCCGAACGCGCGCGAGAACGCCGACGAGGACATGTCCGACCCGGACTGGTACGGGCCCTACACGTTGGGCCTCAAGGCCCGCAGCCCTTACCTGGTGGCGGGCAGCACCTGGCCCTTCAACACCAGCTCCAACGGCAACGAGGACTGGCTGGCAGCGCCGGCCGGCGAAGGCCTGCACGAGGTGATGCTGCACAACGTGCTCTTCAGCGGCAGCGCCATCGAGATGCCCTTCATGACCGAGGTGAGCAGCCTCAACATCTCGAGCATGACCGTCGAGCTCTTCGGCGATGCCTGCAGCGAGGTGACCATCACCTCGCAGATCGACATGCCCGGCCTCCAGGTCCAGGGCTTCGGCATGTCGGTGCCCGAGGTGATGGAGGACGTGCCGGTGGGCCAGGACGATCCCAACAGCCCGGCCAGCGCCGCCTTCAAGCACGACGTGACGCTGGGCACCCAGGCCGGCCGCTTCATCGTCACCGTCGACGGCGAGGATGACGACGACCTCGACCTCTTCGTGATGTACGACGCCAACGGCGACGGCAGCTTCGACTACCCGGCCGAGCAGGTCGGCTCGAGCACCTCGGCCACCGGCGACGAACGGGTCCAGCTGGGCGGCTTCCCGCCGGCGGGCGACTACCAGATCTGGGTCCTGGGCTGGGCCGTCAACGGCGACACCAGCAGCTTCGACATGACGGTCGACACCATCAGCGGCGACGCGGTGGGCGTCGAGGACGCGCCGGACGGCTTGACGGCCGGCGTCCCGGCCAAGATCCGCGTCTGCGCCGACACCACCAACCTCGAAGGCGAGGACGGCCCGGCCTCCGGCGTGCTGGTCATGGGCCCCTCCGGCGCCCCCTCGCTGCTGCAGCTGTCGGTCACCTGGCTGCGCGAGGCGCCAGTCTACCGCCTGCAGCTGCCGCTCCTGCTGCAGGGCCACGATCTGCGGACCGTCGAGGAGGGCGGCTGATCCCGGCGGGCGCGCGGCGGCCGGTACGCCCGCGCCCGCATCCCCGACGCGTCTAGAGCTCGACCGGCCCGGCCGGCGGACGCATCGCCGGCCAGGATGACAAAGGGGCGCCCCCCGCGGGGGGCGCCCCTTCGTGTGTGGTTGCGACTCGGATCGGGTAGGGCGGTGGCTCGGACGCCGTCGTCCGCGGCCGGCTCAGCGCCGCTTGGTCGCCCAGGGCATGAAGATCAGGTTCTCGCGCTCGACGGTCGAGACCAGGGTACCGATGCTCAGCCAGGTCGAGTCGACCGCGTCGCCCATCGCCCGCACGCGATAGTGGTAGGCGCCGTCGGCCAGGTAGAGCGCGTCGTAGAAGCGGGTCACGTTGGCCGAGAGCCGGCCCACCACCCGATAGCTCGACGAGCCCGGATCGCGGCGCTCGACCAGGTAGCCGCGCTCGTCGCGCGCGTTGTCCTTCCAGTCCAGCTGCACCACCAGGCCCCGGCTGCGGACCACCAGGTCGCTCGGCGCCTGCAGGTTGCGCGGCCAGGTGCGGGCCTGGACTTCCAACGAGCTCGAGACGCCGGCGCCGTTGACGGCCGTCAGCCGGTAGTCGTAGTCTCGGCCCTCGGCCAGGTCGCGGTCGACGAAGCGGCGGGCATCGGCGCCGACGAAGGCCAGCGAACGATAGATGCCGCCCTGCGACTCGCGGCGCCAGATCTCGAAGCCCTCGAGCTGGCCGGTGTCGCCCGGATAGTCCCAGCGCAGCGCCAGCCGGTCGGAGCCGAGCACCTCGGCCGACAGGCTCAGCGGCGTGCTGGGGGCTGGATCCGGCACGACGGCCAGCGCCGAGCTGCCGTAGCCGGAGTCCTGGCCGCTGGCGCCGAGCGCCTGCACCCGGGCCCGGAACACCGTGCCCGCCGGCAGCGTCTGCCGGGCCAGGGTCAGCGAGCGGGCGCCGGCGGCGGCCCGTCCGACCTCGCGGCACTCGCCCTCCCGGACGCAGAGCTCGACCCGGAAGCCGGATTCGCCCTGGCTGGTGTCGCGCCAGCGCAGGGTGGTGGCCGACAGGCCCGTCTCGACCGTCACCTCGGTCGGCGAGGCCAGCCAGCCCTGCTCGCGCAGGGCCACCAGCGCCTGATCGGATCGCAGCAGGTAGAGGCTGCGGTCCGGACCGATGATCGGCTCGGCGCGGGCGTCCGTCGGCCCGCCCAGCGCCTGCGACCAGGACAGCAAGCCGGTCGCCAGATCGATGGCGTGCAGCTGGCTGCCGGCCACCACGTAGAGGCGGCTGCCGTCCAGGCTGAGCGGTGCGCGGACGGCCTCGCCCAGCTCCAGCCGCCAGAGCGGCGTGCCGCGGCCGTCGGCGTAGGCGGCGACCGTGCCGCGCGCGTTGGCCACGTAGACGCTGCCGTCCGGGCCGATGGCCGGTCGCGCCGAGACGGCCGCGCCGGTGCCGACCTGCCAGCGCGAGGCTTCGGCCGGGATGGCGATCAGGCGGCCATCGCTGGCGCCGACGTAGACCGTGTCGTCCCGGCCCAGGGCCGGCGCCCCCAGCACCACGTTGCCCAGGTCGGCGATCTGGCGCGCGCTGGATCGGCCGCGCTCGAAGCGCATGCCCAGCACGCGGCCGTCGGTGGTGGCCCAGACCGCCTCGCCGTCGTGGCGGAAGACGGCCGCGCCGCTGACGGCGCCCGCGGCGCCCATGCGCAGCGCCCGGCCGCCGCTGACGCGGACCATGCCGCTCGAACCGGGCACCCAGATGGCGCCGTCGGACGCGATGCGGGGGGAGCCGGTGGCGCTGGCGCCGCCGGGCAGCGCGATCCGATCGAGGGTCTGCAGGCCTTCGTCCAGGACGACCAGGTCGCCGCCGGCCGCCAGGTAGATCGCGTCCTCCGCCAGGGCCGGCGCGAAGCTCGAGGCGGCGCCGCCCAGGGCGACCGAGGCCGCCAGGTTGCCGCCGCCGTCGTAGCGCAGCACGCGCCCGGCGCCGGCCAGCACCAGGCTGCCGTCCCGGCCGAGGGCGGGCGGCGACTGGGGCAGCTGCTCGACGCTGGACCAGGCCGTCTCGGGCGCCAGCGGTCCGCTGTAGGGCGAGGCGCCCGAGGCGCGGGTGTCGCCGCCGGCGGTCGGCCAGGCACCGCCCACCTCGGGCGGCCCCTCCGACCAGCTCATGGCCGGGTCGCCGAAGAAGGCCATGCCGTAGGCGCGCAGGTCGTAGGGCTGGCTCAGGGCCAGGTCGCGGTTGGCCTGCCACAGGGCGTCGCCGGCGCGCATGCCGTCGGCCAGCAGCGCCTCGGCGAAGCGGGCCTGGAAGGCGTCCAGCGAGCCGGGCTGGATCGAGCCCAGGGCACCTACCCAGCCGGCGGCCAGGCCACGGGAGGGCAGGGCTCCGGCCAGGGCCGCCGGCCCGTAGCGCAGGCCGATCACGTTGCCGCCCTCGTTCACGCCGTCCCAGGTCCAGGCCACCTCGGCGCTGCGGCCGGCGTTGGCCAGCACCAGCGGCGCCGCGCCGCTCGGCGGCGGCAGCTGGGCGCTCAAGAGGGCTTCGGTCAGCAGCTCGTTGCAGGGTGGGCCGACCCGACCGGGCGCGACGGTCTTGCCGACGCAATCGGCCGGCCGGGCCGGGTTGTCGATGGCGAAGTTGCCGTTCCAGTCGTGCTGCCAATGGGCCGCGACCAGCGCCTCGGGACTGCCGTTGCCGGCCGCGACGACCAGGCCGTAATCCCCCGACCAGGCGTCGGCCACCTCGGCCGCGTTGAGCGGTCGGTCGGGCTGGCGGGCGCTAGGCGACAGGAAGCTCAGGCCGGCCGGGACCGTCGTCTCGTAGAGCCGCGTGACGGCGGCCATGAAGGGGTTCAGGATCGGCAGGAGCTGGGTCTCCATGGCCTCGGCGGCGTCGTGGCCGAAGGGCTTCTCGCCGGTCCAGGGGCTGCGCACCCAGGGATCGGCCTGGGGGGCGCCGCCGCCGACGTAGCTGCCCGCTTCCTCCGACCAGGCGCTGCCCGCGTAGCTCCAGAAGGCGCCCATCACGAGCGCGCGCTGCCGCGCGTCGTAGCCGCTGGCCTCGGCGGCCACCGAGGCGGCCAGGGCCCGGCGCACCTCGCCCGGTTCGTTGAGCGCGATGCGGCCGACCGCGATCTCGGCCTGGAAGTCGTCCTCGGCCGTGCGCAGGGCGCCGTAGGGGCCCTCGCGGACCAGGCTGCCCGTCTCCGGGCAGTCGCGCTTGCCGTCCTCGGCGTCCCGGTCGGGGTAGCTGGTGCCGGGCCGGCAGCCCATCAGCTCGCCGTAGAAGCCGTCGCCGTCGGCGTCCCAGTCCGAGTCGAGGTCGGCGTAGTACCAGTCGGTCGGCCAGGCCGGGAAGTAGCCCGGCGAGCCCGGCTGGCGGTGGTCGTTGTCGAGCCAGCCGACGTCGCGGAAGGGAATCTTGTCGCCGCGGCCGATCAGGAGGGCGTAGACCGGCGCCTCGTCGTCGGCCTGCCAGGCGGCGTGGAGCCAGTTGTGGATGCGCTCGGCCAGGTCGCGGCCGACGCCTTCGCGCATCAGGGCGTCGGTGCTGATGGTCTCGACCCCGAAGCCCTGGGCGCGCTTGGACTCGATCATGGCCCAGAGATCCTCGACCTCGACCGGCGGCGCGTAGACGATCAGGTAGCGCTGGCGGCCGGCTTCGGGCGGCGGCGCGCCGATGCGCTCGATGAAGCGGCCGGCGGAGTAGCGGGTGCGCGGGCTGGGCAGGTTCGGGTCGACCGGGTAGGACAACAGGTCCGGGCCCATCACGCTGGCGTCGGCGCCGGCCTCGGCCGCCACCGAGCTGCTGCCCCGGGGATTGGCCTGGCGGACCAGGTAGGCCTCGGGCAGACGGCCGCGAGCCCGGTGCGACAGGGCGTAGTGGCCGGCCGCGTCGGTGACGCCGGCATCGAGCAGGATCAGCGCGTCCTCGTAGGCGCCCAACAGCTGTATGCTCGAGTCGGCGAGGCCGATCTCCAGCCCGTTCGCGTCCAGGCGCAGGACCTGGCCCTCGAACTCGATGCGCGGCGCGATGCCGGGCACCTCGGCCAGGGTCGCCGGGGCCCAGCTGGCCGGGCTGCCGGCCCTTGCGCCGCTGGGCCAGTAGATGCCCTCGCCGATCGTGCGGCCTTCCTCGTAGGACAGGGCCAGGCCGATCTCGACCTCGGCGTCCGGGTCCTGGCGCGCGCCGATCAGGCGGCGCGGCAGCCGGAACTCGGCGCGCCAGAGCTGGTCGACCACCAGGCTGGCGGCCTGCCACTCGCCGGGGACCAGGGTCAGGTCGCGCCAGCCGCCCTTGGCATCGCCCTCGTCGGCCTCGCCGTTGCCGCGGACGCGGATGCTGAAGCGGTAGTCGCCCGGCTGGGCCGGCGAGTCGGCGCTGGCGTCGCGATCGATGTAGATCGCCGCCAGGGCGTTGGTGTTGGTCGCTCGCGGCAGGTTCTCGATGCAGACGTAGAGCTCTTCGGCCGAGGCCTGCACGAAGGCGTTGGGCCGGTCGTTGCCGTCCAGGGCCATGCGCTCGGCCGCGCCGTACTCGCCGGGATCGCAGCGGCCGTCGATGGTCACCACCGACTCGCTCAAGGGCAGGTCGAGCGCGCTGGGCAGCACGCCGTCGTAGGTGAAGGTGCCGCCGTTGACGGCCGCGCCGTCGTGCATGCCCACCCGATCGCGCGCGTCGCCGTCCATGGCCCATTCGGAGACCAGTCCGGGCGTGGCGCTCAGGTTGCGGCGCATGTCGCGCTGGATCTCGGCCGCGCTGCGCGCGACGCGCCAGATCCGTAGGGTGTCGATCCGGCCCGAGAAGGCCGCGCCGAGCTCCGCATCCGCGCCGATCACCAGCTCGTCGGGGCCGAAGCGCAGCGGCAGGGGCTGCTCGCTGGTCTCGCGATCGAGCTGACCATTGACATAATAGCGACGGTTGCGCCCGTCGTAGGTGACCGCGACGTGGGTCCACAGCCGTTCGGGCAGCACGGCGCTGCCGTCGGTGAAGGCCCCGCCGCCGGGCGAGAAGCGCAGGCGCCCCCCGCAAATGCCGAGCCAGTAGCCGCTGTCGCGGCCGCTGCCGACCAGGGTTCCGCAGCCCAGCGCGGGCTCGCGGCTGACCCAGGTCTCGAGGGTCAGCGCGGCGCTGGGAGCCAGGTCGACGTGGCCGGGCACCCGGATGGCGTCATACTCGCCGTCGACCACCAGAGCGCGCGGCGAGGGGCCGGCGCCGTCGCTGAGGCCGGTGGGTGCCGCGGGAGCCGCGAGGATCCGGGCATCCAGGCTGGGCGTGCCGCCGGACAAGGCGGCGGTCAGGACGAGCAACGCGGCGAGCGCGAGGGCTCGCTGCGCGGGGCGAGTAAGACACATCGTGCAGGCTCCTTGACACGGCGCACGACGGATTCGCCGCGCGCGAAGGATGGCTCGTGCTATGCCCGTACAGCGGTGACGTTCAGTCGGTGACGATGGGCGGTGCCTGCAAGTGGTTATTGTTATATTACGCCGCGGCGCTGGCGGCGTCAAGCGCCTCAAGCATCTTCGGGGCCGGAGCCGTTCGGGGATTCGGGCTCCGGAGCGCTGCGCGTCGCCGCCCAGGACTCCAGGTCGTCCCCCCAGCGTTCGCGATCGAACTCGGCTTGGCTGAGCAGGCGGTAGTCGTGATCGCCGTTCTCGCGCAGCGCGGTCTTGACGACCAGGCCCTCGGCCAGTGCGCGCCGGCGGGCTTCGTCCCAGCGCCGCTGGTTGTCACGCCGCAGGCGGGTCACCTGCAGCAGGATCGGCAGGCCGAGGGCCAGCGTGAGGCCAAAGCCGATGGTGACGGCCGGCCGATAGGCGACCGCCAACATGCCACCGAGCATGGCCGGCGCGCAGCCGAGGGTGGTCAGCTGCTTGTAGATGCGTTGGATGCGCGGGCTGCTCGGGGCGGTGGGTGGAAGATCCTGGTGTGCCATGCGCGTGACCTCGGCCGTGGTGCGGGGCCCGGCTTGCCGGCGGATCCGCGGTCACCGCAGCACGCTGCGGTGACCGCGGCGCATGAGCCAGGCGAGGAGCACCAGATGATAGGCCAAGCCGAAGGCCAGGTGCAGCCCGTAGCCGGCGCCGATCTCGCCGGCGGCCAAGACCCACGAGCAGGGTGCTGCCAACCAGGGTTTGGAGTGGACCGAAGGCCGGTCGGGCGCTGTCGATCGGGCGAATGCCGGCTTCCCGCAACCCAAGCGCCTTCGACCGGCCCACGGGGGCGCGTCCGGCTCGGGAAGGGGCAGGGCCCAGGCCCGATGCCGGCGCGCGTCGGAGTTCCTCAGGCCAGGCGCTGGTCGCAGTGCGCGCGCATGCCGCAGCCGGCGCAACGCTGCGCCTGGGCGTGGCTGCGGTCGGCTCCGCCGGCCTCGTCGGCGGCGTCCATGGCCGCCAGGGTTTCGAGCAGGCGAGCGCGCAGCGCGGCATCCCAGGCGATCTCCCAGCTCTGCTCGGCATAGCGCAGGATGCCGGCTGGCGGCGTTCGCCCCAGGTCTTCCTCGACCAGCAGGCAATAGGCGGCCAGCTGGAGCAGGTCGCTGGCGTAGGGCGCGTTGGCCCGGCGCAGAGGCTTGGCCTCCACCGGCAGGATCGCGCCGCCGCGTTCGAGCAGGAAGTCGGGCCGGCCGCTGAGGCGGTGGCGGTGGGAGACCAGCGGCCGCTCGGGCGGTCGGCCGGCGCTGGCATCGTCGTAGACCAGCCGCGCCCGCGGCAGGCCGCTCTGCCGCTGCAGCGTGCGGGCACGCAGCCAGAGCCAGATGGCCAGGCTGAGCAGGAGGGCGACGCCCAGGTTCAGACCGTCCACCGGCAGGCTCCGCTGCGCGATCGGTCGGCAGCCTGCTGCGGGCTCATCGAAGCAGGCCCACGATCAGCAGGCCGGCGGCGATCAGGATCAGGATGAGGGCCAGGCGTTGGAGCTGGCCGGCGCGGCGCAGCTCGCCGCCGAGCTCGGCATGCGCGCGCGTTCCACGGTCCCGGGCGGCCGCGTTGCCGAGGCCGAGCCCCAGCCCATGGCGCAGCCACCAGGCGCGGTGACAGTAGACGAAGGCGCCAATCTCGCTGGCCTGGCGATAACGGGGCATGAGCGTCTCCGGCATCGGTGTCTCGAGCGCGTCATTCAAGCCTAGCGCTTGACGCAAGCGGCGGCGGTCGCGAAGCCGTCGCCGCTTGCCGAAGTCCAGCACCGTCTCGTGCCGCCCGCTCGGGTCCCGGCTGCCGAAGCAGGTCCGCTGCAGCCGGTCGGCCGATTCAGGCTCCGCCCAAGGCGCCTGGCTGCCGACGATCTCCCGGAACTCGCATCCCAGGCCACGTCGGCGAAGGGCCGGTCGTTGCCGCGCGGCAAAGGATCGGTGCCGGATGCTATGCTGGGGGCCTCGAGGCTCGAGCCTGGCGCTCGGCCGAACACCAAGGAGCTGGCACATGCGCGTGGTGAACCTGGCCGCGATGTTCGGCCGCTTCGACGAGGCCTGGAGCCCGCGGGTGGTGGGCGAGCTCAACGGTCAGGAGGTCAAGCTGGCCCGCCTGCGGGGCGAGTTCGTCTGGCATCAGCATGCGGACGCCGACGAGCTCTTCTTGGTCATCGAGGGCCGGCTGCGCATGCGCCTGCGCACGGGCGACCTCGAGCTCGGCGCGGGCGAGTTCCTGATCGTGCCGCGCGGGGTCGAGCACTGTCCGGTGGCCGATGCGGAGTGCCGGGTGCTGCTCTTCGAACCGGCCGGCACCCGCAACACCGGCGAGGTCGAGGACGCGCGCACGGTCGAGTCACCCGAGCGGCTGTAGACCGGGGAGCTGGCGCCTGCGCCATGGAGGCGCGCCGGCGCGCGGCGCGCGACGCGCAGCCCTGCGCCCGGGAACTCGGCGACACGATCGATGGTGAAGCCGGCGGCGCGCAGCGCGGACTCGAGCCCTGGCAGCGTGCCCGTCGGATCGCGCACATCGACCAGCCAGACGGCGGCCTCGGCGGCGCGCAGGTCGAGGATGCGCCGAAGCTCGACCTCGGGCACGAAGGCCTCGGGCGGCTGGCCCCGCAAGGCGGGCAGAGCGGAGAGGCCGAGCCGCGCCCGGTAGACGGTGAAGGCCGGCCAGCCGCCGTCGCCGACGTAGACGACGTCGCCCGGCCGGATGCCTTCGGCCAGGGCCTCGACAAGCGGCCGCATGGCTTCGCGCGGCAGCGCCATCCAGGGGTTCCACGCATCCTGCTGCGGCAGGAACAGCAGCAGGTTCAGCGTCGTCAGCAGCGTCGCGCCCAGGCCCGCGACGGCGTCGGCGCGCCAAAGGCGGTCCAGCGCCAGGGCCAGGCAGAGCGCACCGAGCGGCACGGCGAACAGCGCCCAGCGGTAGCCCAAGGGGTAGAGGCCCAGGATGTCGGCCGGATAGACCAGCGCCAACGGCGCCATCAGCCCGACGCCCAGCAGCCGCCGCCCGGGCCCGTTCCGGCCGCTCGGCCCGGTCTCGATCGAAGGCAGCGCCAAGGTCAGCGCCCCGTAGCCGGCCAGGATGGCCAGGGCGCCGGCCGACCAGAGGGCCGGCCCGCCCGAGAAGGGCAGCGTCAGGAAGACCAACAGCTCGCGCCAGCCGGTGTCGGCCAGGTAGTCGAGCTCCTTGACCAGGCCGGTGCCGAAGAGCCGCGCGTCGAGGTGCGGCGTGGCGGCGCGCTCGGCCAGGCCCAGGGCCAGCAGGCCCAGCAGCGTGGCGGCCAGGGTCGCCAGCTGCCCCAGCAGGCGCCGGCGGTCGACCGACCCCGGCGCGCGCCAGGCGCGCCAGGCCAGGTGCAGGACCGTCGCGGCGATCGGAAACGCCATGCCGTAGTGGCAGACCAGGGCCAGGACCGAGATCAGGCCGAAGCGGCGCCAGTCGCGCCGGCTGCCGCGGGCCAGGACGGCCTCCCAGGCGATCAGGAGCGCCAGGGTCAGCAGCGGGATGGCGGCGTACTGGTTCAGCTCCTGGCCGTAGTAGACCTGCACCGGCGCGATGGCCAGCAGCAGGCCGCAGAGCCAGCCGCTGCGGCGGCCGAAGCGCCGGCCGGCCCAGGCGCCGGCCAGCGGCGCCGTGGCCGCGCCGAGCAGGGCCGAGGGCAGGCGCAGCCACCACTCGCTCGTCGCCAAGGCCGCCGTCGGGCCGCCGCCGGCCAGGATCCACAGACGCCAGACCAGGGCCGCCAGCGGCGGATCCTGGTCGATCGGCCGACCAGCCAGCAGCGTGGGCAGGCTGGCCAGGCTGCGCTGGAGCTCGAGCGCCTCGTCGTGCCAGAGGCTGGGCTGGCCCAGCTGCCAGAGGCGCAGGCCCAGGGCCAGGCCGGCCAGCAGGGCCAGCGGCGCGGGCGCCAGCCCGGCCGGCCGTCGGCCCGCGCGTGGGTTGACGGCGCCGGGCATCGGGGTCGGGCGCGGGGGCGGGTGTCCGAAGGGCATCGGCCGGCGGATCCTCGCCCCCGCGCGGCCCCGATCAGCCGAAGGAGATGCCCTGGGCCAGCGGCAGGTCCTTCGACCAGTTGATGGTGTTGGTCTGGCGCCGCATGTAGGCCTTCCAGCTGTCCGAGCCCGATTCGCGACCGCCGCCGGTCTCCTTCTCGCCGCCGAAGGCGCCGCCGATCTCGGCGCCCGAGGTGCCGATGTTGACGTTGGCGATGCCGCAGTCCGAGCCGGCCACCGATAGGAAGCGCTCGGCCTCGCGCAGGTCGCCCGAGAAGATGGCGCTCGACAGGCCCTGCGGCACGCCGTTGTGGATGGCGATGGCCTCGTCCAGGTCCTCGTAGCTCATGACGTACAGGATCGGGGCGAAGGTCTCGTCGCAGACCATCGGGCTCTGCCGGGGCATGCGGATGATGGCCGGCTCGACGAAGTTGGCGCCGATGTCGGGGCGGCGACCGCCGCCGTAGATCCGCTCGCCGCCCTGGGCCAGGGCGGCTTCGATGGCCGCCTGCATGTCCTCGACGGCGCGGGCGTTCACCAGCGGGCCCATCAGCGTGCCCGGGTCGAGCGGGTTGCCGATGGGCACCTGGGCATAGGCCTTGGCCAGGCGATCGACCAGCGCGTCGACGATCGAGGCATGGGCGATGATGCGGCGGGTGCTGGTGCAGCGCTGGCCGGCCGTGCCCACCGCGCCGAAGAGGATGCCGCGCACCGCCAGGTCCATGTCGGCATGCTGGCTGACCAGGATGGCGTTGTTGCCGCCCAGCTCGAGGATGCTGCGGCCGAGGCGGCCGCCCACCGTCCGCGCCACGTGCTTGCCCACGCGCACCGAGCCGGTGAAGCTGATCAAGGGCAGCCGCGGATCGGCCAGCATGCGGTCGCCGACCTCGTCGCGGCCGCCGATGGTCAGGCAGAAGACGCCGTCCAGGCCGTGGTCGGCCGAGACGCGGTTGCAGATGTGCTGCACCGCCACCGCCGTCAACGGCACCGATGAGCTGGGCTTCCAGACCATCGTGTCGCCGCAGACGGCCGCCAGGGCCGCGTTCCAGCTCCAGACCGCCACCGGGAAGTTGAAGGCCGAGATGATGCCGATCGGGCCCAGCGGATGCCATTGCTCGTACATGCGGTGGCCGGGACGCTCCGAGTGCATGGTCTTGCCGTAGAGCTGGCGGCTGAGGCCCACGGCGAAGTCGCAGATGTCGATCATCTCCTGGACCTCGCCGATGCCCTCGGCGCGGATCTTGCCCATCTCGAGGGCGACCAGCTCGCCCAGGGGCTCGGCCAGCTCGCGCAGGGCCAGGCCCAGGTCGCGCACCACCAGGCCGCGCTTGGGCGCCGGCAGCTCGCGCCAGCTCGAGAAGGCGCGCTCGGCCCGATCGACGACCGCGTCGTAGCTGGCGGCGCCGATCTGGACCACCGACGCGATGCGCTCGCCGGTGGCCGGGTTGTAGCTGACGAGCTCCGTGCCCGCCGGGTCGTCGATCCAATGGTCCGGCCCGGTCGAGGCGCCGGGGTTGACGGCTCGGATGCCGAGCTGCTCGAGTAGCGCATTCATCGTGGTCATTGCTCCAGTCCGCGGATCGCTCCGCCCGTTTGGCGAATCGGCAAGCGGGAATTGTACCAGAGCGCCGGGCGGGCTCAGTCGGGAGCCGGTGCCAGCACGGTCCGGATCACCGTCTCGCTGGTGAGGGTCCGATGGACCGGGCAGCGCGAGGCGATCTCGGTCATGCGCGTGCGCTGGGCCTCGGTCAGGTCGCCCTCGAGCTGCAGGCTGCGCTCGATACGGTCGATGCGGCCCGACTTGGACTCGCAGTCCTCGCAGTCCTGGGCATGGATCTTGCGATGCGTGAGGCTGACCCCGACCGCCTCGAGCGGAATGCCCTTGTGGTCGGCGTACATGCGCAGGGTCATGACGGTGCAGGCGGCCAGGGCCGCGAGCAGGAGATCGTAGGGGTTGGGGCCGAGATCGGTTCCGCCGACCTCGAGCGGCTCGTCGGCGATCAGCCGATGCGTGCCGGACTGGATCTCGGTGCGGAAGCCGGCGCCGTCGAGGCGGGCGCTGACCTGGTGGACCGGATGCGCCTCGCTGGCGCCGGCGCGGGTGTCGCTCATGGACTGTCCTTCCTTGCGGGGGCCGCCGGGGGCGGGGTGGATGTGGCCGGGTCGGATGTGGTCGGGCTGGTCGGAGTCGGGCTGGCGGGCGGTGGCGGGGTTGGCGGGTCCTCGCGCAGCCGGGCCGCGAAGCCACGTGGGTAGCGCGCGATCCACTCCTCGCGGAGCACGCCATAGCCCAGGCTGTCGTAGTCCAGCCCACCGACCTGCCGCGCCTTGCGATGCCGCGCCTCGAGCGTGAAGCCGAGCGTCTCGGCCAGGCGCATCATGCCCGCGTTGCCGCTCCAGGTCTCGAGATCCATGCGCCGGAAGCGCGGCTCGGCCCGAAAGAGGTAGTCGACCCAGAGGCCGAGGGCTTCGAAGCCCAGGCCTTGACGCCAACGGTGCTCGTCGAAGAGGCTGATGCCGGCCGCCGGCCACCAGCTCTCCTGGCCGATCCAGTACCAGGACACCGTGCCGAAGAGCCGGTCGGTCCGGGCATCGGCGATCAGCAGCCGACTGCGGGGCGAGGGCCACCGGCCGGCCACGATGCGCTGGCGCAGCCGGTCGATGCGCGCGTCGATCTCGGCCGCGCTCTCGGCGGCGTAGTAGGGTCCGTCCAGCTCCTGCCAGGCGTGTCCGGGCAGACGCCAGGCGCGGTAGGCCGCCAGGTCTTCCAGCCGGAAGTCGCGCAGGCTGAGGCGCGGTCCTCGGATCGGGATCATGCGTCGGCTCCGCGCAGGCGCGCGCCGAAGACCAGCAGCACGAAGCGCAGCAAGCCCAGCTGGCGGCGCCAGCGCCAGGGCTCGCTGAGCAGGCGGAAGAGCCAGATCAGGCCGGCGCGGCGGACCCATTCGGGCGGCCGGCGGCTCCGGCCGGCCAGGAAGTTGAAGGCGCCGCCGACGCCCACCGCCACCGGGATGCGCAGGCGCGGCTGCTGCTCGGCGATCCACAGCTCCTGCGCCGGCGAGCCGTAGGCGACGAAGAGCGCGTCGATCGGGCCGGCGGCCTCGATGCGCCGGAGGATCGCCTCGGCGGCGTCCGGCCGCGGCGATCCGGCATGGCTGCCGGCGATCACCAGGCCGGGGTAGCGCCCGGCCAGCACGCGCCCGACCACCTCGGCCACGCCCTCGGCCCCGCCGAGCAGGAACCAGCGCTCGCCCCGCGCCGCCCCGCGCTCGGCCATGCGCTCGATCAGCTCGCTGCCCGGGATCACGGCACGCAGGGGCTGGCTCAGCAGGCGGCCGGCCCAGCGCAGGCCGACGCCGTCGCAGGTGACCAGGTCGGCCCCTTCGATGGCCGCCCGGAAGGCCGGGTTGCGGCGCGCGGCCAGCACCAGCTCCGGGTTGGGCGTGATCACCTGGTGGGGGCCGCCGGCGGCCAGGAAGCCGTCGATGCGAGCCAGGGCATCGGCCCAGTCCAGGTCGTCGACGCGGACGCCCAGGATCTCGCGCCGGGCCGGGGGAGCCGCCGGGCTCGCGTCCGGTGGCTCGATTGTCGCGATGGTCGAATCGGGTATCATGAGGACTCCGCGCATCGAGACCCGTCCCCGCGGGGCCGTCACGGCTTGGCCCGGGGAGACGCCCAGGGCGTCGCGGTGCGATTATAGAGCCCCGCCGCTTGCGACGCCGCACGCGGCATGCGGACCCAAGCGCCCCATGAGCGAACCCAGGCCCTCACAACCCCGGTCACCGGAGCGCCCCGCGCGGTCCCGCAAGTTCCGCCTGCTCCTGCTGGCCTACGTCGTCCTGACCCTGCTCAGCTTCTGGCTGGTTCAGCGCTATGCCGTCCGCGTGGCGGCGCTCTACGACTACGACATCCAGAACGACCTGCTGCAGTGGACGGCCCTGACGGCGCTGTTCGCCCTGGTCAGCGCCCTGGCCTACCAGGTGGCGCGGCTCCTGCCGGGCCCGCTGCGCTCCGAGAACCAGCTCCGGCTGACGGTTCTGGCCGCGCTCACCTTCGGCGTGATCGTGGCGATCTACCAGTCACAGTTCGGGGTGACCCCCTTCGCCCGACTGGTGAAGTTCGTCAACTTCTTCACCTTCAGCAGCCTGGGCGCCTTCGCGGTGGTGCTGTGGCTGACCAGCCGGCGCTTCGGCCTGGTCGAGGTGATCGCCCGGCCGGCGCCGGACGTGATGGTCGAGGTGGAACGCTGGCATGCCGGCCTGCCCCTGGCGCGCCGGCCCTGGGACCAGGCCAAGCGCGGCGTCGAGATCCTGCTGACGTTGGCGATCATCGCCGTCTCGCTGCCCCTGTCGAGCCTGCTGGCGGTGGCGGTCTGGCTGCAGGATCCCGGCCCGCTCCTGGTGGCCAAGGTGGCCGTGAAGCAGGGCGGGCGCAGCTTCAACCAGTACAAGCTGCGCACCATGGTCAAGAACGCCGAGGACGTCACCGGTCCGGTGCCCGCTTCGCCCGCCGACGCCCGGGTCACGCGCCTGGGCAACCTGCTTCGCCGCACCCACATCGACGAGCTGCCGCAGATGCTCAACATCCTGCGCGGCGACATGAGCCTGGTCGGCCCGCGCCCGGAGCGGACGGTCTTCGTCCAACGGCATGTCCGCCAGATCCAGGACTACCCGCGACGGCACGCGGTGCGCCCCGGCCTGGCCGGCCTGGCCCAGGTCTACGGCGACTACTACTCGACCCCGCGCGAGAAGCTGCGCTACGACCTGCTGTACATCCGCAACCGCAGCCTGGGGCTCGACCTGCAGCTCTTCGCCTCGGCGGTCGGGCTGGCGCTCTTCGGCCTGACGCCACGGCGGCGCGGTCACGCGCGGGTGCGGCACCGCCGCGAGGAACAGCGCTGGCGCCGCGCCTACCAGGCTCTGCGTGGCGAGGGTGCGCCGGATGCCGACACCGCGCGACCGAACGAGGCCGCCGCGCGACCACCCGAGGCCGGCGACGGATCGAACGGCGGCTCGGCGTAGGCTGGCCGCTGGACAGCGGTGGGCCCGCCGTCCAGCAGCGCCGCGGCCGGGCGCCTAGAATGGCTGCAGACTTCTCTCCTCCTGATTCGGGTTGCGGCGCCGGGTGTCCTCCTCACACCCGGCGCCCTGCCTGTTAAGGGGCCCCCGGCGATCCGGTCGAGGGCCCTCGACCACCGGCCGCACGCGGCGTCGACGGAGCGTAGGGCGAGCGTCGGGTAAGCGTCGAGCAAGTCCCGATTCCGGGTCCTACAATGCAGGTGCGTTTTCTCCTCCTCGCAAACGCAGGCGCCGGGCAGAACCCCCCCTCTGCCCGGCGCCGACCTTTAATCCGCCGGGAGCCCCTCGGCCGCCGCCGCCACCGCGTCCAACGCGAGCTGCACGCCGTCGGTCATCAGCCCGCCGGTACCGCGGGCTGGCGCGACCACCCAGCCCCCGTCGTGAGGCCGGATCTCGATCCAGAGCTCCTGCGTCAGGCCGGGCTCGGCCACGACCACGCGCACCATGCCGCGGTCCTGCGCCGGGTCGTGCAGGAAGTCGAGGCCGCGCACCCGGCAGTCGCCGGACTGGGCCTCGACCGGCGCGAAGCCCCTGGCCTCGAAACGGGCGATCCGATGGGTCCGCATGACGGCCTCCTGGCTCGGCGGCACCTCGATGTGCCGGCGCTTGGTCAGATCGAGACGGTAGAATCGGGCCTGCCCCTCGCCGACCCATTTGCGTTCGAACTTGGTGCCGTAGTCGGCGCCCACCTCGGCGCTCTGGCCGTCGAAGCCGCTGCCGGGCAGCTGGGCCAGCACCCAGTCGAAGTAGTCGCGGTCGTCGGTCACCAGCAGCACCCGGCCGGCCTCGACCAGCCGGCTGTTGACCAGGGCCAGGAAGGCCGGTCCATAGAGCCGGTGCCGACCTTCGTCGTCGCCGGGCCAGGGGCAGGGGAACAGCGTGTGCACCCGCGTCAGGCTGCGCGGGGGCAGCAGGTAGCCCAGGGCGATCGCGGCCTCGCCGTAGATCAAGCGCGCGTTGGCCAACTCGGCCAGGTCCAGCTTGCGCAGGATCTTCTTGACCCGGCCCCACATGCGCTCGACGCCGATGAAGTCGCGCTCGGGGTGCGCCGCTGCCAAGCGGGCCAGGTACTCGCCGTTGCCGCAGCCGATCTCGAGCTCGAGCGGCGCGACGCGGCCGAAGCGGGCCGGCCAGTCGACCGGCTTGTGGGCCTGCTGCGGCGTGACCAGCGGGGCCAGGCTGCCATAGGGTTTGCGCATGCTCCGGAGTCTATCGGGGCCGCCTGGATGGGTCAACGCGGCGGCTGGGGCCGGGACGGAGGGTCGGGCTGGCCGCGCGCGCCGAGCCTGTGCTAGACTGGCCGCGTCGTTCGATTCGCGGCGAGCCTCCCGCGCTAGCGGGTGCGGATCACCGGCGCCTGGCCCCCGGGCCGCGCGACGGTAAAAGGCAAAGCTCGCCCTCGGCAATCCGCTGAGGGCCTTTTTGTTGCCGGATGGCGGCAGGGGCCCTCGATCACCGAAGGGGGCTTAGCACACATGGCAACGCAAGCGCCGCATGCCGTCGTCACCGGTCTGCAGTGGGGCGACGAGGGCAAGGGCAAGATCGTCGACTGGCTGACCGAGTCCTACGACCTGGTCGTACGCTACAACGGCGGGGCCAACGCCGGCCATTCGGTGGTCATCGGCGACCGGCGCTACGCCCTGCACCTGGTGCCCTGCGGCATCCTGCGCCCGGGCGTGCTGAACCTGGTGGCCAACGGCGTGGTGCTCGACCCGGAGCAGATCCTGCGCGAGATCGCCGAGCTGGAAGCCGGTGGCCTGCCGGTCGGCGAGCGGCTCAAGATCTCCGATCGCGCCCACCTGGTGCTGCCCTATCACAAGCGCGCCGACGGCCTGATGGAAGCCGCGGTGGCGGCCCTGGCCGGCGAGGCCAGCCAGGTCGGCACGACCGGCCGCGGCATCGGGCCCTGCTACGCCGACAAGGCCCAGCGCACCACCGCCGTCCGGGTGGCCGACCTCTACCAGCCCGAGGCGCTGCGCCGACAGCTGGCCCACATCGCCGGCGTCAAGAACGCCACGCTGGGCGCGCTGGCCGGCCTCTCGGGCCAGACCTTCGAGCCGATCGACCCGGCCGCGCTGCATGCCACGCTGCTATCGATCGGCGAGCAGCTGCGCCCCTACGTGGCCGACACGGCGGCGATCATCCGCGACGCCATGGCCGAGGGCCGACGCGTGCTCTTCGAGGGCGGCAACGGCAGCCTGCTGGACGTCGACCACGGCACCTACCCCTACGTGACCAGCAGCAGCACGACGGCCCTGGGGATCCACGCCGGCGCCGGCGTGCCGGCCGCGCGCCTGGGCCGCGTGGTGGGCATCGTCAAGGCCTACACCACCCGTGTCGGCGCCGGGCCCTGCCCGACCGAGCAGGTCAACGCGATCGGCGAGCACTTGCGCGAGCGCGGTCACGAGTACGGCACCACCACCGGCCGGCCGCGGCGCTGCGGCTGGCTCGACCTGGTGGCCCTGCGGCACTCGGCCCAGCTCTCCGGCGCCACCGAGCTGTCGATCATGCTGCTGGACGTCCTGGCGGGCCTCGAGACGCTCCAGATCTGCACCGCCTACCGGCTCGACGGCCGGCTCCTGGACGGCTTTCCCGCCAGCGCGGCCGAGCTCGAGCGCGTCGAGCCGGTCTACGAGACCGTTCCCGGCTTCGCCGAGGAGGTCACCGCGGTCCGCGCCTACGACCAGCTGCCGGCCGCGGCCCGCGCCTACGTCGAGCGCATCGAGGCGCTGGCCGGCGTGCGCGTCTCGATGGTCAGCGTCGGGCCCGAGCGCAGCCAGACCCTGGTCCGCTGAGGGCGGCAGCCGCGCTACAATCCCTGACCGGGAGCGCCCGCCGGGACCGCGGCCGAGCCAGGCCGTGGGATCGACGGGCGCTCGAGGACCGACGACCCCGAGGAGCGAGGCCATGACCCGGCGCGGCGGCAGGCTGGTGTACTCGACCGACGATGCGCGGCGCGGCGAGATCGATCGCGGCGGGCGGACCGGCGGCGGCAAGCCGTCCGGCCCGTCGCTGCCGCCCGAGAAGCAGCTGGCCGGCATCCGCCGCGAGAAGAAGGGCCGCGGCGGCAAGACGGTCACCCTGGTCCACGACCTGCAGCTGACCGAGGCCGACCTCAAGGCCCTGGCCAAGCAGCTCAAGGCCGCCTGTGGCACCGGCGGCTCGGCCAAGGACGGCGAGATCGTGATCCAGGGCGACCACCGCGAGGCCATCGCGGCGGCGCTGCAGGGCCTGGGCTACAAGACCAAGTTCACCGGGGGCTGAGGGCGCGCGCGGCGGGCCATGCACCGTCGCGGCCCATGGGCACAGCCCGTCAGTCGGAACGCATCTCGCCGGTCAGGGCATCGACGAGGATTCGCGCCGCGGACCGGTCCCGTGGCGTTGCCGAATCCGTGAGCTCCAAGAGCCCGTCGTCGCGCCAGGCGACGATCCCGAGCCGAGCGGGACCGGCGACACGCAAGGTGCGAGTCGTACCCGACTCGAGGTCGAAGCGCGCCAGACCCGTGCGTGCCCATCCGTCGCAGACCTCGAATTCGAAGCCGGTCACGAAGGCCAGCGCATCCCCGCTGGGCGACCAGGTCAGACTCTCCACGCTGTCCGCCTGGAGCGTGACGCTCAGGGTCGCCCCATCGCGCAGGTCGCGAACGGCCAGACCACGTCGGGTCGTTGCGGTGGCCGTGGAGCCTGGCGGATCGAAGGCATAGGCCAGCCGGTAGCCGCTCGGATCGAAGCGGTGACCCGCGCCCCACGGCAGCGTCTCGAGATTGCCGGTCAGCAGATCCTGCAGCTTGGCGGAGGAGAACGCCTGACCCATCTCGCAACCATCCGCGGTGCTTCCGGATAGCAGAAGCAGCCGTCGGCTGTCGGGCGTCCAGCCGAGAATCCGCGTCCAGCTACCCGGGAAGCCATCCGCATCCCAGGCGGTCTCGGGCT